>JAZNIH010000060.1:0-21046 GCA_045577395.1 Acutalibacteraceae bacterium | reverse complement strand
TTTTTAGATGTTTTAAAACAAAAAAGCTCGGAAGGAAAAATACCTAGTGAAAGCTATGTATACTCAAATATGTGTTCGTTGTGTTTTGAGGATAACACATTTGATGTCGTTAGGTTTAATGCATCTTTATTACATTTGCCAATAATTTCAAAAGGGTACACTGTTGATTTAGCTTTGAGTGAAGCACATAGAGTCTTAAAATCAAATGGTATAATTTTTATAATGGTAAAAAAAGGAGAGGGATTAAAACTTATTGATACAGGAGAGGGACTTGGAAAAAGAGTATATCAGCTTTATTCTAACGAACTATTAAACACTATTCTTAAAAGGAATAGGTTTACCATCGTTGAAGAATTTGAAATAACAGAGAATAGAAGGGGACAATCAATAGAATGGCTTGTTCGCATTGCCAAAAAATAATTTCCATATCCTTTTTATAATTGTTTTACGATGAACTCGAAAATTATAAGCTCACAGTTATTTATGTTTCATAAGCCACCACTTTCCATCAGCTCTTTCCTCATCTTCTCTAATGCCTTTCTATAAATCTTATCAGCTGTTACAGGTGTTGAATGCATACGGTCAACAACTGTGTTAATGAACATTTTTTCTTCCGTAGTTAAAGTATAGAAATCCCTTTACGATGTACTTTAACGAGTTCGCCTTCCATCTGTTATCAGTTAAAATTTTGATTTTACTAACAATATGTTTTTTTCGACACCATTCTCTTATTTTCTCACTTAACTTCCAATATAATATCCTCAAAATCAAGGATGTAATAATTCAGAGGTACACATAATGAAAAAATCTTCCCTACTCGAAAAAGAAGGTCCCATTACCATTGAAGACCTGAAAGCAAATTTTAAAGAAAACGATTTCACTACTATGAAATCAAAGTTTAACCCCAAAAAAGCGAGTGAAGGTGAGCTGTTTTTATACGGCAGAGCCCAAACTATTTTTCAGCAGAGTTGGAATGAGAAAATGGGTGAACTTACCGGATTTTCATCACTTATTAACTTTTCGGATGATTCACCATTAGTCAGTCTTGAGAAAACTGATGAAACTCTTGTATCCGGAATTGTAATGGAGCTTAGAGAAAATGAGGAAGCGCTCGACAGAATCTTTGATAGTTATTGCAAAATAACTGAAGAACGTTGTATTGAAGAAATAGCAAAATACGCTGAGGAAACAGGTAAAGATCCTGATGAGATGACCGAAGATGAACTCGAAACGATATTTAATGGTGTTGTTGATGAGTTCCTTGCTAAAATGATGAGCTTGTTTCTTCAGACTCAAAGCGTACCCGAATTGGTAGAATTACAAAAATCAATGGCAACACACGAGGATTTCAATGAATCTGTAGTGCAGAATTTTTCAAAGATTGATTTCGACAGGAAGTGGACTCATTCAAGAAGTGAGGCAGGTGCAGCCCTTTCTCTTGACGGCTTGATTGAAGCTTTTCAGGATGCCATTCCCGTTGAGCCTTTGGATAATGCAACTGAAGAAGTAGAAGTCATTGACATTGAGAGAAAGGTTCTTGAAAATCTCAATGAAACTGACAAAGAAATATATTTGATGAAAAAACAGGGCTACTCTCAAAAAGAGATTGCAGAAAAGTTTAACTTCAAAAGTGCAAGTGCTGTGTCAAAACGCCTGGCAAATATTAAGCAACTTTTCAATGAATATATGTATTAAAACTTAATACTCAGATGACCTTCGAAGGTAAAACTTCGAGGGTCTTTTTTTATGCCCGAAAAAGTTTTTCAAATTTTTCCAAAAATCAGGAACATTTTTGCTTTCTCGTGTCGGGGTATCTATGAGGAGAAAAAAGTTTTCTTCTCACAGACAAGTGAATGACCGTCCGAACGGAACAAACCGCCACGACCTTTTTTGAAGAAAGCGAGCGCAATTTATTGAAATGCAAGTTGACTGCACAGCGCCATAGAGATATGTAGTAATGCCTGTAGGAACTGTTTCGGGTAAAGCGGCAAAGAAAAACTGCTCTCACAAGGAGAGCAGTCACATGTACCTTATTTACTTAATGTTTTCAGAATTTCTTTAAACTCTTTCGTCTTTTTAAAATCTTCACTGAAAGGATATCGTTCACTAATAAGCTCTTTTATTCTTGAACAGGCAATAAAGGTACTGCCCACAGTGTGTTTATCAAACTTCTTGCCCTCAAGAAGTAATGAGTGCATAACTGTTATCCTTTCCATTTCGTCAAACTGTTTTGCAAGCTCTGCGGACTTTTTCAGATTCAAAACAGCCTTTTCATTATCACCTTTCATATGATACAGATGACCGAGCTCCAGATAAAGATACATAATTTCTCGCCACTGGCTACCGTAATTTCCGTCATCATAAATCATATTAAGAATGTCGATACTCATATTTTGAACTTTGATTTTATAGTCTACTGAAAAGTTATCATCCCAATAAAAGCGGCCAAGTCCCGAGGCTAAAAGTCCTGCTGACACATCAATTGAGTTTTTGATATTTTCATAGTAGCTCGGATGATCTTCGGGATAAAAAATTGCTTTCACAAATTCCTTGCCGTCTCTCATATATGGCATATCTTTTAATATTTTTTCACATTCTTCAAAATCTACTCCGCTTCCCTCTGTTTTGGAAAGGCATGCATAACAAGAAGCCATATATCTTTTTGCACGTATTCGAATTGTATCTACGGTACAGTTTTGCTGAATGTTATCATAGATACTTTTGATTTTAGGAAGTCTTTCTTTTACCTGAGAATCTTCACACGAGAAATACAAGTGTCCCATAAAACGAAGCTGTATTCTGAAATCCATAGGAAAGTCCTTAATTGCTTCTTTAATAATTTCTCCCCTTAAATCCACATCAGTAAGATTATCAATTCTTTCAATTATATCAAGAATTTTTGCTTCGTTCTTTGTTTTGTTAACACCCAACATTTCATCAACACTTACGCCGAAAAACTCTGCAATATCTGGAAGTATTGTTATGTCAGGATAAGTATCTCCGTGTTCCCATTTGCTGATTGTCTGAAAAGAGACTCCTAAAAACTCTGCAAGCTTTTCTTGAGTGAGATTTCGTTTAAGACGATAATTCTTTAAATTCTCACCAAAATAAATGTTCATTTGCTTCACCTCTAAAACTAATTCAAAAGCGCTTCTGTATTTTTATGATACATCCGTTTGCACATGAAATCAATAACCTATTTCGAGAGAAATTTTCTATTGTTAAGAGAATTTAAATATTTGTGTTGATTATAAAAATAAAAAGACAAATCCTGTATATGAATACTGCGTTAGATTTTTATTTTGATACATAACCTGCTCTTTTCGGGCGGGTTTTAATTTTTTAAAAGAAAGGAGAAAAAGCCTATGCAAAAATTTAAACTTACCCAAAGCAGTTTGCAGATATCAAGGTGCTGATTAAAAGTAGGTGCTGTAACTGCCACAACGGTAACTGTCTGTTGCTTGATGACGGCGATGCTCACACCTGCCCGCAACTCTTAACACCGAGCCACATTATCTGTAGATATTTTCTTGAAATCGTGTTGCCGTATGACAAAAAAAGCTGAAACAACTAACCGAACTTTAGGATCTGCTGTTTTCTAGCAGGTCTTTTTTATCGGACTTTCTGTTCATCAAATAGAAATTGCATTTGTTAACAAATCATCATTTAGGAAAAATTTATTTTAAAAACACTTAAAAATACGGAACTTGGTCCGATAAAAACATGTCAAAAACAGACGTATTAAAAAAATTGAAAGGAGGTAAGAAATATGTCAAAGGTAAAAGAAACTCACTTATGGTTCCTGAAAGGTGAAGACGAAATTCAGGTTGAAAGTTATTGTAAAGACCTTAATGAAGCGATTCTCGATTTACAAAAGGAAGTGCCTGATGATGTGTTCATTATTGATGATGAAGAATCCGGATTCCTTCGTGCTGCGGTCAAACTTACAAGGCTCACATTCAGAACAATAAAACCACAGTCTGAAAAAACAAAGAAGGCTCAATCTGAAAACGGAAAACGAAACAGTAAGAACCTTAAAAACCAAAAGAGAAAAGATGTTTAAATTTATTGTATCTCTTTTCTCTTATGCGGCAGGTAATTAAACGAGGACAAACCGATGCTTGCTTTAATAATTTGGATTTTGGTCCGAAGTTTAGCAAGCATTGGATTTGTATCCGCAAATCCGTAAAAACAGAGCGTTTTTACCACCACACCCCAACACAAAAAATCAAAGAAAGGAGAATTAATATGTCAAAACGTAAAAGAGAAATTGATTTTCATGTATATCTCAGTGAAGAAGAAAATGAAGTGTTAAACAAATTCTGTAAGGTAATGAAAACTGACCGAAGCAAAATTATCAGAGCAATGATTTTAGGTTCAAGGCTTGTTGAAGCTCCGCCTGTTGATTACAAACAATTTATTATTGAGCTTCGCCGAGTCGGTACTAATCTTAATCAGCTTACTGCTAAAGCTAACGCAATCGGTTTTATTGACCGTGCTGAGTGCAGAGAAGTTTTATCAGATATCCGTTCACTTGAATCTGATATCGCAAAATATTTTAAACCGGGTAAAGGAAGATTTGTTTAATGGCAGTTACAAGAATATGGCCGATAAAAAATAACATTCATCAGGTTGTCTCTTACGCGGCAAACAAAAGTAAAACTGACTTGTCAAAATATTCTGACCTTGTTTCTTCGCTTCACTATGCCGCCGACAAGGATAAAACAAATCTTGAAAGCGAACAACGACTTCTTGTTGACGGTATTAACTGTGACCCTGACTTTGCTGCAAGACAGATGATTGATACAAAAGAAATGTATGGAAAGACGGGAGGCATTGTTGCTTACCACGCATATATTTCCTTCAAGCCGGGAGAGGTTACACCCGAAGAAGCACAGCAGGTTGCAATGGAAGTTGCAAGTAAGATGTGGGCGAAAGATTACGAGATGGTTGTTGCCACCCACCTTAATGCTAACTGTGTTCACTGCCATATCGTAATAAATTCCGTTTCAATGACTGACGGAAAAAAGATGAATGAAGACAGAGCGATGTACCGACTGTTCAGAAAGACAAGTGATGAAATCTGTCTTGAACACGGCTTATCTGTTATTCAAAATCCTAAAGGCAAACGCATACCCTACAATGTTTACAAAGCAAAGCAGAAAGGTATCAAAACAAAATATGATTATATGCGTGAAGATATTGATTACGCTATTCCGAGAAGCAAAAGTGTAAAACAGTTTTTCAGAATTATGAGTCAGAAGGGTTATTGGTTTGATGACGGAAAAATTGGCTACCGTACCGACAAGCATGGAGTTAAGCTTTCAAATCTCGGTGATGATTATACCTATGAAAGTCTTTGGGAAAGAATCAACTATCAGAATCTTTATGAGGTAAATGAAAACTTTTACAACTACACCCGTGCGAACAATTATCTTAAAAATCAAATCTTTGTTTTCAATTACAAGGATTATGAGTTCAAAGAATCAGCAGAGAGTTACCGTCGTCCTGAAAATTTCAGCAGAACTGTTTCTGATTTTACAAAGATGCTTGTGGGCGGCGCCGTACTCGGTGCACCTGTTATTTCACTTTTCTTTATTGCTCTCTTGTTTGTGGGAGCAATAGCCGAAAAGAATAACTGCAATCCGCATCCGTTTTCGCCTAAGATGAAATATTCTGCACCGAGAATTGAGTTTATGCATAAGCAGATTGAGCTTGCGATAAACGAAAAGCTATATGACTTTGCCGAGGTTGATAAATTCATTTCAAGTACAGAGATTCGTATGGAGGAGCTTAAAACTCAGCGTAACAAAATTTACAATCAGATAAGAAGATGCAAAGACCCGACGGTTAAGGAAGACCTTATTGACCGTCGGGATTTTCTTACGTCTGAAATCGGCTCACTAAGAGAAAAGATTAACATTGCAAAAAGAATAATCAAAGACAGACCGGGGCTTGAAGAAAGTCTTGAAGCGGAAAAGGCACTTATCCGTGAATGGTACTTCCCCGAAAGAGCACAGGTCAAAGAAAAACATTATGAAGGGAGGTAGATGCTATGAACGCTGAAGATCTTTGCAAGAAAATGCAGGAAGAGAAAAAGTCTGACGGTGAAAATTATTACGAGGAAGAAATGTCTTCTCAGGAATATCTTAATAAATATTTCAACACACCGTATTTTTCATTCAGAAAATACTTTAGACTTTGTGATGAAGAGAGAAGAAAATTTAGCAGATATTATTAATCAGGTTAAGGAAAAACTTGGTTTAAAAACTAAATAATTACCAATAATAACTAACGAGAGGAAGTGATAACTTAATGCTCACAAAATCCCAGCTTGACCTCTGCAAGGCTGCAGAGATAGCTATTTGCGATAAAAACGCTCTGACTGATTTAAGAGATATTACTGTAGATAAAAGCAAAAGCGTTATGGAGAAAATAGAAGACTTTACACAGCAGGTAAAGAATCCATATCTCTTTAAGGTCGGAGATGTTATTGTAAAAGTAGCATATAGTGGCGGTAAAGATTTTTCAGGTGCTTTGAGCAACGCTCTTTGTTCATGCTGAAAAATTTACCATAAGCTAATTTTATAAAATTATTGAAATACAGGCGGAAGTATGCTACAATTCATTTGTAAGATTTGTGGTGCTTCCGCTTTGTTTATATAGATAAACAAGTGGAGGTTATACTAATGTATTCAAAATATAAGGATTATTTAGAGCAGCCTCAGAGGGAACTTAAAACCTGGAAGGCTGCTCTTTATATTCGTCTGTCCCGTGAGGACGGAGATAAATCAGAAAGCTATTCCATCACATCACAGCGTGAAATTTTAAAGGAATATCTTAAGCTTCATCCCGATATTGAGGCTCACGATTTTTATGTTGATGACGGTTGGAGCGGTACAAATTTTGACCGTCCCGGATTTGTCCAAATGATGGAAGACATTTATGCTGGTACCGTTAACTGCGTTGTTGTAAAGGATTTGTCCCGTTTCGGACGAAACTATACCGATGCAGGTAATTATCTTGATAATGTTTTCGTAAGATTAAAGGTGCGTTTCATCGCCCTTAACAACGGAATTGACACTGCTTCAAACAGTATGAATGCGGCAACACAGTGTATTTCCGTTGGCGTTACCAATGTTATAAATGAAAGTCTTGCGGCAACTACTTCTGTAAATGTGCGAGGTACTCTCAATGTGAACAGAGCACAGGGCAAGTTTATCGGCTCTTTTCCAACCTACGGATATTTAAAAGACCCGAATGACCATCATCAACTTATTATTGATGAAGAAACTGCACCTGTTATACGGATGATATTTGAAAGATTTATAGCAGGTCAAAGCATTATCGGCATTGCAAAAGCCTTGAATGATGAAGGCGTACCTAACCCGTCAATGCATAAAAAGCTGAAAGGTCTTAACTACCGTCACCCTATGGGTAAGAGTAACGACGGCTTATGGCACGACAGTTCCGTGCGCAGAATTCTTCAGAATGAAATGTATATCGGCAATATGGTGCAAGGCAAAAACACGACTATAAGCTACAAAATCAAACAGTGCCGAGCCATACCGAAAGATGAATGGATTATTGTTGAGAATACCCACGAGGCCATTATTGACAAGGATACTTTCAATAAGGCTCAGTCGCTTTTCAGAAAGAATATCCGTTCTTCACCCGTCAAAAAAGAGGTTGATTTGTTTTCGGGACTTGTGCGCTGTGCAGATTGTCACCGTATTATGAACAAGAAAACCAATACTCATTCATACGGAACTTACCGTTATTATAGATGTATGACGTCAAGGAAAATGAGCAAGGATGCCTGCACTAATCACACAATCCGTATTGATAAGCTTGAAACTGCGGTGCTTGTCACCTTGCAGAAAATGATTGATACTGCTATTGAGTTTGATGAAATTCTTGAAATAATCAATCAGAGCAGTAAACGAAAAAAGGAGTCTACCCATCTGCAGAAGATGATTAAAACTCAATCTGCCGAGCGTGAAAAATGCATAAAAATGTCCCTTGATTTATACCCTGACTGGAAGCAAGGCGTAATTACAAGGGAAGAATATATGCAGTTAAAAGCCAACCTCACGGAGAAAATCGAGGCGATTGACAGTACAATCAAGAGTCTTACAAAGACAGCAGAAGAGTACGCTCAAGGCCTGAATAGTGAGAACGAGTTCATCTCACACTTCAAGCAGTACGGCAATATTGAAGCACTTAACAGGCCAATGGTGGTTGAGCTGATTGATGAGATACTTGTTCACGAAGGTGGGAATATTACCATTAAATTCAAGTTCAACGATGCTTACGAAAATGTGGTTAATTATATTGAAATGAATAAGGAAATCGTTGAAGAGGCAGATAAGAAATCTGCGTAATATTATCAATAGGGTATATAGTAGTATTTTGAGAAAGATATTTTTTGTGCATTTATAAAAAAATAACAAGTCAAACTTGACTTATTAAAACAGAGTTGATATTATAATAGTACAAATTTGACTTGTTATTATGGAGGCTCTATGAAGATTTTAAATTATAATGATGAAAAATCAATATTAGTGGAATTGGGAAACCGTATTCAGCAGTACAGGATTTCCTTGAATATTACACAATCAGAGCTTGCACAAAGATGCGGACTTTCTCTTAAAACTATTGCCCGTACAGAAATGGGATATGATACCAAGCTGTCAAATCTTATTAAGATTTTGAATGAAATCGGACTTTCAGAAAATTTAGATATTTTAATACCTGAACCTCAGCCCGATTATAAGGCTTTGTTCGAGAAACAGAAAATAAGAAAACGTGCGCGACCGAAAAAGAAAAAAGCTGATGACACTTGGGTTTGGGGAGAAGATAAGGCAAACAGATAGTATTATTTTAACTCTAAAAAATATATAACATTACAAAGTTTTATCGGTATAGAGGTAAAAACTATTGACTTTAGCATAGTTTTTCGATATACTTTAGGTAACGGAGGTGGTCAGAATGATTTTAAGACCGGATTATATTAATGCAATTACTCCTTTTATAGATGCACCGCTTGTGAAAATTCTTGCCGGTGTTCGTCGATGCGGCAAATCAACAATTTTTGAAATGTTAGTACAGGAAATCAAAAATAAAGGTGTTTCTCCCGATAACATTATTGAAAGAAAATATAACAATCCTGATTATGACGACTTTACGGCAAAAAAGATGTATACCGATTTAAAAGATGCCATAAAAGAAAAAGGAAGATGCTATCTTTTCCTTGACGAGCTTCAGGAAATCAGCGGCTGGGAAAAGACTGTAAACTCTCTTATGGAAGACTTTGATGTTGATATATATGTTACAGGCTCAAACTCAAAGCTGATGTCAAGTGAAATATCAACATATTTAACAGGCAGATATGTTCTGATTCCTGTTTACACTCTTTCTTTTAAGGAATATCTGACTTTTAAAAACAAGGATATTAAAAATGCTCGAGAAGCGTTTGATGAATATGTGCAGTACGGTGGTTTCCCCATTGTGGGTATAAGCGATTTTGATACCAAATCTGCATATCAGGTTGTTGAGGGAATTTACGCTTCTGTAATAACGAGAGATATTTCTAAAAGACACAAGATAAGAAACAAAGATCTGTTTGACAGAGTTGTAAGATATATTATTGAAAATGTAGGTCTGACGTTCTCTGCTTCTTCAATAGTAAAATTTCTTAAAAGTGAAAACAGAAGTCTTTCTGTTGAAACGATATATAATTATCTCAAATGGATTAGTGAAGCATTCATCATCTATCCCTGCAAAAGATATGATTTGCAAGGCAAAGCAATCCTGAAAACTCAGGAAAAGTATTATCTTTCTGATATTTCAATAAAGTATAGCTTACAAGGCTTTGACAGAAAAATGTTATCGGCTGTTTTTGAGAACATTGTTTTTCTTGAAATGAAACGCAGAGGCTATGATGTCTATATCGGTAAAAACGGTACTAAAGAAATAGATTTCATCGGTGTTCGCAGAGATGAAAAGATTTATGTTCAGGTTTGCGTTGAACTGCCCACCGAATCAACAAGAGAAACAGATAACCTTATGGAAATCAAAGACCACTATCACAAATATGTCGTTTGCAGAGATACACTTGCAATCGGCAACGATAACGGAATTGAAATTACACATATTGCTGATTTCCTGTTAAGAGAAAAATGGTGATAAAATGTTACTTCCCAAAGAAAACGAAGAATTCTTCTATAGCTTTATTGAAAAAGAATTGCGGTTTTATCCGAGCTCGGATGCGAATTGTCCGTGGCTACCGTTTTCGATAAATCGACCTTTTTCGGTTTATGACATTTCAGGTATGAGCGATGAACAGATAGAATTGCTTTATGAATTGGCTCCGACAGCACTTGCAAATTGTATGCAGCCCGGACATCAACTGTATTGGTTTGATTGGCAGCACAGTCTTGTTCTGTATGACCCGAGAAATCTGGAAAATTATCAAAGTGAGGATGAAGAAACTCCGCATTTTAACAGCAAAGGAATTGCATATTTCGGTGGATTTTTTCCTGACGGAGATTATTATTTTTATATTGACAAATATGGTGCATTCGGCTATCTGTCACATCCGTGGCGTCAGGAGGTTTGGATTTTCGGAGAAAAACTGTTGAAGGAATTTGAAGTGATACACGAGCAAATCGGTTTTGTACCAAAGGCAATTTTGAAATAGTTTTACAGCGTGTGGAGTAAAATCTGCACGCTGATTTTTTGTGTAAAATGGCAGTTAAGGGGGTGTATTTTATAAAAATTGCAAATTTAACCCCCGTTAACTCGAATTTATAAAAAACCGACACTTTTGTCTAAAATGTCTACAAACCACCCGTTATAGTCTTCCTTTCATTGCAACCACCCCATAGCTGCACCCATAAATGAAGTGCCGAAACATAAGTAAAATAGGCACTTTTGAGGTTTTGAAAAATTTTATGGTTTTCTCTTGACATTTACCCCTGCCGCAAGAAAAACAATAAGCGATTTTCTCAGGGACACAGCCACCCTGCCGACGGATTACGATATTATTCTTACAGGTGACCTGGGTACTGTAGGAAGCGAGCTTTTAAAGGAGCTTCTTATGAAGGAGGACGGTATTGATATCTCTTCCGTCCACGCCGACTGCGGTATGCTCATTTTTGACAGAGAAAGGCAGGACGTACATGCAGGGGGATCGGGCTGCGGCTGCAGTGCCTCGGTGCTTTGCTCACACGTTCTTAACGCTATGCGCAGCGGTCTTTATTCAAACGTACTATTTATTGCCACGGGTGCTCTTCTTTCAGCAGTTTCAGCTAAGGAGGGGGAAAGCATACCGGGCATCGCACATCTTATTAATATCAGAAGGGGAGATTGATTTATGGATATGATAAAAAGCATCAGGTGTATTCTTTGTCTGTTGAAATGCAGTAAATATCTTTATTTTGCAAAGAAAATGCTCTGTGTTGTGACCGTTCTGATGTCGGCGGTTATAACGGTAAAGCTGCTCGGCTCGGGCAGGAAAAAATGCGGTATACTCAAGGAGCTGATGTAAAATGGAGATACTGACAGCTCTGCTCAAGGCTTTTCTTGTCGGAGGTATTATCTGTGTTATCGGTCAGCTTCTGATTGATTACACCGCACTTACGCCTGCGAAAATACTTGTCAGCTTTGTGGTTATCGGCGTAATACTCGGCGGCGTGGGAATATATGAAAAAATAGCTGATTTTGCCGGCGCAGGTGCCACGGTGCCTCTTTTAGGCTTTGGCTATAACCTTGCAAAGGGCACAAGAGAGGCGGTTGACAGAGACGGACTTTTAGGGGCTCTCAGCGGACCGCTTGCCTCATCGTCAATCGGTATTATGGCGGCGGTTATCAGCGGTCTTATATGCTCGGTGTTCACACGAAGCAAGGACAAATAAAAAAGCACCCTGAGGGGTGCTTTTTTCAATGCGCAATTCGGAATGCGCAATGCGCAAAAACGCCCTTTGGTCGTCCAATGGCGGAGCCGATTCATTTTTGCCCGCCTTGAAAGGCATCAAAGCCCTCCTTGAAAGGGAGGGGAGGACCGCGTAAGCGGTGGGAGGGTTATCTCTGTTTTTTCATCCACACGTGCTGTGGATTAACGGTGAGGTGGTTACTTTTTCACCTTTATATCCTACCTACCTTTCTACTCGTCCTGCGCTCGTGCCGCTAAGGCACATCCTTTGTCCGGAGCGACAAAGGATGCAAAGCGCTCTTTTCAGAAGCACGAACAAGCATATTAACCGTAAGATATTACCCGCCTTACAATGCCAGACTCCGCAGCGATCAGGTTGTATCCTACCTCTACCGCCAAAGCTTCGACAGTATTGGTACCGCAGATAACTGACGATGGCGAAAGGCTTAATTTTTTCTGAAAGATGTAGCCCGCCTCCGTCTGCATTTTCAGGCAGCGTCCGACGTCACTTTTGTTTAAGCTTGCATAAAGTTTTTTACCTTTCTTAAAGCAATCTCTGACTATTTCTTCCCACAATCAAGTAAGGCAGTATATCAAACAAGACCTTCCCCGCTGCGGAATCAACGGACGCAGGGCGGGGATAACCTATCGGAAAAGTAGAATATTGCGCACATCTGATTGTCGGGTAAAGGAAGACTGTTGTGCGCTGCCGAGGCTTGTTGATGTAGGCGGACTATAAGTATATTTTTAAAATGACGAGCCGTGTCCAAACCCCCAAAGGGCATTTTGCTTCCTTTGGGGCTCGACTGAGCCAAAGGAAGTGCCAAGCGGCATGAGCGTATCCCAAGCGAAAGACACATCAAGCATAAAGATGAAAAAGATATACCCCCGTAGTCTCGTCATAAAGCGGCAGATAAAAGAAAAAAGCGTTGTATCCTTTAAGATACAACGCTTGATTTTATGCTTTAATTATGCAACTGTCTCGGAGATGAAATCAACGTCCTCGCATGAGCAGGAAACGAAGTTTTCTCTGTCGTCAGCATTCTTGATCTTCTTCTTTTCGATGATCTTTGTTACTGCGATGTAAATACCTGCAATGGCAGCTGCTACTGCGATGATGATAGCAACGATCTTAGCAATCTTTTTGAATGTTTCCATAACTATTCCTCCGGAATTTATTTTATGGGATTATTATATCACTATCTTTGTTTCAAGTCAATAATAAATCCGCATTTATTTTAATAGATAACGGTGAATGAACGGGACTGCTCTCCGTGCAGACTGAAATCAATATCGAGGCTTCCGACAAAGGTGTCGTAGACGCCCTTACCCGTTGCCGAGGCAATGGGAAGAGTGTACTTGAGTGACGTGAGGCGGTTATCCTTGTCGAACACCGCTTCTACGGTTGCACCGCTGTAGGTAAGACTCATTTCCTCGATTTTCATGCCTGCGGGCATATAGCTGTCAAGGTCAATTGTTTCAATAGCCGTGCTGTGATTTTTTGCCTGCTCTGTAAGGGTCTGGGTTTCATCCTTAAGGGTGATGGTGATTACGTATCCTCCGTCGCCCGTGCCCTGAGCCGTTGCCTGACGGACTGCGTCTGACGAAAGCTTTGCATAGGCGCCCATGGGGGGAGCGGCTGTGATGGGTGTTTCACCCGTTGCTTCGTCAAGTCCGTTGACAAAATGATAGGTTATTGCCTTCGGTGCACTTTCCTCTATAGCCTTGTTTGCTACGGCTTCAGCGGCGGCACCGCCTGTAATCTGATCAAAGCTGATATTGATTGCGCCGTTTGCTTCAAGGGTAAAGCTTTTGGTATCCTTGAGCTTGTTGACACCCTTTACGTATGCCTTGATGATGTTGTCCTTGCCTACGGGAACGTTTTTGTTAAGCTCGTCCTGATGCTTCGAGGCGTCCTGTGACACCTTCCAGTCCGGGTCCTCGACCTGAGTGACGGTTGTTGATGTATTGTTGCCGAGAATAATTTTGTCTGAATTATCGGCAGGCTTTTTCGTCGTTGAGGGCTCGGTTGTAACAGGTGCGGTTGTTGAGGGCTCCGTAGTGTGGACGTGATCGGGCACCGTCGGAGTGTCAGCCTTGTCTGCCTTTCTCGCAACGGAGGTGCTGACCATAAGGCTTATACAGAATACCCATACGCCGATTACACATATTGCGGCAAGCTGAAAAAACTTCTTCTGAGTCATTTGTGCTTCCTTTCGGTTTTATCATATAAAGGGATACATCTCAGAAAGAGAGCACCCCTTTATACTATTATATAGTGTTATGAAACGCTAAGCTTTATCAGAAGGAGAGGTTGTACTTGATTGTCGTTGTACCGCTCATCTTCATGCCTACGCCTGCATCAGCTCCGTCAGAAGCCATAAACTTGGTTGAGAAGGGTGATGTGAAGGTGTAGCTGTAAATACGGCCTTCTGCGTCGATATAAGCTGTGATCTTAGTTGCACCGAGAGTTGTAAGGTTGTTGTCTACGCCTTCGCCTGAGAAGCCGAGAGCATCGTAAACAGATACAAATCCGGGATGGTAGTTAGCCTCCTTGTTTGAGGTTGAAGTACCGAACTTTTCCTGCTTGAGGGTTGCAACAATCTTATACTTGCCTGATTCGGGGTAGTAGGTTGTTGAAACTGATGAGAAGCCGTTCTTCCATGAGGAGGGCTTATGCTGATTGAAAAGGAAAGCAAGCTTGTCGCTTGTGCCTGAGGGCTCGATGTAGGTTCTGAGGTTGATCTTTGAGCCTGTTTCTGAGGTTGCAACGCCACCGCTGAAGTTATAGGTTACGGGTGCGGGATCCTCTTCTGTTACGATCTCGGGAATGTCGCTTTCATCTGCGGCACCGAGACCGACAAGAAGCTTGAAGAAGGCCTCAAGGTCCTTAGCGGAAATTTCGCCGTTGTCGAGAAGTAAGCTTGAGCCGGGAATCCTATCTGCCATTTCCTCTGAGAAGTAAATAGCATCAAGAACCATCTTTGCATAGGAGTCTGTCTTTACCTTAACGTCTCCCTTGTAAACCTTAGCCTTATTGATAGCGTTTACGAGAAGAAGAAGCTGAGCGTTCTTGCTTTCGTTTGAGGAATCAATGATAAGCTTGCCTGCATGTGCGGTGAAGGTTGCAACAGCGCCGCCCTGACCGCCTACGTCAGCGTGGGCATAAATTACATAGCTGCAGTACTCACCGGGAGTAAGATAGAAGGTGTACTTATTTGTGTCGGGGTTTGCAATTTCAAAATCGGGAATGGGCGTAACATAGTTCTGATAGCCTTCGAGAGGTATCTTGGAAACGGTATACTTTGTTATGTTGTCAGGAACATCCCATGAAACCGTTACGGAGTAATCGTTTTGAGCAAATTTGATGCCCTTGTTTGCAACTGTCTGCTCGACTGTGTTGATAACTGCACCGCTTGCATTGAATGCGGTAAGACGGTAAAGCTCTGCATTGATTTCACCAAGGCCTGCATCAAGGTAGCTTACCTTATTTGCTGAGGGCTTGTTGCCTGTGTAAACAGTTTCAACGGGAATTTCAGCGATTGTTGTCCACTTGTATTCCCTGGGAAGATAGCGCTCGAGCTTATATGAAGCAGCCTTTCTTACCTCGCCCCACTGAACAAGGATATCCTTTGCATTTTCAGCGGTACCTGCGCTGAGTGCGGGGGGAGTATCGATGTAGGTTGTGGTGTATGAGCTGTAATAGTAGGCTCCGCTGTTCTTTACGTATGAGCGTACGCGGATTCTGTAGGTCTTACCTGCCTCGAGACCTGTGATTGAATAGGTGTTGGTTGCAAGCTGCTTTACAAGCTTTGTTTCCTTGCCGGTCTCGTAGCTGTAAAGAAGAACCTGATAGCCGAGAGCACCCTGAGCCTTATCAAAGGCAATGTCAACGCCCTTCTGAGTGAGGTTTGAGGTTGTAAGGCCTGTTACTGCTGCAGGCAAGGTAGTAGCGGTAATAACAGAAGAATAATTACCGTAAACTGTCTTGCTGCCTGACTTGGTATAGCCTCTTACCTTGAACTGATATTCTGTGCCTGTATAAAGGCCCTTAACCGTGAGAGAAGTGCCTGTTGTTGAGCCGCAGCTTACATATGCCTTCTTGGATGCACTGTAACGGTAAACTGTGTAGTTTTTTGCACCCGATGCTGCAGTCCATGTGAAAGTAAGACTATTTGTTGCAGTCTTTGTTACCTTAAATGATGTGGGTGCAAGATAGGTGGGTGTTGCGGTGATGTTGGTATATGAGCCGTAGATGTTCTTGCCGCTGTACTTGTAGTATGCTGCGATACGGAACTTATACTCGGTACCTGCATAAAGACCCTTGACTGTAAGTGATGAGCCTGTTGTTGAGCCGCAGCTTACGTAAGCCTTCTTTGCTGAGCTGTAGCGGTAAACGGTATAGCCTGTTACACCTGAAACCTTGCTCCATGTGAACTTGAGTGAGGTACCGCCTGCAAGAGCAGTAGCCTTGAAGTTCTTTACTGCAGCGGGAACAGCCTTGACTGTGATTTTGTATTCCTTACCGTACTTTGTTTTGCCGATAAGGGGCTTGTCATAGCTCTTTACCTTAACGGTATAGCTCTTGCCGGGGGTGAGAGTGAGCTTGTAGCTTGTTGTGCTCTTACCCTTGATTGTTACCTTTTTGGTTGTGCTTCCTGTTGTGTAGGAAAGCTCGTAGCCGTCTGCACCTGAAGCGGCAGACCAAGTGATTGTTGCGGATTTATGTGTTACGCTTGTTGCCTTAAGGCCGGAAATGTTACCGACAGCAAGAGTAACGATCATTGTTGATGAAATAAGAAGCATAACAAAGATCGTGGATAAAACCGCCTTGAATGATTTTCTCATAAGAATTACCTCCTTGAAATTATCTATAAAAATTGTCTTACCTCAGACAAATTTTTACCTGATGAATAAATATGTTGCGGTGATGCGAGCGGTGAATACCTTCTGCTCACCGTCCTTAGTACAGGCTACGGCTACCCTTGCGGTGACGGTGATATCGTCAATGCCTGAGCCCTGAACCTTGGTTGATACCGTTACGTCGGAATATTCCGTACTGTCAACGGTGACACCCTCTGTGCCGATAAAGGCGGGGAGTCTCATAAGTGCGGGTGCTGAAGACTTGTCGGCGGTAAAGCCGAGTCTGAAGCCGTTTCCGTCCTCATCAAAGTCTGTGACCGTTACGTTTTCGGTACCGACAGCGGTGAAGTCCTGCTGTGAGCAGATGATACTGCCGACGGCTTCATCGGTCACTCTGTCCTTGCCGTTTACGATGTATGAGAAGGAAGTGCCTTCAATATCCGATGCGGTGATAACTGTATGAGCGGCATCTCCGTCGCCCGTAACACCGTCAACGGTGTACATGCTTACAAGGGTGAAGCTTCCGTCAGCCTGCTTTGCCGAAAGGAGAGCCTCCTCAAAGGCGGTGAAGGCCTCGGCCTTGTCAGCGGGTCTGTCGTTGGTTGATACCTTAAGGCTTCCCGATGAATAGTAGCCGTAGGTGGTAACAGTACCGCGGGTGGAGTATGCTCTGATTCTGAACTGATACTCGGTGCCGGGAAGAAGGTCTGTTACGGTGTATTCGGTAACGCTTCCGTCTGCTATTGTCTTGAAGCGCTCGTAGTCGCCGATTTCCTTATTATATGAAGCGAGCTGATAGCCGGTAGCTCCCTCAAGCTTATCCCACTTAAGAGTGAGCTTTGTTGTGTAAACCGAATTTTCCTTAACGCCGAGGCCTGTTACGTAATCGGGTCGGGTAATACATTCGGTAAGAGGGGAGTAGGGAGAAAGAACGCTGCCGTTTGAGGTCTTTGCCTTAGCTCTTATCATAAAGGTATATTTTGTATCGGGTGCAAGCTCCATAACCTTAAAGCTTGTTTTTGTTGTTTCGCCGAGGAAAATATACTCTGAATTTACGGTGTCGTAAAGATAAACTCTGTAGCTTGTGGCAAGGCTTGTTGCCTTCCATGAAAGATTGATGTAGTCGGTTGCAGTCTTGCAGGTGATTGAAGCAACCTTGCCGGGCTTTGCCGTTGCTGCCTTATACACCGCAGAAACCGATGCGCTGTAGTTTTTGCCGTCAACCTTTGTATATGCCTTTACCTTATACTGATGTGACGAGCCTGCCTTAAGACCCGTTACCTTGATTGAGGTTGCGGTCGTTATCTTAAAGGATTCGTATTTTTTGGTAGTCTCGTTGTAGCGGTAAACGTTGTATTTTGTCGCTCCGTCGGATTTGCCCCATGAGATGGTGTAGCCGTTGAGGGTCTGATCCGTTACCTTGAAGGAGGTAACCTTTGCAGGGACAACCGTTACGGTGCATTTTGCCGAAGCCTTGCCGCCGTCCTTAGCGGTGCAGGTTATGGTTGCGGTGCCGGGAGCCTTTGCGGTAACCTTACCCGACGAGTCAACCGTAGCAACGGCTGAATTGCTTGTGGTATAAGTCACCTTTGTTGAATACACATTTACAGGGGAGTATGTATAAACGAGGGTTGAGGTGCTTCCCTTGGCGAGGGTGAGCGAGGACTTGGTAAGCTTAAGCTCCGTAATATAGCGGTAAGCCCAGTTTGTCTGGGGGAAGGCTGACATACGGCTTTCTGCAAAGGAGCCCTTTACAACGTAAACGGTAAGTGTACTGTGACAGCCCGTGAACAGGTTTTCACCCATTTTGGTAACGGTCTTGGGAACAAAGACCTGCTTAAGATTTGTACAGTACCAGAAAACCGCATCACCGAGGGTGGTAAGCTTTGAGGGCAGAACAACCTTTGTCAGTGCGGAGCACTCATTGAAGGCGGCGGTGCCGATAACCTTTACCGTTGAGGGGATGGAAACGGTTTTCATTGTCTTGTTGCCCCAGAAGGCCTCGTTACCGATGGCGGTGACACTTGCGGTGCCGACCTTTGAGGGGATTTCAACGCTTGCGGAGCTTCCTTTATATTCGACAAGAGTGGCATTGGAGCCGCTGACCGAGAAAACGAAATCACCGACAGTTTTGTTTGCAGCGCTTGCAGAAACGAAGAAAAGGGAGAAAAGGCAAGCGGCAGTCAACATAAAAAGAAGGATTTTTAACGACTGTCTTTTCATTGTGCATAAACCTCCATAGTAATCGTATTGTGATTATACCACAGGTTGTTTGTAAATACAATTATATATATAAAAATTTTTAAAATGTAACATTATGTTAACCATTTTGTCGAAATCGGCAATGTTATGTTTAAAATCACCTGAAGGGTCGGGGAGACGGTGAAAAAAACGTCAGAAAGGGCGACAGACAGTAATTTTTTGTCTACGGAGTCAGATTTTTTTGCATTTTTCCCAAAAGATATATAAAATGACAAAAAATATTCGCAGATTTTACAAAATTTGAAAAAATAATGAATTTTTATTGCATTTTTTTTATTGTAGGAATAAAATATACTCTATCACATTAAAGTGCTGATACATTTTATTGATTCTGCTCAGTTTCTGAGCTTACAAAGGAGTAATATTATCAATGAGTTACGTAGAGAAAGTAGTAAGCAGTATTGCTGAAAAGTATTCACACGAGCCTGAGTTCGTGCAGACTGTAACAGAGGTTTACCGTTCACTTGCCCCTGTTATTGAAAAGCATCCCGAGTATGAAAAGTGTTCACTTCTTGAAAGAATGGCAGAGCCCGAAAGAGCTATCTCCTTCCGTGTTACATGGGCTGACGACAACGGAAAGGTTCATGTAAACACAGGCTACAGAGTACAGTTTAACGGTGCTATCGGTCCCTTCAAGGGCGGTCTGCGCTTTCATCCCTCTGTTTATCTCGGCATTATGAAGTTCCTTGCTTTCGAGCAGACCTTCAAAAACAGCCTTACAGGTCTTCCTATCGGCGGCGCAAAGGGCGGCTCCGACTTCGACCCCAGAGGAAGAAGTGATGCAGAAATCCTTCGTTTCTGTCAGTCATTTATGACAGAGCTTTACAGACATATCGGTCCTGACGTTGACGTTCCCGCAGGTGATATGGGCGTTGGCGCAAGAGAAATCGGTTACCTCTACGGTCAGTACAGACGTGTTAAGGGCGTTTTCGAAAACGGCGTACTTACAGGTAAGGGTCTTTCCTACGGCGGCTCACTCATCAGACCCGAGGCAACAGGCTACGGTGCAACATATTATACAGTTGAGGTGCTCAAGCACTTCGGCGAGGAAATCAAGGGTAAAACAGTTGCAATCTCAGGCTTCGGTAACGTTGCATGGGGTGCAGTTAAAAAGATTACAGAGCTCGGCGGTAAGGTTGTTACTATTTCAGGTCCCGACGGCTACGTTTACGATAAGGACGGCGTATGCACAGAGGAAAAGATCAACTATATGCTTGAAATGCGTGCTTCAGGCCGTGACAAGGTACAGGACTATGCTGATAAGTTCGGTGTAGAGTTCTTCCCCGGTCAGAAGCCCTGGGGTGTTAAGGTTGACATCGCTATGCCCTGCGCAACACAGAATGAAATCGGTATGAAGGAAGCAGAGCAGCTTGTAGCTAACGGCGTTTCCTACTATATCGAGGTTGCAAACATGCCCACAACCAATGAAGCACTCCGCTATCTTATGGACAACTGTAAGGCAGTAGGTCCCGCAAAGGCAGTTAATGCAGGCGGCGTTGCAGTTTCAGCTCTCGAAATGGGTCAGAACTCAATGAGATATAACTGGACTGCTGAAGAGGTTGATGCAAAGCTTCGTCAGATTATGATTGACATTCACAACAACTCTGTTGCAGCAGCAGAGGAATACGGTCTCGGCTACAACCTTGTTGCAGGTGCAAATATCGCAGGCTTCCTTAAGGTTGCCGATGCTATGATGGCACAGGGTATATTCTAATAAAAAAAGCGTCCTTCGGGGCGCTTTTTTAAATGCGCATTGCGCAATGGCGCCCTGTGGGCGTCCAATGGCGTAGCCAATTCATGCGAAGCAATTCATGATGAAATCAATTCATGCCGTAAGGCAATTCATTCTTGTCCTCCTTGAAAGGGAGGGGGGACCGCGTAAGCGGTGGGAGGGTTATCTCTGCTTTTTCATCCACACGTGCTGTGGATATAAAGGTGAGATGCTTGCTTTCTCACCTTTATATCCTACCTACCTTTTACTCGTCC
>JAZNIH010000059.1:0-30180 GCA_045577395.1 Acutalibacteraceae bacterium | reverse complement strand
AGCACTTTAAAATGCGAAATAATCGTGCGAGAAAAGACGGAAACCACCGATAATGCTGACGCATATCGGTGGTTTTTAACGCATTATCGTGCGGTTAGTTCACATTTTAAAGAAATACTTCCTTATGGGGTGTCGGCGTTTACCGTAGTGTCTCTTTTTGACTTATTTGAGCAGCTTGCGCACCTCGCTGACGAGGTAAAAGGAGCCGCAGACGATAAGGGCGTCACCGCTAAGCTCCATAGCTTTTTTCAGTGCGGCTTTTGTGTCTTCTTCGCAGTAAGAGGTACAGTAGCTCTCTGCAATTTTCTTCAGAAGCTCAGGCTTCTCTCCTCTCAGATTGTCCGTGCAGGTAAAAACCGCATTACTGCAAAGGGGGAGTATGTGTCCGAGACTTTTTTCGTAATCCTTATCCTTCATAAAAGCGCAGAGGAGCGTGATTTTTCTGTCGGGGAGAAATGCGGTGAGAGTTTCTCTTAGGGTTCTCAGACAGCCCTCGTTGTGTCCGCCGTCAAGGATAATAAGAGGCTCACGTGTGATAATCTCCGTTCTGCCGGGAATGGTGAAGGCTTCTATGCCCTTGGTTATATTTTCATCTGTTACGGTATAGCCTTTTTTACGTAAAGCCCTTGCCGCTTCGATAGCCGTAAGCATATTGCCCACCTGATGCTTACCGCAGAGGTTGATTCTGACCTTCATTGAGCCGTAGGTGAACTCTGTTGTGAAAATGTCACTTTTTGTTACCGTCAGCTTTTTTGTGTCGGGAACAATAAGTGGACTTTCTTTTTTTCTGCAGACGGAGGTTATTACTTCTGCCGCATCTGTGTCCTGGGGGGTGAAGCCGCCTTCTCCTGCCTCAAAGGGGTATGAAACGGTGGGAGTATCCTTGAGAATAATGCCGCATTTTTCCTCGGCAATTTCCTTTACTGTTGAGCCGAGCATTTCCGTATGGTCAAGGGAAATGCTTGTGAAGACGGAAAGAAGCTTGTCGTTTATGACGTTCGTGCTGTCATTTTTTCCGCCTATACCTGCTTCCAGAATGACGACGTCACATTTGGTTTTTTCAAAATATACCATAGCAAGCGCTGTGGTAACCTCAAAAACCGTGGGATAAAGGTCTTCCTTTTCCATAAGGTCGGTTTTTTTTTTGATGAGGGCAGTAATTTCCGCAACCTCTTCGTCGGGGATGAATTCACCGTCAACCTTGATTCTTTCGTTGAATTTTATTATGTAGGGTGAGGTGAAAAGACCTGCGCGGTAACCGCTTTCCTTCATTATGCAGGAAAGTGCGGTGGAAACGGAGCCCTTGCCGTTGGTGCCGACTACGTGGATAAATTTAAGTCTGTCATGGGGGCTTCCGAGCAGCTCAAGCAGACGGCGTATTCTTTCATGAGAAGAGCTTTTCTGAAACTTACGTCTGCTCATTATATAGTCAACCGCTGATTCATAGGTCATAATATCCCTCCTTTGCCTTTTAAAAGTATATAACTAACGGCGGCAGATGTCAATATTTTCAAAGGGACAGCGTTCTATTTCCGTAACGGAGCATTTTTCATAAAGGCAGGTGGCAAAGAGAAGCTTATCCGTGCAGGTCGGACGAAGCCTTTCAAAACGGAAGGGGAGCTCGATTCCCTGCGCCCTACAGACTGTTGAGGGATGAGTGCCTGATGTATCGCAGGTAAAAATATCCCCTCTGAAGGATAGGGGAACATAATCGAGGCGGGAAGAAATAACTGAATCCGAAATCTCTGCATTTTCGTTCCAGAGCTGAGAAACGGTGACGGCAGCCCCGTATTTATTAAAAAGCTCCTGTGCCGTTTTCTGCCAGAGCTCTTTTCGGCTGCTGACAATATGCAGGGCTGAGGCGTAGGGCAGCAGCTTTTCGGCAAGGTCTGCTCCGAAGCCCTCGGGGTCGCATATACAAAGACGTTTTACGGGCTTTATATCCTTGAAAAAAACGGGTGAAAAGTTAAGAAGCCGACGAAAGGAAAGCTGTTTGTTTTCCTTAAGGGGAGTGTCGGGAAGGATTAGTGAAGAGGAAAGCCTTCCCGTATATCCTTCGAGGGCCTTTTTGTTATATTTGCCGTTACGGGTCTTAACGGTAACGATGAAAAAGTAACGGTGCAGATCAATATCCGTTCTTTCACTTGTGCAGAAGGGCTCCTTTCTTTTTCTTCTGCCCCTGACCGTGTCTTCGCTGAGCCTGACAATTACAAACATAATATCACCGATAAAGCATATGCAGACCCTCGGGGTAAAATGAAGACTGCCGGGAGAATTGTCCCGACAGTCTGAAGATTATTGAACAGGGTTTACCGTGATGCTCTCAATCTGGGGAGCATAGGTTGTTTTGCCGTTGAAGCGGACATTACCGCTTGAGGAAAGGGTGACGGTGTTTTCGCCCTCGTTGAGCTCGAGTGAGAAGGTCATAGTCTTATAGGTATATCTGCTGTAGGTGTTGCGGCAGAACATATCCTGACTTTCGCCGTTTGCTTCTACGGTAAGGAGTGCTTCAACAAGGTCCACGTTATAGTCGTGATATCCGCCCTCCTGATTATTGGCGTAGCTGAGAGTTACACGGTATGTGCCGCTCTCGGGTGCATTTATTGTGAGCTGAGCCTTGCCGCCCTCACTTGAAATGCCGTCAATATACTCTGTACCGTATTTGTCCTTGTTGAGTGTTGCACCCTCTGAAAGAGTGAAGTCCTTTGCGGTGAAGGTCTGTGAGGAAAGAGGCTCTGCACCGTTATAGATTAAAACTGTAGCACACTCAACGTCTGTTTCAAGCTGATTGAGACCTCGTCTGAGATAAACGGTTGTCATACCGTCGAGGTTTATCTCTACTCCGTCAACGGTAGCGGCGGTTTTTTCACTTGCCCATATGCTGTAGTAGCCGTCGGCGGGAGCAATGGCGATGTATTTTCTTTTTCCGTCTCTGAGAAGTGAAATCGTATCTGAATCTCTGTGAGGAGTGAGAAGGACGCTGTCAAGCACGTAGGTGCCCTCGCCGTGATAGAATTCGACGGTGTGTATACCTGCACAAAGCTCAAGCTGAAGTGAATATGTATCGGTGTACTCACTCTTTATGGTGTTGGGCAGAATAAGCTCCTGCTTTTTACCGTCGATAACAAGAATTGCCTTTGAGAAATCTCTGTCGTCAGGCACTCTGCCGTCGTTTGAGTTGCCGAAGATGATATCAAAGTCATAAAGTCCCGACTCGGGAGCGGTGATAATTACCCTTACTCCGTCGCCGTCCTTTTCGAGTCCGCCGACCATACCATTGGTTTCGCCTGTTGTTGCATAAGCGCTGTCATAGGTGTAGGCATTGCCGAGAAGCTTGCCCTCCTCAAATTCATATCTTACGGGAAGCTTTGTGTTTCTCACGGGAGTAACCTCACCCATTGCTCTTTCAACCGTGACGAAATATACCGAGCCGTCATCTGTTGCGGGAAGGTTTATCAGAAGCTCACCCGAGGAGGCGGAGGCGTTATATTTTCTGACGGTTACGGGGCTTGAAACGATACCTGTGAGACCCTGATAGTAAACTGCCTCAACGGTAACGGTAAGCTCAGTGCCGAGTCTTGTTACGTCAAGGCTCTTAAGCTTCAGCTGCTGTCTTTCGCTTCTGCCGGTCACGATCATATCTATTGCGCTGCCGTCATTTCTTAAGGCGGCAATACCGTCATTTCTTTTCCAGTAGTTGTATTCGTCCTGACTCCTGCTTGTGACCTTTAAAAGCTGACCGTTAAGCTCTGCATATTTTCTGTAAAGCCACCAGTTTGAGTTGGGGGAGTTGTCATCTGCGGCGGTGTCGTTGAGATTGTTTGCAAGACGCCAGAAGGCCATATTGCCGTAAACTCCGCTTTTTTCCATTGCGATAATGTAGTGGAGCATCGCCGCAGGATTGCCGCAGTCCTCCATGGTGCCGTATTCCGTTACAATAATGGGAAGAGCATCAACGCCGAGCTCCTTTTCGATTTTTCTGTAATCCTCAACGTGCTTGTGCCAGTCGGGGATTGACCACCATGCAAGCTCGTGGTAAATCATAATCTCGGGCACACAGTCATTTTCCGTGCAGTATTCCATAAAGCCGCGGATTTTTGTCGTTTCATAGTCGCAATAACCGGGTCCGCCGATTTTTGCATCGGGGTCGATTGACTTGACAAAATCATAGGTCATTTCCCATGCCTTATAGAAGTTTGCTTTGCCGATTTCGTCGAAATGAACGTTGCCGTCGATGTAATTGCCGAACCATATAGCATTGTCACACTCGTTGAATATGCAGTAAACAAGCTTATCCGCATAGGGTCTTGTCATAAGAGTGCGAACCTTTTCCTTGACAAGGGGGAAATAGGTTTCGGTCAGATAGGTTTCCCAGTTATATGTACCTGCGGCACGCATATCCATAATTTCCTTATGGCAGTAGTACCAGGTGCTGAAGGAGTCCTGAAGGTAGACGACGTTATAGTCGGTATCACCAAGCTGAGTGTAGATGTGGTTGATATCACCGGTGGGATGCTGAAGACCGTCAACAACCTTCTGCGATACGGAGGCGATATCAAGGCTTTCGGTTAAAGCCTTTGAGGGTACACCCTCTTCGGCAAGACCGTAAAGGAAGCCTGTTGCTTTTGTTGAAACCTGACCCTGAGGCTTTGCGGCATCAACTGTTATTGTGGGAAGCCATATAACGGGAATGCTTTCGAGCATCAGTATAATTGAAATAAATATTGATGCAACTGATGAAAAGAAGGCGGACATAATAATTCTCCTTTTAAATTAATATACAAAAAGATTTTACCATTAAAGCAATTTTATTTCAAGGCAATTTTAAGCAAAAAACAAGGATGAATATTTGTAAATAATAAACAAAGCGGGTGCTATTGATTATGGGGGGACGTTGCTGTATAATATAATTACGGAAAGGGGAGATGAGGATGAACAGAATCCGTATCACAGCCGTAAGAAAGGCAAATTATACAGACCTTATGGAAAAATATGAAAACCCCATTGAGCACGCCTGCGATATCAAAGAGGGTCAGGTGTTTATTGCCGATGGCTGGAAAAAGCCCGAGGGCTTCTGTGACAGCGCATGGGAAAGTATATCTCCCTTTGTGATGACCCTCGCCTACGGCGGAGAAAACATATACGACGGATGGATGAAAAACAGAAAATCTGCAATGATTTCCTGTAACGACGGCTTCCGTCCCGTCAGCTTTTATATTGAGGTTATGGAGGAATAATTATGCTCACATTTATATGCTATCCCAAATGCACCACCTGTCAGAGGGCACAGAAATGGCTCAACGAAAACAATATCGCCTATGAAATCAGAAATATCAAGGAAAATAACCCTGCCGAAGAGGAAATTTCCCTCTGGCTCGGTAAAAGCGGTGCTGAATTAAAGAAATTCTTCAACACCTCGGGTCTTCTTTATAAATCAATGGCTCTTAAGGATAAGCTTCCTGCTATGAGTGACGGGGAAAAAATAAAGCTGCTTTCCACCGACGGTATGCTTGTTAAGAGACCTCTTCTCGTCGGCGAGGATTTTGTGCTTATCGGCTTTAAGGAAAAGGATTGGCAGGAGAAGCTTTTATAATTATATATAAAGGAAGAAAATATTATAAAAGGCTTGATTTTCTTTCCTGTTTATGTTATTATAACCTCTGCTTATTAAAGTTAATTAAACTTAATAGAAGTGAGATGCTTTATTTTGGTCATGCAGCAGCGGGTTCTGTGCGACAGTACGCCGCGAACCATGTCAGGCGGGAAACCGAGCAGCATTAAGTGGAATGTCTGTGCGACACAGTCAAAGCCTGTTGCTGTATGACCAAGGTAAAGCGTCTTTTTTCAATTCGCAATGCGCAATCGCGCCCGAAAGGGTGCTGACGGGTAAAAGCTACCCGCAGATTTTGCAATTTTTAATCCCTAAGCTTACGAGGTGAGAGCAATGTATCAGGTACTTTACCGTAAATACCGTCCCCGTGTTTTTGACGACGTTGTGGGACAAAAGCATATTACAGAGACTCTGTCAAAGGAAATCGAGACAGGGAAGCTCTCCCATGCCTATCTTTTCACAGGCTCGAGAGGTACGGGTAAAACCACCTGTGCAAAAATACTCTCGAAGGCGGTCAACTGTCTTAATCCAATCGACGGAAACCCCTGCAATGAGTGTGAAATCTGTAAGGGTCTTGACAGCGGTGCAATACTTGACGTTGTTGAAATCGACGCCGCAAGTAACAACGGTGTCGAAAACATCCGTGACATCCGTGAGGAGATAAATTTCACTCCTGCTGCATGTAAATACAGGGTGTATATCATCGACGAGGTGCATATGCTCTCTATGGGTGCCTTCAACGCTCTTCTCAAAACCCTTGAGGAGCCGCCGGCTCACGTTAAGTTTATCCTTGCCACAACTGAGGTGCATAAGCTTCCCGTTACGGTTGTTTCACGCTGTCAGCGCTTTGACTTCAAGCGTGTTACTCCCGAGGCAATGAGCGAAAGAATGAATATTATCGCAGACAGCGAGGGCTTTACCCTTGACAGCGAGGCCGCATCTCTTATTGCAAGAATTGCAGACGGCGGTATGCGTGACGCCCTTTCTCTTCTTGACCAGTGTACGGGACACAGTAAGCATATTACCTGTGAGACGGTGCTTTCCGTTGCAGGTATGACGGGTAAGGAGCATCTTTTCGCACTTGCCGAGGCGGTAAGAAATAAGGATTCCGCAAAAGCACTTGATATTATCAGCCGCCTTTACGGTGACTCCTGCGATATGGAGCGCCTTGCCAGTGAAATGATAAACCATTACCGTAATCTTATGATTGTCAAAACCGTGAAAAGCTCTGACGGTCTTATCGTCTGCACCGATGAGGAGCTTGAGCAGTACAGGCAGCAGAGCGCAGGCTACACACTTGAAACGGTGCTTTATTGTATCGGACTTTTACAAAACTGTGTGGCTAACATCAAAAGAGGTGTCAGCCGCCGTATTGAGACGGAAATGACCTTCATAAAAATGGCAAACCCCGTACTTAATGAAACCAACGAAGCCTTGCTGACAAGAATCGCAGAACTTGAGCATAAAATCAGAACGGGCAGCTTTCAGCCTGCTCAGCAGACTGTTGCCGCCGACCCGGCTCCCGTATCAGTATCCGCTGCGATACCCGTGCAGTCAGAGAAAAAGGCGGAGCCCGAAATCAGAGCGGAAGAAAAGCCTGAGCCTAAGGAGCTCGTAAGAGTCCGCAGCACAGCCTTTGACGTGCCTGCACCCGAGCAGGAGGAGACACCTGCCGTCGGCGAGAAGGAGCGTGAGCAGACCGCCGCTTCCGTTGCACCCTCACAGAACGAGAGCCTTCCCTGGGCAGAGGTGCTCGCAGAAATTCTCCGAACAAACCCTGCCTTATGGGGTATTCTCAACGGCTCAGATGCGTATATCAACGGTGATTACGTGCTTATAAAAAGTGACAACCCGACCCTCGGTGAGTTTATCAAAAAGGACGGCAACTCACGCTCTGTCAAGGAAGCGGTTTACCGTGTAACCGGCAGAAAGTACCGTCTCGGACTAACAAAATCAGCGGCACCCAAGGCTGCAGCTGCACCCAAGAGAGATCCTCTCGAGGACCTTATCAGCAGAGCGGGCTCAATGGGCATAAATGTTGACATAAAATAATTATACAGGTATAATCAGAAATAAAAAATAACCATAATATAAAGGAGTACAGATTATGAAAGCAAGAATTCCCGGTCAGCAGCAGGGCGGACAGGCTGCAATGATGAAAAAGATTCAGGAAATGCAGGCTCAGATGGAGCAGAGGCAGGCAGAAATTGAAGCAAGCGAGTTTACCGCTTCAGCAGGCGGCGGAGCAGTTGAGGTAACTGTTTCAGGCGCTCACGAGGTTAAGAGCATTAAGATGCAGCCCGATATTATCGATCCCGATGATGCAGATATGCTTGCAGATCTTATCATTGCCGCAACAAACGAGGCTATGAGAAAGGCTGACGATGCTATGAATCAGGCTATGCAGGCAGCACAGGGCGGCCTTGCAGGTCTCAACCTTCCCTTCTGATGGCAGGATACAGTGTAAATGCGTTGGCAAGGCTTGTCGAGCAGTTTGAGCGTATGCCCGGCATCGGTCACAAGAGTGCTCAGAGGCTTGCCTTCTACGTGCTTAATTTAAAAAAAGAAGAGGCGGAAGGCTTTGCAAACGCAATTCTTACCGCTCACGAAAAAATAAAGAAATGCACACGCTGCTGCAACCTTGCAGAGGATGAGCTTTGTTCACTCTGTAAAGACGGCGGCAGAGACGAAAGTGTTATCTGTGTTGTTGAGGACCCGAGAGACGTTATGGCTTTCGAGCGTACACACGAATACGAGGGTACATATCACGTGCTTCACGGTGTTATTTCACCTATGAACGGCATCGGCCCTGAGGATATCACCGTCAAGGAGCTTCTTGCAAGAACAGGTGACGACAAGGTGCAGGAGGTCATTATGGCTACCAATCCCACCGTTGAGGGTGAGGCTACGGCTATGTATATTTCAAGGCTTCTCAAGCCTATGGGCATAAAGGTCACAAGACTTGCCTACGGCGTACCCGTCGGTGCGGATCTTGAATATGCCGATGAGGTTACTCTCACGAGAGCGCTCGAGGGAAGAAGAACCTTGTAAATTCGGAATTCGGAATTCGGAATGCGGAATTGCGGGGGAGCTTCGTTTAAGGATTAAGTGACAGTCCGCAGAGGGGAGAAGGATGAAAATGAAAACACATTTTATGAAATTGAATCCTGCTCCTATGAAAATGTTTCAGTTAGGGCATAAAACGATAGAACTGCGTCTTTACGATGAAAAGAGAAAAAAGATTTTTGTAGGAGACAAAATCATTTTTATCAATATACAAGATGTAACAGATACATTAAGTGTAATTGTTGAAGATTTGTTTGTGTTTGATTCGTTTGATGAGTTGTATAAAAGTTTACCGTTGTTGGAATGTGGTTATACTCAGGATAACATAGATAAGGCTTCTCCTTGCGATATGGAGAGGTACTATCCAAAGGAAAAACAGAATAAATACGGCGTTATAGGAATAAAAGTTTCTATGATGAAGAAGTAGGATAAGTTTACTCAGCGGGCTGCGTGTGCCGAGTTGCACATTGTCGGACGCAATTCTGCATTTTGCACTCTGCATTCTGCATTTAAAAGAAAGGTGGTGCTGTGTATGGCAGTACAGACTGATGAAAAACAAATCGTAGCCCAGAATAAGAAAGCACGGCACGACTATTTTGTTCTTGAAACCTACGAAGCAGGCATCGAGCTTTTCGGTACAGAGGTAAAATCAATAAGAAAAGGCAGAATAAATCTCAAGGACAGCTGGTGCAGTATTGACGACGGCGAGATTTTCGTCAAGGGTATGCACATCAGTCCCTATGAGCAGGGAAACATCTTCAACCGTGACCCGATGAGAGTACGCAAGCTTCTTATGCATAAGCGTGAGATCAACCGTCTTTTTGGTACGATAAAGCAGCAAGGGCTGACGTTAGTACCGTTGTCGGTATATTTTCTCAAGGGCAGGGCAAAGCTTGAAATAGGTCTTTGCAAGGGTAAAAAGCTTTATGACAAGAGAGAAACCGCCGCAAAGAAGGATGCTCAAAGAGATATGGAGCGAGCGGTCAAGGGATAAAATTTCCTGTTGAAAAATTTTAAAAAATTGCATATAATATATATGCTTCACTCTTCATTCGTTTCTCCCGTGGGAGATGTCAGCTGAAGGCTGACAGAGGGCATTACAATGCGGCGCAGCCCCTTAATATTTGCCGACGGCAAATATATCACTGCGAAGCAATATCACTTGCCGTAAGGCGAATATCACATCTGCACAGCAGATATATCACTGCAACACATAAGTGTTGCCTATATGGGGATGAAAGGATTTCGACGGGGATTTTGAAGCATAGTAAGCGGGTAGTGGAGTGGCACCACTTTAAAAGTCACAATTCTTAAATATAAACGACAATAATAAAGTTTTAATGGCTGCTTAATGCGGCCCGTCTTGGTTGAGAGTACTGCGGCTTAACTGAAGGCGTCGACTAGCAGTGAACGTGAACACCCGAGCAGACTCGTAGGGTGTCATGCATCAGAGCCTACCGAGCTGTCAAGCCTGTCAATCGGCGTGACGGTGAGGGAAATTCAAAAGATTGACTGCACCCGGAGAAAGCTGTGTGAATGAGTTTTCGGACGCGGTTTCGATTACCGCCATCTCCACCAAACAAGAGTCAGACGAACACTGACTCACACACACGGAACGTTGTTCCACCAAAAAGACCCTTGCTTTTTATCAGAGCAAAGGTCTTTTTATATATTAATCTATGTACATCATATTACGTTACGGAAAAGGGAAATATTATTCTTTTTCCGTCAGCAGTCTGTTGAGCCTTCTGCCTGAGCGTCTTACACAAAGGTATACGATCGTCCATACTACGGCATAAACGGCTATAAAAATGCCTGTGAAGGCTGCAAACACCTTTACATCAAAGGGTATCCACGAGTTGATAAGGTAGCAGACGGAGTAGGCAACGTAAAGTGCACCGAAGTGGCATGCGACGGATTTGTTTATGCCCCACTCTTCGATCTGATTGAATACACTTGCACCCGCATGGACGAAGGTAAGCAGATAAACGGAAATCGTTCCGCAAAGAATTTCTTCACCGCTGAAGACGGTGTCGGGAACGGCTTTTGCAACGATAAAATATATTATTGCCAGAATAACGGGACCGAAGCCGCTGAACATAAGACCTCTTAAAATAAATTCCTTTAAATACTTTTTCATAGCTTTACACCTAACCTTTCTTTGACTTTTTTCAGATTGCGCCGTGAAATATAATCCGTATATCCGTTCTTGAAAACAACACACAGCGATCCCGAAAAGGTCGCCTTCACCCGTTCAATCTGCCTGACGTTTGCAATGCAGGACTGATTGATTTTTATAAAGCTTGTGTCGAGAAGCTCCTCGACCTGATACAGCCTGAGCTTTACCTGAAGCCTTTCGTCTGTCAGGGCAAAGACCCTGCCGTTTTCAACAATGAAGCAGTTTACTCTGAAGGGGTCAAGCTTCGTTGCTTCTCCGTTTGCATAGCCAATCAGCTCACGGCTGTTCTCTTCTTCTGCGAGCCTTTCAATTTCATCTATCAGGGGAGTTCTTTTTCGGGCATAGATAAGAATTTCTTCGGGCTCGCTGTCGGTAATGATGATTCTGAGCTTCATTTTAAGCCTCCTTTCGTTTTCCTTTGCCGCTCCTGTGCTTTCATTTTACGTTGGTTTTTATTTCATTTCAATAGCTTGCAGCTTTTCGGTCGTTCTGCATCGGTAAGCGGATAAAAAACTGCCGGATGAACCGGCAGTCAGGGGTGTTATGTGTAAATATCTGTTTTGAAGCCACCCATAACGGGGTCTACGGTAAGGTCTATGAGAGTCGGGCGGTCAAGGATGAAGTCAGGTGTACGTCTGTTTTTCTGCGGTACAAGAGACTGACCCCAGAAGTTCAAGGCAATCGAGTAGGTGCCCGGTCTGAGATAGAGCGTATATGAATGATTGGCGGCAGAAAGACCGAGCTCGAAGGTTTCACCGGTGCTGAGAACGCAGGTCAGACGGTTAAGCTTGTTGGTCTTGGTAGTCAGGGCATCCTGATGCCTTCTGACGGTGAGGGGGATAAGCGGCTGAGGAGGTGCCTCCGGTGAGACAGGTGCAGCCTGGGGCGGGGGAGTAAAGTTGTAAAATTCTCTTCCGTCATACATTTCCTCCGTTTCATCCATATATACAACGTGGACTCTGTTGATTCTTGCATTGACGATGGTGTTGTTGTACCACATTCCTTCACCGTAGCCCTCCCAGCTCTGTCCGGGGAGGAAGGGACCTGTAATTTCAAGTCTGCGCTCGCTTTCGCCGTCAACGGTACAGCAGACGATATCGCCTACGGCGTTGAAGGGCTCAAGATATACGCCTACGTATTTTACTACCTTGCCGGAAATGAATCTTACCGAAATTTCAACACCGATATGACCGACCGAGTCGGGGCCTTCTACAAATACCGGCTTAGGCTCGCCGAAAAATGCGGATAAAGAAGCAACCGAAGCGGCAGTATATGTTTCGTGTCCTGTTTTGATAACGCTTACGGTGAGCTTGTTCGGAGAATAGGGGGTGTGCATGGGGATTTCAATTTCTTCCTCTTCTTCGTCCTGCAGGGGCTCTTCATTCAGGCTTTGTGAGGGGGACTTACCGTCATCACCGTCTACAAGCATATTTCTGATTTCGGCGGCAGAATATTTGCAGCCGCAGCCCTGACAGATAAAAATACCGTTATCCTTAAGGAAGTCGTTACTCTCGCATATTTCACATACAATTTTTTTCATTGTGCACCTCTGAGTTGAGATTTAATATCATCAGTCTATCATAACGTTCGGTACAAATCAATATATTTCTTATACAATAGTAAATACTGCCGGACAGATATTTATTGTTTTGTGTTGACAAAAGGCTCTGAAAATCATATAATCAAAATCAAGAAAAGCTCGAACGGAGGAGAAATATATGGCTTTTTGTTTAAAGTGCGGTAAAGAAATAGAAGAAGGAAACGTAGTATGCTTTGAATGTGCCGCTGCAGAGGTACCCTCTCAGCCCCAGGCAGCTCCTGCTAATAATCAGCAGCCCTACGGTCAGTCATACGGTCAGCAGCCTTACGGTCAGCAGCCTTACGGTCAGCAACCCTACGGTCAGCAACCCTACGGTCAGCAGCCTTATGGTCAGCAGCCTTACGGTCAGCAGCCTTACGGTCAGCAGCCTTACGGTCAGCAGCCCTATGGTCAGCAGCCTTACGGTCAGCAGCCTTACGGTCAGCAGCCTTACGGTCAGCCTTACAACCCCTACGGTGCTCCGATGCCCGAGGCAAGTGCTAACATTGGCATGATTATCCTTTCTGTTCTTATCCCTATTGCAGGTATTATTCTTGCAATCGTTAACTGGTCAAAATCACCCAAGGCGGCAAGAACCTATCTTGTTGCAGGTATAATATCCTGGTTTATAAGCTTTATTATCATTTTTGCTTTCTCATTTGCTATGGGATACGGCGGATATTATTATTTCTAAACTTGATTTGGCTGAGAAGAGTGCATTCCATATGGAGTGCACTTTTTTATCGGAAAAATGTAATAAATATTTTATTAATTCCGTAGTAGAATTGTGATGCGGACCAATTGTTACAATGTTGTCAAAAAGGTTGAATTTTGTCGTTTATGTGGTAATATACGCAAGTAATATCAAACGGAGGACAGATTATGAGAACCTTTAAAGAAATTCGTGTCTCTGAGCACCTTGCAAGAAAAGAGGGCATAACCGATTTCGAATATGCCGTATGGTGGCTTATGAGAATTTCAATGGTTGTCGCATTTGCGATGGTTTTTAAGCAGTATGTTATCGATAAGGGCGAGTTCAGTATAAGAATAGCACAGATTGCCTTTAATCTTTTGCTTACCTTTGTTATTCCCTTTATCAGAATACTTCTCGCTTGGGTCGGTGATCTTCATAAGAAGCTTACCTTCCGTTGTCAGACGTGGCTTAACGTTACGATTTTTCTCGCCTCCTTCTTCGGACAGGGACTTGAATTTTACCGTGACTTTCCCGAATGGGATAAAATTGTTCATTTCGTAACCGGCGGTACAGTTGTTCTTATCGGTAACGAAATCATCACAATGACAATGAGGAAGAATGACGTCACCTCACCTCTTACAAGAACGGCAGCCTCAATGGGCTTTTCCTGCTTTGCTATTGTTATATGGGAGCTGATTGAATTTTTCTTTGACTATTTCTGGTATGAGTCGCAGCTTCAGCGCTACGGCCCGGGGGCAGAGGATGACTGCACAGGCGGACTGTTTGCCAAGATTTTCGGTGAGAGTGCCAATAACGGTGTTCTTAATGAGGACGGAGAGATGCTTTATCAGTGGCCTCTTTTCGATACAAATATGGATATGTTCTTTGCTTTTGTTTCCTGTGTTATTGCGGGCACTTGCCTTTTCTTTTATCTGAGTAAAAAGGAAAAGCAGCAGGCCACCTTGCAGACAGAAAGCAGTGGATCCGCAGCTGCATAAAAATTAAATACACGGTGCCGTGTCCTGAGGGATGCGGTACTGTTTTGTTGTTAAATGTTTATTGACAACTCGGCTTAATGTTGGTAGAATAATACACAGATTTATTATCTGAGGAGAGAAAGAAATGGGCTACGCATTTATCAGCTACAGCACTAAAAATCAGGCTTCTGCTGACTCTGTAAGAGAGCTTTTCAGAAAAAACTCCATAGAAACCTGGATGGCTCCCGGCGATATACCTGCAGGCAGTAAATATGCTATGGTTATAAACAGAGCCATAAAGGACTGCTCCTGCTTTGTGCTTCTTCTCACCGACGACTCTCAGAACTCAGTCTGGGTTTCAAAAGAGGTGGAAAGGGCCGTAAATTACCGTAAGGCAGTTATAACAATCCGCCTGGAGGACGTTGTGCTCAACGATGAGTTTGAGTTTTATATCAGCACCGATCAGGTTGTTGCGATGTATAAAATCGATGAGGCTTCCGAAGAGGCACAAAAGGTGCTTGCGGCGGTAACGGCATATGCGGGTCAGACTCTTGCGGCCGAAGAAAAGGCGGAGACCGAAGAGGCTCCCGCTGAAGCAGAGGAATCTGCGGAAAAGAGCGAGGCTGACTCTGTTGAGGCGGAGAATACCGAAAAAACAGAGACCGAAGAAGAGACTGATGCTCCTGCCGAAGAGGAAAAGGCGGAAGAGAAAACCGAGGAGCAGCCCGTACAGGCTGAGACAACCGAGGACAGAGAAAAATCCGACGAAAAGAAAAGAGTACCTATATGGAGTAAGCCTGAGGATTTTGATATTGATTTTGTTATTGCGGGCTATAACCTGAACAGAAGAACGGGCTTGAATGAAATAAAGACCGCAGGAAATATGAGTAAAAGGCTTAAGAAAAACGCTCTTGAAAGCATTGCCGGCAACAGTAAAATTGCCGAGGATGAAATTGTGGGACTCTTTGATGCGACGATTATGAGCTCCGGTAAGAGCGGAATACTTTTTCTCAGAGACCGTTTTATATGGAAATATATAGGTGACAGCCTTACACTCAGATATTCGCAGATAAAAACTGCCGAAATGGATGGCATATACGTTGTGGTTAAAACCCGTGACGGTATGTCCTTCAGACTGTCAGAGCCTGCAGGTGCAAGAGGAATTCAGGCTGTTTTACGATATATAGGCAACAGAAATGAAGAGATATACGGTGATGAGATTGTCAGCAGTAAGGCGGTTGAGGCTGTGGCTTATGCCAATGACAACGTTGAAATCAGCATTAATAAATTCACCTTCTCAGCCGGCGTGAAGGCCGAGCATATGGCTAAAATCAGGGCCGGACTCGGTGTGAATGACAAAGAGAAGATAGTGGCTGTTATCGATACGACTATTTCGGGTAACGGAAAGCAGGGTATTGTGATGACCGAAAGCAAGCTTTATTGGGATGCTCTCAAGGAGCTGTCTCCGATTGTGCTTGACAAGCTTGCCTCGGTTGAATACAAAAAGCAGAGCAACACCTTTGATTTCGTATACAAAAACGGAAAAACTGCCTCAAAGATTATATATTCTTCCCACGGACAGCTTGTATTTGCTGCACTTAATTATATCATCACAAACAGAAAAGACTGATATTTAAAGCCGATGCAAAAAAAGTGTCGGCTTTTTGATTTTTTACCCCTTTAAAGCGGTATATTTTATTGACATTGTAATTCCGAAGTGATATAATACCTTAAATATTTGGTTTTTTATCGGGTCGGTACTATATGCCGACGGGGAAAATAGTAAAATTCCCAAAAAAGGAGTTTAAAAATGAAGCTTACAGGTTCACAGATTGTAACCGAGTGCCTCATCGAGCAGGGTGTTACCGACGTTTTCGGATATCCCGGCGGACAGGTGCTTAACATATACGATGCTCTTTATAAGGCGGGGGACAGAATCAATCATATTCTTACCGCTCACGAGCAGGGTGCCGCCCACGCTGCTGACGGCTATGCCAGAGCAACGGGTAAGGTCGGCGTAGTTATTGCCACCTCGGGCCCCGGTGCGACAAACCTTGTTACAGGTATTGCGAATGCAATGCTTGACTCGGTTGCTATGGTTGCAATCACGGGTAACGTGCCCACCACACTTATCGGTAAGGACAGCTTTCAGGAAATTGACATTACCGGTGTTACACTTCCCATTACTAAGCATAACTATTTTGTTAAGGATATAAACGACCTTGCTCCTTGTCTTCGTGAAGCCTTTCAGCTTGCAAAGTCGGGACGTCCCGGTCCCGTGCTTGTCGATATACCCAAGGACGTTCAGCTCGCTTCGGCAGAGTTTACTCCTGAGGGCGTTGTACCCTGTCTTCCCGAAAGAAAATCGAGAGACAAAAGGGTTGAAGAGGCGGTAAAGCTTATAAACGAATGTGAAAGACCCTATATTTACATCGGCGGCGGTGCCGCAAGCAGAGATATGGCAGAGGACGTCAAGGCTCTTTGCGAAAAGCTTGACGGCTGTATAGGCTCATCCTTTATGGGACTTTCTCTTATTGACAGCGATTACGAAGGCTTCCTCGGTATGCAGGGTATGCACGGTCATTACGCTTCTTCTATGGCCAATAAAAGGGCTGACCTTATCATCGGTATCGGCGTACGCTTCAGCGACAGAGCAACGGGTAACACCGCAAAGTACGCAAAGGGTGCAAAAATAATTCAGCTTGACGTTGACAGAGCGGAAATCAACAAGAACATTATGGTTGATGTTGCTCTTGTAGGTGACCTTAAGGATTCTCTTTCAAGAATTCTTGAAGCGGTTGAGAAAAAGGCAAGACCTGAGTGGAAGGCTGAAATCGAAGAGCTGAAAAAGCAAGAGGCTCTTATTGAAAAGACTAACCTCGAAAATGCAAGGGGACTTCACCCGAAATACATTTTCGATGCTGTAAATAAGCACAAGAACGCAGATACAGTTGTTGCTACCGACGTCGGTCAGCATCAGATGTGGGCGGCACAGTTCACTCGCTTCACTAAGAGCAGAAGGTTCATCTCCTCCGGCGGTCTGGGTACTATGGGCTACGGCTTAGGTGCGGCTATCGGCTCCGCAATAGGCACGGGCGAAAGAACAGTGCTCATAACAGGCGACGGCTCCTTCGGTATGAATCTCAACGAGCTTGCAACGGCGGTTACATATAATGTACCCCTTGTTATCGTTCTTCTCAATAACGGTGTGCTCGGTATGGTGCATCAGTGGCAGAATCTTTTCTTCGGAAAGAGATATTCAAATTCCGTTCTTGACAGAAAGACTGATTTTGTCCGTCTTGCCGAGGCCTTCGGCGCGAAGGGCGCGAGAACAGATAACATTGAGGATTTTGAAAAGCTTTTCAGTGAGGCTATGAAAGCTGAGGGCACCACAGTTATCGAGGTTCTCATCAATGAGGATGAATTTGTTCTTCCCATGCTTCCGCCGGGCGGTTCAATAGACGACATCATCGTCAGCATCCCAAAGGAGGATAAATAATGAGCAGATACGTTATAGCGGTTTACGTTGACAATAAGCCGGGCGTACTTACAAGAGTTTCGAGTATGTTCACCCGCCGCGGCTTCAACATTGACACACTTACCGTTGGTGAAATTGAAAACCCCGCATATTCGAGAATTACAATTTCTCTTTCAGGTGACGAATACACAAAAAATCAGATTGTCGCTCAGCTTAATAAATTACATAACGTTCAGAAGGTCAAGGTGCTCGCTGATGAAAGCGCCATAAGACGTGAGCTTATGATAATAAAGATGAAGAATAACCCTCACAACAGAGCGGAGATTATGGCTGCCGCTGAGGTTTACAAGGGTAAAATCATTGACTATTCGGTGGAGACAATCAGCGTTGAGGTAACGGGTGAGCCCGTTAAGATTGACGCCTTCATCGAGCTTATGAAGCCTCTCGGCATTCTTGAAATGTGCCGTACGGGTATCGTTGCTATTGAGCGCGGTGCGGAGACAATGTTCAGTCAGGAAATCTGATTCAATTCTCAAAGTAAATAAACTCGGCCCCAGGGCCCTGTAATAAAAAAACATATCTTTTAAATAAAAGGAGTAATTAACATGCAGAACATTTACTATCAGCAGGACTGTAATCTTGCTAAGCTTAACGGCAAGACAGTTGCTATCATCGGCTACGGCTCACAGGGTCACGCTCACGCTCTTAACCTTAAGGACTCAGGCGTTGACGTTATCGTAGGTCTTTACAAGGGCAGCAAGAGCTGGGCAAAGGCTGAGGCTCAGGGCGTAACAGTTATGACCGCTGCTGAGGCTGCTGCTAAGGCAGATATGATTATGATTCTTATCAACGACGAAAAGCAGGCAAAGCTTTATAAAGAAAGCATCGAGCCCAACCTCACAGAGGGCAAGACTCTTGCTTTTGCACACGGCTTCAACATTCACTACGGCTGCATCAAGCCCCCGAAGAATGTAAACGTTGTTATGATCGCTCCCAAGGGCCCCGGCCACACAGTAAGAAGCGAATATCAGCTCGGTAAGGGTGTTCCCTGCCTTGTAGCTGTTGAGCAGGATGCAACAGGTGATGCTCTTGAAATCGCTCTCGCATACGCTCTCGGTATCGGCGGCGCACGTGCAGGCGTTCTTGAAACAACCTTCAGAACTGAAACAGAAACCGACCTTTTCGGTGAGCAGGCAGTTCTTTGCGGCGGTGTATGTGCACTTATGCAGGCAGGCTTCGAGGCTCTTGTTGAAGCAGGCTACGATGAAAGAAACGCTTACTTTGAGTGTATCCACGAAATGAAGCTTATCGTTGACCTTATTTATCAGAGCGGCTTCGAGGGTATGAGATATTCAATTTCTAACACTGCTGAGTACGGCGACTACATCACAGGTCCCAAGATTATCACAGAGGAAACCAAGAAGGCTATGAAGAAGGTTCTTTCCGATATTCAGGACGGCACCTTTGCTAAGGACTTCCTTCTTGATATGTCAGACGCTTCCTCACAGGTACATTTCGGTGCTATGCGTAAGATTGCTGCCGAGCATCCCTCTGAGGTTGTAGGTAAGGAAATCAGAAAGCTTTACTCATGGAGCGACGAGGATAAGCTTATCAATAACTAAGCGGATTAAGGGGCTGTTGTACATTGTGCGGCAGCCCGTATTTGCTTGAATGCGGAATTCGGAATGCGGAATTCGGAATTGAGGTCGCGTTTTACGGTGTGCTTTAACTCAATGTAAAATCCCGCAAATTCAACATTAGTTATAAGTATTAAAAGCAAAATATTTTAATTATGGTGTTTATAGTTTTCCGTTATAAGCATAAATACTTTCGGTTGTCGGTATTGAATTTCGGATATAATTCCGAATTCCGAATTCCGAATTCCGAATTTAACGAAAGGATAAATCTGTATGATTAAAGATACAATCGTCGAGGGCTTTCACAATGCCCCTCACCGCAGTCTTTATCACGCTCTCGGTTTAACCGACGAAGAGCAGAAAAGACCTCTTATCGGTATCGTTTCATCACATAATGAAATTGTTCCCGGTCACATAAACCTTGACAAAATTGCCGAAGCTGTAAAGCTTGGTGTTGCTATGGCAGGCGGTACTCCCATAATGTTCCCTGCAATTACTGTCTGTGACGGTATTGCCATGGGTCACGTGGGTATGAAATATTCCCTTGTAACAAGAGACCTTATTGCCGATTCAACCGAGGCTATGGTTATGGCTCACGGCTTTGACGGACTTGTTATGATACCCAACTGCGACAAGAATGTGCCCGGTCTTCTTATGGCTGCGGCAAGACTTAATATCCCCACGATTTTTGTTTCCGGCGGCCCTATGCTTGCAGGCAGAATGCACGGCAAAAAGACAAGTCTTTCAAGTATGTTTGAGGCTGTAGGCGCATACAAGGCAGGTAAAATTGATACTGCTGAGCTTACAAAGTGGGAGGAAAACACCTGCCCCACCTGCGGCTCCTGCTCAGGTATGTACACCGCTAACTCAATGAACTGCCTTACCGAGGTGCTCGGTATGGGTCTTCAGGGTAACGGTACAATTCCCGCCGTATATTCAAAGAGAATCGAGCTTGCAAAGCACGCAGGTATGCAGATTATGGAGCTTGTAAGAAAAGATATCCGTCCCCGTGATATTATGACTCCCGCCGCAATCAGAAATGCTCTTACGGCTGATATGGCTCTCGGCTGCAGCACAAACAGTATGCTTCATCTTCCTGCTATTGCAAATGAGCTTGGTATAGAATTCAATCTTGATATGGCTAATGCAGTCAGCGAGGTTACTCCCAACCTTTGTCATCTTGCACCCGCAGGTCCCACATATATGGAGGACCTCAACGAGGCGGGCGGTGTTTATGCCGTCCTCAAGGAGCTCACAAAGCTCGGACTTCTCGATACCTCTGTTATGACCTGTACAGGTAAGACGATGGGCGAGAATATTGAAAACGTATTCAACCGTGATGAAACAGTTATCCGTACTGTTGAAAATCCCTTCTCAAAGACAGGCGGTATTGCCGTACTCAGGGGTAATCTTGCTCTTGACGGCTGTGTTGTAAAGAGAAGTGCGGTTGCACCTGAAATGCTTGTTCACGAGGGTCCCGCAAAGGTATATGACAGTGAGGAAGAGGCTATCGCCGCTATTTACGGCGGTGCAATTGAAAAGGGTGACGTTGTTGTTATCCGATATGAAGGTCCTGCAGGCGGCCCCGGTATGAGAGAGATGCTTTCACCCACCTCTGCTATTGCAGGTATGGGTCTCGACAAGGACGTTGCTCTTATCACCGACGGACGCTTCTCAGGAGCAACAAGAGGTGCGGCAATCGGTCACGTTTCACCCGAGGCAGTACGCGGCGGACTTATTGCTTACGTTAAAACGGGGGATATCATTTCAATTAATATCCCCGAGTATAAAATTGAGCTTAAGGTCAGCGATGAGGAAATCGCAAAGAGAAAGGCAGAAATGCCCCTTAAGGTCAAGACAGATATCAAGGGCTATCTGAGAAGATATGCTTCAATCGTATCCTCAGCAGATAAGGGTGCGGTAATCAACGAGTTTTAAACTGAAAGGCGGTGACGGTATGACAGTCACAGAGCTTAAAAACAGACTTTCTACCCTTACGGTTTTCAGAGGTCTTCTTAAAAAGGATGAGCTTTCGGTGCTTCTCAGGCTCTTTAAGGCAGAAAGCATTGAAGAAAGGCTGAGCCTTTACGGTGAATTTGTCAGCTTACTTGCATTTAGTAACGGCAGCTTCAGCACAGCACTTAAAAGGCTCATAGCCGAGGACGAAAATCCCTATATAAAGGCGGTAGCTGCAAAAAAAGAGGTTGCAGATTCCCTGAAGTCCAACTTAAAAGAGGAGCTTAAGCTTTTCAGCGAGCTTTCAAGGCTTACCCCCGACTTCTTTCGCAAGGAATGGGAATACGACGGCTATATGCCCGTCTTTGACAATGAGTTTACCGATTTCGAAGACTTTTATGAGGACAGAATAAAGAGAGTTGACACCTTTGGCTACGGCATTTTTGCTTCCCACTCAATGTTCCGTGTGGAGAATAATAAAATAGTACCCGTTGAGGTTGCTGACACAATAAGCATTGATTCCTTCGTAGGCTATGAAGCCGAGCGTAAGCAGGTGCTTGAAAACACGAGGGCTCTCACCGAGGGCAGACCCGCTCAGAACGTGCTTCTCTGCGGTGATGCGGGTACGGGTAAATCCTCGACGGTCAAGGCCTGTGCAAACTTTTACCGTGACAGGGGAGTACGCCTTATTGAGCTTCGTAAGGATCAGCTTTTTGCTCTTTCCTACGTTATGGGTACTATCGCCGAAAATCCTTTGAAGTTCATTATCTTTATAGACGACCTTTCCTTCAACAAAAACGACGATTGCTTCAGTATGCTCAAGGCTGTGCTTGAGGGCTCTGCGGTGTCAAAAAGCGGTAACGCTGTGATTTATGCCACAAGCAACAGAAGGCATATCGTAAAGGAGAGCTTTGCCGACCGTACGGGTACAGACGATGTGCACCGCAACGATACAATGCAGGAGCTTCTCTCACTTTCCGACCGTTTCGGTCTTACGGTGTATTTCCAGAAGCCCAACAGAGGACTTTATCTTGATATTGTACACGAGCTCGCTGACAGAAGCGGCATAACCCTTGAAAAATCACAGCTCGACGTCAGGGCAGAGGCCTTTGCACTCGCAAGAGGAAGCCGCTCACCGAGAGCTGCAGAGCAGTTTATAAAAAGCTTATTATAAAGGAGAATTACTATGATCGAAAAAATTTCAACAACAAATGCACCCGCCGCAATCGGCCCCTACTGTCAGGCTATGAAGGTCAACGGTATGGTTTTCACCTCAGGTCAGTTAGGCCTTGACCCTGCAACAGGCGACTTTGCAGGTGACGACGTAACCGCTCAGGCTGAGGCAGTACTCAAGAATCTCGGTGCTATTCTCAAAGAAGCAGGTACAGACTATGATAAAATAGTAAAGACAACCTGCTTCCTTGCTGATATGGCAGACTTTGCAGCCTTCAATGCGGTTTATGCAAAGTATATCACCAACACCCCTGCGCGCTCCTGTGTTGCGGTAAAGACACTTCCCAAGGGCGGTCTTGTTGAGGTTGAAGCTATAGCGGTACTTTAAACGCCAAGGGCGTTTAAAGTAAATGCAAAATGCAGAATGCAGAATGCAAAATTGCGCCGGACAGAGAAATGTGGGGCGAGAAATCCCCGCCCCGTCAGATAAATAATACCGTAGGGACACGGCTTGCCGTGTCCCTTGTGTTTTTTCTATGTCAAACCTTAAGAAAAACTAAAGATTTTTAATAAAACATTGTTTTTTTGCTTTATGGTGATATAATAAAAGCACAAATTATCGGAGGTCATTAAAATGAAAAAGAAAAAAGTATTGATAATTTTAGTGATAAGTGTTATAAGTCTTTTTCTGATATTTAATTATGTTCTTCCCGGTCTTCTTACCAATATGCTGTTTTCCGGAAAACCCGATACGAGCAGTTGGGTGTTGGAAAACGATGAGTTTAAGGTTGTTCCCGAAATTGATGAAACAGTATCATTTTATATAGAGGATAAGCAAGGAAACATCGTTTATGAGAGCGATGAATGGCGTTCATGGGATTTCAAAACACTTAATATAGACGAAGAAAATAATGTTATAGTTTATACAGGTGATATGGGTATACAGACATTCAGCTATAACGGAGAAACGTGGATTGAGCAATCAGAATAAAATAATACACCCGTCACATTTCGTGGCGGGTGTACTGTTATATTTATAATGAATTGCCTTACGGCATGAATCGGCGTTGCCATGAATTGACTTCGTCATGAATTGCACCTGCGGTGCATTGAATGCCCGAAGGGCATTCCCTGACTACTGACTACTGGCTACTGACTACTCATAAACCTCGTCAGAGGAAAACATCAATTTCCCCTCATCTTCACCGTATATCCTCCGAAGGTGTAGGTGTGGTCGTCGGGTCTTACCGTTCTCGGGGGATAGTCTGTGGTGATAATATGTGAGCCGCATTTATCTGCCGCAGCATACCTTTCGTCGCTGAAGGTCGGATAATTATCGGCACGTGTTCTTACGATGAGTCTGAGCCCGTCGGCGTTGACCTTATTGTTTACTGTGGCTTCCTCGGGCTCGTTGTCAAGAATAAATGAAGCACAGTCCCTTTCAGCATCCTCGGGGCGGAGCATGGGGAAGATCGCCTGAGTTTTAATGCTTGTGTCGATGTTGATATAATCCTCCGTTGCATCGCAGGGGTGAAGAAGCAGAATAACCTTGCCTCTCATTTCCTCAAGAGTTGCCCAACCGTCTGCTGCTCTCATCTGCTCAAAGCTTTCGTAGTCACCGAGCATATCAGCAGGTGTGACAAGCTTATCTCCGAGTGCTCTGCGTACGGCGGCGTCAAGCTCGTCTGCATAGGTGAGAGAAAATTCCTTTATACCGTTTTTCTCTTTTTCGATATTTTTAGGCTCAACGAGAATTGAAACGGGAAGGTGTCCCGGGTTGTTGTCGGACCAGAGTGCAATTTCCTCAAGTGCCTTTTCAAAATTATAGCAGCTTGAAACGTTGTCAAGGGGGTGATGGTGAAAGACTATGAAATCAACCTTATCCCCGTCAACCTCAGCTTCAATATCTATTTCAAGGTTTCTTACACCGTTATCAAGCTGGGTGGTGAGAGTATCCATTTCAAAGTATAATTTTTTATCCTTCTCGTGACCGAAGGTGATTGCTTCAACAAATTTTGAATATGCACGCTTCTGCTTTGTTGCAAGCAGCTGATAGCTGTTGTGGGTGCCGATGAAGGTTACCTCGTTGAGCTTTACTCCGTCGGCATAGGCCTTTGCAAGGTCAAAGGCGGTTATCGCTTCCTCGTCGCAGGGAGTATAGTCATCGGTGTAGTATTCATTTTTAAGCTTTTCAAGGTGGTTGTTCTGATATTCGATATTCTTTTGAGCATAGTTATTGCCGGTTATTACTGCGTTAAGATAAAGAACAAGTGTAGTGACACCTATTATAATACCGATTGAAGCAACGGCAATAATCAGACTTTTTATTATCTTCATAGTGAATCATCTCCTTAAGACTTATATTAGCAGAAAAATTAAATTTTTACAACAGAAAAATAAAGCATATTACAAACGGCACTCTGCAATAAAAAAAGAGCCCTCCGCTGCTGCGGAAGGCTTTTTATCAGGGAAGGTCGTCCTCGTTTTCGAGGTTGTGCCATACGTTCTGAACGTCGTCGTTGTCCTCGAGCATTTCAAGAAGTCTGCCCATCATCTTAAGGTCATCTGCATCTGTGAGAGCAGTTTCGGTGTTTGCGATATATTCAACCTCTGCTGAAACAAAGGTGTAGCCCTTTGCATCAAGGTCGTCACGTACTGCGCCGAGATCGTTGGGCTCTGTACGGATAACGTATACGTCCTCTTCGTCAGTGATGAAGTCAACTGCACCTGCTTCGAGTGCGTCCTCCATAAGCTTGTCCTCGTCGATATCTTCAGCCTCAATAACGATTACACCGTAGCGGGTGAACATAAAGGAAACACAGCCCTGCTGACCGAGATTACCCTTGTTCTTATCGAAATAGTGGCGCATTTCGCCTGCGGTACGGTTACGGTTATCTGGAAGTGTTTCAACGATAACTGCGATACCTGTGGGACCGTAGCCCTCATACATAATAGCCTCGTAGTTTGCACCGCCTGCCTCGCCTGAAGCCTTCTTGATGATTCTTTCGATATTGTCATTGGGAACGTTGTTTGCCTTTGCCTTTGCGATAACGTCCTTAAGCTTTGAGTTTGATGCGGGGTCGGGACCGCCGTCACGTACTGCTATTGAAATTTCACGGCCGATTTTGGTGAAGACTTTAGCTCTTGCACCGTCGGTCTTTTCCTTTTTTCTTTTGATGGTACTCCATTTTGAATGGCCTGACATTTAATTCACCTGTCCTTATATAAAATTAACTTAGTTACTCTATCATTTTTGCGCCGATTTGTCAAGACAAAGAAAGCTTTGGGCTTCTTGAGTCTTAAAGAATTTCCTGATCGAGCTCTGCCTTGCTGCAGATGATTTCAAGGTTGCCGTTTCTTGTGCGAAGGTCATCGATGAATGCCTTTTCCTTACGGGGATCCTTGAAAACGATTTCATACTTGAGTCTGAAAAGAGAGCCGAGGTTTGTTGTCTTTACGTTTACAAGCTCACAACTTACAAGGTACTTTTTGAAAATATCGTTGAAAACACCTGTGTAATCAAGTGATTCGGGGATAACGATTGTAAGTTTTTTCTTGCCTGAGACGTTTTTGCCGCCGAAGCCGATGATGTTATAAACAAAGCTCATAGCGCAAAGAACAACGGTGAAGATGATAGCAAAGGCGATGTAGCCCATACCTGTTGCAAGACCTGCAGCAAGTGCGATGAAAATAAAGCCGATTTCCTTTGCCGTACCGGGAATGCTTCTGAAGCGGACGAGGCTGAAGGCACCCGCAACCGCTACACCTGCACCGAGGTTACCGTTAACGAGCATAATAACTATCTGCACAACTGCGGGAAGAAGAGCAAGGGTAACAACGAAGCTGTTTGTATATCTCTTGCTTGTTTTCATGTAGGAGAATGCAATAGCAAAGCCCATAGCTATTGAGGTGATAAGGCACAGTAAGAATGCGCCGAGGGTGATGTTGAGTGTTAAAACTGACTGAAATAATGCTGACATTTTTTTGTCCTCCGATTTTTTATATTGTTGATCCGTTATAGATTTTTAATTCGTCCGCACTTTTGACGGAAAGCAGAAGCTTATATGCGTTGCCGTATTTTGAATAGGGGTGGGGATAAATCTTAAGCCTGTCAAGCTCGTGTGTGAGCCACAAAGGCATAGCACCCGCCGCCTTGATTTCCAGCACGTACCGATCAGACCCCATAAGCAGATAGCCGTGGTCGCCCTTACTGATATCGAAATCCCTTGTCCTGAAACGGATGTTGGTGTCAAAGGTGAGTCTCAGATCCGGGTCTTCAGCCGAATAGTACGCCATTCTGTCATAGAAAAGAGATACTGCAGGCCGAAGCTTTTTGTAGAAGGAAACGAAGTAATCGATTTCCCTTGTAACCTGTGTTTCCTTGGGCGGCGGCTGATGCTTGCAAAGGTAGAGAATTGATTCGAGATAGGTCATATCAATTCTTCTTTTGTAAACAACACCCTTGTATTTCTTTTTCAGCTCAACGAAAACGTTACTGTCTGCGGTGGGGTGTCCGTAGGAGCGGATTCGGAGCTTTTCCTTATAAACCGTAGGCTTTTCGATTGAGGCTCTGATAAGGCGGAAGTCAGGGGTATCAAAATAGATGTTGTTGATGGTGCTTTCGCCGTATTTGTCGGGCGTGAGCTTATCCTCAAGTGCCTCAAGAAGCTGAAGCTGCTGCTCACGGGTTATTATATATTTTTTCTCGCTTCTTTCGAAAACCTTGGTGAAGCCTGCCATAATTTCACCTGCCTTGAATAGTGAAGAGTTATAATATAATTTTAAAGGTTATTGCGGTCGTGCCGTTTGTGAAGGCACGGATTTTACCCTTGTGTCTTGTTACTATTGCCTTTGCAATCGAAAGACCTATACCGTAGCCTCCCGTTTCTCTTGAACGGGATTCGTCAGCTCTGTAAAAACGGTCGAATATACGCTCGACGGAATGGGGGTCGACGTATTCGCAGGTATTATACATATCGATAACGATGCTTTTACCGCTTTTATACAGGTTAAGGCTGATTATGCCCTGCTCGTCGGAATACTTGATTGCATTGTCGCAGAGAATGGAGATAAGCTGTCTTATCTCTGATTCTTCGCCTCGGTAATATATGTCGGGCGACACGTTGACCGCAAAGTTTCTGTTTGCATGCTTTGCCGAGGTTACAAAGCCTGATGCGGTATCTGAAACGGCCTCGCTGAGGCTGAATTTTGCGTTACGTCTTTTAATCTTTGATTCGTCAGCCTTTGCAAGGGTTACGAGATTCCTTACAAGTCCGTCCATACGGACAGTCTGGTCCTTGATGCTTGTGAGCCACTCGTTTTCACCGTCGCACATTTCGAGCACCTCGGTGTTGGCGGAGATAATTGCGAGGGGGGTTTTAAGCTCATGACCCGCATCGGTTATAAATTGCTTCTGCTTTTGCATATTGATTGCGATGGGCTTGATTGCCCACTTTGAAAGCCAGTAAACGGGGATAAGAATAAGTATAATGGTTATGAAGCCGACAAGAAGGGAAACCGAGGCAACGGTAACCGCATCGTCAAGCTCCTTCTGAAAATCGATAAATACGATAAGAGTGGTGTCGCCCTTACGTATCAGACGGTACATATAATTGTCCACGTAGCCGAAGCCCTCCTGAGCACCGTAAACCTCCGAGGCATAGCGGAAGGCCACCTGCTCAGAAACGGTGGGATTGTTTTCGGCGTGGATTTTTGTAACGACGTTTTCTTTTATTTCGACGCTGAAATATCTTTCGGAATAAGGTGAGGCGCTGTCATGGTTGCTGCCGTAAAGACGCTCGAACAGCTGCCTTAAAAAATCGTCATTGCCGAAGTCGGAGGGGATGTTGCCGTTGTTTTCGGAAATATAGACAAGAGTTGAGCGAAGGTCGGCATCACGCTGATAAATGGTAACCGCATTGACTGCAAGCATCTGGACAAAGATAAGCACCGAAAGTGCAAAGAATGCAATTATCATAAATTTGTGTTGCAGTTTTTTCAGCATTTTACTTCCTCCAGGGTGTAGCCTACACCTCTGACTGCCTTGATTTCAACGTTACAGCCGAGAGAGGAAAGCTTTTTTCTCAGGTAGGATATGTAAACCCATACGACGTTGATTTCCGCATCGGTATCATAGCCCCAGATGCGCTCCATAAACTGTTCGGTGGAAATAAGTCTGCCCGGGTTGGAAATAAGCATTTCAAGCATCTGGAATTCCTTGTTGCCCAGACGCAATGATTCTTCACCGCAGGTAAGCTCAAAGCTTTCACGGTTGAGAGAGATATTGCCGAAGGTCATAACGTTGGGAGAAAACTCAGATTTGCGTCTTGTAAGAGCCCTGACTCTCGCAAGAAGCTCACCCATATTGAAGGGCTTTGTGAGATAGTCGTCGGCACCCGTGTCAAGACCGAGTATTCTGTCCTCGACCTCGCTTTTTGCCGTAAGAATAATAACGGGGGTGGAGATGCCCTTGCTTCTGAGCTCTCTTAAAACCTCAAGCCCGTTTTTTTTCGGCATCATAAGGTCAAGAATTATACCGTCATAGTTTTCGTCCAGTCCGTAATCGAGTGCGTCCTGACCGTTATAAACGGCATCTACAGAGTAGTTATTGTGCTTTAAAATAGCGCAAAGAGCACGGGATAAATCCTTTTCGTCTTCTGCAAGTAAAAGTCTCATATTAAAACTCCTTCCGCCGCATAAAGTCTAACCTTTATTTTATCACAACTTCTGCGGTTTTTCAACACATTATAGGTTTTTAAACATATAATTTACAAAAAAATATAGTTAATATTTTTTCAGAGCATTATAACACTCGGATTTTAAAAATAATTAAAAAAGCCGATTCCCTTCAGGGAGTCGGCATGGCGGTGTATATGCTTAGTGGGTTGTCTGTTCCGGTGCGGCTGCAGTGGTATCTGTTGCTTCCTCGGAGGTAGTGTCCTGTGTTGTGTCCTCGGTTACTTCCTCAAGTGCTTCACCCAGAGTGATGAAGGAGGCGTTAAGCCAGCCGTAGCAATCGTAATAGGGCACGTAGACGTAAATCCACCGCTGATTTAGCGACGTGCCGCCGAGTATCTGCAGGTTGCAGCCTGAGCGCAGGGTCATTATAAGGCCGTAGGAGTTGTCGGGTCCGTGTCTTAAGGACAGGGAGTTGTTCTGCGAAACGTAGGCAACGGTAGGTGAATAGCTTACGTCGGGAGAAACGGTGCCGTTGCTTTCCTTGTAATCGGTGTGAATCGGCTCAGGATATGTAGTGGTGGTGTCGGACTTAAGATATTGCATAATGGCAGGTGCGACGTCAAAGTGCTCCGCCGCAACGACAAGGGCCGTTGTAAGTATGACAAGCAGCAGCAAAAGCATAAGAGCAACGGGTGCCTTTGATACGCTTTTCTGCCTTTGCTTTCTTCTGCCGTGCTTGTCAGACGAGGAAATATCCTTTTCCGTATCGGTATAGCTGCCTCTTATCTCTTCACTTTTTACAGGTGTAAAGAATATCCCTGGAGGCTCGGGCAGGGTATCGCTTGTATTTGAAGCGTCATTTGTTGTTTCACTTAAAGGTGCACCGCAGTTGGGGCAGAATTTTTCACTTCCTTGTAAATTGAATTTACAGCTTCTGCATATCATTGATATGTCTCCTTTCCGTTAATGTAAGTTGGCGAATTATTTAAGTTGGCGGATATAATCCGAAACAGCCTGAAAGCGCTCCTTTTAAAGGCTTTTCGCCGCTTCATCCTCGAAAGGCGTCAGCCTTTCATCGTTCTCAGCGGTCAAAAATCCAAATAAAAATCTTCACTTTCAGGTCGGAGATTTTTTGAACAACGGATTTTTGTC
>JAZNIH010000058.1:0-15290 GCA_045577395.1 Acutalibacteraceae bacterium | reverse complement strand
AATTTGCAGTGATATTTTTGATAAATCAAAAGTGATATTGAAGCCTTACGGCTTCAGTGTTATTTTATTCGCATAAAACTGTCCGAAGGACAATAACACAATGCGTAGCATTATATAACTGCGAAGCAATATCACTCGCCGTATGGCGAATAAAACTGCCGAGTGTCCTTACGAACACTCGGCATATGCCTTACGGGATGTCGGCGAATTCTGACCGTTTGATTTTACACCTTTGCCTCTAATCTGTAGATAGGCTGACCTAAATCGGAAAAGCGCTTTTCGTACTCGGTTACGATATTGCCCTCAAAGCTGCTGTTATGAAGGTCAAGGCTTACGTTGCTGATTTTATAAGAAGCCGCCGAGTATTCCTCGATTGAAAATTCAAAGAAGTGCATATTGTCTGTCTTCTGATGAATTTCACCGTTTTCCTTGAGAAGCTTACGGTAAATTTCAAGAAAATATCTGTGGGTAAGGCGGTGGCGTGCATACTTTGCCTTGGGGAAGGGGCAGGAGAAGTTGAGATATATAAGCTCAACGCTGTTCTTGGGTATATAAGAGGGAAGATACTCTGCGCCGAGAGCCATAAAGCGCACGTTGGGAAGATTTTCGTTTTTTGCCTTTTCGCAGGCGGCAACGATTACGTTTTTTACCTTTTCAACTGCAATGTAGTTTATGTCGGGGTTGCGCTTTGCAAGCTCGGTGACAAACTGTCCCTTGCCGCAGCCTATTTCAAGGTGAAGGGGGTTGCTGTTGCCGAAAATCTCTTCAACAGAAATAAGCTTATTTATTTCGTCAGCCTTGCTGAAATCTCTGTTTTCAAGCTCGGTGGGGATAAGATATTCCTCACAGCCGTCAAGTCTTTCAACAAGGTATTTCTTTTTTCTCATTCGCATAGTCGGAATACCTCTCAGCCAATATTTGTTACACATTCAAAGGCGCTTGCGGTTGCATCTGCGATTCTGCCGACCTTGACGCTGTCGCCGATATTAAAGGCGTTGAAGCCTTCTTTTTTAAGCTCCTCGTAAAGACTGCTGTCGCTCTTTGCACCGAGAGAAAGAACAACGCTGTCTGCAGGGATTTCCCTGATGTTACCCTTTTTGTCGGCAACTGATATATAGCAGTCCTTGACCTCAAGAAGCTTGTGTGATGTGTAATATTCTGCACCCTTTTTATCAAGGCGGGGCTTGATATCGTCAAGGTGCTGCATCCATCCGCCGGGGAAGAGGTTATCTGCCATTTCGACGATACATACGCTGTTACCCTGCTCTGTAAGAAGCTCTGCGGTTTCAAGACCGGTCATACCGCTGCCGATAACCGCAACCTTTTCATTTGTGAGCTTAACCGTACCGTCAAGTATTTCCGTTGTAGTGTATACGTTCTTTCTGTCGTGGCCCTGAATAAATGCAGGCTTTACTGCGTAGGCGCCCGTTGCGCAGATAACTACATAGGGTGATAATTCGGCAAGAAGCTCCTTTGTTGCCTTTGTGCCGAGCTTTATCTCAACACCTGCCTTTTTGCAGGCGGTGTGAAGGTCTTCGATGCACCAGTAAAGCTTATCCTTGTGGGGCGGCTTTACTGCAAGGTCAACCTGACCGCCGAGTCTGTCACTCTTTTCAAATACGGTTACCTTAAAGCCGCGCTTTGCCATAAGCTCTGCGGCGGTAAGACCTGCAGGGCCTGAGCCGATAACTGCGATAATTCTGCCGTTACCGTTTTCCTTGAGCTTGTATTTTTCTCTTCCGACAAAGGGGTTGACTGCGCAGTGACCGTGTCCGCCGGTGTAAGCGTTATTCTGCATGCTTTCGATACAGTAAAGACAGCAGATACATCTCTTTACGTCCTCACTTCTGCCCTCCTGTACCTTGTTAGCCCAATGGGGGTCTGCAATATGGGGTCTGCCGAGAGAAATCATATCCTGAGTGCCTTCCTGAAGCTGAGCTTCAGCCTGCTCGGGGCTTCTTATAAGGTTTGCGGCAATAACGGGAATTGAGACTGCATTTTTTATCGCTGCCGCCATAAACTTTCTCCAGCCGCACTCGAAGGATGTGGGCTCGAGCCAGTAGTTAAAGGCATCATATCCGCCCGAGGAAACGTCGATAGCGTCAATGCCTGCTTCCTCAAGTCTCTTTGCCATTCTTATGCCGTCATTGAGGCGGTAGCCTCTGCCGGGGTGACCGACGTAGCCGTAGCACTCGTCAACGGTAAGACGGACGATAATCGGGAAATTGTTACCGCATTCCTTTCTGATGCCTGCGATGATTTCAAGAAGGAAGCGCATACGGTTTTCCAGAGAGCCTCCGTATTCGTCGGTACGTCTGTTGGTGTGAGGTGAAAGGAACTGCTGAATCAGATAACCGTGGGAGGCGTGAAGCTGAACACCGTCACAGCCTGACTTCTTTACTCTTACGGCTCCGTCGACGAAATCCTGAATAAGAGCCTTTATTTCGCTTTTGCGAAGAGCTCTGTTTCTGCCGTCGGCAAAGTACACGTTTTCGCATTTCGAGGGTGATACTACTCTCGGTACGATATGATGCTTCATAAGAATCTTACCGGCGGGAACAACGGAATAAAGCATATCCTCAAAGCGGGGTATGAGCTTTTCGCCGAGAATGCTCATAGGAAGTGTATCCATAAGCAGAGCCATGTTCTGTCTGCCGGGATGATGAAGCTGAACAAAGATTTTTGAGCCGTGCTTATGTATACGGTCTGAGAGCTCCTTCATTTTTTCTATCTGATAGTCGTGACTCATAGCAAGCTGCTTGAAGGCTGAGCCGCCGGTACGGTCGTTGATACGGGTGATCTCCGTGAAGATAAGACCCGTGCCACCCTTTGCTCTTTCCTCGTAGTAGTCCATAAGCTGGTCGGTGGCTTTTCCGTCAATCTGACCGAAGCCCATAAGCATAGGAGCCATACAGATTCTGTTTTTGATTTCAACGTTACCGATTTTTATCGGAGTGAAAAGCTTTTCGTATTTCATATTTGTCTCCTCCGTCATAGATTTTCTGATACTATTTTAACATTTAATTTATAAAAAGGCAATGGTTTATTGACTTTATTGGTCGGTTGGATTATGATGTAATTAAAGTATTGTAAGGGAGAGAAAAATATGATTACTTTTAAGAAAATTGTGCTTACCGGTGCTGACAGCGGTATAGGTCTTGAGACACTTAAGCTTCTTGCCAAGGACGGAACAAACAAGATTCTTGCCGTTGATATCAACTGTGAGAATATGGATAAAATCGGCAGCAACGTTATTCCTATGCAGATTGACGTTTCATCTCAGCAGGCGGTTGATGAGATTTTTGAAAAAGCAGAGGCTGAATTCGGTAAGATTGATATTTTCTATGCAAATGCAGGTTATCCCTATTATGAGCTTATGGACTACACCGACTGGGACAGAACGGCAAGAATGTTTGAAACCAACGTTTATTCACCGATTTATTCATATCAGAAGTACGTAAAGCATCTTGACGGCAGAGAAGGTCAGTTTGCTATAACAATTTCTGCTATAGGTAAGATGGCTATGCCCGGCTTTACTACTTATTCAGCATCAAAATTTGCTATGGAGGGCTTCCAGCAGGGTATCAGATTCGAAATTCCCAAGAACGTTACCCTTACCTGCCTCTATCCCATAGCTACCGATACAAATTTCTTCAAGACTGCAAATTCAGTTAAGTTTGAACGCCCCTTCCCCGTACAGAGCCCCGCAGTTGTTGCAAAGAAAATGGTTGCAGGCCTCGAAAAGGGTAAGAAGAGCGTTAACCCCAGCTTCCTGTTTACTCTTTCGGGTGTGCTCTTTGCGGTTATGCCTCCCATCAAGAAAACCTACCTTGCACTCGAAAAGGGTAAGCTCAAGAGATTTGCAGAAAAAATCGGCAAGAAATTATAAGGCTTCAGTCATAAAAACAAAAGAAGACGGATACCTTTCGGGGTATCCGTCTTTTAAATATACGTAAAGCTTATTCGTCTGCTACCGCCTTGTTTCTGAGCTTTGAAACAAGCTTGTCAAGAAGCTTTTCGAAAACGGGGAAAAGGTACTTTGTGGCAAGCACGCCCATAAGAGCATAAACAGTACCGACTACTGCACCTGCAATAACGTCTGTTGTGTAATGAACACCGACGTAAATTCTTGTAAAGCCCATAAGGAATGCGAAGAGAGTCATAGGAATACCGCCCTTTCTGTTGTAGCAGAGGATTGCTACGCCTGCGGCAAAGGCTGATGAGGTATGACCCGAGGGGAAGGAGTAGCTGTGGGGCATCTTTGTGATATCGGGATATACGTATTTGCCGAGAGCCTCATTCCAGTCGCTGAACTTTTCGGGGAAGGTTGCATAGAGATTGAAGGGTCTTTCTCTTGCGAAGATTTCCTTTAAAACAAAGTTGTTGCAAACGAGCATAATTGCAAGTGAAGCGAGCATTGCGAAGCCTATCTTACGGTATTTCTTTGTGATAAGAAGCACCAGAGCGATTGCAATGAAGAGAATACCTTCGTCGCCGAGGGTTGTGATGAAGTTCATAAATCCGTCAAGGAATGCGCTTCTCTTTGCCTGGAGCCATGTGAAAACGCTAAGGTCAAAGCCGAGGAAGGAGTCGAAGAACTTGAAGGAATCAGAAGTGATGCATACCTCAACAACGGTGTCCTTTTCGGCGAGAATTCTGCCGTCGAATTCCTTGTCTGATGTGAGGGGGATAATTGTTTCTTCCTTGTCACCCTCTTCGTTTCTGGTTTCAAGGAGAATTTTTCTGATAAAGTAGCCCTCGTCTGCGGTAACCTTAAGAGCAAACTCGTCGCCCTCGTTTACGTCCTTTTCTTTGTCTGTTGTGCCGTCGAGAAGAACCTCTGCATTGCCGTCAGCCTCGATTTCAATGTGGGCAGCCATAGAGGGAATGACGGTAGCGGTGATAAGAAGCACTGACACAATAAGCAATACGAGTGTCTTGAAAATTCTGTTTCTTTTCATAAAATAACCTTCTTTCTTGGGTTGTTATTTAAAGCGCTTGGCTAAAAATACGGTTTAAAGTGTTTTGTGTGTTATATCATATTTGCCTTTTTCAACGGATATAACACAGTATTTGCCGTCGCAGAGAGCTCCCGGATTTACCGCACACACGCCCGTTGCGCTGTCATAGGTAGCCATAGGGCTGTGGGTGTGACCGTAAAGGGCGACGCTTGCTCTGACACCTGCGGCAAAATTATAAAGGTCACGAAGAGTAATCTTTACGCTGAAGCGGTGACCGTGACAGGCCATAAGGGTAACACCCTCGAGGTGCTTGTAGGCCTCTGTATCAAGCTGAGAGTAGCGGTCGCAGTTGCCTCTGACACAGATGAATTTTCTGTCGGGATAATCCGAGATTGCCGATTCTATATCTCCCTCGCCGTCACCGAGAAAAAAGACAGTTTTGCATTGGCTCTCTCTTTCGAGTGCTGCGGTGACGAAGGCTTTGTTTCCGTGTGAGTCACTCAGAACAAGTACATCCATTCATAAATCACCGCCTTTTAAAATATAATGTATCAATATCTTAACATAAAGCAGGAGGTTTTTCAATGGATAATGAAACAAAAATTTCCAACGGGAATATAAGCGATATTATGAAGGAGGCTTCAGAGGGTAAGATAAGCCCGCAGGAGATTATTGACAAGCATCTTGATGAAAGAAGTGCCGCAAAGCTCAAGGATATTCTGAAGGACCCGCAGAAGCTCAGAAGCATAATGGAATCTCCGCTGGCAAAGAGATTTATGGCCGCTATGTCGGAGAAAAGAGAAGAGGAATGATCCATGGATTTATCGGACGTAACGCCCGAAGCACTCAGCGGAATACTTTCGTCTCTTACTGAGGAGGACACGGAAAATATAACCAGACTCGCTTCGGAGCTGTTTTCGGCTCAGAGCGGTAAGGAGGAAAAGAAAAACAGTCAGAATACGGCCACGGGATTCGATTTTGATATGAATACGGTGATGAAAATTGCCTCGGTTATTAATAAAATCTCAAATCAGCCCGAGGATCCGGGGTGCAGGCTTCTGCGGGATTTAAAGCCGATGCTGAGCTCTGAAAGACAGGAAAAGGTGGATAAAGCATTACAGATAATGAGGATTATGTCTCTGATGCCTGTTATAGGGGAGCTGAACGGTCAATGAAGGATTTCTGGAGCAACGGTAATATAGCTGAAGCTCAAAGCGGCGGGGGAAGGGATGCGGCTATTATTCTGTCGCTTGTTGTGCTTTTGCTTCAGCAGGAGGAAAACCGAATGCTGGTAATGGCGCTTTTATATATTCTCTCTTGACAAAACAAAGTCGTTTTATTATTATAGTGAGAGTTATTAAATCAAGGAGGTAAATACAATGCAGTATTCGTATAAGCCCCACGGGGTATGCTCGAGAAAGATTGATTTTGAAATCGTTGACGGTAAGGTGACAAACGTCCGCTTCACAGGCGGCTGCGGAGGTAACACTCAGGGTGTTGCGGCTCTTGCTGAGGGTATGGATGCAGAAGAGCTCATCGGAAGACTTGAGGGTATCCGTTGCGGCTTCAAGGGTACTTCCTGCCCCGATCAGCTTGCAAAGGCAGTTAAGGAATCCGTAAAATAAAGAAAGAAGTGTAAAAAATGACAGGTGTTCTTGTCAACGTGGCTACGGTAATAGTCGGAAGCCTTATAGGACTTATTTTTAAAAAGGGAATAAAGCAGAAGTTCACCGATGCTGTTATGATCGGCATTGGTCTTTGTACTGTGCTTATCGGTGTTCAGGGCATGCTCAAGGGTGAAAACGTCCTTGTTACAATCGTTTCTATGGTCTTCGGTGCCATTGTAGGAACGGCTCTGAATATTGACGGCAAACTTACCGGGGTAGGGGATCTCCTTTCAAAAAAATTCAGCAGGAAAAAGGACGGTAAAACCAACTTTGCGGAGGGCTTTGTTACCGCATCTCTTGTTTTCTGTGTGGGCTCAATGACTATCGTCGGCTCACTTGAATCGGGTCTCAGCGGTGATCACACGACTATTTATACAAAAAGCCTGCTCGACCTTTTTTCATCAATAATGCTCAGCGCATCTCTTGGTGCAGGGGTTATATTTGCGGCGGCATTCGTGCTTGTTTTTCAGGGCTCGATTGTGCTTTTGTCGGGTGTTATCGCGCCCTATCTTACTGACGGTGCTATTGCAGAGCTTATCTGCGTGGGCTCACTTCTGATTTTTGCTCTGGGTATAAATCTTACGGGCATCGGTAAGCTCAAGGTGGCAAACTATCTGCCTGCAATAATATTTGCACCCTTTGTTTATTACGGCTTTGAGCTTCTTAAAACGCTTATCCCTGCTTTGCAGTAAAACGAAAATTAAAGAGGTAAAAATGAAAAACAGTAAATTTACAGGCCCCGTTCTGCTCGTAATTGCGGCGTTTATATGGGGCAGCGCCTTTGTGGCTCAGTCGGAGGGCGCAAAATATGTAGGTCCCTTCACCTTTCTTGCGCTCAGAAGCTTTCTGGGAGCTGCGGTGCTTATGCCTGTAATATTTTTCATAAGCAGAACGGAAAAGAAAAAGGGTATCCCTCAGAAAAATACCAAGGCCGATAAAAAAGCTCTGCTTATCAGCGGTGCGGTGTGCGGCGTTGTTCTTTGCGCCGCATCTGCGTGTCAGCAGATAGGCCTTGATAAGGGAACGGAGCCGGGCAAGGCAGGCTTTATTACGGCGCTTTATATATTGCTCGTGCCCGTGTTCTCGCTTTTTATCGGTAAAAAAATACGCCCTCTTATATGGGGCTGTGTTGCGATGAGCATAGCGGCTCTTTATCTTCTTTGTGTCAAGGAGGATAACAGTATAAGACCTGCAGACCTTTTCGTGCTTTTGTGTGCGGCATTGTATGCGGTGCATATTCTTGTTATAGATAAGTTTGCACCCAACGTGGACGGCGTAAAGCTTTCTGCAATGCAGTTTCTTGTTGCAGGTGTCATAAGCACCGTGCCGGCACTTCTTTTCGAGCAGATCAGTCTTGAGGCGATAAAGGGTGCGGCAGTCGGTATTTTATATGCAGGTGTGATGTCAAGCGGTATAGCCTTTACCTTCCAGATAATCGCACAAAAAAGAACCGAGCCCACACTCGCTTCAATGCTTATGAGTCTTGAGTCGGTATTTGCAGTTCTGACCTCCCTTGTGCTTTTAGGTCAGGTTCCCTCAATCAGGGAGGGCGCAGGATGTGTGCTTATGTTTGTTGCAATAATAGTCGCTCAGCTTCCCGAAAAGAAGACTACGGCGTAAAAAAATAAAAGCAGTCAGTTGACTGCTTTCTTTTTTTACTTTTGATTATGCTTCGGGAGCTGCTTCTTCGTCTTCACCCTTGAGACCTGCGAAGGCATCACCGAAGTATTCCATAAAGAGATTGAAAAGCTCGGTAAGTAAGGCAATAACTTCTCTGATTGACATAGCGTTTTCTCCTTTCGTAAAGTTTTATATTGACTTTATTTTTTTGAATTTAAGCCTCTGCGGCTACGGCTGCGGCTCTCTTTGCCTGAAGCTGTCTTTCGACCTCTGCGGTGTGAGCCGGGTCGTCCTTGAGGAAGAGAATAACAAGAAGGTAAAGAGCGGCACCGATTGCGGGACCTAAAATAAACTGATGCCAACGGTATTTAAGGAAGGTCTTTGATTTCTGAGCGTGAACAAGGGCCGCACCCTGAAGATATTTGCCGTCGGGACCCTTGATTTTTTCCTGGAAGCCCATAAACTTAAGCATATTACCCTGAATGAACTTGGGAATTGCGCCTGTAACCTTTGAAACGAAGTTCTGCATGGAGAAGGTGATGCCTTCTGTTCTTTCGTCTGTTTTGAGCTCCATTTCGTCAACAGCGTTGGTGAGAAGTGAACGCTCTGCGATAGCCTTCATATTTGTGAGAATCTGTGATGAGCCGATAAGAGCCATTGTCATAAGAAGCGGGCCGATGCTCTTGTATCTTTCATTCATACCGATAACAAAGGCGAGAACTCTGGCGACGATATTTGCGGTTTCGGCAAGGACGAGAAGTCTCTTGTTGCTGCCGAGCTTGTTGATAACAGGTACGGCAAAGAAGTTGAGAATTGCACCGGGGATGCCCATTATGTAACCGTAGAAGGTCATTGCCATATCTCCGCCGATTTCGGCACCGAAAAGGTTGTAGGAAATACCTTCGCTCTGGAAGAAATATTCCCATGCAAGTGAAAGTGAAAAGCTCTGTGCGATTCTTGCAAGACAGATTATGATAAGAGTTCTGTTGTATCTGAGATTCCAGATGGTCTTCATCATAGCCTTTAAGCTTTCGAGAAAGCTTGTTTTGCTCTGGTCACCGGTTGTATCAACAACCTTTTCCTTCATACGGTAGGAAAGCATTGAGATAAGCATACCGCCGAAGCCGAAGATGACCGCAAAGAGAAGATAAGCGTTTTTCTCGGTCATTGCAGGATTTTCACCGCTTACAAGCATATCCTTGAATACAGGGAAGAGGCCTGCGATTGTTCCGCCTGCACCTGCGGCAATACTGATCCACTGGATAACACGGCGTCTTTCGTCTGAATCAGGGCTGGAAAGTGAGGAAATACCCCAGATTGCAGTATCCTGGAAGGAATACAGAGTGTCGAAAAGCACGTAAAGAATCATTACGTATGCGATAGTCTGTGTTTCGCTCAGACCAAGGTCAAGGAACATAAGGGTGATAAAAATACCGATAAGCGGGGGAGTCCACAAAAGGAAGGGACGAAGCTTATAGCCGGGCCTATGTCTTCTGTGGTCCATAAGTGAACCGACAAGGGGGTCGTTAAGTGCATCCCAGAGGGTGCTGACACCTGTGATGATACCTGTTTTTTCGGCAGGGATGCCGAGAACTGTGTTGAGGTAAACGAAAAGCCTTCCGAGGAAGCTGTAAGCCATATTCTGACCGACGAGGCCCAATGAGTGGCTTAAAAGTCTTCGGTTGGAAACTCTTGTTTCGCTTTCCGTGTTGTCAAAAAGAAAAAACTTTTTCATATTTTTCTCCTCTCCTGTATTTCTCCTTAAGACCGATTATACATTATGTATTCATAAAAAGCAACTTTTTTATAAATAAAATACAGACGCTTCAGAGAAACGTCTGTAAATTTTTTCTTTTTTATGCCTTAGGATAGATCTGAGGCTCATAGGGCTTTGTGAAAAAGTCCTCCTGAGGGTTAAAGTCATAGCTGGGCATGCTTTCGTAGTCGTTCTTCTGAGGCTCTGCAGGTGCTGCGGGAGCAGGAGCAGGAGCAGGAGCAACGGGAGCCTTTGACATAACGGGTGTCACGTTGGGAACGGATACTGTTGAGATGGGGGGAGCGGGTGCGTAGAAGGGCTGAGGAGGATAGGGGTAGGGAGCCTGCTGAACGGGAATGAAGGCTGCCTGAGCGGGTGCTGCGGGAGCTTCCTCTGTCTTTTCGGGAATTCCGTCCTTGCCGCCGTCAAGAATCTGCTGAAGAAGTCTGATTGCTTCGCTCAGACCCTTGAAGATACCCATGAATGCAAAGCCTGCCATAATCCAGAGTGACATCCATACGAAGCCCTTGCTTGAAGCGACAACGAATGAAACGATACCGGCAATAATGCAGATGATAAGAGAAGCAACGGAAGCCTTGCTCATTGTAATAGCAACCTTATTACGTCCTGTCTTGCCTACGCCGTTTGAAATTTTGATAAGAGCCTCATATTCCTCGTCGGTGATTGCAACGGGAGGAGCCTTCTTGCCCTTGCCTTCTCTGGCGATACCCCAGTTTTCAAGGTCGAGGTCCTTCTGCTTGTAATATTCCTTGCTTTTTAATTCCTTTAATTCTTTTATTTTGTTTTCAACCTGTATTAACATTTCATTCTTCCTTTCGGTCAGCCGCATAAGCGGCGAAATTATCTGTACCAAATAAGATTACCATAAATTTTAAAAATGTTCAATAGTTTACGGGAAAAAGATATGCTTTAGTTCGATATTGGCAGAATTTACACCGCCGCAAAATGAAAAAGCTGTGTTATAATCTGTAGGACGCGTCGAAATTTTTCAGGAGGTGGAGCGATGAAAAAGCTTCTCTTTGTTTTATACACGGGCATAATGCTCGTAACGTTTTCTTTTGTTTCATCTGCCGCTTATTCTGCGGGCAGGGTTACAACCTCGGGCGGAAATCTTAACGTACGTTCCGCACCGTCAGCTTCGTCAACTGTAGTGACAAGCGTTAAAAATTCCTCATACGTTACTCTCACGGAAAAAAGCGGCGAATGGCATAAGGCGATATATGCCGACGGAAAAAGCGGCTGGCTTCACGGCAGATATATTACGGCCGACCCTGCGAGCTATGAGGTGACTGTTTCCGTTTCCTCGGGCAATCTCAACGTCAGAAGCGGAAGAGGTACCTCTTACAGCATTAAAGACAGACTTGTCAAGGGAGAGAAGGCAGTTGTGCTTTCATCCTCGGGCGGATGGGCTCATGTTCTTTTTGACGGCAACGAAACAGGCTACGTATCAGAAAAATACCTTGTCAGGGCTCAGAATGGCAAATATACACCTGTAAGCCTTTCCGTGCCTTATTACCTTCAGACTGATGCACGGTGGAAAAACCATCCCATAGGCTCCTACGGTGACACAATAGGTACCATAGGCTGTACGACAACGGCTCTTGCCATGACCGAATCCTATCACAGCGGTACGGTTATAACTCCGCCGATGATGGCGTCAAGGCTCAGCTATTCTGCTTCGGGCTCACTTTACTGGCCGTCATATTATCGCGTTGAAAATGCAGCAGGTAATTATCTTGAGGTGATTTATAATTCTCTTAAGCAGGGTAAGCCCGTTGTTTTCGGTGCAAAAAAAGCAACCGGCACTCAGCATTGGGTGACGGTTACGGGGTATAAGGGAAACGGCGGCACTCTTTCTGCCTCGGATTTCACAGTAAATGACCCGGGAACAAAATCTGTAACCCTTCTGTCGGAGCTTCTTTATAAAAATCCCCTTCCCTACAGAATTGTTTACCGCAAATAACTTGATTATATTTCTCTTTTAAGCTATACTCTGTAGTATGAAAGGCTTAAGGAGGCACGTTTATGGCCAAGAAAAGTAAAAAGAAAAAAGTGATTTTTATCATCCCTGCAGTGCTTATAGCTATGCTGCTTCTGATTATTCTGCCCTGCAGTCTGATGACAACGGTGGATAATTCTCTTTCGGTTATGAGTCATACCGATAAGGCTCCCCTTATGGTCGCACACAGAGGACTTTCATCGCTTGCTCCCGAAAATACGCTGCCTGCAGTTTCTCTTGCGGCTGAATACGGCTTTGACGGATATGAGTTTGATATTCATACCACCAAGGACGGTCAATGGGTCGTGATTCACGATGATACTGTGGATAAAATGACCGACGGAAGCGGCAACGTAGAGGATTTCACTCTTGCAGAAATCAGAAAGCTCCGTATTGATGCAGGTAACGGCCTGGAAAATTATAAGCCTCTCCGTGTTCCCACTCTTAAAGAGGTGCTCGAGGAAAATAACCGCAAGGATATTTTTCCTGTTATAGAAATCAAGAAGTGCGACGTGCAGTATCTGCCCGAGCTTAAAAAGATGCTTGACTACTACTCTCTCGGCGATAAGGCCGTGATTATTTCCTTTACCAAGGAATATCTTGAGGAATACAGAAAGCTGGATAAGGATATAAAGATGCTTTATCTTTCATCCGAGCCTACGGCTGAGGATATAGAATGGTGTGACAGTCTCAATATGGGCATCAACTTCTATTACGGCAATCTCTACAAATCGGGCAAGGCACTTTCTCTCGCAAAGAAAAAGGGTATGACAATCGGCGCGTGGACCGTCGACAATACCGTATACGAGGACGTTCTCGTGCTTTGCGGCGTTCAAATAATTACAACCAATAAGCTGCTGCCCTGATTATCCTGAATTTTTTTCAATCTTTACAGCCACCACCGTCATATCGTCGGCGGTGGCTTTTTCTTGCCTTAAATGTGCTAATTTCAGTATATGCATGCTCAGGTCCTCCATACTGCTTGTGCTCCATGAAAGAAGCTCGTCCTGTATCCAGCTTCGGCCGCCTTGGGTGATTCCGTCGGAAAAAAGAAGTATGATATCACCTGCACCTGCGGTGAAGGTGGCCTTTGAAAAGCTTACGTTTCGCAGTATTCCCAAGGGCAGAGAGGCCTTCTCGAGGCTTGCTATGCGGTCTCCCTTTCTTACAAGACTGACAGTTGCTCCTGCCTTATAAAAACAGGTTTCTCCCGTGAAAAGGTTGGTTTCGATTCCGTCGACGGTGGCAAGTGACTCCTCGCCGCCTCTTGCAATAAGAGAGGAGTTTATTATTTTCAGCGCACTCTCAAAGGAAAATCCGCTGCAAAGCAGCTTTTTAAGTATTCCTGCGGTCATACGGCTGTCAACTGCGGCACGGGGTCCTGTGCCCATACCGTCGCTTATCAGCGCAAAGCCCTTGCTTTCCACTCTTGCGGCTATGCTGACAGAATCACCGCAGACCGCACCGTCCCGGGCGGATTTCTGACTGTAGCCTATCTGAAGGCGGTAAGGAAGCTTCTGGCGGAAGGTGAGCATGGTCGAGGATTCGCTGACGGTGATTTCGGGTCTTTCAAATTTTCGGGATGTAACTATGCTTATAACACTCTGAGCTTTTTTCCAGCTTATATCGAAGGGACGGTCCACAAGCAGTATTTCTACGGTTACGGCACCGTTTTTATCGGTTAAGTATCTGAGTGAATCAACCTCCGTTCCTGCTTCCTTAAGAGCACTTTTCAAAGCGGCTGAGCGTGACGGGTCGTGAATTCTGCCTGAGGTTATTTCGTTTGCAAATTCGTTCAGAAAATCGCCGACACAGTTGAATTGGTCGGTCAGAAGCTGTCTCATTTCATAAATTTTCATTTTATAAAAGGGGTCGGTGTCTTCATCTGCAGGATATTGCTCCTCAAGACTGTCGCTGACACGGGTGATGATGTCACAGACCTGACGGATGTTGTGTGCGGCAGCCTTAAGACTCTTCGATGCCGCTGTGTCTGAGACTCTGTCCTTCAGCAGACCTGTTTTTCTTAAGTAATCCTGGATTTCATTAAGGAAGGAGGAAGGAGTCAGAGCGAAAGCGAGTGAGCCGACAAAGGCTTCACTTAGCAAAATGAAGAATACGCTGTCTATCGGATAAAAGACGCAGGCTATTGCGGTACAGAGAAAAAATACGGCAGAGCAGAGAGCCTGACCGTAGCCCGAAAGCGTACCCGCAATAAAGCCGCCGACAGTCATAACGGGAAAAAGTCTGCCGAAGCCCGGAAGAAGAGAAAGAGAGGAGCCGATAAATATACCTGATATGCTTCCTGCAGAAACACCCTTGAAGGAGGCAAAAAATAACACCGCCGCAAAGCAGAGAGATCTTAAAGGGGAAAAGCCCCTGAGAGTAAGCCCGGAGCCGCTTAAAAGAAAGATACATAAAGAAGCGGCGGAATAAAGGGTGTCTTTGCTTACGGTAAGGTCAAAGCGGACAGGCGAAGGGAGGGAAAGGACTCTTGAAAGCATAAGGGTAAACATATAGCTTATCGGTATTTCAGCTACGGATAAAAAAATCTGCCACGGCTCCGCAGCTGAAATAAGGCAGTAAATAATACTGCAGACGCCGAGAGATAAGGGAGCCGATAAGGACAGAAGCTGCTCCTTACGAAGGGACGGCAGATGCTTTCTTACTGCCGAAGCAATAAAAACGCAGATGACCGATGCACAGCAATATTTCAGACTGAGAGGAAAGGCGAGGGTCAGCCAATAGCCTGCCAGAGCACCGGGTAAAGCCGCAAAAAGAAGCTCGGGAGCTGCGGCGGCACAAAAGCTTATGCCGAAGGGGGAAAAGCCCTCGGGGACTCTGGAGGATGAAAATAAAAAAGCGGCAAAAAAAGTGCCGATGAGCTTAAGATATAAACTGAAATTCTGTTCCGTTTTTCTTTCGGGGAAAAGCTGACGGATTTTCTTTTTCGCCTTGTTAAGCACGGCGTCGGACATAAAACCACCCTTTCTTAAGTTGGAGAATGTAATCCGAAATAGCCTGAAAGCACTCCTTTTAAAGGCTTTTCGCCGATTCATCCTCGAAAGGCGTCAGCCTTTCATCGTTCTCAGCGGTCAAAAATCCAAATAAAAAACTTCACTTTCAGGTCGGAGATTTTTTGAACAACGGATTTTTGTCAGTCTGAGGCACAAAACGCAGTGAATCCTTGCGGATTCACGAGTATTTTAACAATAGACCGGCGAAAATCCGTATTCAAAAAACTGTTTCGGATTATATCCGCCAACTTA
>JAZNIH010000057.1:0-2749 GCA_045577395.1 Acutalibacteraceae bacterium | reverse complement strand
GTAAGAACTGAAAATTTCTTGTATCGAAGCCACAAAACGCAGCAAGGCTGTCGCCTTGCGAGGCTTTTGACAAAGATACAGGGAATTTTGTTCGAGAAACAAATACTGCCTTATGGGATGTCGGCGAATGCTCTGAGCGTTTTTTTGGGGGCAGGTATGCGATTTCCGGTTAACGTGGAGGAAGTGGCGGTGCGGCTCCCGCAAAGGGGCGGCCGCAGGCCGTCCGTTAAGCCTTGCGCGATAGCAAGGCACCCGAATTCGGGTGCGGGAGCCGGAGCTTACCTCCTCATCCCTTTACCTTTAAAGCTCTCTGATTAAATTTTTACCGCAAGGTTGCACCCACGCCCTTTCTTATGCTAAAATAAAGCGGAGGTGAGTTTTTTGAACAGAAATCAGCTGAAAATCATAGCCTGCATATCAATGCTCATTGACCATATCGGCTACGTGCTCTTTCCCGAAATTGAAGCTTTCCGTATCATCGGTAGAATCGCAATGCCCATTTTTGCCTTTTTCATCGGCGAGGGCTGTCTTTATACAAGAAACAAAAAGAAATACTTTCTCCGTGTCCTTCTGCTCGGACTTGTATGTCAGGCGGTGTACATTGCAGAGGCTCTTATCACCCGTTCGGGCTCAGGGCTTTACCTTAATATTCTTCTCACCTTTTCACTTTCTATTATCGCCTGCAGCGCTTATCTTAACTATAAGGAAGGCAAGAGCTCCGACGGTAAAAGAAGACTTGTCCGCACCGCAGTATGGATTTTTACTCTGATTTTTCTTCTTGCGCTTGAGGGCTTCTGTCATAACAGCCTCGATATTATCGGAACGGAAATCACGATAGACTACGGCATTCTCGGTATATTCCTGTCTCTTTTTGTTGTGATGAATAAAAGCAAGGGCTATAAGCTTTTATCCTTTACTCTTGCTCTTCTGATATTAGGCTATAATTTTTACGGCTTTGATATAAAGCTTCTTGCCGCTATGGCAAGTATTCCCCTTCTTCTCTTATACAACGGCAAGTCAGGCAAAATGAATCTTAAGTATTTTTTCTATGCCTTTTACCCCTGTCACCTTGCGGCGATATATCTTATTGATGTTCTGATATAAAAAAGACGGCACAGGCCGCCTTTTTTTATTGCTCTCTCTTCTCTTTAAGAAGCCTGATATTTTCCTCCACCTGCTTTTTGCCCAGCGGATACCAAAGCCTGAGAATCAGACCGAGAACTATAAATCCCGCCCCCGGGATAAGTGTCGAAATATCAAATATACCGTTGACAACGTCCTCATTAAAGGCGGTTTCCTCGCTATAGCCGATAAAGGTAAGAAGCAGACCCGTAAGACCCGAGGATACAGCCTGTCCGAGCTTTCTGGCAAAGGAATACAGAGCATATATACTGCCGTCCTCACGCACTCCGTTTCTGATTTCCGAATAGTCTATCACGTCGGTTATCAGCGCCCACGATACCATAGAGAACACTCCGAGGCCTAACCATGACACCGTTTGAAAGCCGATATAAGCCCACACACTCGACGGACGCAGAAAATACAGAAGCAAGGTACTGATCCCTGCAAAAATGTTTGAAGCACTGCTTATTTCCGCCTTACCGAAGCGCTGTGAAAGAGGCTTTGCAACCGCCGCCGCAACCACCATTCCCAAGGTCATTGTAACTGTCGCTACGCTCTGCAATCTGCCCTCACCGTAAAAATTCGGGTAGACGTAATTTATCATCTGCTGCATCGTCAGCTGAGCAATAAGCATCACCACCGATGCGACAATAATTGAAATCAGAGGTCTGTTTCCTGCCGCATTTTTAAGCATTGCAAAAACATGATTATCCCTCGTTTTTTCTGCCGACGGAACGGATTTCACTCTTTCCGTTATCAGAAAATAGCAAAGCAGATAACAGATCAGGGCGAGCAGAGAAAAAGCACCTGCAACAACGGTAAATCTTGAGCCCGATATAACCTCCTTATCCCCCTGCCTTATATAAACCGCAAGAGGCACGCCTGCTGTCACTATGGCTCCGCCTATCATACCGCCCATAGTACGATAGGTTGAAAGCGATTGTCTGTCCGCAGATGACGGAGAAATCGCCGACGCCATTGATCCGTAGGGTATATTGATTCCCGTATAAAAGAAGGAGCCCCAGAGAATATAGGTAACAAAGAGGTAAACCGTTTTGAACTCTGCAGAAAAAGAGGCAAGGCTGCTCTGATAAATAAGAAATGACGACACCGTTACAGGCAGACACAGTCTGAGTATCCAGGGCTTGAATTTACCCGCAGACGTGTATCTGCTTCTGTCACAGATTCTTCCCATCGCCACGTCGGTAAAGGCATCGATAAACCTTGCCGCCATCATAATTGCGCCAATAGCCGCCGCAGAAACCCCCATTACGTCCGTGTAAAACTTCATCAGAAAGCTCGATGAAAGAATAAAGGTAAAGTCATTGCCCAGATCACCGAAAAGATAACCCAGCTTGTCCCTGAATCCGAATTTTCGTTGCTTGTTGCTGTCCATCTGCTTATCCCCTTTCAGCGATAAATACACATATATTCTGCCGTAAAAATAATAAAGAATACATAAAAAAGCAAAAAAAAGATGCGAGGAGAACGCCGACACCCCATAAGGAAGTATTTCTTTAAAATGTGAACTAACCGCACGATAATGCGTTAAAAACCACCGATATGCGTCAGCATTATCGGTGGTTTTCGTCTTTTCTCGCACGATTATTTCGCATTTTAAAGTGCT
>JAZNIH010000056.1:0-9423 GCA_045577395.1 Acutalibacteraceae bacterium | reverse complement strand
TTAAAGTGCTTCGCAGTTTCGTAAGATAAGAAAATTTCTTGTATTGAAGCCATAAAATGCAGCAAGGCTGTCGCCTTGCGAGGCTTTTGGCAAAAATACGGGGAATTTTCATCGAGAAACAAATACTGCCTTATGGGAAGTTGGCATAAGTGTTTTTTAAGCATTTTCTTCGTCACCCTTGGTTACGTTATCAACGATACCAAAGATTTTTGCGATAAACTCGTAAAGCTTATCAAGAATTTCGTTAATCTTTGCGAAAAAAGCATCCATAATTATTACCTCCGAATATATTGTACTTACGTACAGCTATATTTTACGGATTTTCTGCGGAATTGTCAATATATGGAAAATAAAAAAACAAAACCCGCTAAAAGCGGGCTTTGTTTATTAAACAATTGTTTAATTCTTTCGAATCAGTATTAATTAGTAAGCCTTAGGAAGCTCAATGCCGAAAACTGCGAGAACTTCGTAGATGAAATTCCAAAGGAACTGGTACATTGCCTTGAAAGTTTCAATATTCATTTCAAAATCCTCCTTCTTAATAAAATTTTTCAACTGATAAAATCAATTATTTTTCTTCAAAGAAATCATAACCAAAGTATCTGAGCACATCATAGATGTATGCCCAAAGAGCCTGCCAAAGATCTTCGAACTTTGCGAAATCAAACATGTTTAGTTCCTCCATATTATGTATTTATTAAGAGTTTCCCCTTAACATGGCTCAATTATATATCACTATACATTAAAAGTCAATAGTTTATTCAAAATTATTTCACAAATATAATAAAGCTTAACAAAAGCACCCTTTGCCGAAATTGCAAAGGGTGCTGAATTAATAGCGTGATTTTATTTGCCGATAACCTCGTCAATTCTGAGGAACTTGAAGATTGCATCAAAGAATGCATCAAAAGCGTCGCTGATTTTCTTAAGAATAGCCTGGAAGCCGTTGATGAAGTTTTCCTGCTCTGTGGGGCCCCAGAATTCGTCGAGAGTGCTGTCACCTTCTTCAACGTCTACGCTGTCCTTTGCACAAGCTGCGCAGCCGCAATTACATCTGCAGCCTACAAGACCTGTACAATTTACACAGCAAGCAGCTGCAAGCTTTTTACCTTCGGGATCGTCGGGATTAGTAACCCATGTTACACAGCTCTTTACAAGTGACATATCAAGATTGGGACAATAGATGCAGCAGTCACCCTTTTCCTTGTGCTGACCTGCATTACATGTGCACTGACCCTCGATAACTACCTTAGTTATATCACCGAAAATATTCTCGTCAACCTTAACGTCAGTTGCAAATGCTGAAACAGACATACAACCGCAAAGCATAATAGCTGCTAATAAAACTGCAATAATTCTTTTCATAATAATCCTCCTGACAGACGGCACAATTATCCTATGCACCCATATTCGTAACTACATTATAATAAATATCAGATTAAAAGTCAACAATATTAACCAATTTTTTTAGCCCTACAATAAAAAAGAAAAAAGACTGTCTCTGAGAGACAGTCCTTAAATCATTTTTATGCAGCAGCAGGTGCTGTGCTTTCCCCGGGAGCGGGCTCCTGAGTTTCGGGAGCGGGAGCTTCCTCACCGCCGATAAGGCTACCGATGAAATCGCCGATCTGCTCAACAAGAGCATCCTTGTCGATAATGCCGAAGATAACGCCAAGCTTGACATAAACCTTAGCAAGCTTGAGAACGATCTTTGCAATCTTAAGTGCAGGCTTTACTGTGCCGAAGGGAAGATCAAGAATCCAGTCGTATTCGCCTAAGATTGACTCTTCCTCATCCTCTGCAGCATCGCCTTCAGTTCCTGTGCCTTCGCTTGCTGTTGTGTCATCTGTTGCAGCACCGTCAGCAGCAAAAGCAACTGTGCACATTGAGAACATCATGATAAGTGCGAGTAAAAGTGAAATGATTTTCTTCATTTTAATATACCTCCTATAATCTGGTAATTTCAGTATATATGCCAAACATTTTTTTGTCAATAGTTTTGTTTAAAAAGAAACTATTCCCGCACCTGAAACAGCGGGAATTGATTTAAGCTTATTTTCTTCCGTAGGTTCTGATAACGTCCAGCACCTCGTCGAGCTTTTCATCGGGAACAAGGCGGAAATAAAGCACCGCAAGCTGCTCCTCTTTTGAAAGACGTGCAACGGGATCGGGATCCGAAACGGAAAAGTCGGTCTGAATTCTCTTGAAGCGGGGGTTATTATCCTCTACTCCTGCAAGATAGCCGAGTGAGCAGTTATACATATTTGAAAGAGTGACAAGGGTAGAAATGGACGGACTTGTTTTTCCTGTTTCGTAAAAAGTATACGTAGTTCTGTCAACTCCGAGAATCTTTGCCACATCTTCCTGAGTCAGTTTATGTTCCTTACGCATTTTTTTGAGCATTTGCTTCACCATAACAATGCCTCCTTCATATTTGTTATCCTAATGATATCACATATTTTTTGTAAAATCAAGTAGAAATGAGGATAAATGTGTAAAATTTACTCAAACTGATGTTTATAATTTTTACTTTTCAATATGATTATCATTTTCACAATTGAAATGCTCGTATATATTACGTGCATCCTTTTTGCTTATACCCTTGACCGAAAGAAGCTCCTCCTCGCTCGCCTTTGCCACGGCAGAAACAGTTCTGAAGCTTTTAAGAAGCAACGCAGCCTTCTTCTCACCGATTCCCTCGATTTTTGTAAGACGGGAGCCGACGGCTGACTTGCCGTGCTTTGTCTTGTGATAGGTTATTGCAAAGCGGTGAACCTCCTCCTGCAAGGAGGAAACAAGAGTAAACACCTGTCTGAGAGAGCTTATTGCTATCTCTCCCCCATCGGCGGAAATGGCTCTTGTTCTGTGACTCGAATCCTTGACCATACCGAAAACAGGCACGTCAAGACCGAAGGCCTCAATAATAGGCTTTACCGCATTTACCTGACCCTCACCGCCGTCAAGCAGAATAAGGTCGGGCAATTTTCCGAAGCCCTCGCCGCTGTCCTTTTCTTCCATATAACGGTTAAAGCGTCGGCTGATAACCTCACGCATCGAGCCGTAATCGTCCTGTCCGGAAAAGGATTTTATTGCAAAACGCTTATATGCCTTTTTATAAGGTCTGCCGTTTTTAAAAACAACCATACCGGCAACATTATCGCTGCCGCCCGTATGCGAAATATCGTAGGATTCAATATACTCGGGTGTTCTGTCAAGACCGAGAAGCTTTTTAAGCTCATCAAGCACCGCAGTTTCCCTTCCGGTTTTGCCGATATGCTCGCCGAGCTTCTGCGCCGCATTACTCAGGCACATTTCGAGAACTCTCGCCTTCTCTCCCCTTTTAGGCACCGCAACGGTAACCTTCCTGCCTTTACCTTCACTGAGATACCGTGCAAGAAGTTCCATATCCTCCGCTTCACCGTCAAGAATAACGCTCAGAGGGATATCTCTGCCCATAGAGTAATAGAATGCGACCGCCTCATGTCTTACGTCAGAGAGTGAATCACCCGAGGGCATTATGAAATGCTCACTGCCTGCAAGAAGTCCCTCACGGAAATTAAGCACCGCCATACATACGTAATCACCGTTTTCAACAAATCCGAAAACGTCCTCGCATACGCTGTCCTTGACAACAACCTTCTGCTTTGAAGCAATTCTTTCAATGGCCTTTATCCTGTCACGGAGCTTAGCCGCCTTTTCAAATTCAAGATTTTCTGCCGCCTGCTCCATTTTTTCATTAAGCTCACGAAGAACTGCACCGCTTCCGCCCTTAAGAAATTCAACGGCAGAATCAAGGCTTTCCTTATACTCCTCACGGGTCACCTTGCCTGCACAGACACCGCAGCATTTTGAAATAAAATAGTTAAGGCAGGGTCTTCCCTTGGAAATATCTCTCGGAAACTGCTTCTGACATGTAGGAAGACGGAATATCTCACAGGCCTGATCAACGGCTCTCGTAACCGAAAAATTACCCGTATAAGGTCCGAGATAAGCCGCATCGGGGTCATCCTTACGGAAGCAGGGCTTGATTTTACCCCAGTCTCCCTGAGTGATTTTAATATAACTGTAGCCCTTGTCATCCTTAAGAAGGATGTTGTACTTGGGCTTGTTCTGTTTTATGAGACTGCACTCAAGCACCAGGGCCTCAAACTCGCTGTCGGTAAGAATATAGTCAAAATCATCAACGTTTTCGACCATTTTTCTGACCTTGGTATTGTGACCGTGCTGAGAGCCGAAATACTGGCTTACCCTGTTTTTCAGCTTTTTAGCCTTGCCGATGTATATTATTTTTCCGCTTTTATTTTTCATAATATACACGCCCGGTGTAAGCGGAAGCTTCATAGCCTTCGCTCTGAGCAGGGCAAGCTTTGGATTTTCACCCATTGTTTCACCTTCTTATCTGACGGTAACTGATTTCTTTGAGGAATATGAGCCGTAGCCCGTTACACCGTTTTTGACAGTCACCGCTCTGATGCGGTAGGTCTGCTTTGAGCCGCGCTTAAGCGCCTTATCTGTATAAGAGGTTGTACCGCTCTTAACGGTAGCAATCTTTTTAAAGCCTGAAGAGGTGTTGCGGTAAATATAATAGTGAGTCGCTCCGCTTACCTTACCCCAGCTGAGAGTTGCCGTACCCTTTGATGATGATTTAAGAGTAAGAGAGGGCTTTGCGGGACCTGCTATTGTGTACACCTTATCCGATGCGGCCGATTTGATTTCGCCCCAATCTGTTTTTGTATGGGCGTAAACCTTGTAATAGGCCTTCTCACCGGGAGTGGTTTTTATAACGCATTCGTTAGTATCAACGGTGTAAGCCTTGATATATTTTTTCTTTGAGGAATCGTATTTGTAAATCACGTAGCTGGCGGCGTTTTTAACCTTTTTCCAGCTGATTGTAAAGGTACCCGTAGCAGAAGAGCTCTGCTTAAGTCCCGTTACCTTTTCGGGTCTTGTTGAGCACTTGATTTTTACGCTTGAGCCCGTAATCTCGCCTGAGTCGGTATCTGCAACGGCTCTGATGAGATAATAGTAGTTTTTACCTGAGCTGACGGTTGTATCCGTATAAGAATTCTTTTCAACTCTGCCGAGCTTTTCGTATTTCTTTTCGGTGGCGTTGTATCTGTGGATAATATATCCGTCAGCCGAGGACACCTTATCCCATTTAAAGGTTATTGACCCGAGCTCAGTTACTGACAGATACTGTCTTGCACCCGTTATATTGCCGGGCTTGACGGTAATACTGCACTCGGAGCTGACCTCACCCGTCTGATCGGTACAGATAATCTTCGCCTTGCCGCAGTCAACAGCCTTAAGCTTTCCGTTCTCAACAGTTACAACACCCTCATCCGAGCTTGACCAGAGAAGCTTATCCTCCATACCCTCCGGCTCTGTTTTTGCGGTAAGAGTGTAGCTCTTGCCCTTGATTATGCTGAGCGACGATTTGGAAAGAGTAATATTATCTACCTTATCCTCACCGCCGTCGGTCTCAGCCTTTTTATATGAAAACCCGACAAGCTTACCTGAAATTTTCCATGAGGAAGCCTTATCACTTCGGGTGAATACTCTTACGTAGTAATCGCCCTCACCCTCAAGCTCTACCGTATATTTGCTGTCGGTGAGCTTCTTTTGCAGCAAAGCCTTTTTGTTACTGTCATAAAGCTTGAAAAGATAATAATCAATACCCTCCACCTTATCCCAGGTAAAGGTGATTTTATCGGTATCGTATTCACCTGCGGCGTTGTTCACATCAGGCTTCTGATAATAGCCGCTTTTGTATTCGGAATAATTGAGTGCCGCCCAACCCTTTATACTGCCGTACTTAACGTAGCCCCACAGATAGCCGTCTGCCACCTTCTTTTTGGTTACATTAAATTCGGAATTTGCGGGAATTGAGCCGACCTTTGTACCGCTTACCGAGGCGGTGCTTCTGACGTTAAGATTACTGTCGCTCATCTTCCAGGTCTCTTCACCGCTTACAGCGGGAACTGTGGGAGGTGCGGCAGGAACCTTATCCTCTTCGGAAATGTATTTATCGGGATTTTCATAGAAGGTAAGATTTGTGTTTTTTCTGTTGTTACCCTCAAGATGAAGAACATAGGTAAAGTTGAGGTTTTTAATATATGAAATATCCATTACGCCCCATCTGATAATACAGTTGGAGCCCCAGTTACAGTCGGTAAATGAAATCTGTGAGCCGCTGATACCCGTAACGCAGATAGAATGTCTGTCGCCCCGGAAACGGATTATATCACCTACACGAAGCTTTGATGTGCTGAGTGTTGTGGATTTTGTAAATGTGAATCTGGGTGAAGCACCCGTTATTTCATAGGCTATTTTATGAGCATATCCCATACACTGAATAGATCTGTCAAAGCTGTTGCAGGAGCAGGCACCCTCCGTCCAGCTGCAGCCGCTGTGACTCTTACAGGGAGTATCGGTAACACCGTCGGGATTATTTTCCTTCGAGCCCTGATGATTCCAGTACTTTCCTGCAGGGAATTTTTTCACAAGAGAGGCAAGAGTGGAGAGAAGCTCCCCGTCATCCTCTGCTCCGATATCAAAATTAAGCACGGAAAGGCTGCAGAATGCAATTGTGAGAGACAGAATAAGAGAAAGTATTTTTTTAGCCATAACAAGCTCCTTTTCTTTTATCATCCTTCATTTAAAATTGACCGGACATAATCATTCTACCATATATCGACAAATTTTTCAAGTTGTATACAAACAGAGCGGTTTTACCTGTGAAAAAAGAAAAAATCTGCCGCTTCCCGAGGGACACGGCAGACCGATATTTTTATTTGAAGCGATCAAAAAAGCTTCTCTTCTCTTCTCCGATCGTTGTACCGTCATCGATATTATTCTTCGGCTTGTTTGTAAGAGAATTGTCAAAGCTCTTAAGCAGATCCTTCTGCTTCTGATTAAGGCTTTTGGGCACCTCAACTATAATTCTGACATACTGATCTCCCCTGCCTCTGCCGGAAAGAGACTGAATGCCTCTGCCCTTGAATCGGAACACCTCACCGGGCTGAGTGCCTGCAGGAAGCTCATATTTGACCTTACCGTCAAGGGTAGGAATATAAAGTGTGTCGCCAAGAGCCGCCTGAGCATAAGTAACGTTGAATTCACACCAGACGTCAAAGCCGTCTCTTTCAAAGAAGGGATGCGGTCTTACATTTACGTTGACCCTGAGGTCGCCTGTAGGACCGCCGTTGACGCCCGGATTGCCGCCGCCTCTGACTGAAAGAGACTGTCTGTCGTCAATACCTGCAGGAATTTCTATTTCTACACTCTGAGGCTTTGCAACCGCACCCGTACCATGGCACTTCTGACAGGGAGTTCTGATAATCTTACCCTTACCGCCGCAGGCAGAGCACTGTCTTGAGGAGCTCATCACACCGAAGGGTGTTCTCTGCTGAACGTTCACCTGACCTCTGCCGCCGCAGGTTTTGCAGGTTTCGGGACTTGTGCCCTTTGCCGCACCTGAGCCGCCGCATTCGGTACATCTTTCAACCTTGTTGATTCTTACGGTCTTTTTACAGCCCTTTGCAGCCTCTTCAAAAGAGATTGTTACATTGGTCTGTATTGTAGAGCCCTTTCTCGGCGCATTGGGATTCTGCTGTCTTCCGCCACCAAAGCCGCCAAAGCCGCCGCCGAAGCCGAACATATTGCCGAGAATATCGCCGAGGTCAATATCACCGAAGCCACCGAAGCCTCCGCCAAAGCCGCCTGCACCGAAGTTGGGGTCAACGCCTGCATGGCCGTACTGATCGTAGCGAGCCTTTTTATCACTGTCGGAAAGCACCTCGTATGCCTCGTTAGCCTCCTTGAATTTTGCTTCTGCCGTCGCATCACCGGGGTTAAGATCGGGATGGTACTGCTTGGCAAGCTTTCTGTATGCTTTTTTAATTTCGTCATCGGAAGCGCCCTTACTGACACCGAGGACTTCATAATAGTCGCGTTTATTTTCTGCCATATTTATACCTCTGTATATAACTTTTAAAAGCTGTCAGATTAAGATGCAAAAAACGTTTTCTCCCTCTGAAGGTGTATTATTATACTCCGAAGAGTGAAAAACGTTTAAAAAAAGCACATCCGGACAGTTTCGTTTTACAAGCAGATGTCTTCAGGCGGATTTCACCTGAAGACTCTGTATTTTTTGCTTTTTGTTCTGCGCTTAATATGGCAGTTTTTTAGTTAGCGTCCGTAAAATTAGCGTCTGTATAACCTGCGTCTGTATAGCCGCCGTTATCTGCTGCACCGCCCTGGAAATCGTTGGGGTTGAAGCCGCCCTGTACACCTGCGAAGTCATTGGGGTTGAAGCCCTGTGCACCCTGGGGATTAGCCTGCTGATACATCTTTTCGGACAGCTTGTAGAATGCCTGAGTGAGAGCTTCCTTCTCTGTCTTGATAAGGTTAATGTCCTGACCGTTGAGAGCGTTCTTAAGTGAATCAATCTTTGACTGGATTTCTGCCTTATCCTCTGCTGAAAGAGCCTGTGCAGCCTCCTCGGAGAGAATCTTTTCGCACTGATATACCATCTGGTCTGCTTCGTTTCTTGTGTCTACCTCTTCACGGCGTGCCTTATCCTCCTGAGCAAACTTCTCTGCTTCCTGAACTGCCTTTTCAATGTCTTCCTTTGACATATTTGTTGATGCAGTAATGGAAATTGACTGCTCCTTACCTGTACCGAGGTCCTTAGCTGATACGTGTACGATACCGTTAGCGTCGATGTCGAAGGTTACCTCAATCTGAGGTACGCCGCGGCGTGCCGGCATAATACCGTCAAGGCTGAATACGCCGAGAGTCTTGTTATCTCTTGCGAATTCTCTTTCACCCTGAAGAACGTGTACCTCTACTGAGGGCTGATTGTCAGCTGCAGTTGAGAAGATCTGGCTCTTCTTTGTGGGGATTGTTGTGTTTCTTTCGATAAGGTTTGTATTGATACCGCCCATTGTCTCGATACCGAGTGAAAGGGGTGTAACGTCAAGAAGGAGAAGACCCTTAACGTCGCCGCCGAGAACACCGCCCTGAAGAGCAGCACCCATAGCAACACATTCGTCGGGGTTGATGCCCTTGAAGGGCTCCTTGCCGAGGAAGCTCTTGATAGCTTCGTTAACTGCGGGAATTCTTGATGAGCCGCCGACCATAAGCACCTTGTCGATTTCGCTTGTCTTAAGACCTGAGTCTGAAAGTGCCTGACGTACGGGACCCATTGTAGCTTCTACAAGGTCTGCGGTAAGCTCATTGAACTTTGCTCTTGTAAGAGTTGTTTCAAGATGCTTAGGACCTGTTGCGTCTACTGTAATAAATGGAATATTAATATTTGAAGTTGTTGTTGATGAAAGCTCAATCTTTGACTTTTCTGCAGCATCCTTTAATCTCTGCATAGCCATTTTATCTGTTGAAAGGTCAATACCCTCAGTCTTC
>JAZNIH010000055.1:0-23668 GCA_045577395.1 Acutalibacteraceae bacterium | reverse complement strand
GCTTCGCAGTTTCGTAAGATAAGAAAATTTCTTGTATTGAAGCCATAAAATGCAGCAAGGCTGTCGCCTTGCGAGGCTTTTGGCAAAAATACGGGGAATTTTCATCGAGAAACAAATACTGCCTTATGGGAAGTCGGCATATGCCGTAGCTTTTTATTTAAGCAGAGCCTCTGCGATTTTTAAATCGTGAGGATATGTTATTTTAAAATTCAAGGAATCTCCCATAACCAGCTCAACTCTTTCACCGCTTAGGGTAAAAATACTGCAGGTGTCTGTGAGTGCAGCCTTTTGGGAATGAGTAAGAGCTTCGTAAAGCTCTTTTAATTTTTTTGCCTTGAAGCTCTGAGGTGTCTGATACTGATAAACGGTTTTTCTTTCAGGTGCATTATCAACGGAAATGCCGTCTTCACTCAGTATAACCGTGTCCGTTGCGGGAATAGCAGTACCTAAAGCCTCGCAGAGCTTTATTCTTTCTGTATGCTCTCTGATTATTTCAGCTGTTACAAAGGGACGAACCGCATCGTGGGTGACAATAACCGTTTCGTCGGTAAGACCGTCTGTTGAACTGATATAACCGATAGCTTTCATAATGGTGTCGTTTCTGGTCTTACCGCCCTCTGTAACGGTGATGATATCTTTACCGAAGTAATCGTCAACCAGCTTCTTTGTGTAGCTGAGCCACTCTGCAGGGCAGAGCAGTATGATGCCGTCAAAGCTGTTTCCCGATACAAATTTTTCAAGCGTATGTATAATAACAGGTCTTCCGCCAATGCTGACGTATTGCTTCGGCAGCTCGTTTCCTGCTCTGCTACCTGTTCCGCCTGCAGCAATAACTGCATAGATCATACTTTCACCTCCGTAATTTGCTTATACAATTATACAGTATTAACCTGTTTTGTCAATATAATAAAACGGTTTCTCCGTTGACAAATTTCAACATAAAGAGTATAATTGTTTCGATTTGTAAATACAAGGAGACTTGAAGAATGAATCAGTATTTTTTAGATGAAATAAAGTGCGTTGCCGAGGAGCTCGGAAAGAAAAAGCTCCGCCCCAGACGTTACGAGACCCATGAAGTAAATATTGTTTGTGACGAGCATACTCTTGCTGCATATACGGCAGGTTATTATATGTCTGTCTGTGACGGTGCAAACAACGGCTCGGTCAACGTTATCGCCGAAGGCGGATGGAATAACGGGGAGCTTTACAGCGAAATCGCAGATGAGTTCGGCGGAAAAGGTAAGTTCGGTGTTTATGAAACCATCGACGATTATCTTGCTGACAGAACAGAAAACAAAAACAGAAGAGTTATTTATTTTGCAAATTTACAGCTTCCCTGCTATAAGGATGCAGAATTTATTGAAAAGAAAAAGGCTTCTCTCAGAAAATGGCTTGAATTGACCAAAACAGAGGATATCCGGTTTATGTTTGTTCCTCTTTTCAATTTCAGAGAGCCCTTCCCCGAGGGGATTGCCGCTTGCTCAGAAAGAGAACTTGAGGCGCTCAGTCTTTATGACGGTGAGTTTTATCAGGGTAAGCTTCTTATCGAGCTTGAGGATATTTGCAGAGAGTATTTCAACAGCAAGGATCAGTTTATGAAGGTTGTCCGTTTTGACAGCGTTTTCGGCCCTCTTGTCAAAAACACGTCCAAGCTTCCCTTCGATGAAATTACAGGCGAGCTTATAGGCAGTAACATAATTACCTTCAAAAGAAGTGATACCTTTACCTATTATACCGCAACCTATATCAGACAGGCAGTTTCAGCAATTCATGCTGTTGCAACCAAGGGCTCAACGGGTAATATCTATAATGCTTCGAATTACCGTTTTACTCTTCATGATCTTAAAAATAATCTCTATAAGAGCTTCAGCTACAGAAGGCCTGAGATAAAATATGAGGATGATATCGACAGTATCCCTGAGGGAAAATATGAATGCCTCAGCAATCTTAAAATTAAAAATCTCGGCTGGTCTGTTGTTACTCCCTTGCAGGAGGCTATATACAGAACTGCCCTTGCCGAAACAGATGACGAATATCTTGCAAGCTTTTACGTAAGCGTTTATCAGGGCAAGCTTGACAGAATCAAAAAGATTGAAATGGATATAATCAAGGAGATTGACCATATCTGTAAGGAAAACGGTATCAGATACTTCCTTGTCGGCGGCTCACTTCTCGGTGCTGTCAGACACAAGGGCTTTATTCCCTGGGATGACGATATTGATATCGGTATGCTCAGAGAGGATTATAACAAGTTCCGTAAGGTTTGCCCCGAGGCTCTCTCGGCGAAGATGAGATATCAGTCTTACAGCAAAGAAAAGAATTCTCACTATATTTTCGAAAAAATCCGTCTTAAGGAAACTTATTTTACAACTAAGTTCTCAAACAGATTCCGTGATATTGAAAACGGTATCTTTGTTGATGTGCTTGTTTATGACAAGACCTCTAATATCAGAATTTTGCAGAAGCTGCATATCAAGCTTATCAAGATGATGAACAGAATCATCAATGTGCGTTGGGTAAATGTGCCCAGAAGGGGAATTCATTACACTGCAACAAAGATTTTCCTTCCCGTTATGCGACTTATTCCCTTCAGAGTTTACCATTGGTGCTTTGAGGCTGTTCTGCGTATGTTTAACTGGAACAGGAAAAGCAGATATCTTATTGACGGTGTAGGTCAGAATGTGGGCAAGGGAGCGTTCCCTCTTTCCTGGTTTGACGAAATGACAGAGGTTCCGTATGAGGATATGGTTTTCAGCGCACCGGCAAAGTACGACGAATATCTGAGACATTGGTACGGAGACCGTTATATGGAGCTTCTGCCTATTTCATCAAGAAAATCGGGACATAACCTCAAGCGTATGGACCTTGGTAAGTATCTCTTTGCGGAAACTGAGAATATGACCTCACACGTCAATGACATTAACGGCGAGCTTTTTGAAAAGCCGCTCAGCAAATAATTATTTAATCGGATGCCTCAGGGCGTCCGATTATTTTATTATTACGCTTTTTCTTGACATAAGTATTAAAAAATAGTATTATATGGTATAATACTATTATTATGGGTAATTATCGTTTGAGACGTATATATATTTTTTAAAAAGGAGGTTTTGCTTTAAATGAACGAGAACAATCAGAAGAAAACAGGAAACGTAAATCAGAAGAATAAGAAAAGCTCAGGCAACAGCAAAAATAAGATGAATAAAAAGCAACAGAATCCTAAAAAGACTCTCGAAAGTAAGGTTCAGTCTGAGCAGAAGGCTCAGAATCAGGCCAAAAAGAATGCAAGAAATTTATCAAAAAATCAGTCAGCTCACAGTAATAAGAATGAAAACAAAACAGAGCAGCCCAAACGCAGAAGGAGCAAAAGCAAGAAAAAGGCAGCTCCCGCACTTCCCGTTAAGATAGCCTTTCTCGGCGGTCTGAATGAGGTGGGAAAAAACATCACGCTTTTTGAATATAAGGATGATATTATTCTTATCGACAGCGGACTCGCTTTCCCTGATGAGGATACTCCCGGTATTGACCTTATCATACCCGATTTTACCTATGTTCAGAAAAACGCTGACAGAATAAAGGGTATTTGTATCACTCACGGTCACGAGGACCATATAGGCTCTCTTGCTTATCTTTTAAAAGAGGTTAATATACCTGTCTACAGCACAAGACTTACCAACGGTCTTATTGAGGGTAAGCTCAAGGAGCACGGTCTTCTTGACAAGTCAAAGCTCAACGTGGTCAATGCAGGCTCAAGTGTTAAGCTCGGTGAGTTTGAAGTCGAATTTATCCACGTTAACCACTCAATTCCCGATGCGGTCGGATTTGCTATAAAATGCGGTGCAGGTACGATAGTCCATACAGGTGACTTCAAAATTGACAGTACTCCTATAGACGGCGGAATGATAGATATTGCCCGATTTGCCGAGCTCGGCAAGGAGGGTGTACTTTGCATGATGGCTGATTCCACAAATGCAGAGCGTCCCGGTTATACAGAAAGCGAAAGCAAGGTTGGCGCTTCCTTTGAAATGCTTTTCAGAAGAGCGGAAAAGAGAAGAATTATAGTTGCAACCTTTGCCTCAAATATTCACCGTGTTCAGCAGATTATCAACGTTGCACAAAGCCTCGGCAGAAAGGTTGCACTTTCGGGCAGAAGCCTTGAAAACGTTGTAGCAGTTGCATCTGAGCTCGGCTATCTCAATGTTCCCGACGGAATACTTATCAAGCTTGATATGATCAATAAATATCCCGAGGATCAGATCGTTCTTATCACAACAGGCAGTCAGGGTGAGCCTATGTCGGCTCTTACAAGAATGGCGTTTTCCGACCATAGAAAGGTTGCAATAGGACCAAATGACTACGTTATTATTTCTGCTACACCTATTCCGGGTAACGAAAAAACCGTAGGCAGAGTTATAAATGAGCTTATGAAGCTCGGCGCAGAGGTTGTTTATGAAAAGATGTACGATGTTCATGTTTCAGGACACGCCTGCAGAGAAGAGCTTAAGATTATGCTCGGCGTAATCAAGCCTCGTTACTTTATTCCCGTTCACGGTGAGCAGAAGCATCTTGCAAAGCACGCTGCACTCGCTCAGGCTATGGGTATACCCTCAGATAATATTCTTATGGCAGATAACGGTATGCTCGTCGAGGTCGGTGAAGGCGGTATCAAAAAAGCGGGAACCGTACCGGCAGGTCAGGTATTTGTTGACGGCTCCGGTGTCGGCGACGTTGGCTCTGTAGTGCTTCGTGACAGAAAGCATCTTGCAGAGGACGGTATAATTATAGTGGTTGCAACCGTTGACTCGGTCAGCGGAGAAATTCTCTCGGGTCCCGACGTTGTTTCCAGAGGATTTGTTTTCGTCAAGGAATCAGGCGACCTTATTGCAGATGCGCAGAACACCGCATACGATACGATTATGCGCTGCTATGACAGACATATTTATGATTGGGGTACAATCAAGAGCAGAATCCGTGACGATGTTTCCCGTCTTATGTACGAGAGAACAAAGCGCAGTCCTATGATACTTCCTGTTTTAATGGAGATTTAAAAGTATGAAAAGAATCTGGAAGATATATGATATATCCCTGCTGTTAATTCTTGCGGCACTGATATTTTCGGTAATAACCTTTTTAAGGGGTGACAGTATAGTTTCTGTTGCTCTTGTGAGCGTTGCCGTTATTTATGCCGTTGCAGGCTTCATATATCACAAAAAGGTTAGAGAAAAGCTTCTTTATAAGATCGGCGAGGTTTCACGGGAGCTTGATTTCTCTCAGGGTAAGGCCTTTGAAAAGCTTGTTGTGCCCTGTGTCGTTATTGAAGAAAACGGTGAAATTATCTGGCTTAATAACAGCTTTATACAGCGCTTCGGTATCACTTCGGCAACAAAAGCACCTAACCTTAAGGAGCTCATAAAAAAAGACAGCCTTGAAAAAATGCTTCAGGGCAGGGGATTTAAGGTGAAGGTTGATAATATGTACTTTGCCATATATTCCAACGAGATTGAGCTTGAGGACGAAACGGTATATCTTCTTTATTTCTTTGATGAAACCAAGCTTCGTATTACCGAAAAGGAGTATTACGATTCAAGACCGTCTGTAATGCTTTCCGTTATTGACAATGCGGATGAAATTTATCAGAATTTCAAGGAAAGCGACTGTGCGGTAATTTTCAGCCGGGTGGAAGGTCTTATTGATGACTGGGTTTCTTCCTACGGCGGACTTTGCAGAAAGTTTTCCAACGCCCGAATGCTTTTCTTTGTTGAAGAGAGAGCCTTACAGAGGATGATAAACGATAAATTCAGCATCCTCGATAAGATAAGAGAAATGACCTATGACGGTAAAAGTGTGGATATCACTCTTTCTATCGGCGTCGGAAAAGAGGATAGCCTTATTGAAGCCAACAATTCGGCAAGGCTTGCGCTTGATATGGCGCAGAGCCGCGGCGGCGATCAGGTTGCTATCAAGCATGAGGCACAGTATAAATTCTACGGCGGTGTTTCTGCCGGCTTTGAAAAGAAAAATAAGGTGCGCACAAGACTTGTAGCCAAGAGTATATCTGAAATTATCAGCTATAGTGACAACGTCATTATAATGGGTCACAGATTTTCTGACTTTGATGCCTTCGGCAGTGCGGCGGGTATGTACGCTATTGCAACACACCTCAATAAAGAGGCTTATATTGTTCTCAACAGAGAATCTACGCTTGCAGGACCCTTGGTTGATAAGTTTATTGAAACAAAGGGCGACAAGGTGGTTATAAACCCTGAGCAGGCGGTTCATCTTATCAGAGAAAACACCTTGCTTGTTGTAGTTGACACCCATAAAAAGGATTTCACCGAGGTCCCCGAGCTCATTGATAAAATCAGCAGGGTAATGGTTATTGACCACCACAGAAAATCGGTAAGCTTTATAGATGATACGGTACTGTTCTATCATATGCCCAATTCTTCCTCGGCGGCAGAAATGGTTACGGAGATTGCACAGTATACGGGAAACAAGCCTATTCTTGACCCGTTTACCGCATCAGCTCTTTTTGCAGGCATTATGCTCGATACAAGAAACTTTATTATCCGTGCAGGCGTCAGAACCTTTGAGGCGGCGGCATATCTGCGTTCAAGAGGCGCAAACACCGTAGACAGCAAAAAGCTTTTCTCAAACGATATGGAAATTTTCCGCCACAGGAATGCTATTATCGACTCTGCGAGAACCTATAAGGACTGCGCAGTTTCCATAGCAGACGGCGGTGTAGAAAATATAAGACTTGTTACATCTCAGGCTTGTGATGAAATGCTTAACATTGACGGAGTCAGGGCTACCTTTGTGCTTTATCCCTTCAATGACGGAGTAAACATTTCCGCAAGAAGCTACGGCGAAATAAACGTACAGCTTATTATGGAGGAGCTTGGCGGCGGCGGTCATCAGACTATGTCAGCCTGTCAGCTTCGTTCTGTTACAATGGCTGAGGCTACGGAAAAGCTTGAAAAGGCAATAGATAATTATTTAGATAATATATAGGAGGATAACAATATGAAAGTTGTTTTAAAGCAGGACGTAAAGGGCTTAGGCAAGAAAGGCGAGCTCGTAAACACATCAGACGGATATGCAAGAAACTTCCTTTTCCCTAAGGGTCTTGCAGTTGAAGCCAATGCTCAGAGCCTTACAGAGCTCAAAAACCGTGAGCAGTCAGCAAAGTATAAAATCGAAACCGAAATTGCAGCTGCAAAAAAGTCTGCAGCAGAGCTTGAAGGAAAAACAATCGTGCTTTCCGCAAAGGCAGGTGCAAACGGCAAGCTTTTCGGCTCCGTTACCTCAAAGGAAATTGCCGAGAAGGTAAAGAGCCAGTTCGGTATTGAAACCGATAAGAGAAAGATAGCAGTTGAGGACATCAAGCAGTTCGGTACCTATCAGTTTGAAATCAAGCTTTATCAGGGTATCAGCGCAAAGCTTTTTGTCAGAGTAGGCGAATAATTAAGAAGTAAAAAACAAACGGAGGTGACACAAAATGAGCAATGGAAATATTGTTTCGCTTGACGATGTGAATATGCCTTATTCTCTTGAAGCGGAGCAGGCTGTTCTTGGCTCCATACTCATTGAACCCTCTTGCATTACGCAGGTGCTGATTCTTGTCAAGCCCGAGTATTTCTATCTCCCTCAGCATAAGGCTATTTTTACCATTATGCAGGAGCTTGATGCTCTGGGCAACAAAATTGACCCTCTTATTGTTCTTGAAAAGCTGAAAAGCGAAAAGCTTTATGACGAATCAACGGGCAAGAAATATCTTTTCCAGCTTGCCGACCTTGTTCCGTCAACTGAAAATGTTGAAGCTTATTCAAAGATAATCAGAGAAAAGTATTATATACGTTCACTTATTAATGTTTCAAAGACAATCATCGATGATGCTTCATCATCAAATGAGCCTGCCGATCTTCTTCTTGAATCGGCGGAACAGAAGATTTATGATATCAGACAGGGCAGAGTTTCAAAAGGCCCCTCAAAGATAGGCGATATTATCGTTAACGAGGTTTACGATAAGCTTCAGAAGCTCAGCTCACCCGATAAGGATAAATATAAAGGCTTCCCTACAGGCTTCACAGATCTTGATAAGGCGATTACCGGTCTTAACCGCTCCGACCTTGTTATCATCGGTGCACGTCCTGCGATGGGTAAAACCAGTCTTGCGCTTAACCTTGCAAGAAATACCGCAATGATAGGCAAAAAGAAGGTGCTTTTCTTCTCTCTTGAAATGACCAAGGAGCAGCTTGCTCAGAGAGTTCTTTCCACCGAAGCAAGAGTTGAAAGCACAAAGATGCGTACCGGTAACATATCAAGTGATGAGTGGGCAAAGCTTGCGACGGCTACTGCAATTCTCAGCAACTGTGAGCTTTATTTTGATGATACGTCAAATATGACCGTGTCTGAAATGAAGTCAAGAATCCGTCGCCTTCGTGATGTGGATGCGGTTTTTGTTGACTATCTTCAGCTTATGAAAAGCGGATCCCGCGTAGAAAGCCGTGTTCAGGAGGTTTCGGAAATCACAAGAAACCTCAAGCTTATGGCAAAGGATCTTAATATTCCCGTTGTTGTTCTTGCTCAGCTTGCAAGAAGCACCGAGGGCAGAGGTAAATCACATAAGCCTCAGCTGTCCGACCTTCGTGAATCAGGCTCAATTGAGCAGGATGCTGATATTGTTATAATGCTTTACAGAGATGAATATTATGCGGGCGAAAAGGATGACGGGGGAGCACCGGAAGAGAAGTCACCCATCAACGAGGCTGAGTTTATCATATCAAAGAACAGACACGGTCCTACAACCACCGTAAAGGTTGCATGGAACGGTGACTATACTCTCTTTACAAATCTGGAGACGATAAGAAATGATATGTAAGGTTATTTCCTCAATTGAAAAGTATTCCTTACTGGACAATATAAAAACCGTTGCCGTGGGTGTTTCCGGCGGTGCCGATTCGGTTTGTCTTCTGGATATTTTAAGTAAACTGAAGGAAAGATATGGTATAATACTTAAGGTTGCCCACGTAAATCATAATCTCAGAGGCGAAGAGGCTTTTCGTGACGAAAGCTTTGTCCGTGAGCTCTGCGATAAATACGGCGTGGAGTTTCACCTTTTCAGCGTCGATGTCAGAGCGGAGGCCGAAAGACTCGGAATCGGAGAAGAGGAGTGCGGAAGAAATCTGCGCTATGAGTGCTTTTCTTCCATGGACTGTGACGTTGTTGCGGTTGCGCACAGTCTCTCAGACAGTATAGAAACAATGCTTTTCAATCTCGCAAGAGGTACTGCTCTTAAGGGCTTATGCGGTATTGCTCCTTCAAGAAAGGGAGTAATCAGACCGCTTATCGACTGCACAAGAGATGAAATTGAAAAATACTGCGAGGATAACGGTCTGTCCTTTGTCACGGATTCTACAAACCTTACCTGTGATTATACACGAAACCATATAAGGCATAATCTTGTGCCTGCCCTGAGTGTAATAAATGAAGGGTATGAAAACAACATCAGGCGTTGTATGTCATCTGTCAGTGAGGATTGCGATTATCTTGACGGTGAGGCGGAAAAGCTTCTTGAAAGAGCAAAGACTGACGGCGGATACTGTGCTAAGACCTTGTGTGAAAGCCATCCTGCTATAAGAAAAAGGACTCTTGCCAAGATTCTCAGGGCGCATATGCAAAAGGATGTTGATAAAAAGCATATTCTTTTGTTTGACGGTGTTTTACAGGGTGAATGCAAGAAGGCCGAAACAGGTAAAAACCTTTATATAACAGAAAAAAACGGTACCGTTTATATCGGACAGGCCGAAAAAAATACGGAAGAATGGCAAAGCCTTTTTGTTGACTCAAGGGCAGAGGGACCTTCGGGTGCCTACCTTCTTACTTCAGCCGATACTGTCGGCGAAAATGTATTTGACGGCGGTGCCGTAACGGGAGAGCTTTATATTTCCTCAAGAAAAGCAGGGGATAGCTTCACCTTTAATAAAAGAAAAGTAACCAAGAGCCTTAAAAAGCTTTTTAATGAAATGAAAATACCGTCCGCAGAACGTAACGCAGTTGCAGTTCTTCACGACGGAAATAACGTAGTCTGGGTAGAAGGCATCGGAGTGAATGCTCCCTATCTGCCAAAAGACGGAAGCAAGGAATTATTAACTGTAAAGAAGGAAGGATAATACTATGCATAAAGATGTTGAAAGTATACTTTTCACCGCAGAGGAGATAGATGCGATTGTTAAGCGTATAGGTAAGCAGATTACTGAAGATTACAAGGATAAGAATCTGCTTCTCGTTTGCGTTCTCAAGGGCTCGGTATGCTTTATGGCTGATCTGATGAGAGCAATTGAGCTTGATTGTACGATTGATTTTATGGATGCAAAAAGCTACGGCAGCGGTACTGTTACAAACGGTGTTGTAAGCATTTCAAGAGATCTTAATTATGATATTTCCGAATATGATATTTTAATAATCGAAGATATCTTTGACAGCGGCAGAACTCTTGAAAAGCTCACACAGATTCTCTCTGTCAGAGGGCCCAGAAGTGTGTCCTGCTGCTCACTGCTCGACAAGCCCGAAAGACGTGCAGAGGGCGTTAAGCTCGAGCTTGACTATGTTGGTGCACAGGTTCCCGATGCTTTTGTTGTAGGCTACGGACTTGATTATGATGAAAAATACCGCAACCTTCCTTATGTCGGCGTTCTTAAGCCGGAAGTTTACAGTAATTAAAGGAGGACTCAATATTGAACAACAATTCAACTAAAGCAGCGCCCAAATGGGGCAATTGGCTGTATCTCATTATACCTGCCATTCTCATTTTCGGTATGGCATTTACAATGAACGGTAAAAATTCAGCCGAAAAGCCCCGATATTATGAAATAGTACAGTCCTTCCGCCGGAATGAGGTAGTTGAGTTTACTCTTGACCTTAGCAGCGGCGCACTTAAATATAAGCTTGACGGCGAGGAAAAGGCAAAGGAATATAACGTACCCAACGTTGAAATTTTCCTTAACGATATTCATAATTACGTTACTGAATATAACCTTGAGCATAAGGACAATCCGATAAAATACGATTACAAAAAAGGCTCATCGGGCTGGTGGGCAAGTATGGCTCCCATGCTTATTGTATCTGTCGGTCTTGCTGCCTTTATGTTCTATATCTACCGTAAGATGGGTCAGAACATTGCTAATGAAAATAACCGTACCATTTCCTTCGGTAAGGCAAGAGTCAAGCTCGGCAAGGATGCTAAAAAGAAAAAGACCTTTGCCGATGTTGCAGGTGCTGATGAGGAAAAGGCAGAGCTTGCTGAAATCGTAGAATTTCTCCGTTCTCCCGAAACCTTCAGCTCACTTGGTGCAAGAATCCCCAAGGGCGTGCTTCTTGTAGGCCCTCCGGGTACAGGTAAAACACTTCTTGCAAGAGCCGTTGCAGGCGAAGCGGATGTTCCCTTCTTCTCAATTTCAGGCTCCGACTTTGTTGAAATGTACGTCGGTGTCGGTGCTTCCCGAGTAAGAGACCTTTTTGATCAGGCAAAGAAAAAGTCACCTTCAATTCTTTTCATTGATGAAATCGATGCTGTCGGCCGACACAGAGGTGCCGGTATGGGTGGCGGTCACGATGAAAGAGAGCAGACCCTTAACCAGCTTCTTATTGAAATGGACGGCTTCGGAGAAAATGAAGGTGTAATCATTCTTGCAGCCACCAACAGACCTGACATTCTCGACCCTGCTCTTTTAAGACCGGGCAGATTTGACCGACAGCTTACTGTTGGCTATCCCGACGTCAAGGGCAGAGAAGAGATTCTTAAGGTCCACGCTAAAAACAAGCCGCTTTCACCTGATGTTGAGCTTTCTGTTATTGCTAAATCTACCGCAGGCTTTACGGGTGCAGATCTTGAAAATCTTCTTAACGAGGCAGCTCTCGCTGCGGCAAGAAAGAAGAAAAAGGCAATCACAATGGATGAAGTCAAGGCTGCTGTTGTCAAGTGTGTTGTAGGTACAGAGAAGAAATCAAAGAAAATCAATGACGATGAAAAGCGTCTTACCGCATACCACGAGGCGGGACATGCAGTTGTTACTCATTGTCTTCCCACTCAGGACCCTGTTCATCAGATTTCAGTTATACCTACAGGTATGGCAGGCGGCTACACTATGCATCTTCCCGGCGAGGATAAGAGCTATCTTTCAAAGAAATATATGCTTGACGATATCGTTGTTCTGCTTGCGGGCAGACTTGCTGAAACAGTTGTTTTTGATGATATCAATACAGGTGCTTCAAACGATATTGAAAGAGCAACGAAGATAGCACGCGATATGGTTACAAAGTACGGTATGAGTGATACTCTCGGTCCCATTATGTTCGGTACCGGTGATCACGAGGTGTTCCTCGGTAAGGATTACAACAACGTACGAAACTACTCCGAGGCTGTTGCCGCTCAGATTGATGAGGAAATCAAAAAGATTATCACTTATTGCTATGATAAGTGTAAGGAGCTTATTATTTCAAACAGAGATAAGCTTGACGTTATTGCCGAATATCTTTTCGAACATGAAAAGATGGACGGTGAGACCTTTGCAAAGCTTATGAACGGTGAAGCAGAGGCTGAAGAAGCAGAGGTATCTGTTGAAGCAGAAGAAGCTCCCGCTGAAGAAACAAACGAATAATATTTATAGTTTTAAGCAGTCTTGAGTGAAACTCCGGACTGCTTAATTTTTTTGTAAACTATTGACCTTTTTGTTGATAATGTGTTAGTATATAATCTGTATAAATATGTTGCAAAGGAGAATACATATGAGCAGAAGCACATATCTTCAGAAAATCATTTACAGACTCTCAATGTTCCTTTTCATAATGGCTACCATTGCAGGCTGGTTTAATATCAGTCCTGAAAATGTCCTTATGAAGTTTGACACAATTTGTAAGCAGCAGGAAATTACAGGTTGGGGTACGTCTGCCGCCTGGTGGGCTCAGATAGCAGGCAAGAGTGACAATGCCGATGAGCTTGCTGAGCTTCTCTATTCAGAGGAAGGCCTCGGTCTTAACATCTATCGCTATAACGTAGGCGGCGGTGAAAAGGACAATCCCGCTACAAGACTTCCCGGTAACGAGTGGAGAGCAACAGAAAGCTTCCTCGTTTATGATGAAGCTACAGGCGAATACTCATACGATTGGACAAAGGATGCAGCCGCACAGAATATGCTTGAAAAGAGCCTTTCCTACGGTTGTATTGATACAGTTGTACTTTTTGCTAACTCACCTCATTATACAATGACTGAATCGGGCTCAGCTGCAGGCAGCTATCAGGATAACACCTGCAACCTTAAGGAGGGCTGTGCTGACGATTTTGCCGAATATATGTGTGATGTAGCCGAGTACTTTATTTCAAAGGGTGTTCCCGTTAAGTACATCAGCCCTATCAATGAGCCTCAGTGGAGCTGGGGTGGCGGCTGGGTAGGCCAGGAAGGCTGTCATTACGAGCTCGAGGACGTTCTTGAGGTTGCCCGTGCTTTTGCCGCTGAAATCAAGGAAAGAGATCTTGATGTCAAGCTTTCGCTTGCAGAAAGCGGTTGCATAAGCGATGACACAATGAATTACATTGATGCTTTTGCTGAAGATGAAGAGATTATGTCTGTTCTCGGTACCTATGCTTATCACAGCTATTGGACAGATGATATCGAATACAAGTATGCATTCGGTGAATATATGAAAAAGAATTATAAAGACATCGAGCTTGAAATGAGCGAATGGTGTGAGCTTCCCAACGAGCATAAGATTGACGATATTGAAGCTGCAATAATTATGGCACGTGAAATCAGTGAGGATATCTCTCTTACAGAGGTAAACAGCTGGACGTCATGGGTTGCAGTCAATGACGGACTTTACAATGCAGACAGCATGATCGGTGCAAACGATGATTGCTCGGAATTTGTTGTGGGTAAGAGATACTATGCTATGGCTCACTTTACAAAGTTTGTACCTGTCGGCAGCCATGCGGTAAACTTTGACATCAGCGTAGCTGACATTACTGCAGAAAAATCCTGGTGGACAGATACTGTTGACGGTGTTGAATATGACCATTATGAGGTCAGAAACAATATGAACGTTTCCGCCTTTAAGACTCCTGACGGAAGCTATGTTGCAGTTATCGTAAATGACGGTATTGAAAAGCAGTTTACTTATTCAATGCTCGGTTATAATATGTCTGTTTATACAACTGATGCAGACCGCAACCTTGAGCTTACTGACGAGGGCGGCGGAATTGAAACAGTGACTGTGCCCGAAAACAGTATAGTAACAGTTGTTTTTGAATCGGCATTCTGAGGCGCGTATGAATATTTTGCATCTTAAATACGCAACAGAGATTGCGAAAACGAAATCAATAAGCAAGGCGGCGGAAAACCTTTATATGGGTCAGCCCAATCTCAGCCGCGCTATCAAGGAGCTTGAAGAGCATATCGGAATAACCATCTTCAAGCGCACCTCCAAGGGTATTACCGTTACCGATGACGGCGAGGAATTTCTCCGTTATGCACGCCGTATAATTGCTCAGGTTGAGCAGGTAGAGGATATCTATATCAACGGTAAGCGAAAGGTTCAGCAGTTTTCCGCCAGTGTGCCGAGAGCAAGCTACATAGCCGAGGCATTTACCGAGTTTTCCAAGTCGATAAGCACCGGTGCACCTGCAGAATTCTTTTATAAAGAAACAAACTCAAACAAAACTCTCATAAATGTTCTTCATGAGGATTATAACATCGGTATTGTCCGTTATAAATCAACCTTTGATGAGCATTATAAGATAATGTTTAAGGATAAGAAGCTTGTCAGTGAGACTATTACAGAGTTTTCCTATGTGCTTGTCACTTCAGAAAACAGTCCTCTTGCACGTATGGACAACATAACCTCAGATGACCTTGCTGAATTCATTGAGGTTTGTCACGCTGATCCGTATGTTCCTTCGATGCCTCTCATTGACGTTAAAAAGGCAGAGCTTTCAGAGGCGGTTGACAAGAGAATTTACCTTTTTGAAAGAGCAAGTCAGATGGAGGTTCTCAGCCGTGTTCCCAACACCTTTATGTGGGTTTCGTCAATTCCTGAGGAGACTATGAAAAAGTACGGTCTTGTTGAGGTTAAATTCGATAACGACGATAAGATTTATAAGGATGTGCTTATTTATAAGCAGGGCTATAAGCTTACAGAGCTTGACAACCGGTTTATTGCTGAGGTAAAAAAATCCAAGGAAAAATATATCGACAAATAAAATTAATCCCGTCGGATGTCCGACGGGATTTTCTTTCGCCTTATTATCAGAACGCCCATTTTCCGTTAACAAAAATAGGGAATTCTTCACCGTTTTCTTTTATACCGGTAATGTTAAGGTCTTCCGTGCCTATCATAAAGTCCACGTGTATGGTTGAGTCGTTTACACCCATTGAGTGAAGCTCTTCCTTTGTATAGTTGAAATAATCTTTAACGGTATTTGTAAAGCCTTCACCTATAGCAAAGTGACAGGCGGCGTTTTCGTCAAAGAGGGTTTCGTAAAACATTATTCCGCTGTTTCTTATAGGTGAATCATAGGGGACAAAAGCACATTCACCGAGCATTGAAGCGCCTTCATCCATTGAAATCATTTCTTTGAGAAGGCTTTCATTCTTTTCAGCTGTTACCTCTGTTGCTTTACCGTCCTTGAAGGTAATTGAGAAGTTATCTATAATTTCTCCGCGGTAGGAGAGGGGCATTGACGAATAAACAATACCGTCTGCCTTGCCTGCATAGGGTGTTGTAAAGATTTCTTCCGTGGGCATATTGGGGTTGAAGTATTCACCTGAAAGTGTGTGTTCACCGCCTCCGAGGAAGCTTCCCTCGGGCATGAGACCGATTCTGATGTCAGTTCCGTTTGAGGCCTTGTAATGAAGCTCACGAAGGTCTGCGCCGTTGAGTATGTCACAGCGTCTTTTAAAGCTTTCGTTGTGCTTGTCCCATTCCTTGATCGGGTCGAGAAGATTTCCTTCCTTGTCAGTAACTCTTGAGGTGTAAAGAATAGCCTTCCAGAGCTTTTCTATAGCCACGCTTGTACGCTCGTCAGGGAATACGGCCTTTGCCCATTCCTTGCCGGGCACGGCGGCAATACACCATTTGTATTTATTGTCCATCTCATCTCTGTAAGGCTTGATAACCTTATATCGGGACTGCATAGCCTTTGAATACTTTTTCTGATTGATTCCCTTCAGACCGTTAGGATCCTCGGAAAGAATGTAAATCATCACAGGATTCTTTTCGAGACGGTATTTGAGCATAGCCTCCTGATAGCTTTCTACTCTGCCGAGGGTTGTCTGGCTCATATGTCTGATACCGAGCTTCTGAACAGGCTGATGGCTCCACTCAACTATAACTCTTTCGGCACCTGCCTTATAGCATTCATCACAAAGCATAGTAATAAATTCGGGCTGATCAAGATTTGCCTGAATGATTACAATATCCTTTTTTCTGACTGCGCCGCCTGAACGTGCAATCAGCTTGGCGTAGCTTCTTAAAATTGTTTTTTTCATTATCTTTACTCCTTATAAAGAAAATTCTTTTCTGATAAGCTCAATCATTATTGAGGTGTTGAGGTTTGCCGCATCCTCCGGGTAGGCTTCTTTGGAAAAATCCGAGCAATATGCATCAATATACTGCTTATGTATTTCTTCTGTCGGTATACCGTCTTTGATTCTGTCTGCAATAAATTTTGCGGCATTTTCCGTAGCTTCTTTCATGTGTGAGAGAAAATATGCCGTTTTTTCCTTTGAAAGAAGACCAATGTGAGGTGCGAGAATATATTCGGGCTTAAGCTCACAAACCTTTTCAATAGATTCAATCGCTGTGCGGTAGCCTGTAAGAATTGAAGGGATTATCATTTTCTTTCCGTCATATACGCCGAGGGTCTCGCAGGAAAGCAGGAGCCTCTTTTCCTCGCAGTAAAATCCGACCGAGCATTTTGTGTGGCCGGGAAGGTGAAGCACACGGAATTTTAAATTGCCGGCAACGACAGTATCGTTCTCTTCCACGGTAATATCTGCCTTGAGCTTATTTGTATCAAGGTCATATTCCGTAACTCCGTATGAGGCGGCAACCTTACCGTCAAGCTCCTTCATAAGAGCCTTTGCACCCGGCCTTGCAAAAATCTCAGCGGCATATTTGCCTGCAACAACCTTTGCAGTCGGGTATTTTTCGCAGACGGCAATACTTGCGAGAGCGTGGTCATAATGGGAATGGGTCAGAAAAACATAATCCAATTGTCTTTTGCCAAGTATACCGGCTATCTTTTCTGCAATTTGTTTTCCCGTAAATCCGAAACCGCTGTCATAAAGCACGGAACTTTCACCGTCGTCTATGAGATGCGCGGAATCACCGGGATAAATTCGCATATCGTATATTCTCAAACTTTTCATCGGTTACTCACTTCTTTATGAATTTCCAACCGTCAGAGCCCTTTTCAAAGTATTCGGGGAAATAGGGGAGCGCGAAGTCAAAGGTTTCATCAAGGCATATTCTTGCCTTCTTAAACATGGTTACGATAGTCCAGGCGTGATTTCCGATGGCGCCGTCACCCTTAAAGGTCTTACAGGTCACACCAAGCTCCTTGAACCTTTCAACAAGGTCAAAGGTTTCATATCTGAGAGGGTCTCTTGTACACCAACAGAGAAATGAGGGCGGGAATTTGCTGCTGAATTCGGGAGAAAGAAGCTTTCCTTCTTTTGTTTTTACAAATTCTCTGAGCTCCTTGAGTGTCTTACCTGTAAATGATGTAATCATCATCTTCATATCGGGATATCTGGACTGCTTCTTTTCAGGATTCATAAGATTTTCGAAAACAAAAGCACCGCTGTGAGAAACCATAGCCTTTATGTTGATTTTATCGATGTTGCGGAACTCTATACCGAGGTCTCTGAGCTTTTCGGGGTTATTTATGCAGTCGATAATATAGGCGATAAAATATCCTCCTGCACTTTCACCTGCAATTACAACGTTTTCTGTATCTATCTTATATTCATCTGCTCTGTCGATAATCTGGTCGATAGCGGTAAAAAGCTCTTTGATAGCCTCAGGAAAGATTTTTGTCGGTGCAAACGAATAATTGAGTGAGGAAGCGAAAAATCCCTTCTGAGCCCATTTATAAAGATACGGACTTCTCATTTCAAGAAGACCTGAAACCCAACCTCCGCCGTGTACGTATATAAGAAGAGGCTTTTTTACATCCTTAAGGTCTTTACGGCAGTAGTTATACATATAGTTATTCTTCTCTTTACCGTATCGGATATTTTTTGTGTATTCAACATCCTTGGGAGTAGGCTTGTAGGTAAGAGCAAGAGCAAGGTATTCACTTGCGGCATAAAAATACTGACCTGCAATACCTCGTGCATAAACTTTTTTATTCATATTTTCACCTCAAAAATTAATGATAACAATAGTCTATCACAATTTATACACAAGGTACAAGTTTTTTTGTAAATTTATATCTATTAACAGATAATAAAAATCTGCAATCCCGATACAGAATTGCAGATTGAATCTTATATATAGGTGTATATAGAAAAGAAATGAAACAGCGTTCCTGCAAGAACAAACAGATGAAAGATGAAATGAAAATATCTTTTCTTCTTTCCTATTATATAAAAGACCATACCGACGGAATATAAAATACCTCCGAGAGCAATAAGAATAATAAGTCCCGTAGGGTCAGGTGCGTATTTATACATAGGGAAAATAAGCACCGCAGAAATCCAACCTACTACTATATAAAGTATAAGCTGAACCTTTTTAAATCTTTCCTGATCGATGAAGGTAAGTACGGTTCCGACAGTGCTCAGAACAGCGCTTATGCTGCACATAATTATTGCCGGCAGCTTGGCAAAAGGAAAAACGAACGTAACGGTTATAGCAATACTCGTACCTGTAATGAGAATAAAGATTGTTGAGTGATCAAGAATTCTCATAACCTTCTTTGCATTTCCGTGCTTCAGGGAATGGTACACGGTTGAGCAGGTGTAAAGCACGACAACAGACAAAGCAAAAATTACAGAGCCGATGCAAGCGTGAATGTCTGATGCTTTAATAAGACACACCACACATGAGATAATGCCTAAAATGATACCGGCACTATGTGAAGTTGCGTTAAGGATTTCCTCCATAGGGGTATAATGCGGTAAGGTAACTTTGTTAAGATTCATAGCAATCCTCCTTCTGCCGTATACTGTAATTATAGCATATTAAAAGAGAATTGTGATTAAAAAAAGGATAGAAATTATGAAAAAAGTGTAAACCGAATAAAAATCCGGACACTTTTCTGCTGAAAAAGGTCCGGATTGATTATTGGTGCGGGTAACAGGGGTCGAACCTGCACGCTTGTGGCACAAGATCCTAAATCTTGCGTGTCTGCCAATTCCACCATACCCGCATATTTAATTGTATTAAGTTGTACTTACGAGGGACAATAATGTAAATCTGCAGGGCAGCCGCGCCCGTGTGACCGCTTGCGGTGTCCAAAATCAATATACGGCTTGGAGCACCGATTGATTTTGACCGCTGCGCCATAATCGCCTCGCTTCATCGTCCGCAGGACGCACTTCGGTGATTATGCTGCCAATTCCACCATACCCGCATTTACTTATGAGATTATATCACAATAGATTTAAATGTCAAGAAGAAGTCTCTGTTGTAAAAAATAAAAAACTGTGTTATAGTGATATCGTTTAATATGTGATGAGGGTGAATTTATATGTACAAATCAAAAATGATGATTATTATGCGTCGGGATTTGAAAATGCGCAAGGGTAAAATTGCATCCCAGGCAGGTCATGCCTGTATTGAAGCGATTTTAATGGCACTTCAAAAAGAAGGACGAATGAACGACTTCGAAAAAACAGATGATGGAATGCTTCTCAATAACACAGGTAAGCCGGTGACCGCTTTGTCTGAGTGGTTTCATTACGGATGCGCAAAAATCTGTGTTTACGTTGATTCCGAAGCAGAGCTTATTGAAATAGCTGATAAAGCGAAAAAAATGGGCATAATTTCGGCGATGATAACCGATGCCGGTATGACGCGGAGTTTCACGGCGAACCAACTAAAACATGTCTTGCCCTTGAGCCGTTACCCACTGAGGTCGCCGATAAACTTACGGGACATTTACCTTTATACTGATTGCATGGACATTATATATTGACTATTTCAGCTCTTTTTGTTACAATACCGCTGGAAATAATACTTTTGGAGGTTTTAATATGTCAAAGGTTAAAGTTACAATGGAAAACGGCGGAGAGTTCACGATAGAGCTTTACCCCGAATATGCACCTGCAACGGTTGCTAATTTTGAAAAGCTTGTAAAGGCAGGCTTTTACGACGGTCTTACATTCCACAGAGTTGTCGATAACTTTATGTGTCAGGGCGGAGATCCCGAGGGAACAGGCTGTGGCGGCAGCGATGAAAACATTCCCGGTGAGTTTTCAGCCAATGGCTTCAGACAGAACACACTCTCTCATACAAGAGGTGTAATTTCAATGGCAAGAAGTCAGAATCCCGACTCAGCTTCAAGTCAGTTCTTTATATGCTACAGTGACGACTGCACCTTCCTCGACGGCAGCTATGCAGCATTCGGTAAGGTTACTGAAGGCATGGAAGTATGTGATGCCTTCTGTGACGTTGCAAGATACTATAATTCAATGGGAGAGAAGGCAGAGCCCTGCGAGCCCATCGTTATAAAATCAATGGTTATTGCATAAAATAAGCGTATACAATTTATACTTGAAAAAAATTGTAAAATTTTGAAAAAAATATAAAAAAGCCCTTGACGAGTACTGGATTATGTGGTAAACTATCCGTACCTCTTGTAGAGGGCTTTATTTTTGTGTCCTGAAATAGAGGGAGGCCTTAATGGGTCAGAATAAAAGAAGTGTTGCTTTTATTCGACCGCAAATTTCCTATAATGGAGGTGCCGTTCATGAGAGTAAAAATCACTTTATCTTGCACAGAGTGCAAACAGCGCAACTACAACACAATGAAAAACAAGAAGAACAATCCTGATAGGTTGGAGATGAACAAGTACTGCAGATTCTGCAAGAAACACACTCTCCACAAAGAAACCAAGTAATACGGGAGGTAGAATGATGGCTGACAAAGAAAAGAAGGTTACCCAGAACTCCGACGTTGAAAAGGCCACAACAGAGGAAAGCAAGGCTGCTGAAAAGGTAGCTAAGGCTGCAAAGGGTAGCAAGAACAAAAAGCCAAATTTCTTCGCTCGTTCAGGTAAGAGTATCAAACGCTTCTTTAAGGATTTCAAGGGTGAAACCAAGAAGATCGTTTGGCCCGATGCAAAAACAGTTCTTAAGAACACCGGCGTAGTACTTGTTGTTGTCGCAATCGTAACAGCAGTTGTTTTCCTTATTGACTACAGCCTTGGTTCAGGTATTTCCGGACTCAAGCAGCTTGCAGTTAAGGATAGCATCGTTGCTACAAATACCGACGCAGAGGGTACTGATACAACAGATGCAGATGGCGACAGCGAAACAACCGCTGACAACGAAACAACTGCTGAAAATCAGGACGATACTACAGCTGCTTCTGAGACATCAGAGTCTTCAGAGGAATAATCCGATAGCATCGGCAGAAGAATTAATCGGCTTTAGGAGGTGTAACAATGGCAGATAACGCCAAATGGTTTGTAGTACACACCTATTCAGGCTATGAAAACAAAGTAGCCTCAAACATTCTCACGGTTGTTGAAAACCGTAAGATGCAGGATCAGATTTTTGAGGTACGTATTCCTACGGAAATCGTAACAGAAATCAAGGATGACAAAAAGCGTGAGGTTGAGCGTAAGCTTTTCCCCGGCTATGTTATGGTAAAGGTAGCCTGCATTTACAAAAAGCGCAGTGAATTTGAAGACGAAGAGCTGTCAATGACAGACGAAGCTTGGTATGTCATCAGAAACACACGTGGCGTAACGGGATTTGTAGGTCCCGGAAGCAAGCCTGTTCCTCTTTCAGATCAGGAGGTAATCAACCTCGGTATCGAAAAGAGAACAGTTGAGGTCAACTACAAGGTAGGGGACTATGTAAACATCTTAAGCGGCCCCTTCGACGGCTACAGCGGTGTTGTTGACAGCATCGATCTCGTCAAGGAAGCAGTTGTCGTTATGATTTCCATGCTTGGCAGAGAAACACCTGTCGAACTCGGTCTTAACGAAATTGAGGTTGCTTTAGACTAAACACGATAATTTACGGCAATGCCGTTTATTATGTAGGGAGTTTATCTCCCTGTGGGAGATTTGCTAAATTTTAAAGCAAGTCGCCATCAACCACATAAATTTGGAGGTGCAAAAAATGGCTCAAAAGGTTGTAGGTTTAATCAAGCTCCAGATTCCTGCAGGTAAAGCTACTCCGGCACCGCCTGTTGGTCCGGCTCTCGGTCAGCACGGTGTTAACATCATGGCTTTCACAAAGGAATTCAACGAGCGCACAAAGAATGACATCGGTCTTATCATTCCTGTTGTTATCACAGTTTATGCAGACCGTACATTCACATTCGTAACAAAGACACCGCCCGCAGCAGTTCTTATCAAGAAGGCATGTGGAATCGAAAGCGGTTCAGGCGTACCTAACAAGACAAAGGTCGCAACAATTACCGGTGAGCAGGTTAGAAAAATTGCTGAGCAGAAGATGCCGGACCTCAACGCAGCTTCAATAGAAGCAGCTATGAGTATGATAGCTGGTACAGCTCGCTCAATGGGCATAGTAGTCGCTGACTAATGCTTCCGGGTGGGAGGAAAAATCCGATTAACCACTCTATAGGAGGATGAAAGACAATGAAACATGGTAAAAAGTATGTCGAAGGCGCAAAGCTTATCGACAAGACAAATCTTTATGATCCTGCGGAAGCACTCGAACTCGCATGCAAGACTGCTACCGCAAAGTTTGATGAAACAATAGAAGCACACATCCGTCTCGGTGTTGACTCACGTCATGCTGATCAGCAGGTTCGTGGCGCTGTTGTTCTTCCCAACGGTACAGGTAAGACTGTTCGCGTTGCTGTATTCGCAAAGGGCGACGAAGCAAAGGCTGCTGAAGCTGCAGGTGCAGAAGTAGTAGGCGCTGAAGACCTCGTTGCAAAGATCCAGGGCGAAGGCTGGATGGAATTCGATGTTGCTATCGCACATCCCAGCATGATGGGCCTTGTTGGTCGTCTCGGTAAGGTTCTTGGTCCCCGTGGCCTTATGCCTTCACCCAAGGCCGGTACTGTAACTCCCAACGTAGCTCAGGCTGTTACTGAAGCTAAGGCAGGTAAGATCGAGTACCGTCTTGACAAAACAAACATTATCCACTGCCCCATCGGTAAGGCTTCATTCGGTACAGAGAAGCTTATGGAGAACTTCACAACTCTCCTCGATGCTGTTATCAAGGCTAAGCCTGCTGCAGCAAAGGGTCAGTACATCCGTTCATGTGTTGTAACAGCAACAATGGGCCCCGGCGTACGTGTTAACCCCAACAAGGTTGTTGCTTCCGCTGCTACAGAGGAATAATTAATTTAAGGTATTGACACAGTGATTTAATTGTGTTAATATATATAAGCTGTTCTAAAGACAGCAGGTACGGTTGGTCCGTGTAAGTATTACGCCTGCCGAGGAATGGGATACGATTTT
>JAZNIH010000054.1:0-5482 GCA_045577395.1 Acutalibacteraceae bacterium | reverse complement strand
GAAGTTAAGATTTATAAACCTTCTTATGCCTCTAGGATTATCGTTGGAGACAGAATTGAAGCAGGCGACCCGATTACTGAAGGTCCGCTTAATCCACACGATATTTTGAGACTTAAAGGTAAGTTTAAGGTTTGGGAGTATATGATTTCTGAAGTTCAGAAGGTTTACAGACTTCAGGGTGTTGAAATCAATGACAAGCACATTGAAGTTATTGCACGTCAGATGACAAGAAAGGTTAAGATTGAGCATCCCGGTTCCACCGATATGCTTATCGGCTCACTTGTTGACGTTGTTGAATTTGAAGAAAAGAATGCAGAAATCGCAAAGAGACTTGCTGACGGTGAGGTTGGTATTGCAGAAGCTACATGCTCTCCCGTACTCTTTGGTATTACAAAGGCTTCACTTTCAACAGAATCCTTCATGTCTGCTGCTTCCTTCCAGGAAACAACAAAGGTTCTTACAGAAGCGGCTATCCGCGGTAAGGTTGACCATCTTATCGGCCTTAAGGAAAACGTTATCATCGGTAAGCTTCTTCCCTCAGGTACAGGTATGAAGTGCTACAACGAGGTTGAGTATTCCGAAAAGAAGCCCCTTGAAGCAACTGTATAATTAAACAAAACTGCTCGGTTTTCCGGGCAGTTTTTTATATCTTTATGAGTTTGACATTTGTTTTTTCTTATAATATAATATTATACTGAGCAATAGTGCGATATTAAATTATTTACGGAGGTCAGGTCGGCGTGAGTAAATCAGTAAAGCTTGTTTCTTTTCTGCTTTTTGTTTTCGTCTTTGTATCAAGCTTCTGCTACGGAGTTTCTTCGACTCTCAACACAGAGGTTATTGAGCTTAAGTATGACGATTACTATGATTTAACTGAATATGAGTCGGTTGAAATTTTCAGCGTCGGCGACCCTGTTTCCTATAAGGTCGGCTACAACGTTGAAAGCGGAACGAAGGACGATGCCGTTATTGAAATTGTTGACGGCAGACTTCACGCCGTCGGCGTAGGTGAGGGCAGAATTTTTCTCAACGAGGTTGAGTATACCGTTAAGGTTGAGCCTGCACCGATTTCTATGTTCCTTCTTATCGGTCAGAGCAATATGTACGGTACTGAGGGTGAATCTTCACAGTCCGTTGCCAATGAAAGGGGACAGGTCTATTCAACCTTCTGTCATCCTGCATATCTTACGCCTGAAAATGCAGGTGAATACGTGCCCTCGGCTCTCAGCGGTGAAAATTCTCTTATTAACAGATACGGAACAACCGACAAGCTTAAGAAAAGCCCCGTTAACCGTCTGACTGAGGACGGTGACGGTAAGTTCGGCCCTGACAGCGGCTTTGCCTATCAGTATAATAAAATGACAGGTGATAAGGTCTGGACGGTCAACGTTGCAAGAGGCTCCACCACAATCGCAAAGTGGCAGAAGGGTGCCGCTGAATATGAAAAGGCGGTTGCTGTTTTTAAGCAAGCGCAAAAGCTTATGAGGGAAGAAATTCTCGCAGGTCACTACCTGCTGATGGATTACGGCTATCTCTGGTGTCACGGCTGCTCTGACAGAGTCAATACCGCTGAGTATTATCTTCAGAATTTTCTTTCGATGCACGAATCTCTTAAGAGAGACCTCGCTTATGACGTTGACGGTGACGGCAAAATCGAAGCCCTCGGATTCTGTAACGTAATTATGCCCCGAAAGGGACGTGACGACTGTGTAAGCTACCGTCACGGTATTAATTCGGATAAAACCGATGAAAGCTTCTACTGCTCCTTCAACGATCTCGAAATGAGCGGTCCGAGAGTTGCTCAGTACTGGCTCGTCAACAATCCTGATTATCCCGATATAAACCTTGTTTGTAACATCGGTGACAGCTGGGTGACCATGCCCGACGGCACCGACGGAGTAAGTACATATTTCAAAAGATATTATAAGGACGGTAAAATCGATTACCCCGTTCAGACTCCTCAGGATGAAAAATGGTATACCCCCACAACCCCTGCCGACGTACACGACAGTATACATTATAATCAGATAGGCTTTAACGAAATCGGTATTGAAGCGGCACGAAACACCGCATATCTTCTCGGCAGAGTTGAAAAGCCCTCGGATGTAAAAACAACAGTTGATTTTTACGACTGGACGGGCTATAAAAAGGTTACTTCTCTCGATGCGAGCAACTGGGCAGAAAGCAGAACACTTGTTGTTCCTGTTGTGTATCCCGTTTACGAATCAAAAAACGTTACCTATAAGCTTTCGGATAATCTCAGCTATCATCTTTATGACCTTACCTCTGATTATAAGAGCAAGGGCGGAACGGTTGAAAGCGTGGGAGCTTATTCCGACAAGACTGTAACGGTCAACGGTACTGTCAATATCAGAGAGGGCGGTGCGGCATATAATTTTGAAGGCACCGACTCAGGTCTTAAGTCTGCTTCTGACAGTAAGTATCAGAGCAACGGTCTTTTAACCCTTGAGGGCAAAGTGACAAAGGGTAAGCACAAGGGCGTTGTTTATCAGCTTGAAAAAACCGTTAATCTTAAAAAGGATAACAAATGGGTAGTGGAATGGACGGGCAAGAGCACATCAACCTCCACCTCTCAGAAATCCTTTGTGCTTTTTTGTGAATATATCAGAACAAAAAACACCTCAACAAGAGATATGAACTACTTCTGGTATAAATACACAAAGGACAAGAGTGCAGTTCTCTCTGTGGGTAACAGTAAAAAGAGAAGCGGCGGTCACGTAATATCCTCCGTAACGTCAAAGATAAATCCCAACGAATACCATACATATACCCTGTGGAACGAGCCCTCAACAAAGGGCAACAGAGTCTTTTTTGCCGTTGACGGCAAATGGGCAGGTGAAATCACCAAGGCCTCGGGAAGAGATTTTTCATTTAAATACATCGGTGCCGACGGCTACGAGATTAACGACTATATCTTCAGAAATATCAGAATCGTTGAATCGTTGAGCTGTGACGTATACGGTCACTCGGTAATAAGTAAAACCGTCAAGGCTACCTGCACTGCAAAGGGTACGCTTACGGCGACCTGCCCCGGTTGCAGCTATAAGGTGTCAAGCACAACCAAGGCTCTCGGTCACAATTTCAGCGGCAAATATATCTCTGACGGCAACGCAACATATCTTAAGGACGGAACAAAATCCGTCAAATGTACAAGATGCACGGCAAAAAAGACGGTAGCCGATAAGGGCTCAAAGCTTGTTCTCGGCAAGACCTCAAAAATAACCGTCGACGGCAACGGCACCTCAGCTCTTCTTTCATGGAAGACGGTAAAGGGCGCAACGGGCTACAGAGTATACATAAAGCAAAGCGGCAAATGGAAGCAGCTTAAAACCGTTACGGGTACAAAATACACCGTAACAGATCTTACACCTATGAAGGACTACAGCTTTGCGGTCAAGGCTTACGTTAAAGAGAGCGGCAAGGTTATCAATGCACCTGAGTACACAAGCGTTACCGCATCCTCGGGTCTTGCGGCTCCTTCGGTAAAGGTCGAAAGCACGTCTGCAGGCAGAGCAAGGATAACCTGGAACGACGTAAAAGGGGAGAGCGGATATCAGATATGGTGCTCCGCGTCGAAAAGCGGAAGCTATATCAAGGTCGGAAATTATAAGGCGGGTACAGAAGAGGTAACAAAGAAAACCTCGCTTATCTCGGGTCAGACCTATTATTTCAAGGTCAGAGCCTATGCAAAAACCTCTGCCGGAACGGTTTACAGTGATTACAGCACCGTAAGGGCAGTAAAGATAAAATAACCGTAAAGCCACAGAGGATAACTCTGTGGTTTTTTTGTCTGCAGGTGCAGATAACGCTCCTTTTTATCAATATTTACCACAAAACCCGTCAATAATCCTTAAGAAAATAAGCAACTATACAAATTCACCGAAAGAGAAAAAATGTTGTTGACTTATTTGACAGTATCCGTTATAATATTCAAGCGTGCGATTATGCGCAAAAGAATATTTTAAGAAAGGAGATGCTACATTTGCCTACCTTTAATCAGTTAGTTCGTAACGGTAGAGAAACACTTGTTAAGAAGCCCAAGGCTCCCGCTCTTCTCAAAGGCCTCAACACTAAGAAGAATGTTATGACAGATCATAGCTCACCTCAGAAGCGTGGCGTTTGCACAGCTGTTAAGACAGCTACACCGAAGAAGCCCAACTCAGCTCTTCGTAAGATCGCGAGAGTACGTCTTACAAACGGAATTGAAGTAACAGCTTACATTCCCGGCGTAGGTCACAACCTTCAGGAACATAGCGTTGTTCTCATTCGTGGCGGCCGTGTTAAGGACCTTCCCGGTGTTCGTTATCACATCGTTCGTGGTACACTCGATACCCAGGGCGTTAACGGAAGAATGCAGTCCCGTTCAAAGTACGGTACAAAGCGTCCTAAGGCAGCTAAGAAATAATCCGGTTGCGTAACCGAAAAAACTTTTTTGAAATTCCGTAGTCAGACGGAAAACAACTATGAATTGACAAATCTTCTTGCAGGCAGACGCTTATGCGTCGAATGTGAGAGTGTATATATAGTATATGCCTCTCAAATTGGTGCCGACGGGAATTTGTCACTCGAGTACCTATGATATCATTACTATGAAGGAGGGAAGCGCAGTGCCAAGAAGAGGCCAGATTGCAAAACGTGATGTTTTGCCCGATCCGCTTTACAATTCAAAGCTTGTAACACGCCTTATCAACAGCGTTATGTACGACGGTAAGAAGGGTGTTGCTCAGAAAATTGTTTATGATGCATTTGACATCATCAAAGAAAAGACAGGTAAGGAACCCCTCGAGGTTTTTGAAGCAGCTATGGAAAACGTTATGCCTTTACTCGAAGTTAAGGCTCGCCGTGTAGGTGGTTCAACATACCAGGTTCCCATGGATGTCCGTCCCGAAAGAAGACAGACACTCGGCCTTCGTTGGATTACTCTTTACAGCCGTCAGCGTTCAGAAAGAACAATGAAGGAAAGACTTGCCAACGAAATCATTGATGCTACAAACCAGACAGGTTCAGCATTCAAGAAGCGTGAAGATACCCATAAGATGGCAGAAGCTAACAAGGCTTTCGCACATTTCAGATGGTAATAACCTTATTCGCTTAAATTCTGATAGGAGGATAAAATTATGGCCAGAAAGGTATCACTTGAAAAAACTAGAAATATTTGTATTATGGCTCATATCGACGCTGGTAAGACTACCACTTCAGAGCGTATTCTTTACTACACCGGCGTTAACCATAAGATTGGTGAAACCCACGACGGTTCAGCAACTATGGACTGGATGGCACAGGAGCAGGAAAGAGGTACCACAATTACTTCTGCTGCTACCACTTGCTTCTGGAAAGAGCACCGTATCAATACCATCCACACTCCGGGCCACGTTGACTTCACAGTTGAAGTTCAGCGTTCACTCCGTGTACTTGACGGTTCAGTAACCGTTCTTTGTGCTAAGGGTGGTGTTGAGCCCCA
>JAZNIH010000053.1:0-6977 GCA_045577395.1 Acutalibacteraceae bacterium | reverse complement strand
CTTCCGCTTTCAGTGATATTATATTCGCCCTATAAACTGTCCGAAGGACAATATCACTATGCGTAGCATAATATCACTGCGAAGCAATATCACTCGCCGTCAGGCGAATATAACTGAGGCGCACTTCCTTACGGAGTGCGCCTCTAAGCAGTCTCTCTGATTTAAAGATTGAATTATTCTTCTGTCTTCTTGGGCTTGCGTGCAGGCTGCTTATAAGCCTTGTGGTCGGGAGTCTGCTTCATCTTAGTGAACTTCTGACCCCATGCGTTTGCCCATGCCTCACAGTAAAGTGCTGAATAAGGAACGTTGTTCTTGATTCTGTAATTTACAAAGCAGTTGCACCAGATAAATGAGGGAACAGCAACTACAATCCAATAGAGAGGGCCTAAAAGAAGGCACTGCCATGTGTGACCGTATTCGTGGATTCTTGTGTTATAGGTCCATGTTTTCTTTGAATGGTTATCCTTCATAAAGATGAAGAGACCGAGTGAAAGTCCGCCGCCCTTCCAGGGTACGTAAACTATTCTTGCATAGCCGAAGCGCTGCCAGCGGTAGCCCTTGAGCTTTGTGCAGATAAGGAATGCGATTCCGCCTGCAAGGTTAACGGTAAGACCCCACGTCCACTGGATGAGGTAGAAAACAAATGCCTTGAGTGATGTCATAAAGCCCTTTTCGGGAGCCTTGGGCTCCTTCTGATTGATGTCGATGTTAGTCATAATAATAATTCTCCTTTATTCGTCTTCTCCGAGAGCTTTCTTTACTGCTTCAACGGAAGCTGCTTCTTTTTTACCCTGTCTGATTGCGGCCATTTCTGCTTCCTTTTCAAGAAGGATAGCATATTCACCGTCTTCGTTTGCTTCAACAGTATGCTCTTCGCCCTCGTTGTTCTGACCGAGCCATGTATTTTCATACTTCTGACCTGAAATCTTTTCTACAACTGCAATCTGCTCAGCGGTAAGTGTAACGTTACCGTATCTGTGCTTTGTAGCAATTGCGGCGCAGATAAGTCTGTGATCACCCTTGTTCATCTGGAATCTGTGAAGAAGGAAGAGTGAAAGAAGAGTACATATAACAGGAACGATAACAACGCATATACGTACACCTAAAAGAGCGCTGTCGGGCTGATGGAAAAGTAAGCCTGTTGTTTTTTCGTATTCTGTAACTGCATCACCTGTTTCAAGACCGAACTTGCCGAGAATAACAAGCACAAGGCTCTGAACGGTTGTTGATGCACAGGTCTTGATGAGTGTGTTGAAGGTACCGATAACGCCCTCACGTCTTCTGCCTGTGATTGCCTCGTCGATGTCGGAAATGTCAGGGAAGATATTTGTTGCGGCATAGCCGATACCTGATTTACCGAAGGGATAGAATACGGCGGTAAGCATAAGGATGATAACCCATATAACAGAACCGCTGTTTTTGTCTGTGGGATTCATAAACAGACACATAACAAAGCCCATAATCATAAGCGGTGTTACGATGTTTGCACACTTTTTCTTACCGTGCTTCATTGTAAGAGCATAGTTGAGCGGGAAGGCTGAAGCCTCGAACACGCCCTCGATGGTGGTGAAAAGACCGTAAAGCTTGATAAGACGTGCGATGTATCTTATGTAAAATACAAGTGATGAACGGTAGAAGTTACAAGCGGTGTTATAAGCAAGGCTCATAAAGAAATACTGTCTGAAGGCCTTATTCTTAATAACAAGTGCATATTCGTGCAGGAAAAACTTGAAGTCAAACTTTTCAAGCACCATATCAAGAGAGGGCTTTTCTCTTGTTTTTCTGAAGGTGTGGATAAGACAGAGTGCATATACCGCAGCGAGAATGATACCCATAAGAAGCATGGGGAATTCTGCACCGCTTTCGGGATCGCTGAAGCCGAAGGCAGCAAGAACAGCCATCGCAAGGAAGAAGGAGGGGAACATACCGAAGGAATTGAAGATATATCCTACGGAGTTATACTGTGTTCTTAAATCGTAGTCCGGTGCAAGCTCGGGAAGCATTGCAACATGGGGAACGTCGACGAAGGAATAGGCCGTTTTATAAAGCACGTATATAACCGTGAAATAGATAATGGCCTGTGTGGGTCTTTCTCTGCCGTCAAGACCGTATGAGTTCCACAGTAATGCGAAGCTGACGGCGTAAAGAGGCATTGCCCAGAGAATGTAACGTCTGTGTCTGCCGTATTTTGAACGGGTTCTGTCCGTTATGATGCCGATGAAGGGGTCGATAACTGCGTCCCATATACCTGCGATAAAGGTAATAATAGCCGCCTTTTCGGGCTCAAGATTTACAACGCCGGTCAGGAAAAGGGTAAAATAAAGGCTGATAACGTAACCCGATCCGGAGGTTGTGATGTTTGCTGAGCTGTAGTTGATCATGGGTACAACGTCTTTTTTGAAGGTACCCTTGACGCCTATCAGCTTAAGGATTTTTTGTTCCATTTAATCACTCCTGAATTTTTGCTTTTTAATACTTTACCATATAAAAATGTTAAAAGCAAGTAAATTGCGGCATATTTCAATTTTTTGTTTCAGCTATTGTTTTTTGAGTATTAAAATGGTATGCTTTAAGTTGGCGAATGTAATCCGCCAACTTAAGACAACGAGTATCAACGAAAGGATTGTTCTTATGGTTATATCAGGCCTTCAGAAGCTTACCCTTCTCGACTACCCCGGCAAGACTGCCGCAATAGTTTTTACCTACGGCTGTAATTTCCGCTGTCCCTTCTGCCATAATGCCCTGCTCGTAACAGAAAAAATGCAGGACGTAATCTCCGAGGAGGAGGTTTTTGCCTTCCTCAGAAAAAGAGTGGGACTTCTTGATGCGGTGTGCATCACGGGCGGAGAGCCGACGCTGCAGAAGGACCTGAAGCAGTTTATTATTAAGGTTAAGGATATGGGTTATGCGGTAAAGCTCGATACCAACGGCACCAATCCCGCTCTTCTCGATGAGCTTCTCTCTGAGGGGCTTCTCGATTACGTTGCAATGGACATAAAAAACTCCCCCGAGAAGTATTCTCTCACCGCAGGTGCCGATGTTGATTTTAATAACATTTTAAAGAGCATTGAGCTGATAAAAAGCAAGGCTCCCGACTGCGAATTCCGCACCACGGTCACAAAGGAGCTTCATACGGAAGACGACATCAGACGAATAGCGCTGACCGTGGGCAAAAGCAATAAATACTTCATTCAGCAGTTTAAGGATTCGGGCTCCCTTATCAGCGGCGGACACACCCCGTGGGATGTTAACGACCTTCACAGCATCAAAAAGAGACTGTTGTCGCTTTGTTTCAACGCTTCAATCCGTGAAAGTTAAAAACCACTATATTTTGTGGTAGAAAACGAAAAAAATTACAATAAATTGTGTTCCTCCTATTGATTTTTCCGATATCTTGTGCTATGATATTGCCTGCACCACCTTTCACAGGAAAAGGAAAAATTTTATAAGGAGGATCATTTTATGTATACCGTATTAAAAAGAAACGGCAAAGTTATTGACTTTGATTTAGCAAAAATCACACAGGCAATTACCCTCGCTTTTGACGCTCAGCAGAGAGATTATAACCCCAGTATGATCGACTTCCTTGCTCTTAAGGTTACCGCAGATTTTGAGCCCAAGATCAAGGATCATCACATCGCAGTTGAGGATATTCAGGACAGCGTTGAAAACGTTCTTGTTCAGGCAGGCTACGGTGACGTTGCAAAGGCATACATTCTTTATCGCCGTCAGCACGAAAAGCTCCGTGAAATCAACACCACCCTTCTCGACTATAAGGAAATCGTTGACAACTACGTTAACGTTTCAGACTGGCGTGTTAAGGAAAACTCCACCGTTACATATTCAGTCGGCGGTCTTATCCTCAATAACTCAGGTGCTATCACCGCTAACTACTGGCTTTCAGAGGTTTACGACGACGAAATCGCAAACGCTCACAGAAATGCAGATATCCACATCCACGACCTTTCAATGCTTACAGGCTACTGTGCAGGCTGGTCACTCAAGCAGCTCATCCAGGAGGGTCTCGGCGGCGTAACAGGTAAGATTACCTCAGCACCCGCAAAGCATCTTGCAACTCTCTGCAACCAGATGGTTAACTTCCTCGGTATTATGCAGAACGAATGGGCAGGCGCTCAGGCCTTCTCATCCTTTGATACATATCTTGCTCCCTTCGTAAAGGCAGACAACCTCAGCTACGATCAGGTCAAGAAGTGCATTGAATCCTTCATCTACGGTGTTAATACTCCCTCACGTTGGGGTACTCAGGCACCCTTCTCAAACATCACCCTTGACTGGACAGTTCCCAATGACCTTGCAGAGCTCAACGCTATCGTCGGCGGCAAGGAAATGGACTTCAAGTATAAGGACTGTAAGAAGGAAATGGATATGGTTAACCGTGCCTTCATCGAAACAATGATCGAGGGTGACGCCAACGGCAGAGGCTTCCAGTATCCCATCCCCACATATTCAATCACCCGTGACTTCGACTGGTCAGAAACCGAGAACAACAAGCTTCTCTTTGAAATGACCTCCAAGTACGGTACTCCCTACTTCTCAAACTACATCAACTCCGATATGGAGCCCAGCGACGTACGTTCAATGTGCTGCAGACTCCGTCTCGACCTTCGTGAGCTCCGCAAAAAGTCAGGCGGCTTCTTCGGCAGCGGCGAAAGCACAGGCTCAATCGGTGTTGGAACAATCAACATTCCCAGAATCGCATACCTTGCAAAGGATGAGGCTGACTTCTATGCCCGTCTTGACAGACTTATGGATATTTCCGCCCGTTCACTTGCAGTAAAGAGAAAGGTTATTACAAACCTCCTCGACGCAGGCCTTTATCCCTACACCAAGAGATACCTCGGTACCTTCGCAAACCACTTCTCAACAATCGGTCTTGTAGGTATGAACGAAGCAGCTCTCAACGCTAACTGGCTCAGATGCAATCTTATCGACGACAGAGCTCAGCAGTTCGCAAAGGACGTTCTCAACCACATGAGAACAAGACTTTCCGACTATCAGGAAAAGTACGGCGACCTTTACAACCTTGAGGCTACTCCTGCAGAAAGCACAAGCTACCGTCTTGCAAAGCACGACGTGAAGCATTATCCCGACATCATCACCGCTTCCGACAGCAAGAAGAACGAGACTCCCTACTACACCAACTCTTCACACCTTCCCGTTGGTTACACCGACGACGTATTCGAGGCTCTCGACAAGCAGGATGAGCTCCACACACTCTACACCTCAGGTACAGTATTCCATACCTACCTCGGTGAAAAGCTTCCCGACTGGAAGAGTGCGGCTAACCTTGTAAGAAAGATTGCCGAGAACTACAGACTTCCCTACTACTCAATTTCTCCCACATACTCAGTATGTAAGAATCACGGCTATATCGCAGGTGAGGTTTATACCTGCCCCGATTGCGGTGAGAAGACAGAGGTTTACAGCCGTATCACAGGCTACTACAGACCCATCCAGAACTGGAACGACGGTAAGAGCCAGGAATTCCAGCACAGAGTTGAGTACAACCCCGTTAACATTGAAAAGAGAATCTTTGAAGCAAAGCAGGAGGTTCAGCAGGCAGAAGCAGCAAGCTGTGACTGTGAGGATAAGGTAATCCTTTTCGCAACCTCAACCTGCCCCAACTGTAAGATGGCAGCAGCCTTCCTTGAAAAGGCAGGCATCGCATTTGAAAAGGTACTCGCTGACGAAAACAAGGAGCTTGCTGAAAAGTTCGAAATCCGTCAGGCTCCCACCCTCGTTGTAATCAGCGGCGGTAAGGCAGAAAAGATTGTAAACCTTTCAAACATCAAGGCATTCTGCAGCAAATAAGAGGATAGATAAATGTACGATATAATAATCATCGGCGCAGGCCCTGCAGGTCTTACTGCAGCGGTCTATGCCGGCAGAGCCGAAAAAAAGGTGCTCGTTCTTGAAAGAGAAACCTTTGGCGGTCAGATAACCCACTCACCCAGAGTTGAGAATTACCCCGGCTTCTTACAGATGAGCGGTAACGAATTTGCAGAAAAGCTTCTTGAGCAGGCTATGAATCAGGGCGCTGAAATCGAGCTTGATACTGCGGTTGCAATCGAAAAGAAGGACGGCGTATTCACCGTAAAGGGTGAAAGCTCAGACTACGAGGGTAAAACAGTTATTATTTCAACAGGTGCGGCTCACAGACGTCTCGGACTTCCCAACGAGGATAAGTTCACAGGTGAAGGCGTTTCCTACTGTGCAGTATGCGACGGTGCCTTTTATAACGGCAAGGACGTTGCAATTATCGGCGGCGGAAACTCAGCCCTTCAGGAGGCGGTACTTCTTTCAAAGAGCTGTAAGAGCGTAACCGTTATTCAGAATCTCCCCTATCTCACGGGCGAGGTAAAGCTTCAGAAGGAGCTTGAAAGCAAGGATAACGTAAAAATTATTCTTTCAAGCATTGTTGCTTCAATCAACGGCAGTGACACCTTCGAGGGTATCGCAATCGAAAACACCGAGACCAAGGAAAAGACAGAGCTTACCTTTGACGGTATTTTTGTAGCCATCGGTCAGCAGCCCATGAATGAGCCCTTCAAGGATAATGTAAAGCTCAACGATTGGGGCTACGTTGATGCAGATGAAAGCTGTATCCCCGAAAGTGAAGAGGGCATCTTCGTTGCAGGAGACTGCAGAAGTAAAAGAATCAGACAGATTGCAACGGCAATATCCGACGGCGCAGTTGCCGCCCTTGCCGCCTGCAGCTTTATTGATAATTTATAATTGGTATGAACGCTCAGAGCAAAACGACGACACCCCATAAGGAAGTATTTCTTTAAAATGTGAACTAACCGCACGATAATGCGTTAAAAACCACCGATATGCGTCAGCATTATCGGTGGTTTCCGTCTTTTCTCGCACGATTATTTCGCATTTTAAAGTGCTTCGCAGTTTCGTAAGAACAGAAAATTTCTTGTATCGAAGCCACAAAACGCAGCAAGGCT
>JAZNIH010000052.1:0-4237 GCA_045577395.1 Acutalibacteraceae bacterium | reverse complement strand
AGTAGCGTTTGTTCTCTTAGCTGCTTCAACGATCATCTCTGCTGCCTTGTCAACAAGGTTGTGGTCGTAACCCTTGAGTCTGATACGGATCTTTTCCTTTACTGCCATTTTGTTTGCCTCCTAATAAGAATTAGTAGGGCGGTGCGTTTTTCTCTACTCGCCCGGGTGTTTACACATTTCCCATTTAAAAACCGGAAACGTGATATTTCCGGTCGAAGCTTTGAAAAAAGCACAGTTCACCCCTATACGCTGTTTAAGTCCGAGGCGCAGAATTCCCCTAAGGAGAAGCACCCGACCTTAACGCAAGATAACAGCGTTAAAGATGAAATATAGATCGCCCGGTTTTAAATCGGACATACTCCGCGGAAATTTCCCGCCTCTGAGGACGGCCACCTCCCGCATCATCGCATATCTTGAGGTTATGTAAAGGCATAGTTATACCCAAACCGCCTTTACATGCTCGATAATAATAACACAAACTTTGGTAATTGTCAACGATTTTAGCAAAAAAAGTTTGGTAAAAATGCAAGAATTTTTCGCCGCTTTTTTTGACACTAATCCTTGTGTTTACAGCCATTTCCGGCACTAAATATAGAGTACACACCCGAGTGAGTGTGTACCTGTTTTGCATATATATTATAATAGTATAGGAATTTCAGTCTTTTCTCTTAAAAATATATCCCTTTTTAGCCTTTACAGTAAACATTATGAGAACAGGAAGAACAGACCACTCAAGATACGGAATTATAAGATACATCGCATCATCCCAACTATAAAGTTCAGGCATAAAGGCTGCTATCGGACTTAAAACTGAAAAAGGAGAAAGAGAACACATTACTACAATATAAACAGTCCATCCCGCAGCAAGTATCGGGTGCTTCTCACCGAAAGCCAGAATTATTCCCACCAGACAAACTGCACCGGTAAGTATTGCAGGAATAAGCAGACCTATTACAAGCAAAGCCACTGTTGCAAGTCCGCCCACAAGCAAAAGCACGATTCCCGCATTTCTCCTTGATGTACGCTTCTTCTTTTCAGCCTCATCGGTCGGCTCTTTTATATAAACGTAAACTGTTTCCTTTTCTTTTGCTGTCTCTTTTTCGGTTATACCTTTTAATATGTAGTCGGTAGTAACCCCCAAAGCCTCGCTGAGCTGCATCAGCTTTTCAGCCTCAGGCAAACACATATTGTTTTCCCACTTTGAAACGGTTTGCCTTGAAACATCTAGCTTATCCGCAAGCTCACCCTGAGACAGATTTCTTTTCTTTCTTATTTCATAAAGTCTTTCACCGATGGAGTTCATTTTTACTCCCCCCTTCGTCTGTATCTTATCACGTAAAAAGACAAAAAGTCTATCAATATCGGTTTAAATTTTAGCAACCTCAGGTTGCATAAGCTTTTTTATCCACTGCCGACTCATTTTTTCAATTCTGTGGCGCAATATAATTCTCCACCGCATACATAAAGCCGTCTGCAAGAAAATTCTCCGCTTCCTTCGCAGGCTGTGTCCACTTGAATAAATCAAAGCCGTGGAAGCAGCCGTCAAAAAGTCTGAATTGCACTTCAACGCCTGCTTTTCTGAGCTTTTCAACATATTCAACAGTCTCATCCGTAAAAGGTTCAACAGTACCCACATAGGTAAGCGTCGGAGGAAGCTCCCCGTAATCCGTTTCTCTCGCAGGTGCGGCATACTTTTCCGCCTTGTCCGTACCGTAGTCTTCACCGAGGTACAGTCTCCAACCCAACTCGTTTGACTTACTGTTCCACACGGGTGCATCGTTATTCCGTGAGGATTCTGTAATCATCCTGTCATCTATCATCGGATAAAGAGGCATCTGAAAAGCAATCCTCACATCGCCCGTATCCCTCGCCTTAAGTACAACCGCAGCACAAAGTCCCCCGCCTGCACTGTTACCGCCGACAAAAATCTTGTCGTCACTCATTCCGTACCTATGTCCGTTTTCCTTAAGCCACAGAAGAGCCTCATAACAATCATCAAAGGCCGCAGGGTACGGAGCACGTACCGACTTACGGTAATCGGGAGCAACCACCACACAACCCGAAGTATCAACGAATTTCTGTACGAAATGAAAATCCTGCTCGGGACAGCCCAGACCGTAGCCACCGCCGTGAATCCACAGAAGCCCGGGTACGCCAACTCTTTTCTCTTTGGCAGAGCAGACACGAAGACGAAGCTTACTGCCGTCTTCACGGTCAATGTATATTTCCTCGGAGTTTATCCCCTTCGTCAGGTCAGGAAGTCCGAGTTTCTGAAGAAAGAAATCAGCCGTTTTGAAAAAGCCGAGAGTAAACTTCGGCATAATAAATCTTATGAGATTCCCCACCGCACGAAGCTCAGGGTGAATGTCTTTTGTCTTTACCTTCCACATACCGAAGCACCTCCGTTTTATGTGAATATAATAACATAAAGGCGGATTTTTTTCAACGAAAATCACCCTATATATAATAGTATAGCAAAAAGCGACCTTTTCGGGTCGCTTAAAATGGGTTTATTCGTTATTCTTCTTTTCTTCCAATTCAATCGCACCGTGCTTGTCTTCAAAAGATTCAACAGCATCTCTTATAAGCACCATAACCTGACTGTTTGCACTTCTTCCCTCGTAATCAGCAATGTAATGAAGTTTTTTCAATAATTCTTCACCAAGTCGAAACGAAATGCTTTTTATCGCCATAAAAACACCTCTGAACCAAATCACTTCTTCTTTATTTTAGAGATATTTTTTATCACGATGATAATATGGATGCATTCTGCATCTAAAAATTAAAAAAAAATAAAAAAGCTATTAAAATATATAATAACAGTCAAACTCACTTTTTAAGTTCTTCAGGCAATTCAATCACTTCAACCTTCTGCTCAAAGTCGCTTATGCACTGTCTGATAAGATAAAGTATCTGTCCGTTACCGCTTCTGCCCTCATACTTTGCTACATACCGCAGTTTATAATGTAATATCGGGTCTATTTCTATACCAAGATGCTTGTTTTCTTTGTTTCTCAACACACTCACCTCAAAATATCTTATTTTAAGTATATTTTAAGATTATTTTGTGGTACAATGTTGTAAGTATACTCAAAATAAGTATACCGTATTTTTGGAGGATGAAAAAATGAAGGTTGCAATAATAGGTTCAAGAACAATAACAATAGAAAACATTGAAGATTATATCCCGAAAGGCACTACAGAAATCGTTTCGGGCGGAGCAAAGGGTGTTGACACCTGTGCGAAGCTTTTTGCAGAAAGCAATAATATCACATACAGCGAATTTCTGCCCGACTATAAAAAATACGGAAGATCCGCACCTATTATACGAAACCGACTTATCGTTGATTATGCCGATGTTGTTGTCGCTCTTTGGAACAGTACATCAAGAGGCACAAAAAGCGTAATCGACTATTGCAATAAAAATAAAAAAGAAATCTTCGTGTATACCTTTTAACCTCACCCCGGCACAACCAAGACCCTGCCCTACAGGATGTTATAATTTACATTTGTACAAATCTAAATTTCACGGGTACAACCTTTCACCCTTATCCCCCGTCAGCGTGTTATCCCTTACTACTTACTGCTTGCTACTAAAAAAGCTCCCTCACGAGAGGGAGCTTTTTAAACGAATTATTCAGCGTCGGGAGCGTAGAGTTCCTTGAGCTTGAGAAGGTGTGCGTATCTTTCCTTAGCAACCTTTTCACTCTTAGCGAAGAGTGCTTCTGCTCTGCCGGGGAATTCACGCATAAGTCTTGTATAACGTGCTTCATTCTTGATGAATGCCTGATAGTCAGCGTTGGGCTCCTTGCAATCAAGTGTGAAGGGATTCTTGCCTTCTGCCTTGAGAGCGGGATTGTAACGGAAGATGTTCCAGTATCCGCATTCAACAGCCTTCTTCATTTCAGCCTGGCAGTTTACCATACCGCCCTTGATTGAGTGCATTTCGCAGGGTGAGTAGCCGATGATGAGTGAGGGACCGGGATATGCTTCTGCTTCCTGGATAGCCTTGAGAGTCTGAGCCATGTTAGCGCCCATAGCGATCTGTGCAACATATACATAGCCGTAGCTCATAGCGATTTCTGAAAGGCTCTTCTTGTTGATTTCCTTACCTGCAGCTGCGAACTGTGCAACCTGACCGATGTTGGAAGCCTTTGAAGCCTGACCGCCGGTGTTGGAGTAAACCTCTGTATCGAATACGAATACGTTTACGTCTTCACCTGAAGCAAGAACGTGA
>JAZNIH010000051.1:0-32836 GCA_045577395.1 Acutalibacteraceae bacterium | reverse complement strand
GATGAATTATACTATCAAGTGCAACAGTTTAACAAAAAAAGCAACTCATATAAATCCATGGTATAATGTAGTTTGCGAGAAAACAAAAACCAAGGAGGATTTATATGAGTTACACACATCTTACCATAGAAGAGCGTTGTTGTCTACGGGAATATTATTTAAAAGGATACAGTTACCGAAAGATAGCAGAATTGATAGGAAGAAATGTAAGTACAGTTTCAAGAGAACTACGAAGGAACTGTACGCACATGTATGACATACCAACATATTATCCGTATACAGCACAAAAGAAGTATTTGTTAAGAAGGTCGTATTGCCATAGAGGGATGTTTCAGGATCCCGACAAGCTTGAATACATAAAAGAAAAGCTTTTACTGACATGGTCACCGGAACAAATAGCAAATACAGTATGCGAATTAGAAATGCCTTCCACAAGAACCATATACCGATGGATATATGAAAAATATATTGATGTTAATTTAAAAGTACTCAGAAGAAAGGGAAAGAGCCGAGGTAAGAAAGAAACCAGAGGTAAATTCAATTTAGGTAAATCAATAAGGAAGAGAGAGAAAAGCGTTTACAAAAGGCAAGAGTTCGGACATTGGGAAGCAGATACAGTTGTATCAGGAAGAGGAAAATCGAAAGCATGTTTTGCAACATTAGCAGAACGCAAGACTCGATATTATATAGCAATTAAGATGCCGAATAAAACAGCTGAAGAAATGACAAAGGCGATTATTGCAGCATTATCAGAGTTTCCTGATGAAGCGGTAAAAACAATAACCTGCGATAGAGGAACAGAGTTTGCCGGATGGCAAAAAGTAGAAGAAGCTCTTAATTGTGATGTTTATTTTGCCGACCCATACTGTGCTTGGCAAAAAGGTACAAACGAAAACCTTAACGGTCTTTTGAGAGAGTTTTATCCGAAAGGAAGAAATCTTTCAAGAGTAAGTCCTGCGACATTGAAAAAGAACCTGGCGTTAATTAACGCCAGGCCTAAGAAAGTTTTAAATTACCAAAAACCTTTGGATTTATTTAATGATTCGATTAAAAAGTGTTGCACTTAGTTTGACAAATCATTATCAGCAAACCTATATTAAAATGTATATTTTATTTTAATGAAACGGTAACGTTATCATCGTCGAGTCCGCTGTTATAAAGCAGAGGCTCAACAAATTCGGGTAACGTGTATCCGCCGAGAAGCTTCTTTGAATTAATTCCAAACACAGAGATAAGCTTTTCTATTTTTTTAAAGCTACCCATAGTAATTTTATATTCTGCCGTATCAGGTGAATAAGGAGCATTACCGCGATAAAGGTTAGATACTAATTCTAAAATGAGCTTAACAAATTTTCTGTCCTTTATATCTGCAAGCTCTCCTTCTGTAAGCTTGTGATATTTTCTTGAGAATTTAGCAACCTTTCCGTAGGTAAGACCGTTGAGCTTTCTGCCGAGGAACATAACAATTTTAGGATGCTTTAAAATCAAGTCTTTAGGAAGGGATATACCTCCGTCGGTGTTTGCAAACGCCTCTACGTCATGCTCCATATTATACGGAATGCTTTCTATTATTCCGAGGAAGCCTCTTTTTGCATATTCAGCAAAGGGTACGTCAAGATCAGGAAGCTCTATATCGATGGTGCGGATATCGGCGGTATTTTTTTCGGTGTCGATTGTAATTTTTCTCATTTTAGGCGGGAAAGCTGCAAGGCTTGAGGTCTGTACGCTGAAAATCCTGTTACCGTTGTCACTGGTTATTTCTTTCATACATTGTATATGTGTGTGACCGCTGAAAAAGAGTCTTACGCCCATATCGGCAAGCTCTTTAATTCTTCTGTCGCCGTCGATAAAGCTGTGACCCTTGCCGACAACCTCATAAGCAGGGGAGGGTGCGACTATAGGTCTGTGTGTACTGCAGATAACCGTTGCGCCTTTTTCCTTAGCTTTTAAAACCTGAGCCTTAACCCAACTCATAAGCTCATCAGATAAATATGGATTGTGGATTGACTCACGGTCTTCCACATCGTATCCCAGAGCAATATAATAAAGCCCCGGTAAAATTTCGGATATATACGTGGTGTCGTCTCCGCTATAAATCTCGAATGCCTTATCTCTGCCGTAAGGGTAGTACATCTCTTTTACTTCCTTTTCAGGCATATGCTCCACAGGAACCTTATTTCCGTTTTCATCATAGCTGTGAACAGGAAAGTTGGGGTAGTCGTGATTGTCTGTATAAACAAAGACATTACCGCCGTCTTCGGTGAATTTTTGGAGAATGTCTATTACTTCCTCGTGACTGTAGGATTCACCGTGATTTGTCAGATCGCCTGTAATAATGACTGTGCTTGTGTCGTTATCGTTCCTGACTGTTTCCAATGCTTTTTTAAAAGCCTCTTCACTTTTTAAAATACATATCTGTGTGCTCGGCTGAGGAAATGTACTTAAGTCGCATCTGAAATTCTTTTTACTGTAATAATGTACGTCTGTTATGTGATAAAAGCTGTAAATCATATTTTTTCTCCCTTGATTTATTTTAATAATTATATCACAATTTAAAATGACCCGCAACTGAAAACGGATAATTTATGTCTCTATTACTGTTTTGTTATAATGTAAAAGGGTGCAGCAAAAATTGCAGCACCCCGTATGATATCAGCTTTTGTATTTGTTTTTATATTTTGCGACTATTTCATTCATTTCATCCATATGAGCTTCCATATCAGCTACGAGCTTGAACTGATTTCTTGCTCTTACAATATTATGCTCAGCGTGTGTTGTTCTGAAGTATACGTCACCCTCAAGATAATCGGTAAGGAATCTTATACCGCACTCGAATGTCATAAGCTTTGCGCCGAAGGCAAGATTTTCGATTTCGGCATCGTTAAGGCTTTCAGCTGTTTCGCTGAGGAATCCGTCAACATAATATTCGAAAAGCTCAAGGTCGATGCCAACCTTTGAAAGGTCTGCCTCATCTTCAGCAGCTTTATTGGCTCCTGAGCGGATACTGTCACCGAAGTCATAAAGTGAAAGGCCGGGCATAATTGTATCAAGGTCAATTACACATATGCCCTTGTCGCTCTTTATATCAAAAAGAACGTTATTGAGCTTTGTGTCGTTGTGGGTAACTCTTAAGGGCAATACACCTTCACTGATAAGGTCTGTGAGCTTATGTGTATCTGCCTTGCGGTCTGTTACAAAACTGATTTCTTCTTCACAGACAGACTTTCTGCCCTTGATGTCAGCCTCTGCTGCTTTGAGGAAGTTTTCATATCTTGCAGGAGTATAGTGGAAGTTTTTGATTGTTTCATAGAGTGTTTCGGCAGGATAGCCGTCAAGAAGCTTCATAAATCTGCCGAATGTACGTCCGGCGTTTTTGAAGGTTTCGCCGTTCTTGGGCTTATTGTAGGTGAGAGCCTCATCGACGTAAATGTACATTCTCCATGCACCGCCGTTCTCATCAAGATAGTAATATTTACCGTCTGTACAGGGGAGGAAGTTTAAATTTTCTCTCTTATAATCTCCGCCTGCTTCTTTGATTTTCTCTGTGATGTGCTTAGTTACACCAACAATATTAAACATAAGCTCTTCAGGATTTTTAAATACGAAGGTATTTATTTTCTGAAGTATGTACTTTTCTCCGTTATCTGTTTCAATGAGATAAGTTGCATTGATAAGACCGGCAGTAAACTGCTCTATGTTTACAATGCTTTTGCCTTTTTGAAACGCATCAAAGGCGGTTTTGATTTCGTTAGTTAACATTTTGCATTCCCCTTATTTTTACTTTCATTAAAGTATAGCAAACTTTGACGTAATTTTCAATATTTTAATGATTGTTTTTTTTAGTAGCTTCAGGATTTTATGATAAAATACTCTGCATTTATTCTTAACGGATATTACTGCGGATTCTGAAAATATGTATTGATTTGGACGCTTTGATGTATTATAATGTAAAAAATAACTTATTTTACTAAGGGGAAATCAATATGAATTTTGTAAAGGTTACAGATAACAAAAATGTTTCCGCCGACGGAATTCACGATGATACCAAAGCCTTGCAGGAGTGTATAGATTCGGTCAGAGACGGGGGAACGGTGTACTTTCCCGACGGAACATACCTGATTTCTGCAGCTCTTATTTTTTATTCTGATCAGATTTTTAAGCTTTCCGACAATGCCGTTATACTAAGAAGTGATAAAAGTGAGCCTCTTACGAGATATCTTCTTGCAGCCTATTCCGAGCCTGAATGGGGCGGCTACGAGGGCACTCACGATGTAGTGATTTCGGGCGGCATTTTTGACGGTAATAAAAATCTCGGGGAGCATTCCACCCTTGTCAATACGGTTCATTGCCGTAATCTTCTTATAGAGGGCTGCTGTTTTCGTCATTGCGCACGGTGGCATATGATAGAAATCAATTCCTCAGAAAACGTAACTGTGAGAAACTGTATTTTTGACGGCCCTACCTATACGGTTATACCAGAAAATTTATATAACGAGCAGATTCAGCTTGACCTTGCACGTGACGGCTCCTATGGACCTGTCTACAACTGTGACGGCACTCTCATTGATTTCTGCAAGGACGATACGGTGTGCCGTAACGTTACAATATCCGACAACATCTTCAAGTGTGCGGGATTTCCCGCTATCGGTCACCACGGAGATTGCGGACACAACAGTATTCTGATTGAAAGTAACGTTTTTGACGGCCCTTCAGGTCTTTACGGAATAAGCAGAGGATACGTAAGCTTCAGATCGGAAACCTACGGTATAAAGGTAAAAAGCAACGTTTTTATCACACCTGAGGATAACGGATCGCCTAACCTCGGAATTGTTTTTGATAATCCTGATAAAAGCATGCTGATTGCAGAAGGCAATATCTTCATCGGAAAAAACGGCATATAAGCCGAAAACGAAAAATACTAAAGAACACACATAAGGAGAAAAACATTATGGCTATTATTTTTGACAGTCAGAACAAAACCTTCAAGCTTGATACCAAAAATTCAAGCTACATCATCCACATTTTCAGAGAAAATTATCTTGTCAATCTGTACTACGGTGCATTTATTCCCGATACGTTTATCTCAAAAAGAGTTAACCGTCCGACAACCGCAAGCTTCAGCGGCGCAAACCCGGCTATCGGCGGATACGAATTCAGCCCCGATACTGCTCCTATGGAGTATGGCTGTAACGGTGCTTCCGACTACAGAATCAGCGCTTTATCAGTAAGAAACAGTAACGGCGATAGCACAACCGATGTCCGTTACACAGGTCACAGCATTTACGTAGGTAAGCCTGCTCTTGAGGATATGCCTTCAACTTATGTTGATGAAGACGGAGAGGCTGAAACTCTTGAAATATACACAGAGGATAAGGTGACGGGCGTAAAGGCTACACTTTACTATACCGTATTCGCAGAAAAGGGCGTTATGACCCGCAGGGTAAGAGTACACAATACTTCTGAGCATCCGGTGAAGCTCGAGCGTGCACTGTCTCTCTGTGTTGATTTTCCTGATATGGATTATGATATTATCACTCTTTACGGCAGACATAACAAGGAGCGCACAACCGAGCGCAGAGCACTTGCTCATGGCTTGCAGGGCGTTGAGAGTAAGAGAGGCTCCTCCAGTCACGCTCAGAATCCCTTTGTCGCTATCGTAAAGAAGGGTGCTAACGAGGAGTACGGATGGTGCTACGGCTTCAACCTTGTTTATTCGGGTAATTATACCGCAATGGCAGAGTGTGATTACAACGCTACAACCCGATTTGTTATGGGTATCAATCCTACTGATTTTGCTTGGAATCTTGCAGCTGACGAATACTTTGATACACCTGAGGCAGTAATGGTGTTTACCGATAAGGGCCTCGGTGAGATGAGCCGTATTTTCCATCGCTTCTATAACAGTAATCTTGTGCGCGGCAGGTGGAAGAATGAAAAGCGTCCCATTCTTATTAACAGCTGGGAGGCAGCATACTTCGATTTCGATACTCAGAAGCTCGTTGATTTCGCAAAGGCGGCAAAAACACTCGGCATTGAAATGCTTGTTATGGATGATGGCTGGTTCGGTAAAAGAAATGACGATACAAGCTCACTTGGTGACTGGTATGTAAACGAGGAAAAGCTTAAGGGCGGTCTCGGCAATCTTGTTTCACAGGTACATGCAGAAGGGCTTAAGTTCGGTATATGGTACGAGCCTGAGATGATTTCTCCCGATTCGGATCTTTTCCGTGCGCATCCTGACTGGCATGTACACGTTAAGGGCAGAGTGCCTATGCAGGGCAGACAGCAGTATGTTCTTGACGTTTCCCGCAAGGACGTAAGAGACCACCTCTGGCAGATGATGTACGACGTTATTTCAAAAAATGACATCGATTATATCAAGTGGGACTTTAACCGTAATATTACTGATGCTGCTTCGGCAATTCTGCCTGCAGAAAGACAGACTGAGTTCTTCCATCGTTTCGTTCTCGGAACCTATGATGTTATGAACCGTCTTGTAACAACCTTCCCGAATATTCTTCTTGAAAACTGCTCAGGCGGTGGCGGACGCTTTGATCCTGCTATGCTTTATTATTCACCTCAGATCTGGTGCAGTGACAACACCGATCCTATTGAACGCCTTTCAATCCAGTTTGGTACGTCAATGTGTTACCCTGCCTCGACAATGGGTGCTCACGTTTCGGCATGTTCACGTACGGGTATTGCAACAAGAGGTAATGTTGCTCTCTGGGGTACCTTCGGCTATGAAATGGATCCCGGTAAGCTTACCGAAAAGGAAAAAGAAATTGTACGCACACAGGTAAAGGAATATCACAAGTATTACGACCTTATTCACTATGGTGATCTTTACCGTCTCATAGCTCCTACTGAAAATCCCTATTATGCCGTTTGGGAATTTGTTTCGCCCGATAAGAAGGAAGCTCTTCTTACTAAGGTAACTGTAAAGTGTGACCAGACAACCAGACGACTCGTTGTTAAGCTGAGAGGTCTTGATCCGGAAAAGAGCTACAGATGTGATCTTACAGATGAGATTTATTCGGGTGCTGCTCTTATGAATGCGGGTATTGTTCTTTCAAATATAGCAGGTAACGACGGAGAAAGCATAAAGCTTTACTTCAGTCAGGTATAAAAATAATTATGTGCAGGTGACATGCAGTGTTAAAAGCCGATTGGATAACTCCTTCGTATAATATGGGCAAGGCCTGCCCGCTTTTCAGAAAGGATTTTTATATTGAAAAGGAGGTAGCCTCTGCGATCTTATACGTAACTGCAAGGGGAGTATATGAGGCAAAAATCAACTCTCAGCGTGTAGGCGATTTTATTATGGCTCCCGGCTGGACGTCGTATCACAACCGCATACAGGTGCAGCACTATGACGTAACAAAGCTTCTGCAGGAGGAAAACTCAATAATTATCGAGCTTGCTGAGGGCTGGTTCTGGAGACTGAAGAAGAAACAGCCCAAGGCGATTATTGCTCAGCTGCATATTGAATATTCAGACGGCTCTTCGGAGGATATCGGAACTGATGAAAGCTGGCTTGTGGCAGAAAGCAGACTTCGCTTCTGTCATCTGTATAACGGCATTGAGTACGATGCAACCTATACTCCTGTGTTTGATACTGTAGCATCGGTTGCCCCTGATAATTCTCAGTCACTTCTTATACCGCAGGAGGGTGAGTATGTAAAGGAGCAGGAGCGTCTTGGCGTAAAAGAAATAATCGTAACGCCAAAGGGTGAAACCGTTCTTGATTTCGGACAGAATATGACGGGTTATCTTGAGTTTACTGTTGATGCGGTAAAGGGCGTCGAAATATCATTTTCTTTTGGAGAAATCCTCAATAAGGACGGAAATTTCTACAACGAAAACTACCGTACTGCCAAGGCAATTTACAGATATATCAGCAAAGAAGGAAAACAGACCTATAAGCCGAATCTTACCTTCTACGGCTTTCGTTATGTACGTGTTAATTCATATCCGGGTGATATAAAAGCAGAAAATTTTAGAGCCGTGGTTATCCACAGTGAAATGAAGCGTACCGGACACATAGAAAGCTCTGACCCGCTTTTGAATCAGCTTTTCAGCAATATCGTATGGGGGCAGAAGGGCAACTTCCTTGATATCCCCACCGACTGTCCGCAGAGAGATGAAAGACAGGGATGGACAGGTGACGCTCAGGTGTTTGTCCGTACTGCAAGCTATAACTATGATGTGCTCAGGTTCTTTAAAAAGTGGCTCAACGATGTCATAGCAGAGCAGTATGAAAACGGTGCAGTGCCTGATTTTGTTCCTTCGATATATCCTCGTAAGCCGAGAATAAGCACAGCATGGGCTGATGCTATAGCTATATGTCCGTGGCAATGCTATCTTACCTACGGTGATACGGAAATTATAGAAAAACTTTTTGAACCCGTCTGCAGATGGGCGGATTATATTACAAAAAGCACAACAAAGCCGAATCTTTGGTTCGGCGGTAATCATTATGCCGACTGGCTTGAGCTCGGCGGTAAATATGGAGCCTTTAAGGGTCCGACACGTGATGACCTTGTAGCCTCGGCTTATTATGCCAATTCGGTTAATATTCTTGTAAAGATGGGCAAGGTGCTCGGAAGAGACGTTTCGGATTATGAAGAGTTACACAAAAATATCCGCAGTGCCTTTATAAGGGAGTTCGGAAACGATTTCAAAACTCAGACCGAGCATATTATGGCACTTCAGTTTGAGCTTACAGATGAGCCTCAGAAGGTAGCAGATTCCCTTGCAGCACTTATACACAAGCAGGGGAATATGATTCAGACGGGCTTTGTGGGGACTCCCTATATTCTGCACGTTTTGTCCCGCTACGGCTACAGCGAGCTTGCATACACGCTTCTTCTGCGCAAGGAGTATCCTTCGTGGCTATATCCCATAAGTAAGGGCGCAACAACTATATGGGAGCATTGGGACGGTATAAAGCCAAACGGGGATATATGGCCAGTGTCTATGAATTCATACAATCATTATGCTTACGGTGCGGTGGGTGACTGGATGTACGGAGTGATGGCGGGTATAAATACGGTCGAGGCTTATCCAGGCTTCAGCAGAGTTTACTTCGCTCCCGTGCCCGATGACCGCATAGACAGCTTCGGTGCAGAGATTGATACCGCTTACGGTAAGGTTTCCTCCCGTTGGTGGCACGAAAACGGTAGAGTATGCTATGAAATTATTACTCCCGTAGAATCTGATGCACTCATTGACGGCAAGGAGTATACCCTTTCTGCAGGTAAGCATGTTTTTTAAAAAACAATCCTCATTGCATAAAAAATCCACCCGGCGATCGGGTGGATTTTCTTGTATGATGTTACTGTCAGTCAAGCTCAAAAACATAATTGTCATAGCCTTCAAGCCATTCGCCTGTAAGATAATTTCTGAAACGCAGGACAATACTGCTTTCATATACCTCCATGTGCATACCGATTCCGTCTTTTCCGCATTCATCATTAGCGGGGTAGTAGTTTCCGGGATTGCCTGTGGCGGGAAGATTTATATATGTTACGTTGTTGGTTGTCTGTACTGATGAATCGCTGACACCGTAGTGAGAATGTCCGCAGAAATAGAAGGTTCGGACACCGCTTGTTTCAAGAATTTCAGTCAGTCTGTCATTTTGATCAGCTATATTGAAGTCTGCATATGAGCGGTCTCCGTTACGGCCGTATACAAGGTAGTGATTGAGCACAAAGCAGGGCTTGCCGCTCTCTGCAGCCTCGGTGAGCTCGCCTTCAAGCCAGTCAAGCTGCTCATCGGTGAGAATCTGCTTTCCGTCTTCACCTGTGCGGCCTTCACCGCCGAGAACGATGAATTTATATCCTTTTTCTTCACGGCTGTAGTATACCTTGTCTCCGTAATCTCCGAAAAATGCGTTTCTCAGATAAACGAAACGCTTTGAAAGGGTCTCAAATGTACCGTTTGTATTATCGCTTGTATCCATGTCATGATTACCGGGAGCAACGATTACATTCTTTTCATCAAAGAAGCGGTCAACAAGTCCGTATGCAAAAACAGTTTCTACAACCTGTCCGTTCATGGTATTATCACCAAGGAGAAGAAGTAAATCATTGTCAGCCTTTTCAGCGGCGCTGAGAACTCCGCCGTTACGCTTGTGACGCTCTGGATTGGTACCTTCCATATGAAGGTCTGACAAAATCGTAGCTGAAAGAATACAGCTTTCTGCATCTGTTTTTTCAATTACAGGAGCCGTATTTGCAGTAAAGGGTGTAAAAATAATAAAAGAAATTAAGAATGCAAGTGTTTTTATAAATGCTTGAATCATATTTATCACCTCGGTTTGATTTTAAATAATAACGGAGTAAATGTCAATATGTCATTGCAGAATTTTGTTATCTTTTTTCAGAAAAGGAAAGATACAGCTCAAACTTAAGTTGACAATTTGTTTCTGATGTTATACACTAAGCTTGTTACATGTCTGTTCTGACGTGAGTTGATGTAATTTTTACAAGAAACAAGGAGAAAAATATGAAGCTTTCTGAAATTGCCACCTCATATGCGGAAAAAATCAGTGACGAAAAAATAAAAAAGATGTTTGTTCAGTGCTTTATGAGCACCTTTGAAACAACAGTTCAGCTCGAGGATGACGGAAGCTGCTTTGTAATTACGGGAGATATCCCTGCGATGTGGCTGCGCGATTCCTCTGCACAGGTAAATCACTACGTATCACATGCAAAGGAATGCGAGGAGGCTTATAACGTTATCAGCGGACTTATAAGCCGTCAGATGACCTGTATTCTTAATGATGCATATGCAAATGCGTTTAACCGTGAGGCTGACGGCAAAGGACATCAGAAGGATAAAACTGAAATGTCGCCTTATGTCTGGGAAAGAAAGTATGAGATTGATTCTCTTTGTTATCCGGTTAAGCTCGCATACCGTTTCTGGAAGGAAGCGGATACGGTTTCACATTTTACCGATGAAACAAAAAAAGCATTTTACAGAATTATTGAGCTCTGGACACTCGAACAGAATCACCAAAACTCAGGCTACAGCTTTCAGCGTCCGCGCCGCCGCAAGTCTGATACACTTTCACATAAGGGTAAAGGTGCACCTGTCGGATTTACGGGTATGACGTGGTCGGGCTTCAGACCCAGTGATGACTCCTGCGTTTACGGATATCTTGTGCCGGCAAATATGTTTGCGTACGTTGTTCTCGGCTACATCTGTGAAATTGCCGAAGAAATATATAAGGACGCCCTTCTTAAGGATAAGGCTGAAAAGCTCAGAGCTGAAATTGAAGAGGGTATAGACAAATACGCTACAGTCAAAAATGAAAGCGGAAAAAGCTTTTATGCGTATGAAACTGACGGTCTCGGCAATTATAATCTTATGGATGATGCAAATGTACCGAGTCTGCTTTCACTTCCGTATCTCGGATACTGTTCGGCGGATGATGAGCTTTACAGGAACACGAGAAGCTTTATTTTAAGTAAATCCAATCCCTATTATTATGAAGGTAAATGGGCTAAGGGTATCGGAAGTCCGCATACGCCCAAAAATCATATATGGCCTATTGCTCTGAGTATGCAGGGCCTTACCTCGGATGACAAAGACGAGATGCTCTGTCTTATCCGAACTCTTGCAGAAACCGATGCAGATACAGGCTTTATGCATGAAAGCTTCCATAAAAATAAGCCTCAGAAATTCACCCGTGTATGGTTCTCCTGGGCAAATACACTTTTTGCTGAGCTTATAATCAAGTACCTTTCAATAGGTGGGGAAATATAAGTAATATTTTATACGAAAAGTCGCTTTACGGCGGCTTTTTGTTGTATATAAAAAGTCTGCCGGATAATTTCCGGCAGACTGACTGTTTTTGCTGTGTTATACAGAAAAGATTATTCGTATCTTTCCTTCATTTTGCCGACTACGTCGGGAAGGTTGGTGATGATACCGTCGGCGCCCCACTTGAGCATATTATCGATTACTTCGGGAAGGTCAACTGTCCAGGGGTTAACCATAAGACCGGCAGCGTGTGCTTTTTCAATGTATTTTTTATTGACGAAAATGAAGTGGGGATGTATAGCCTCACATCCGAGTGATTTAGCGTAGGAAATAATTCTCCAGGCTACAAGGGGAGTAGTAGGACTGTTGGGAGCATAAAGGAAACCGGTTTTGCAGTTTTTGTCAATACGCTTTGCTTCCTTGAGGATTTCGGGACTGAAGGATGAGATGAGAAGCTTATCAAAAAGACCGTGCCTTTTAACGGCGTTGATTGTTTCTCTTACAATAGCTGTTTCCTTTTCCTTCGGAGGCTTGATTTCAATGTTGAGTACCTTTATGTCGGCTTTCTCTACGATATCGAGAAAATCATCTATGGTAGGAATCTGAGTGCCTTCAAATTTCTTGCTGAAATATGAGCCGAAGTCGTAGCTTCTGAGCTCATCAAGTGTTTTTTCTGCAATTTTTCCCTTACCCGTTGAGGTTTCATCTATAGTGTAATTATGACAAATTACAACATGACCGTCCTTTGTTATGTGAAGGTCTGTTTCAAAGCCGTCGGTGCCAAGCTCTATTGCCTTTTCAAAAGCGGGAATTGTATTCTGGGGAGCATATTTGTTAGCACCTCTGTGGCTGATTATAAGTGGTGTGGACATCTGAAATCACCTTCCGTTGTTTTGGTTGTTCAAATAATTATAGCACTCTGTTTTTTAAAAATCAATAGATAACACAATATAACTTTAAAATGTGAAACATCATCTGTACCAAAAAAAGACAAGAAAAATCTGCTAAATTGTACATTGAAATTTACTCTTAATTTTGATAAAATATTATAAATATTTTTAAGGAGATGAAAAAATTGGCTAATTTAGACAAGGTGAAAGCCTTAGCCACTGAGATCAAAACTCATTGGAACACCCCCGCCGAAGGTAAATATGTTCCTTACAAGGAATATAAGGACATATTTTTAGGCGTCGGATGTAACTATGCGGGATCTAAGGTGCTGGAGTATATCGGCTTTGCGTCGGCATGCTTCCTTATTATGCACCATTATCACATTCCGTATCTTACATTTTCAATCATAGGTATCCTCAATATGCCGCTTGGTTATGTTACCGCACTTATGTGGTGGATTGTGTGTGATAACCTCGGCTTTATTCCCAAACGCACGGAAAAGAAGTTCTACGGCGTTTATGTTGGTATGATGATATTCGGCATATCAACTATTTTGTTTGACTATTCGTTACTGTTTGATCAGGGCGGCGCATTTATCAAGCTTCTTAACGGACTTGAGGGTATGAATGCAACCGCTTGCTTCAAAACCTTCGGTACCCATTTCCTTTATTCCGGTTGGGTCGGCGCAAGAAATATCTTCTGGCGTAAAAAGCTTCTTCCCAAATACGGCAGATACAAGTATTCGCTTTACTGTGACGTTATACCTAAGTGTGTAATGGTTGTACTTATAGGTTGGCTTCCCATTTATCAGATTGAGGATGTTGCCACAAGAGTATGGGTTGCTAATCTTCTCTTTGCTACTTATAACGTATTCGGCTTCGGTAACAGCCTTGAGGAATGCTCCAAGAGAATCAGCCCCAATCCGAAGGAAAGAATTTTCGTTCGTACATACCCTGTTAAGCTTTCACACTTCCTGCAGACAATTATGTTTGTTGTAATTACTGCAGTTATCGGTGCACTTCCCAATGAGTGGGCAAACCTTGACGTATACAGATTTGTAATCCCCATTTCATTTATTTCACTTGCTGCTGTTACAATGATATTTGCAAGCAAGACGAAGGAAAGAATACCTCAGCCTCCTATAGAGTCAAAGCCTCAGATCAAGTTCTGGGACGGTATGTTCGGTGTTCTGAGAAACAAGTATCTCCTTATCAATACCATTGTCGGTCTTATTGATGCTCTCGGTAACGGTATGCTTCCCATTGCTACAATTCTTTATTTCTATACCTTCCGTCTGAGCGGTCTTCCCTACAGTCTTATTACAATTCTTATTTCATTTGCGGGTACTCCTCCTGATTTCTTCTCGCCCTATTTCCTTAAGAGATTCTCATACAAGCAGATTATGATTTTCTATCAGGTTACAAGAGCGCTCGGTAATGCAGCTATTGCTGCCGCTATGTGGTTTACAGGCGATAACCTTATGCTTTGCGGTACGATTTGTATTGTAGTACTCTTCTTTATGGAAATGACTAAGACTATTCCTACAACAGCCGGTCACGATATGGGTGTTAAGATTCACGACTATCAGATGTACCTTTCAGGTGAACGTCTTGAAAGCTTTGCAGGTCTTTTTGGCTGGTTTACAGGTCCTATCACCTCATTCGTCGGTATGATTATACCCATTCTTCTTCTCAAATGGGGCTTTAACAGTAACTGGGAGGTTCTGTTCCTTGATGAGGTAAGAAGAAATATCATCGTTATTCCCATTCTTGTTGACGTTGTAGGATTTACTCTTATGACAATTCCCTACTTCTTCTGGGATTATGATGCAAAGAAGCAGGGCATGGTTATGGAGGTTCTCAAGCGCAGAGCTGAGGTTACCGAAAAGCAGGCAGAAAAAGAAGGCAGAACCGTTTCCGGTGGTTTTGCAGGTTAAGGAGGGGATATTATGAGTAAAAAAGATAAAACAAAGACCAGAGTGTCACAGCTCGAGGCTGATGTTCAGCTTGATATTCCCGAAAGCGAAATCTGGACTTATAAGGTTGAAGGTCTTGCAGCCCCCCATATCAATAAGCCCTTTAAAAATGCAACTGCCAAGAAGATAATTCTTATCCTTGTAATTATTGTTGCTGTGTCACTTTCTATGTTCTTCAGTATTTATAGTGTTGTTCAGAGTACAGGTCTTGAGTTCGATCAGAACGATAACGGCGGCTATACTCTTACAAGATACAGCGATAAGGAAAAGGTTCCTCTCGCAGAAATCGACATCGATTACGTGTTTACTGTTGAAGACGGTAAGCAGAATAAGGATGAAAGCAAGACAATTACCGAAATCGGTGCGTTCGCATTTAACGAAAGCCCTGTAAAGGTTGTTAATATCGGTCCTGATGTAAAAAATATCGATGACAAGGCTTTTTATTCCTGTTGGTCTCTTGAAAGAATAGAGGTTGACGAAAACAACCCCTATTATTCAGATATTGACGGTGTTCTTTTCAATAAGGATCAGACCGTGCTTATGAATTATCCCTGCAATCACGACCAGTATCTTCGTGTAAAGTACGGTTATGACATTGACAAGACAGATAAAACTCCCGAGGAATTCAATAAGTACAGAGAGCCCTTCCGCGGAACAGATACTGCAGCCTACAGTGCACAGCTTGGCGACGAAAGCGTTACAATAGATCAGTACAGAATGGATATACAGACCTATGTTGTGCCTTCAACTGTAGTTACAATCAACGAGCTTGCCTTTGCTTATGCAAATCTTCAGGAAATTTATCTTCCCGAAGGTCTTAAGGAAATAGAGACCTGCGGCTTCTTCAAGCTTCACGAGCCGAGAGATGAGTGGAGCAACACCGACTCACTCAACAATATTTATACCTATACCGCTGACTCCTACAACGGTGACGGTGAAACAAAAACGAGATTTACCTCAAAGGAAGCTCTCGGAGATATTTACCTTTCATTCCCCGAAAGTCTTACAAAAATCGGTTCTGATGCATTCAGCTACAACAAAGAGCTCACTTACATCTATATTCCCGCAGGTATAACCGATATCGGACATCATGCTTTCTATTGGGATTGTCCTAACAAAGGTGACAATATCGTTTATGTAGCTTTATCTGAGTCTGATTTTGAAGCAAAGGCTGATACGGGTGATCAGTGGAGACCTCAGTGTGATACGGGTCTTTTCAAAAAGAGCGTTTCAGCTAATTACTCAGCTGAAAGAGCTGAAATAACAGAATAACATTACGATACCGACTGTTAAAGGTCGGTATCTTTTTTAGTTTTGAATGCTTTTTTCAACTTGTTACTTGCTATCAATAAAACTTTATGATATACTATATTTTGTGATTTTATCGTTTGTGAGGTCAAGCCGATGGAATATATCGAATATATCAGGTCGCTTATAGAGGGTATCCTTGTCGGCTTCAGCGCACCTTTGCCGATATCCTCTGCTATACATATGTTCCTTGCTGAAAGGTTTACAGGAAATAATCCGGACACGTCCGTTGCGCTGTTCTACTATTATTTTTACACACTGACGTTTTCCGTTGTACTGTTTTTTAATTTTAAAAATCTGTACGCAAAAGCTCTGAAAGGCATTGCTGATAAAGAAAAAGCTCATATCACCCGCGGTAAAAACATCCTTATTGTTTCTGCGATAAGTCTTTTGCTTTTTATTCCGGTTAGCAAAAATGGCGGTTTTATATGCTTTTTTGACGGTTTTATCTCCACTGAGAGTGTTCTGAATCCCTTGCTTGTGGGCATTGCATCAATTTTCTCGGGGATAATTCTTTTAGCTGTTCTTGAATCTGCAAAGCACAGCTCTTGTGAAAAGAAAAACTACGCCAGCAGATCCGGTGTATTGAGAATGTCTCTGTTTTCACTTCTTACTTACGTGATTCCCGGGTTTTCAAAAATTGCAACCGGCTCGTCAAATATCGTTCTTTCCGATGTTGCACCTGCAAAAGCGCTGAGAGAGTGTTATTTTTATCTTGCACCTCAGATTTTTATTGTCAGTGCAATCAGGATTGCAATCCTTATCCTTGAGGGAGTCAACTTTGATCCGATAGTTTTGTCGCTGGGAGTGATTTCAGCAGCAACGGTAAACTTCCTTGTTCTTAATCTTCTTAAAAAATTCAGCGTAAAGAAGATTTTTATATTCTGCAGTGCATACTCTGTGGCTGCGGGAATTATTTCAATATGCTCAATATGATAATTTATATATATGCGGAGGCTAAAAATGGCAGAGAACAAAAACAAAAAGAGCGGTACCAAAAAGAAAAATACAAATTCTAAAAAAGGCTCAAGCCGTACCGTCGGTAAAAACAAAAAGCAAAATCTTAATCTTCTCGAGGAGCATAGAAATGCGGTGATGCTTACCTATCTTGCATCGGGCATTGTTCTTGGATTTTTTGCCTTTATCAAGGGGTCGAATATCTGGTCAAGTATAAGAGGGGCATTCTTCTCTTTTTTCGGAATAACCCTATACCTTTTTGTTGCTTATTTTATTGTTATGGGTATTCAGACTGCTCTTAACAATTTCAAGAGAAGCTTTTTAAAGACTAATATTTCATACGTCTCAATTTTAATCAGTCTCGCAGCATTTATTCACCTTTTCTCCTACGATGTCGGGGAAGGCGGTATGAGTGACTGGTCAGCCAATTTTTCCGATGCAGTAAAAGCAGGTTGGGAAATTGGGCATGGTGAATTTTCATGGTGCTCGGGAATTCTCGGTGCTGTTTTCGGAGGCTTACCTCTTGTTGCTTTCGGTAAGGCCGGAGCATTTATTATCGTTGTTATATGCCTTCTTGTCAGTGTTCTTTATACACTTCGTGTCAGCGTTAATTCAATCGCAAATCTTGTTTCAGGAGCGATCAATTCGGGTAAGGAAAAGATTGATGAGGGAGGCGCTCAGATAAAAGTAAAATCCGACGAAAGAAAGCGTGAAAGAGAAATCAGAAGAGCTCAGAAGGAAAAGGAAGCAGAGCAAGAGTCGGAACAGCAGGAAGAAGAGGAGATTCCCGTTCAGGATGAGATTATCGTTGCTGAGCCTGAGGTAATTCCTTTTACTGCTGCACCGTCAGATGCTTTTGATTTCAACAGCACTGAAATTGAAAACGGCCCCAGTATTTCAGAGGGAGATAACGGAAGAAAATTCAGACCGTATCAGCCGGGGGCAGATGTTTTCACATACCCCGACAAGCAAGGTGCTTCATCTGAAAGACCTGCAGTCAGCGGTAAAGGCTTTTCGGAGGGTGGTCTTATTTCGGCGGGCAGAATGCGTCCCTTTGAAAGTGACACCTTTAAAACCGAAGCAGAGGATGTTCCTGCCGCTGAGGATTTTATTGAAATTATAGACGAGGAAGACGACGTTCTTCCTGAAATAGACGAGGTAGATTTTGACAGAGAGGGCAACGATCTTTCTGTTAAAGATAAAAAGCTTGTAAAGGACGCAGCTGATACCGCTGAAGCCAAAAGAGAAAAGAACAAGCAGGATGTTGAAAACTACAAGGAGGACCGAAAGCCCAAGAGGGAGTATGTTCTTCCGCCGATTGATTGTCTTAACGAGGCTAAATTCGGCGCTGAGGGTGACTCGGCAGATGAAATGAGAGTGACCGCAAGAAAGCTTGTAGACGTTCTTCAGTCCTTCGGTGTTGAAACAAAGCTTATCGGTGTATCAAGAGGTCCTTCCGTTACAAGATATGAGCTTTCACCTGCACCCGGTGTCAAGATCAGTAAAATCACTAACCTTGCAGATGATATTGCTCTCGGCCTCGCTTCTTCGGGTGTACGAATTGAAGCTCCCATTCCGAACAAGTCTGCAGTCGGTATCGAGGTGCCCAATAAATCACGTGCGACAGTCACAATGCGTGAAATGATTGCATCTGAGGAATACACCTCAAACCGCAGTAAAAATAAGCTTCTTAACGTTGCTCTCGGTAAGGATATTACAGGTAACATTACCTGTGCAGACCTTTCAAAGATGCCCCATCTTCTTATTGCAGGTACAACGGGTTCAGGTAAGTCTGTATGTCTCAACGTTATGATTGCAAGTATTCTCTACAATGCAACTCCCTCTCAGGTTAAGCTTCTTATGATTGACCCCAAGCAGGTTGAGTTTACCGTATATAACGGCATTCCTCATCTTCTTGTTCCCGTCATCTCTGATGCAAGAAAGGCCGCAGGCTCACTTGCTTGGGCTGTGGGCGAAATGGATGCAAGATATAAATCGTTTGCTAACTGTGCAGTAAGAGATATCGGTTCATACAACAAATACGCTGAGGAGCACCCTGAGCTTAACCTTCAGTATATGCCTCAGATAGTAATATTTATTGACGAGCTTAACGACCTTATGATGGTTTCTCCCAAGGAGGTTGAAGACTCAATCTGCCGTCTTGCTCAGAAGGCAAGAGCCGCAGGTATGCACCTTGTTGTAGCAACACAGAGACCCTCCGTTGATGTTATCACCGGTATTATCAAGGCCAATATTCCCTCAAGAATTTCACTCTCTGTTTCATCACAGGTTGACTCGAGAACAATACTTGACGCAATCGGTGCCGAAAAGCTTCTCGGTAACGGTGATATGCTCTTTAATCCCGTAGGTATGTCAAAGCCCGTCAGAATACAGGGTGCATATCTTTCTGATGCTGAAATTGAAAGAATTGTAACCTTCATCAAGGATCAGGAAAAGGCTGAGTACGATGACGGTATTATGGAAGAAATTGAAAAGAATGCCGTTGTTGAAAACAAGAAGAAATCAGGCGGTGCTGAGCCCGGTGAAGAAAGCCAGTATGACGTGCTTATAGAAGAGGCGATGAACATCATCACCGGAATGGATTCTGCGTCGACTACCGTTCTTCAGCGTAAGCTTTCCGTCGGATATGCAAGAGCTGCAAGAATTATGGACCAGCTTGAGCAGCTCGGTTATATTTCTCCCGCAGAGGGCAACAAACCCAGAAGAGTTCTTGTGACCAGAGCGCAGTTCCTTGAAAGCCGTGCTTCGGCCGAAGAAACGGGCGCATCAGAGGATTATGATATTTTTTCCGATTAAAAAGGAGTAACTTATGAGTTTTTTACCCATTAACAGAAAGGAAGCGACCGACAGAGGTTGGGAAGAGGTGGACTTTGTCTACGTTATAGGTGATGCTTACGTTGACCATCCGTCCTTCGGACCTGCTATAATATCTCGTGTGCTTGAGCATAACGGCTTTACGGTCGGAATCATTTCTCAGCCTGACTGGAAGGATTGCAGTGCTTTTAAAGAATACGGCAGACCGAGGCTCGGCTTCTTCGTTTCGTCGGGTAATATCGACTCAATGGTAGCTCACTATACAGCTTCAAAGAAAAAAAGAGGCGACGATGCCTATACTCCCGGCGGTAAAGCAGGAGCAAGACCTGACAGAGCTGTTGTCGTTTACTGCAACCGCATCAGGGAGGCCTACGGAGACGTACCCATTATTATAGGCGGTCTTGAGGCTTCTCTCAGACGCTTCGCACACTATGATTACTGGGATGATAAAATCCGCAGATCAATAATTTTTGATTCGCAGGCCGATCTGATTTCATACGGAATGGGTGAAAAGCAGACTGTTGAAATTGCCGAAAGGCTTCGCAACGGTGAAAAAATATCTGAGATAACTGACGTCAGAGGCACCTGTTATGTCTGCGATGTTAAGGATACACCTCTTACGGGTGCTGAATGTCCGTCCTTTGAAAACGTATCGTCAAACAAAAAAGAATATGCAGTTTCCTGTCGCATTCAGCAGGATGAGCAGGATCATATAAGAGGAAAGCTTATCAAGCAGAGACACGGCAACAAAATGCTCGTTCAGAATCCTCCCATGCCTCCCTTGACAACAGAGGAGCTTGATGAGATATACTCTCTACCGTATATGCGGAACTATCATCCGTCATATGAGGCTCTCGGCGGCGTACCCGGAATTGAAGAGGTCAAATTTTCTATAACTCATAACAGAGGCTGCTTCGGCGGATGTAATTTCTGCTCGATAGCACTTCATCAGGGCAGATATATTACCTCGAGAAGTAAGGAATCGCTGCTTAAGGAAGCTGAGTTGCTTACAAAAATGCCTGATTTTAAGGGGTATATTCACGATGTAGGCGGTCCCACCGCTAACTTCAGACAGCCCTCTTGTGAAAAGCAGAAAAATCTCGGCCTTTGCAAGGGTAAAAAGTGCCTTGCTCCTAAGGTTTGCCCCAATCTTGTTGCGGACCATAGCGAGTATGTTGATATTCTGCGCGAAATGAGAAGCATAAAGGGTGTTAAGAAGGTTTTTATCCGCTCGGGTATCAGATATGACTATATGCTCAGAGACGAAAATGAGACGTTTTTCAAGGAGCTTATAAAGCATCACGTCAGCGGTCAGCTTAAGGTCGCACCCGAGCATTGCTCAGCTATGGTTCTGGAAAAAATGGGTAAGCCTTATATAGATGCTTATGTTAATTTTTCGAAGCGTTATTTTGAATTAAGTAAAAGTGTAGGCAAGGAGCAGTATCTCGTGCCTTACCTTATGTCCTCGCATCCGGGCTCGAGGCTTGAGGATGCGATAGAGCTTGCCTGCTTCCTCAAAAAGAGAAATATCCGTCCCGAGCAGGTTCAGGATTTTTATCCTACTCCCGGTACGGTTTCAACGTGTATGTTTTATACAGGTCTTGATCCCTACACAATGAAAGAGATTTACGTTGCAAAAACTGCTGAGGATAAAGCTCTGCAGAGAGCTTTGCTGCAATATTATAATCCCGCCAATAAGCAGAGTGTTATCAAGGCGCTTAAAAAGGCAGGGCGTTATGACCTGATAGGCAACGGAGAAAAATGTCTTGTAAATGATAACACAGTCCGACAGAGCTCAAGACAGGGACACAATAAGAATAAAGGTGCTGATTTTTATGGCAAAAAGAAGAGAAAAAAATAACAGTAAGGGTGTATTCATTACCCTCATTCTTGTGCTTATTGCAATTTTAGGTACTGTGACGCTTGACGGCGGCGAAGGCAGCAGTACCGATTCATCTGCTACAACGGCCGCAGTAATGGGTGAAGAGGCGCTTGTACATTTTATAGATATAGGACAGGGCTCGGCTACTCTCGTAACTGCCGGAAGCAAATCTATCCTTATTGATACCGGTGAATCGGATTACAGCTATACTCTCAGAAACTATATTAACAGCTGCGGTATTTCAAAGCTTGACTATGTAATTGCATCACATCCGCATTCCGACCATATAGGCGGTATGACCGATATAATCAACACCTATGAAATCGGTACCTTCATAATGCCTGAGCTTACCGAAAAGAACGCTCCTACCACAAGAGTTTATGAAAATATGCTTGACGCTCTTATTGAGCGGGAGGTTAACGCCTGCTATTCACAGGTAGGTGATGTTTATAATCTTTGCGACGGTGTCAGCTTTGAGATTTTAGGACCCTGTGAGCAGATGAACGACCTTAATAATATGTCTGTAATCCTTAAGCTTACTGTTAACGGCGTTGATTTTATGGTGCTCGGTGATGCTGAAAAGAAGGAGCTTGACTCGGTTTATACTGCATATCCGAACGGTAATTATAAGTCAGATATATTAGTTATGGGGCATCACGGAAGCCGTACCTCTATCCATGGCGAATTCCTCGGAGCTGTAGGTGCTGAAGTTGCAGTTATCAGCTGCGGCAGAGATAATTCCTACGGTCATCCTCATCAGGAGGCGCTTGATTATGTTAATGCCAACGGAATGGCACTTTACAGAACCGATATTGATTCGGACATAGTTTTCAGATGCGTCAATGATACCTACGAAAGGGTGGAGAACTGATGAAGCTGATTGTTGACCGTATAGTTGAAGGTATTGCAGTTCTTGAAACGGAAGACTTATCTCATATTGAAATTGAAATAAATAAGCTTCCCGTAGGTGCTAAGGAGGGGACAGTCCTTCTTTTTGACGGTGAAAATTATACTGTTGATGCCGACGAAGAAGCACTCAGAAGACAGAGAATACTTCAAAAACAAAGAATGCTTTTTGCAAGAGGAAAAAAAGATTAAAAAATTTCAAAAAATTACTTGCATTTTGCATTTCCTTGTGATATACTCTTCGGGATAACGCACGCAAGGGGATTAGTATGCCCGTTTCGCCTCGTGAGAGGTGTGCATGCTTTGGAACCTGCGGTGGTTAAAAAAACAAAAGGAGGACATTACACATGTCAGTAGTATCAATGAGACAGCTTCTTGAAGCAGGTGTGCACTTCGGTCACCAGACAAGAAGATGGAACCCGAAAATGGACAGATACATTTTCGCAGAAAGAAACGGAATTTACATCATCGACCTTCAGAAAACAGTAAAGAAGCTTGAAGAAGCTTATGCTTTCATCAAAGAAGTTTCTGAAAACGGCGGCGAAGTTCTTTTCGTAGGCACAAAGAAGCAGGCTATGGATTCAGTTCGTGAGGAAGCAATCCGTTGCGGTATGCCCTATGTTAACGCTCGTTGGCTCGGCGGTATGCTCACAAACTATCAGACAATCCAGAAGAGAATCAAGAGACTTGCTCAGCTCAAGGCTATGGAGCAGGACGGCACATTCAACCTTCTTCCCAAGAAGGAAGTTATCAAGCTCAACCTCGAAATCGAAAAGCTTGAGAAGTTCATGGGCGGTATCACAGGCATGAAGAAGCAGCCCGCTGCACTCTTCATCGTTGACCCCAGAAAAGAAAGAATTGCTGTTGCTGAAGCACACAAGCTCGGTATTCCCATCGTTGCTATCGTAGATACAAACTGCGATCCCGATGAAGTTGATTACGTAATTCCCGGTAACGACGACGCTATCAGAGCTGTAAGACTTATCGCAGGTGCTATGGCTGACGCTATCATCGAAGGCAGACAGGGCGAATCAAATGCTCCCGTTGCAGAAGCAACTGAAGAAGCTGCTGAATAATTTAGATTTCAACCCCGTATATAAATCATATTACGGGGTCTTTTTAAAACTTAAACTATAATATCAGGAGGAAATTTATTATGGCATTTACAGCTAAAGACGTACAGGCTCTTCGTGAGAAGACCGGCGTAGGTATGATGGATTGTAAGAAGGCTCTTGTTGAAGCTGACGGCAATGTAGACAAGGCTATGGATATTCTCAGAGAAAAGGGTCTTGCTTCACAGGCTAAGAAGGCAAGCCGTGTTGCTGCTGAAGGTATTGTTGCTGCATATAACGATGCTAATGCAGGTGCTCTTGTAGAAATCAACTGTGAAACAGACTTCGTTGCTAAGGGTGCTCCCTTCGTAGCACTTGCTGAGAAGGTTGTTAAGACTGTTGTTGCTGCAAAGCCCGCTGATGTTGAGGCTCTTCTTGCTACAAAGGCAGTTGACTCAGACAAGACAGTTGACGAAGAAGTTCAGGAGGTATTCCTTGCTCTTCGTGAAAATATGAAGGTTCGTAGATTTGCTCTTATCGAGGGTCACACAACCTCATACATTCATGCAGGCGGTACAGTTGGTGTTCTTGCTGCATTTGATGTTGACGATGCAACTGCTGCTAACCCCGAGTTCATCGCAATGAGCAAGAATGTTGCTATGCAGATCGCTGCTATGAGCCCCGAATATTTAGCTAAGGCTGACATCTCTGCAGAAGAGCTTGCAAAGATGGAATCAATTACAATCGACAGCGCTCTTAACAAGCCCGATTCACTTCCCGTTCCCATCCTCAACAGCCTCACAGAAGAAGCTATTTCTTCAAAGAAGTGGAGCGATGAAGATGCTGAAATCTTCAAGGGTCTTGATCAGAAGCAGAAGAAGAACTTCCCCAACTTCATTTCAAAGGAAGCTATGGCTACTCTTGCTGAAATCGCAGTTTCACACAAGGCTGAAATCGCTACAAATAAGATTTTCACAGGTCTTGTTCAGGGTCGTCTTGCAAAGCAGATCAAGGAAGTTTGTCTCCTTGAGCAGCCCTTCGTACGTTCAGATCTCTTCGAAGGCGATGTAAACGGCTACATCAATTCAGTTGCTAAGGCTCTCGGCGCAGACATCAAGCTTACAAGCTTTGTTCGTTTTGCTAAGGGCGAAGGCATTGAAAAGAAGGTTGACGATTTCGCAGCTGAAATCGCTTCAATGGTTAAGTAATTCAGATTTAATTTCCTCCCTGTTTTCAGGGGGGATTTTTTTATTGACTTGGTTACATTTAAATGATATACTCATTATGACAAAGGGGGAATTTTTATGAAAAAAATTATTTCTGTCTTTTTGGTTATTATAATGATGCTCGGTATGACTGCATACTTTGTCGGTGGTGTTGACGGTGCTTCTACGTCTACAGAATACAGATATGAAGATAAATTTCTGTTTTCAAGGCTTTTCTTTAATGACTTTGCAGTGATTACCGACGATACGTTTGCCGTTCCCGGTCTCGAAACCACTCAGGTGGGCTCGGATTTCTGCAGTACAATGACTCCTCAGGGTCTTTGTGTTACTGAAGATTATGTTTTCATTTCCGCTTACTGCAGTGTTGAAAAGTATGTCAAAGAGCTTGAAGAGAATATTTCAAAAGGCGACAATGCTACAAAGCTTGAAAATGAATCAGAACACGAAACCCACAATTCAGTTATATACATAATTGACAGAGAAAACGGAGAGTATATTAAAAATATAGTTCTTGAGGATGCTAATCACGTCGGCGGACTTGCAACCGACGGTAAGGTTATTTATGTTGCCAAGAGTAGTGACGAGCAGGTCAGCGTTATCAAATTGTCGAGTATTAACAAGGCTATTCAGACAAAATCAAGATCAGTTAAGGTAAAGTATGATTATACGGTCGATTGCGGTTGTACGGCTTCATTTGTGACCTGGTTTGACGGCCTTTTATGGGTTGGTGTTTTCAATGAAAAAGAGAACGGTGAGCTTAATTCTTTTAAAGTAAACAGTAAAAATTATGAGCTTACTGAAAAATATTCATTACCGATACCCGCTAAGGCTAACGGTGCATGCTTTACGGAAATAGACGGAGACGTATTTCTCGCCGTTAACAGCTCTTACGGCAGAAAAAATATTTCTGAGATTCACCTTATGAATGTTACCGATTACGGAAAAGGCTCAATGGCAGTTACTGAAACAGGTAAGTATTTTGTGCCGCCAACGGTTCAGAACTGTGACGTTTATGATGGTAAGGTGTATTATCTCTACGAATCAGGCGCTACCTGCTACAGTCAGGTTGATTCTGATTTAGGTATCAAATCAACTACGTTTGCAGTGGACAGAGTCTGTGTCGGTGATGTAACAAAGCTGTTCAACAACTGTTTTGAGGGCAGTTTTATTAACGAGAGACTGTCTGCATTCGCAAAAGCTTTGTCAGATTGTATAAACAATTTCATCAAAACATAAGAATTATTTCAAAGACCGCAGTTCTTGCTCAGTAAGACTTGAACTGCGGTCTTTTTTATTGTATAATTTGCAAGTTGTTTTATCGTGATCTGAATATTTATCTTGCATAAAATATGCATATAATATAAATAAATATGCGAAAACTATTGACAAACAGCGGATAAAATGTATAATAATTAAAAGATTGTGCATAATGGAGAATAATTATGAAAAAAGTATTTATAGACGGTCAGGCGGGTACAACAGGTCTCCAATTAAAAAATAAGCTTACAAAGCATCCTTATGTTGAGCTGATTGAAATAGATGATGCTCTTCGTAAAGATGAAGCAGAAAGAAAAAAGCTTATGAATCAGGCAGACGTTGTATTTCTTTGTCTTCCTGATGCTGCGGCAATTGAGGCAGTAAAGCTTGTTGAAAATCCCGACACGGTAATAATAGATGCAAGTACAGCTCACAGAGTAAACGACGGTTGGGATTACGGCTTTCCTGAACTTTCGGATAAACATAGAAAAGCAATTGAAGCTTCAAAAAGAATAGCAAATCCGGGTTGCCATGCAACGGGCTTCATCTCAATTATATATCCGCTTGTAGCAACGGGTGTAATGCCTGTTGACTATCCTGTTACCGCCCATAGTATCACGGGCTACAGCGGTGGCGGTAATAAGATGATAGGCGAGTATGAGGATGAAAACAGACCTTCAGAGCTTAAAAGCCCCAGACAGTACGGTCTTACACAGATGCATAAGCATCTGCCTGAGATGGTAAAGATTACAGGCCTTTTCAATGAGCCGGTTTTTAATCCTATAGTAAGCGATTTTTATTGCGGTATGGCAGTTTCTGTTCCGTTACACACCTCGCTTCTAAAAAAGAAGCTTACTTTGTACGAGATGAAAGCACTTTTTGTTAAGTTTTATTCGGAAAGCAGCTTTATATCCGTACACAGCGGTCCTGAGAGCGGATTTTTGCCCGCAACGGGACTTGAAGGTACTAATAAGCTTCGGATATATATCTGCGGAAATGATGACAGAATGACAATTACTGCGGTGTTTGATAATTTAGGCAAAGGCGCTTCTTCAGCGGCAATACAGAATATGAATATTGCCCTTGGTTTTGATGAAGCAACCGCTTTATAAGGAGGAACTAAGATGAAATTTATTGACGGCGGCGTAACTTCCGCAAAGGGCTTTACTGCTTCAGGTATCCATTGCGGTATCAAAAACAATTATCCAAAAAAGGACCTCGCTATGATAAAGAGTGAGGTAAAATGTACTGCGGCTGCAGTTTATACTCAGAACAAGGTTTACGGTGCACCGATTACGGTTACAAGAAATAATATCAGCGACGGATATGCTCAGGCGGTAATTGTTAACAGCGGAAATGCTAACACCTGTAATGCTGATGGTGTGGAAAAGGCTGAAATGATGTGTGAAATTGCGTCAAAAGCCCTTAGTGTAGACAAAAAAGATGTAATTGTTGCATCTACAGGCGTTATCGGTATGACACTTGATGTGACTCCTATTGATAAAGGCGCTCCGCTTCTTGCAACTCAGATGAGTGTTGACGGTGGTAAAGATGCAGCTGAGGCAATTATGACTACTGATACTGTATCTAAGCAGGTTGCAGTTGAAGTTGAGCTTGGCGGAAGAACTGTTACAATCGGTGCTTGCTGTAAGGGCTCCGGTATGATTCATCCCAATATGGCAACAATGCTCTGCTTCATAACAACCGACTGTTCTATAAGCAGCGCTATGCTTCAGAAAGCACTTTCATCGGTTGTTAAGGACACCTTTAACATGATATCCGTAGACGGTGATACTTCAACAAACGATATGGTTTGTATTATGGCTAACGGAAAAGCTGAAAACGGTGAGATAACGGAAGAAAATGCAGAATTTGAGCAGTTCAGAGAGGCTCTTTTTGCGGCTTCTGTAAAGCTTTCACGACTTATTGCCGGTGACGGTGAGGGAGCACAAAGACTTCTTGAGTGCAAGGTAACAGGTGCTCCCGAAGAAAAAACTGCTAAGGATATTGCTAAAAGCATAATTTGCTCATCACTTGTTAAAACTGCTATGTTCGGTGCTGATGCAAACTGGGGAAGAATACTTTGCGCTATAGGCTATACTCAGGGTGAGTTTGCTGTGGATTGTATTGACGTATACATCTCATCCTGTAAGGGTAGTGTAAAGGTTTGTGAAAAGGGCTTCGGTATTGAATTCAGCGAGGAAAAGGCAAAAGAAATTCTTCTTGAGGATGAAATCAATCTTCTTATTGAAATGAATCAGGGTGAATGTGAAGCTACTGCATGGGGTTGTGACCTTACCTATGATTATGTAAAAATCAACGGCGATTACCGAACATAAGAGGTGCAAAATGGTAGAAAAACATATTACAGATGAAATGAAGGCACGGGTCCTTACTGCGGCCTTGCCTTATATTCAGAAATATTACGGAAAAACAGTTGTTGTAAAGTACGGCGGTAATGCAATGATAAACCCCGAGCTTAAGAAAGCGGTTATGAGTGACATAATCCTTCTTACTCTTGTCGGTATTAAAATTGTTCTCGTGCATGGCGGCGGACCTGAAATAAGCGGTATGCTCAATAAGCTCGGTATTGAATCAAAATTTGTCAACGGACTCAGATATACCGATAAAGAAACCGCGGAGATTGTACAGATGGTGCTTTCCGGAAAGACAAACAAGGACCTTGTATCTCTTGTTGAGGTTTGCGGCGGCAAGGCAGTTGGTCTTTGCGGAATTGACGGTGCTATGATAAAGGCTGAAAAGCTCAACGACGGCTTCGATTACGGCTATGTTGGAGAAATTACCGAAATTGATCCCAGCCCCATTAAAAAGGTTCTTGAGGAAAACTATATCCCGGTTGTTGCTACCGTCGGAATTGATAATGACGGACAGGTATATAATATAAATGCAGATACGGCGGCAGCGGAAATAGCTTCTGCTCTTAAGGCGGAAAATATAATCACACTTACGGATATTCCCGGTCTCTTAAAAGACGTAAACGATGTTAGTTCACTTATTTCTGAGATTCATGTGGATGAAATTGAGGGCCTTATTGAAAGCGGAATTATTTCAGGCGGTATGATACCTAAGGTCAAAAGCCTTGAAAAAGCAGTACGCGAGGGAGTTAATAAAGCAGTTATGATTGACGGCCGTATACCTCATTCAATTCTTATTGAAATGTTTTCAGATGAGGGTATCGGTACTCTTATGACAAAGTGAGGCAAAGCTATGACTGAATTCGATAAAATAAAAGCGTTAGATGATGAAAATGTTGCTCATACCTACGGACGTTTTCCTGTTGCTATAAAGAAAGGAAAGGGAGCAACCTGTTACGATTTTGACGGCAAAAAATATATTGACTTTTCAAGCGGAATAGGTGTAAACTCTCTGGGTTTCTGCGATGAGGGCTGGATTAATGCCGTTACAGAACAGTTGAATACTCTTCAGCATATATCTAATCTGTATTACACCGAGCCTTGCGCAAGGGCTGCTCAGCTTCTTTGTGAGAAGACAGGTATGAAAAAGGTGTTTTTCTCAAACAGCGGTGCTGAAAGCAATGAAGGTGCGATTAAATGTGCAAGAAAATACAGCTTTACTAAGTACGGAGAAAACAGAAACAAGGTAATAACTCTTGTAAATTCCTTCCACGGCAGAACTGTCACAACGCTTGCCGCAACGGGTCAGGATGTTTTCCATAAGTACTTTTTCCCGTTTACGGAAGGCTTCGTATTTGCTCCCGCTAACGATTTTGATGCACTCGAAAACATGGTGGATGAAAGCACGTGTGCAATAATGATGGAGCTTATTCAGGGTGAGGGCGGAGTAATGCCTCTTGAAGAAGCTTTTGTCGAAAAGGTTGAAGCTCTTTGTAAAGAAAAGGATATTCTTCTCATTATTGATGAGGTGCAGACAGGCGTCGGACGTACGGGTAAGCTTTTTGCTTTCCAAAATTACGGAATTACACCCGATATTGTTACCACGGCAAAGGGTATAGGCGGAGGACTTCCTCTCGGATGTATAATGTTCGGAGAGAAGACTGAGTATACCTTCGGACCTAGTGACCATGCAACGACCTTCGGCGGTAATCCTGTTGCAACTGCCGGTGCGGCATATATTCTCAATAAGCTTGATGATGAGTTCCTTTCAGAGGTTGAGGTTAAGGGTAAATATATAACCGAAAAGCTTCTTAAAATGCCTCGCGTTGAGGGCGTTGACGGTATGGGTATGATGTTGGGTATCAGACTCGATGAATCGGTAAAAGCGGCTGATATCGTAAAAAAAGGCATTAAAAACGGTGTTCTTGCTCTTACCGCTAAGACCAAGCTCAGACTTTTACCGCCGCTTACAATCAGCTATGAAGAAATTGATGCAGGTCTCAAAGCTATAGAATCGGCATTGAGTGAATAACATAAGAGGGGAGAAATCCTCTCTTTTTTGTTTAAATAATTCAAAAAAACAGTTGATTTTTCATTTAGCATAATGTATAATATCATCTGTTGCACAACGGGGTGTGGCGAAGTTTGGTATCGCGCTTGGTTCGGGACCAAGAGGCCATGGGTTCAAGTCCCGTCACTCCGACCATTTTCAGAAAAAGCACTCACTTACAGGTGGGTGCTTTTTTATTTGGCCTATTGGTTCCGAACCAATGTGAGGGACCAGGCACAGAGTCCGACCGCCGCCGGTGGCGGATGCAGGAAGGACGATTGTGGCGCAGCGGTCGAAATTCAGCGAAGTGAATAACGAGCGACGAATTTCGGGTACCGCAAGAGGTAGCCATGGGTTCAAGGTCTCGGCTGCCGCCTCGGTTGGTGCTTCTGTGCTGCGCACAGAGGTGTCCGCAGGACACCCGCACCCCGTCACTCCGACCATTTTCAGAAAAAGCACTCACTTACAGGTGGGCGCTTTTTATTTTAATATCATATATTTTTCAGCTCAACTATTTACTTGACAATAACTCTGTGGTAATATCATAGAGTAGTTAGTTTATCTACGTATTTACGTAAAGGAGAATTAATATGAAGGCAAAAATCACATTCGCTGAAGAAATGAAAATCGGAAGTATCGACAGAAGAATGTTCGGTTCTTTTATAGAGCATCTCGGCAGAGCGGTATATGGCGGTATATATGAGCCGGGTCATCCGTTGGCAGATGAGGACGGCTTCAGAAAGGATGTTATTGAGCTTATTAATGAGCTTGATGTACCGGTTGTACGTTATCCCGGCGGTAATTTCGTGTCCGGATATAATTGGGAGGACGGTGTCGGTCCTGTTGAAAGCAGACCCCCGAGGCTCGAGCTCGCATGGGGAGTAACAGAGCCTAATAAATTCGGTACCAATGAGTTTATGCGCTGGTGTCAGAAGGCTAAAACCTCACCTATGATGGCTGTTAACTTAGGTACAAGAGGGCCTGATGAAGCAAGAGCTCTTGTTGAATACTGTAATCATAAGAGCAATTCAAAATATTCCGATATGAGAATGGCGCACGGCTACAAGGATCCGTGGAATGTCAAGCTCTGGTGTCTCGGTAATGAAATGGACGGCCCTTGGCAGATGTGCGCAAAGACTGCCGCAGAATACGGCAGAACTGCAAATGAGGCTGCAAAGCTTATGAAGTGGGTTGACGGCTCAATCGAGACGGTTCTTTGCGGCTCCTCAAGCCGATATATGAACACCTTCGGAGATTGGGAAGTGACAGCTCTTGATATTGCTTACGATAACGTTGATTATATTTCTCTTCATCAGTATTATGACAACCATCGTAAGGATACAAAGACCTTCCTTGCAAAAAATCTTGACCTCGATGATTTTATTTACAGCGTTATCTGTGTCTGTGATTTTGTGAAGGCGAAAAAACGCAGCAAGAAGCAGATTAATCTTTCCTTTGACGAATGGAACGTATGGTATCATTCTAACGGTGCACCTGTTGAAAGATGGTCAACGGCTCCCAATCAGCTTGAGGACATTTACAATTATGAGGATGCACTTGTTGTTGCTTGTATGCTTATTACCTTGCTCAGACACGCTGACAGAGTAAAAATCGCATGTCTTGCACAGCTTGTTAACGTAATTGCTCCCATATTTACAAAGACCGGAGGCGGTGCATTCAGGCAGACAACCTTCTATCCCTTCAGAGAAATGTCGAAATATGCGAGAGGTAATGCTCTCAGACCTATCATCGATTCTCCGAAATATGACTGTAAGGATTACACGGATGTTCCTTATCTTGAAGCTATCGCAACTTACGACGATGAGGCTGATGAGATTGCGGTGTTTGCGGTTAACCGTTCAACAGATGAAGATATGGAGCTTGAAATTTCGCTTCTCGGTTTTGAGGGCTACAAAGCCGTTCAGTTTGAGTCTATGGACGGATATGATGTTTATAAGGAAAACACCTTCGGTGACGAAGGAGTGTGTATGCATAATAATACTGTGCCTGACGTTGATGGCTATAAGTCAACTGTTACTCTTAAACCCTTATCGTTTAACGTAATCCGATTCGGTAAATAAAAACATTCAGCCTGCTTCTTTATACTGTAAAGCTGCAGGCTGATAAATTTTTTTGACAAGTATAATTTTTTAAAAAAATACTATTGACAAAATCTTTGTTGTTTGATATACTATCACAAGTCAGCTGACATATGGGCCATTAGCTCAGTTGGTTAGAGCAACCGGCTCATAACCGGTCGGTCCGGGGTTCGAGTCCCTGATGGCCCACCAATTTAATATAGGGGTATAGCTCAGTTGGTAGAGCAGCGGTCTCCAAAACCGCGTGCCGAGGG
>JAZNIH010000050.1:0-4963 GCA_045577395.1 Acutalibacteraceae bacterium | reverse complement strand
TTCCCTCTTGCGGTGCCCAAAATCGCTTTTCGGCTTGGAGCGCCGAGCGATTTTGACCGCTGCGCCATCCTCGCCTCGCTTCATCCGCCACCGGCGGCGCTTCGGTGACGATGCCATAGCGGCACGAGCGCAGGACGAGTGGAAGAGGGATTAAACATATAGGTGAAAAAGCAACCACCTTACCGTTATATCCACAGCACGTGTGGATGAAAAAGCAGAGATAACCCTCCCACCGCTCACGCGGTCCCCCCTCCCTTTCAGGGCGGGCAAGGATGAATTAGCTCCGCCATTGCGCATTGCGCATTCCGAATTGCGCATTGAATTCCGCTCAGCCACCCTCTCTCAAGAGAGGGCTTCAATGCCTTTCAGGGCGGGCAAGGATGATTTGACTCCGCCATTGCGCATTGTTACGGCAAGGATAGAATTGAGCAAACGAAAAAGCCCCTGACCTTCAATCAAGAAGCTCAGGGGTTAACTGTTATTCTGCGTTCAGAGCCTTACAAGCCCTTAATATTTTTTCCCAGCTGATAAAAGGCTACTGCCGAGGCGGCGGCAACGTTAAGAGAATCTACACCGTGATACATCGGTATTTTCACCGTGTAATCACAGTCTGCTATCGTTCCGTCGGAAAGCCCGTCACCCTCGGTACCCATAATAACGGCAAGCTTTTTTTCACCGTTCAGCCTCGGGTCGTCAATCGAAAGTGAATTGTCCTTAAGTGCCATAGCAACGGTTTTAAAGCCCAATGCCTTTATTTCCTCAAGACCGTCACCGTCAAGAAAGGTCCAGTCTATCTGAAACACGGTACCCATACTCACTCTTGCGGCACGTCTGTATAAGGGATCAGAGCAGCCCGGTGTAAGCAGTACCGCATCCATACCGAGTGCGGCGGCAGAGCGGATTATCGCCCCCACGTTGGTGGGATTCATCACCCTGTCAAGGATAACTATCCTGCTTTTCCCCTCGCAGATTTCCTGAACAGACGCCAAGGGCTTTCTCTTCATAGCGCAAAGCATGCCTCTTGTAAGCTTAAAGCCCGTAAGCTGAGTCAGAACATCAAATTCCGCACAGTAAACGGGTACGTCCTTTATTCTTCCGAGGATGCACTTACCCTCACCCTCCACGTGACTTTTTTCCATAAGGCAGGAAACAGGCTCGTAGCCCGCATCAAGAGCTCTTGTGATAACCTTGGGGCTTTCAGCTATAAACATCCCCTTTTCGGGAAACTCTCTGTTAAAAAGCTGATTTTCCGTAAGGCGTGCATATACGTCAAGCTCACCTGCAAAAAAATCTGTAATTTCTGTAACGTTACTCATATTATTCTCCGTAATTTTCCGAACTGATTATACCTCCGACAGTCCTTAAAACTCCTGAGCGATTTTCAGTCCCTCGGAAATTGCTTTACCGATTCTTTCTTCAATTTCCCCTTCGGAAAGGTAATCCATATTCTGTGCCGAAACGACCTGCAGAGGACCTATACCCCAGAGCCACGAAATGGCCTTAAGGTACGGCGTTGCCTGCTCGAGCATATCGCCCGTGCTGATATCCATACCTCTTGTGGTGATGTAAAGCATTTTTTCAGCCCTGCAGTTACCGTAGCAGGTCTTATCGTCTGACTTGAAGGTTACGTCAAAAATGGAGCAAAGCTCAAAAAAGTTCTTGAGTGCCGCAGGAAAGGACATATCCCAGAAGGGTGCTGCAATAACAATTCTGTCGGCATCACGCACGCTTTCTGCCCAAGACATAACCTGAGGGTCAATCTCACCGTTGTTACGCTTTGTTATGAGCTCCTTTTTCACGATGCTTAAATCAAGCTCGTTCAAAGCAAGGGTCTGCACCTCGTATCTTTCCTTCAGCGCCTTCACAACGGGATCTGCAATCCGTTTTGTCCTTGACAGCTCGTCTCTGATACATCCATCAATATACAAAAGCTTTTTCATAATGAAGGCTCCTTCCTGAACAGGAATTTTTGGTTAAGCTGATTATAGCATAATCGGGAGTATGTTTTCAACCGAAAGATATGAAAAATACCCCTGAGTCTCAGTTAATAGAGTCAGGGGTTGATGTTGTCAATATTTTTTGGAAATTTTCACAGCAAACAACAGTTCACATCATCTGTGGCCTACGCAAAAAAACCACTGCATTTATCTTTTGCAGTGGTTGTCTGTTAAAAGTAATCCCTATGATGAATAAAAGAGTCGGGCATAAAAACAATCCTACAACCATTGTATCAAAGTGGTTGTAGGATTGTGAAGTGAGCTTATAATTTTAATACATTTTTTAAATCGGTCACCTTTTTTGAGCCTCGGTCACTTTTTTTGAGGGTCGGCACCTTTCTGTTTCAAACACATTCCGGGCATCATCGTCCGGGTCTACTTTCAGAATTTCACTAAGAATCCATTGTGCATAGCTGATAGCATCTTCTAACCATTTCTATTATACTTGGAGGTTAATTTCTTCTCTACTGCTTTTTGTGGCTTGCCGTTGCTCGCCACTTTTTATTTTTACTAAATCCCTCGGTGGAACCGGGGTTTTGTCTTTACTGAAGAGACAAACAAAACCGCCGAGCATTTTACTCCCCGGCGGTAAGTTGCCTATAAAATTAATAGTGTGCTGCACCGCATTCACACACGGGATTAGTCTTGAACAGCTTAATAAAGAAGCGTACTATCTTCCAGAAGAATCCGAGGATACCGTCCTTGTGGCAAAGGTGGTCACAAGTATCGTCCGTGGGTTCATCGGGTGTGTCGGGCTGATCGGGTTCAACGGGTTTCTCAAACTCGTGTCCGCAGCCGTAGTCGCACTTGTAGTCGCCGTCAGAGTCCTTATGAGCGAGTGCAGGAACAATTTCCTGAATGATTGTCATAGCATCACAACGTGAACAATGCTGACCTACAGTAAGACCTGTTTTTCCGCACTTGGGAGCAACTGCTTCGTCGATAATGATATCGTGTGATGCGGGAATTTCTTTATAAGTTGTGTAGTCGCAAGCTGTGCAGTATTCATAAGCCTCGTGACCTGCTTCGGTGCAGGTGGAAGACTTCGCATCAACCTTAACAAGAGTATCCTTGTGGTTCAAAGCAGGAATTTCTTCCTGAGCTACTGTCATATCATCACAACGTGAGCAGTGTGAGCCTTCTGTAAGACCCGTTTCGGTGCAGGTGGGTGCTTTAGCTTCATCGATAACTATATCATGACCGGGTACTTCACCGAAATACTCACCGCAGGCATCACAGATATATCCGTAACAGGTCTGCACGGTGCTTTTGTGTGTTTCACATTCAAGGGTTACAGTATAATCTTCGTATGACCCATTATAATCATAAAGGGAGAAATAATAGGTTTCACCGGCCATATATTCATAGTCAAGCGAAAAATCCAGGCGTTCTTCAAAGCTGTCATCTTCGTCATCAATATAATATAAATTACCGTTGTAGAGTTTCACATAAGGATCACAGGTATCCGTGATTGAGGATGAGAGAATATATCTGCCACTTACAGTGGGAACAAATTTTAAAAATGTCTTTCTTTCCACAGCAAAAGTGCCGCCCGCTTTTATTTCTTCACCTAAAAAGAAGTCACAATCGTCACACAGTCCGTCAGAGTCATCATCAATATGCTCACCTGTGGGTTCGCCGTACCATCTTTCGCATTCACAGCAATAATTTCGGCCGCATGCAGTATCACCTGACGGTGTATGATCGGCCTTTTCACCATACCATCCTTCGCAGGTTGTACAGTAATAACCTGAGCATGTCTGCTCTCCTTCAAGGGTATGCTCGCCCTTTTCGCCATACCATTCTCCGCAGCCTTCACATTTATAGCCAAGGCATGTCTGTATTACGCCTGCACAGCTTCCTTCTTCACCGAAAAATCCTCCGCAATTGTCGCACACATACCCCTTACAAGTCTGAAGTGTTCCTGAATGCTCTGTGCAGTATGCACTCAGTGAAAACGAGAAAGTATCGGAGCTGTCAGCGGTGCTGAATTTGATAAAATAAACTTCATCCTTTACAAAATCATCGGCAAACTTGAAATCATTTTCTGTATAGTATTCATAGCCGCTATCACGTTCCTCATTGTAAATAACCAACACTCTCTCCCCTGAGCCTTGTGTTCTCAGAACATATTTTGTAGTCTCGGGAGCAACAAATTTAATATAAACTCCGCCCTTGGAGGTGTCTACCTCTATTGTGTCACCGACCTTTATTTCAGCGCCGATAAAATAATCGCAAATATTACAGAAGCCGTCGTAATCACTGTCGTTATGCTCACAGACTTTACCACAGGCACATACTCCCTGATTCCATAATTCGTGTACGGTATTGTCATAATATGTTTCACCGCAGCTGAGGCAGGTATCGCTCACTGAGCAGGTAGCGTCGCCAAAATGAGTAAGGTTGAATATATATGAGCAGCAGCTTCTCTTACAGCTGTCATTTTCTGTATCTGTCTCAACAGTGTATTCGTGAGACTTGGGAGTACCGTTTGAAACTGTCAGAGCGCTGTAATACCAATCTTCACCTGACATGTCGGCGCTGGGTGTACCTGAAACTATATTAAGAGTGGTTTCAGGGTTTACACTGAAATAATTTGAATCCTCGTATTCTGCATCAAAATAAACAGAGCTGTTTTCTGCAACAGTAAGATTAAGGGTACTGTGGCCGCCTGACAGACCCGCATGGTTATATCCGACAAAGCGGTTAACACCGTATGCTACTGCATTAAGTGTTGTGGAGTTAAGCCCGAGGCTCTTGTCCCATAAAGAGTTTTCGACTGTAAGATTATGGAATACAGCATCATAGGTTCCCGAACTGAATGTTATTGTTCCTCCTGTATTTCCGGATAAAATATACAGCCCTTCAAAAGGAACTGTTTCATCGTTGCCGAGTCGGTAGCCCTTAGAATTAATGTACAGATCCTGCCAGTTTGAAAGGTTGATAACAACGGCTTTTTCTGAACA
>JAZNIH010000049.1:0-32310 GCA_045577395.1 Acutalibacteraceae bacterium | reverse complement strand
CAACCGAGCCCCAAAGCTTTTCGTCGGTAAGCACGTTGCCGCAATAAACGTCCATAACGGAATCCGAAACGTCATTCTTTTCGGCGTTTTCACAAGTCGGATCGTAGCCATGTCGTTCTGTGAGCCAAGGAGTTGTAGTTAACACAAGACCGCTTGGCCTCCGACTTCAACCGAGCCCCAAAGCTTTTCGTCGGTAAGCACGTTGCCGCAATAAACGTCCATAACGGAATCCGAAACGTTATTCTTTTCGGCGTTTTCACGCGCGATTCTCGTTGCCGTCATATCGATGTCTATCGCGTCGATATGAGTCGCGCCCAAAAGTGCCGCGCCGATGCCCAATATACCGCTTCCGCAGCCCATATCGAGCACGTTTTTATTCTCGGGCGAAAGATTTTCGAGCGCTTCGAGGCAAAGCGCGGTGGTTTCGTGTCTGCCCGTACCGAAGGAGGACGCAGGGTCGATTTCTATAACCACTCTGCCCTCGCCGGGGACACGCTCCCACGAAGGAACAACAAGGAAATTGTTGCCGATGGGAAGCGGATGGAAATATTGCTTCCAATTGTTTTCCCAATCCTCGTTTCTGCAAGCATTAAGCTCAATCTCATTAACAATGCCCTCTGCTGAGTAACGTTCTCTGAGAAAAGCTACGGCCTCCTGAGGATTTTCCTGAGGTGCTATATATACATGCACAATAGCTTTCGTTCTATCCTTTTCAAGCAAATCTTCATCGATCAGGTCGATATGAGCAATTTCCCATGCTTCCTTTTCCAGCTCACTATAATCCTCAATATAAATTCCGTAAGGAACGACCATAGAAGCAATATCACCTGCTTTATCAACATTTTTTGCATCTACAATAATTTTCACTTCAGTCCATTGACTCATTATATATTCTCCTTTCTTAAAACAGACGCATCAAGTGCATCAAGCTTAACAGAGTAACCGTTATTTAAACCGCCGAAAACAGATTCAGCACCGTGCCAATCATCAGGCAGATAATAATCAATAGGATGTTCATTTCGGTTAACTACAACAAAAACCGAATCCTTCTTACCTATTCTGACAAAAGCGAGACAGCCCTGCATTTCGGAAACGGTAATGTACTCTCCCTCCCTGAAGCAGTCACAGCCATGTCTGAGCCGACCTAAAGCAATGTAATGTTCAAGAAGCTCTTTATTTTCCTTTCCCCAAGGGTAAAAGCAACGGTTAAAAGGATCCTTGTATCCCTCCATACCGACTTCGTCGCCATAATATATGCAAGGAACCCCAGGCAGGGTAAACTGTAAGACGCTTGCAAGCTTAAGAAGCTTTATACCTTTTAAATACTCATCCTCTGATAAATGCTTCTCGCTCTGCCAGCTTCGATCCCTGTATTCGCAATCCTCACCGGCTAAGTGAGTCAAAATCCGCATAGTATCATGAGTTCCTATATGATTCATAAGAACATCAATACAGCATTTCGGGTAGTTTTCCACTATAGTTAATATCTTATCTGAAAATCCTTCTACAACTCCGCTTCGTATAAAATTCACAACAGCATCAGCAAAGGGATAATTCATTACAGAGTCGAGTTGTTTTCCGGCAAAATAACGCCGTCTCTTTCCATAGCTGAATTTATTCGAGGCATCCTCCCAAACTTCACCAAGAACCAGAGCATCGGATTTTTCGTTTTTTACAGCCTTCCTGAATTCATCGAGGAAAACATCGGGAAGCTCATCCGCAACATCTAATCTCCAGCCTCTTGCACCGAGTTTAAGCCATTTGCGTGCTATTCCGTCTTTTCCTGCAATATATTCAATAAATCCCGGATCATCTTCGTTAACCTCGGGAAGAATATCAATTCCCCACCAAGAATGATACTTATCGGGATACTCGTTAAATTTATACCAACTGCAGTAAGGAGAATCCTTTGACTGATAAGCACCTAAATCAGCATATCTTCCGTACTTATTAAAATACTTACTGTCGTCACCCGTATGACTGAACACACCGTCGAGAATTATTGAAATCCCGAATTTTTCAGCCTTCCTGCATAACTCAGCAAAATCAGCTTCATCACCGAGCAAAGGATCTATCTTTGTATAATCCGCTGTATCGTATCTGTGGTTGCTGTTAGCTTCAAATATAGGATTCAGATAAATACACGTAACACCAAGCTCAGACAGGTAACCGAGTTTTTCGGTTATGCCCTGTAGATCACCCTGAAAATAATCGTTATTAAGCACCTTACCCTCAGAAGTCGGACGCCAATAAGGCTCACCGTCCCTGTCTTCTCTCAGAATGCGGTCCTCAGGTATTCCATCTTTCAATTTCCCGGAACAATTAAACCTATCAGGGAAAATCTGATAAAAAATACCGCCCTTAAGCCAATCAGGAGTTGAAAAGTTTCTGTCATAAACCGTAAGCTGCCAATCCAACGTACCGGTCGACAGCATTCCCAGACAATTGCCGTTGTGTCTGATAGTCATATTTCCCCACGGTGTATCAAGTATAAAGTGATAAAAATAAATATCCGGCTCACCGGCAGTATATCGGAGCGCCCACCATTCTTCACTGTCGCCTTCCATAGAAAGCCAATTCATAGGGATATATTCATAGTCGGATCCGTCTCTTTTTAAAGCCAGGCAAACGCAGGAACAACGGAGATGTCTTGGCAAAACAACCTTAAATTCAATGTCTTCGGCATTTTTAACGGCTCCGAACTTATTTTTATGTATTCTGTTTCGGGAATTGTAGGGTATATAATCCATGTAACACCTCTGTGTAATTAATAAAAAGTTAAACGCATATATTATTAAAAATAGAATATGATTGGATGGATTGTTATGTTTATTATATCATTAAAATCTGATAAAGTAAAAAAATTATTTGCACTGTTTGTTGCTTTGATACTGACGTTAATTGGCGGTGTCGTTTACGTATCAACTCAGGGAACGGTACCGGTATCGAATATTGGCGGTATAGATATGAAAGCCTTCGACGCCATGGGAAGAACAGCCTTTCTTTCACAGTTCGGATGGAAGATAAATCCTGATCCTGTTGAAGTAAAAGAAATTGTTATTCCGGAAGAATTCGATGATGTGTATTCTGAATATAACGAAATACAGAAGCAACAGGGACTTGACCTCGAAATTTATAAGGGCGTAAGAGTTAAACACTGGTCATATGAGGTTTTGAATTATCCCGGATATGAAAACTCCGATGGCGCTATAAGAGCTAATCTGCTGATATATGAAGGAATAGTTATCGGCGGAGATATATCAAATATAACATTAGACGGCTTTATGCACACGTTTTTTATTCCGTCGGAAGAATCCACTGCTTTATCGACTCAAGAAGATTAATATCAACAATGGCTTTCATATACAAGCCTTCAGGCCTGTAATCTTCATATTCAACAGCACCCTCGTTGCGGATTCTTGCGGCAATAGCACCCGCACTGAAGGGTATAAGAAGCTCTTCTTTTCTTCTTGTTGGCGGAAGCTCCTTCATAACTGCATCTACAAGATCATCAAAGCCCTTCTTTTGCAATGCAGAAATCATAACTGTTTTCCCAAATGTTCTCATAGAATATATGTCGCCGACAAGGTCACACTTATTCATAACTGAAATAAGCGGCTTATCACTACATCCAAGCTCATTGAGAAGATTTTTTGTAACCTCAAGGTGCTCTGAAGCATGTTCGTCAGAAGCATCACATACATTAAGAATAACTGTTGCGTGTGCTGCTTCTTCAAGAGTTGATTTAAATGCTTCAACAAGCTTATGAGGCAGACGCCTTATAAGACCAACCGTATCAACAAGCATAACCTGTCTTCCGTCAGGCAGATTAAGTGCTCTTGCGGTCGGATCAAGAGTTGCAAAAAGCTTATTCTGAGCAAGAACCCCTGCATCGGTAAGAGCATTCATAAGAGTAGACTTACCGGCATTGGTATAACCAACAATGGCAACAGTCTGAACGCCGTCTTTTTCGCGGCGCTTATGCATCTGATTCCGTCTTTTTTCAAGCTCTCTCAGCTCTTCTTCAAGCTTCTGAACACGTCTTCTGATATGTCTTTTATCACTTTCAAGCTTGGTTTCACCGGGACCTCTTGTACCGATACCGCCGCCAAGTCTTGAAAGTGATGCGCCTTGTCCTGCCAATCGGGGCAGCTGATACTTGAGCTGAGCGAGCTCAACCTGAAGCTTACCCTCGGCTGTTCTGGCTCTCATAGCAAAAATATCAAGAATAAGCATCGTTCTGTCAATAACGCGTACCTTCGTCAGGTTTTCAAGGTTTCGCTGCTGTGACGGCGAAAGCTCACTGTCAAAAATCAGCAGATCAACATCGTTGCTCTGACAAAAGCCGATAATCTCTGCAAGCTTACCAACGCCTACAAAGGTTGCCTTCTCAGGAGATTCTTTCTTTTGTATAACCTTTCCGACAACCTCTGCTCCCGCAGTTTTTGCAAGCTCTTCAAGCTCATCAATAGAAACCTCAGCATCAAAATCGCCTGTGTCAACGCTTACGAGCAAGGCTTTTTCGGTTTTTATTTTATTCTCGTACATACAATCTCCCTGACTGATTAATAAAATTATAATACAATAAGCTTCTTCTCACACTTAGTAAGATTTAAACATCCTTCATCGGTTACAAGTACCATATCTTCGATTCTGACGCCAAACTCACCGGGAAGATATATGCCCGGTTCAACAGTAACAATATGTCCGCTGACAAGAATATCACCACTTGAAGGATTGAGTGTGGGCTTTTCATGAATCTCTACTCCGACTCCGTGACCGAGACCGTGTCCGAAATATTCACCGTATCCTGCCTCGGAAATAATATCTCTTGAAACCTTATCGACATCCTTTGCGGCAATACCGGCACGTACCGCCTCTACGCCAGCTATCTGAGCCTTAAGAACAGTTTCATAAACCTCAGCCTGCTTGGAAGAAACTTCACCCACAGCTACTGTTCTGGTCATATCCGAATGGTAGAATTCGACAGTTGCACCGTAGTCCATGGTTATGAAGTCCCCTCTTTCAATCTTCTTATCCGAGGGTACGCCATGAGGAAGTGAGCTGTTTTTACCGCTTACAGCGATCGTATCAAATGAAAGTGCATCGGCACCGTTTCTGAGCATAAAATATTCCAGCTCAAGTGCAACCTCTTTTTCAGTTTTCTCTGTAGAAATAAAACCTAAAATATAATCAAAAGCTCTTTCGGCAATTCTCTGTGCTTTGATAATAAGGTCAACCTGCTGCTCATTTTTAGTTATTCTGATTTCATCAATAGCCTTGTCAAGCTCTCCATCACAGATTACCTCTGCAAACTCCATAGCCTTGGTTATGTCAAGGCAACGGGAAACCGTAGTTCTTTCGCATTCAAGATGAAGATTTTTTATGCCGAGCTTTTTAAGCAGTGCTGCGATGTCAGACTTCATATTTTTAAGAAGAAGGATTTCATCGCAGGTTTTTATTTTATTCTGTGCAGCTTCAATATATCTGCTGTCGGTCAAAAAGTATGATTTTTCCTTGGTGACAACAAGATAACCATTTGTTGAGTGAAAAGATGTAAAATAAGATATATTCTCCTCGCTCATAATCAGAGCTGCCGATTCATTATCTCTGAAAAATTCTTTGAGGCTTTCAAGCATTATTATTTCCTGCCTTTCAAATACTATAAATGACAAAAATCGCCCGAAAAAACTGCGGGCGATTTTAGTTTGATTACTTAAATTTGCGCTTACGAGCAGCTTCAGACTTCTTCTTTCTTGCTACTGAGGGCTTTTCATAATGTTCTCTTTTACGAACTTCCTGAATAATGCCATCGCGTGAAGTCTGTCTCTTAAAACGTCTGAGAGCACTGTCGAGTGACTCGTTCTCTTTTACTTTTACCTGACTCATTTATATTTCCCTCCCTTACCTGTTAGCAGGGGTATATTTCCATTCAAGGATACGCAAATTATTATACATTAAGATTTTTAACTTGTCAATAGAATTTTTTCAATATTCTGCTCTGTTTTTATGTTTTTTGAGCCAATAATATTATTTTACAACAATATTAACAAGTCTTCCCTTAACATAAAGCTCTTTGATTACAGTTTTTCCTGCAATTTCTTCGGCAATCTTTGCATCTGACTTAGCAGTTGCAATGGCGTCTTCCGAACTGATATCAGTTGCAACATTGAGCTTTGCTCTTACCTTACCGTTAACCTGAACAACTATTTCAATTGTATCATCAATGCACTTTGCTTCATCGTATGAGGGCCACTGAGCGATTGCAAGTAAGCCGTCACCAAACACAGCCTCGTTGATTTCCTCAGTTACGTGAGGAGCAAAGGGATTAACAAGAAGGAGAAAAGCTTTAAGCTCTGCCTTATTGATTGAGCCCTTTGTATAAATTGCATTGAGAAGTGTCATAAGAGCTGCAATAGCTGTGTTGTACTTAAGGGTTTCGATATCCTCTGATACCTTTTTGATTGTCTTGTGGAATGAGGAGGAAAGCTCTGCAGAGAATTCGTCACCGTCAGTAAGAATTTCCTGAAGATTCCAGATTCTGTCAATAAATCTCTTACAACCCTTAACTGAGTTTTCTGACCAGGGAGCTGCCTGCTCATAGTCACCCATAAAGAGTACATAAGTACGAAGAACGTCAGCACCAAATACATCAACAACATCGTTGGGGTCGATAACGTTGCCCCTTGACTTACTCATCTTAACACCGTCGGGACCGAGAATAAGACCCTGAGCAGTACGCTTTGCATAGGGCTCCTCACAAGGCACTGCACCGATATCGTAAAGGAACTTATGCCAGAAACGTGAATAGATAAGATGACGTGTTACGTGCTCCATACCGCCGTTATACCAATCAACAGGCATCCAATACTTAAGCTTTTCCATATTTGCAAGCTCGTTGTCATTATGAGGATCGATATAACGAAGGAAATACCATGATGAACCTGCCCACTGAGGCATTGTGTCGGTTTCTCTCTTAGCTGCGCCGCCGCACTTGGGACAAGTGCAGTTCACGAAATCATCAATCTTTGCAAGAGGACTTTCGCCGTCCTGACCGGGCTCGAAGTTTTCAACCTTGGGAAGCTTAAGGGGAAGCTCTGAATAAGGAACTGCAACCATACCGCACTTTTCGCAGTGAACAATGGGAATAGGCTCACCCCAGTAGCGCTGACGGTTGAATGCCCAGTCCTTCATCTTATACTGAACACCCTTTTCACCGATTCCCTGCTTTTCAAGCTCTTCGAGCACTCTTGCTATTGAGCTCTTCTTGTCCTTATATCCGTTGAGATATTCGGAGTTAACCATTTCGCCGTCGCCTGTATAAGCTTCAACCGAAATATCTCCGCCCTTGATAACCTCAATAATATCAATGCCGAACTTCTTTGCAAAGTCGTAGTCACGCTGGTCGTGAGCAGGTACAGCCATGATAGCACCTGTACCGTAGCCCATCATAACATAGTCTGAAATGAAGATGGGAATTTCTTTACCGTTCACGGGGTTAATTGCAACGAATCCGTCAAGCTTTACGCCTGTCTTATCTTTAACAAGCTGGGTACGCTCAAATTCGGTCTTCTTTGCGCATTCGTTTCTGTAGTTTTCAACATCATCAAAGTTTACAATCATATCCTTATACTTATCAAGCATAGGATGCTCGGGTGCCATAACCATAAAGGTAACACCGAAAAGAGTATCGGGGCGTGTTGTGTAAATTCTGAGAGTTTCCTCTGTATTCTTAACATTGAAGTTTACAAAAGCACCTGTTGACTTACCGATCCAGTTTTCCTGCTGAAGCTTTACATTGGGAAGATAATCAACATCCTTAAGACCTTCAAGAAGCTTGTCTGCATATTCTGTAATGCGAAGATACCAAACGTCCTTTGACTTCTGTACGATATCGCTGTGACAGATATCACACTTACCGCCCTGAGAGTCCTCATTTGAAAGAACAACCTTACAAGAAGGACAGTAGTTAACAAGAGTCTTATCTCTGAAAGCAAGTCCGTTTTCGAACATCTTAAGGAAAATCCACTGAGTCCACTTGTAGTAGCCTTCCTCTGTGGTATCAACAACTCTGTTCCAGTCAAAGGAGAAGCCTACTCTCTTAAGCTGTGAAGAGAACTTTTCAATGTTCTTATCGGTAAGCTGTCTGGGATGAATACCTGTCTTGATTGCTGAGTTTTCTGTAGGAAGACCGTAAGCATCAAAGCCGATGGGAAAAAGAACGTTATAGCCTTCCATTCTGCGTTTACGTGAAACAACCTCAAGACCAGAATAAGCCTTGATATGACCTACGTGCATACCGCTTCCGCTGGGATAAGGGAATTCTACAAGAGCGTAGAACTTTTTCTTGTCGCAGTTATCCTGAGCGTGGAAAACACCTGCTTCCTCCCATTTGTCCTGCCATTTCTGTTCTGCATTTTTAAAATCGTAATACAAATTTATCACTCCGTTTAATTAGTATATTATTCAGTCCTCTGTAATTACATCGGATAAATCAATTTCTTTTGCATCCTGCCAGAGTCTTTCAAGATTATAATATTCTCTTGTTTCGCCTGTAAATACGTGAACAAGAATTGTGTCATAATCTATCAGTATCCAGCCTGTAGCCTTGCCTTCAACGTGATATGGCTCTACACCCTTCTGCTTCATCTCAAACTCAACCTCATCAACAAGCGCCTTGACGTGAGTGTTTGATGTACCTGAAACAATTACAAAGTAATCTGCAACAATTGAATGCTCTGTTATTTCAATAGCCTTGATGTCCTTGGCTTTTTTATTATCAAGAATTCTTACTATTTCTTTTACTTTTTCAAGCTCTGTCATAGTTATCCCTCTCTTTCAATTATCAGTTCATTATAGTATTCCACACTGTCTGTATGTATAAGCTTTTCTTTTTTAGAAAGTGACTTAAACGAAAACTTCAAGGCATAAAGTGCCGCTTCATCAAGACCCTTATTCATCGAAAGCTCACGCATTACATCAACGTCATCGTAATCTCTTTCGACAGAGATATAATCGGCAATATAAACCACCTTTTCAAGAAGGCTCATACCCGCTCTGCCTGTTGTATGATATCTGACTGCGTTAAGGATATCCTCGTCGGCTATCCCCATCTCAATCCTGAGATAGCATTCACCTGCCATAGCGTGCCAGAGCTTCTTGTTCACTTTTTCCGTACGGCTAAGAATTATACCACCTTTTTCAATAATTTGCAACTGTTCTTCTTCACCGGCATTTTTCATAATATCGTGAACAAGACCTGCAAAATATGCTTTTTCTTCATCGACACCGTACTTTTTGGCAAGCTCTCGGGCACTGTCGGCAACGTTCAGAGAGTGTATATATCTCTTTTCAAGAAGCCTTCCCTTTAAAAGCTTGCGCCAAGGCGTATAAACGTCGGTATATATATTCTGTTCCGAAATGTAACCCCTTACCGGATCTGTAAGAAATTCTTCGGCACTCCCCCCTGCTTTGATTATTTCACGCACCTCGGTAGATGAACACTCAAATGCCGAATTTTCTGAAACAAGAATTTCATTTTCATCGAGTCCGAGCGTATTACGGGCATATTCAAAAAGCTTATAACGGCTTATCTCATCCTCTCTTGTGGCAACACATAAGGTAACCTCGTTGAGTATATCTTTATATCTGTACCACTTATCAAAGCAAAGAAGCATATCAGAGCCTATAATAAGAAACAGCTCATCATCGGGATAAATGCTTCTCAGTTCAGAAACCGTATCAACAGTAAAGCTTTTTCCACCACGCTTTATTTCAATATCGATAACATCAAAACGGTCATCCGAAAATGCAAGTCTGCACATTTCAATGCGGAAACTGTCATCTGCAAGATCGGTACTTTCCTTATGAGGAGGAGTTCCTGCCGGGATAATCAGAATTTTATCTAGTCTTGCATCTTTGAGCATCGCTTCGGCAAGTCTGATATGTCCTTTATGAGGCGGATTAAATGTACCGCCGTATATTCCGATACGCATTACTTTCTACCCTTTGATTTTGACGCGTTACCGGTAAAACGGAACTTCTTGTTTTCCTTCTTTTCAGCCAAAGCCTTTTCTCTTCTGAGCTTAGCCGCTTTTTTAATGTTCTTTGCTTTCTGAGCAGCCTTTTCTTTGAGTTCAGGGCTTTCTCTGTAAAGAACTATTACGCCGCCGATAACCTGAATAACTTCGGCGCCTGTAGCCTTTGCAAGCTCGTCTGCGGTTTCTCTGGGGGTAATAGGCGAAGATTCAAGAAGTACCTTTACCTTAATGAGCTCTCTTGCTCTGAGTGCATCATCTGTCTGCTTGATAAGTGTATCGGACATTCCACCCTTGCCGATCTGAAAAAGAGGTTCAAGGTGATTTGCCTGAGCTCTCCATTGTGCTCTTTCTTTACCTGTCATTTATAAATCTCCTGATATTATTTATTTGGATAATAATTTTTCTAAGTTTTTAAGTGCATTACCTCTGTGGCTGATTGCATCTTTTTCTGCCGCTGAAAGCTCGGCGAAGCTTCTGTCACCCACCATAAAAAGCGGGTCGTAGCCAAAGCCGTTATTTCCTCTGTATTCATAGCCGATTTTACCCTCGCATGCACCTTCCGCTGTTATCTCACTGCCATCGGGAAATGAGACGCAGATGGCGCACATAAAACGTGCTGTTCTTTTATCATCGGATACATCCTTAAGGTTGAAAAGAAGCTTTTCATTGTTAGCCTTATCATCACCGTGCTCACCGCTGTATCTTGCAGAGAAAACTCCCGGCTCACCGTCCAGCGCATCAACACAAAGACCACTGTCATCAGCAATACAAGGTATACCGCTTTCCTTACATCCGCTTTCGGCTTTAATTCTTGCATTTTCAAGAAAGGTAGTGCCGTTTTCCTCAGCCTCTGTAAGAGTGAAGCCCAAGTCCGTATCTGTCACAACCTCATAGCCCATCGGCTCGAGAATTCTCGACATCTCACTGAGCTTATGCTTGTTGTGTGTCGCAATAAGAATTTTCATTCCTTATTCCTCCTCAACTGTTGAGGTATCTTCAAAAAGAGCCTTTGCAAATACTGCAGGCTTAAAAGGCTGAAGATCATCTATCTGCTCGCCCACACCTATAAACTTAACAGGAAGCTTAAGCTCATTCTTGATAGCAAGCACCACACCACCTCTTGCAGTACCGTCAAGCTTTGTAAGAGCAATACCGGTAAGCTCGGCAACATTCATAAACTCCTTGGCCTGACTTACTGCATTCTGTCCGGTTGTAGCATCAAGAACAAGAAGAATCTCACGGTCTGCATAAGGAAGCTGTTTTTCAACAACACGGTAGATTTTTGCAAGCTCATCCATAAGGTTTTTCTTATTATGAAGTCTGCCGGCGGTATCGCATATAATAATGTCGCAGTCCCTTGCAAGTCCGGCACTTATTGTATCATAAACAACAGCAGCAGGGTCAGCACCTTCCTTGTGCTTAACGATATCAACTCCTGCTCTGTCAGCCCATACCTCAAGCTGCTCTATAGCCGCAGCTCTGAAGGTATCAGCAGCACCGAGAATTACCTTTTTGCCCTCTTTTTTATACATAGCGGCAAGCTTACCGATTGTTGTTGTTTTACCGACACCGTTGACACCGATTACAAGAATAATTGAAGGAATAGTAACAAGTCCCATATCCTCGCCACCGTCAATCATATCAGCAACAATATCAGCAATAATCATCTTAGCATGCTTGGGATTGCGCACTTCGTTGCGGTTAACTCTTTTTCTGAGCTCCTCAACAATGTCAACAGCGGTTTTCATACCTACGTCACCCATAATAAGGGCCTCTTCAAGATCTTCATATAAATCGTCAGTTATTTCCTCATAGGCTCCGAGAACATCCTCAATTCTGCCTGTCATACCCTCACGGGTTTTCTTGAGTCCGAAGCCGAATTTTTTAAATATACCCATTATTGTATCTCCTTATTGTGTAATGCCGAGTTTCTTTGCAAGCTCAGCGGTCTTAAGCTCAAGAAGCTTTGATACACCCTGCTCCTGCATGGTGATGCCGTAAAGCATATCTGCCTCTTCCATGGTACCGCGTCGGTGTGTGATGAGAATAAACTGTGTATTGTCAGTCATTCTGCGCACATACTGAGCGTAGCGCTGTACGTTAACATCGTCAAGAGCAGCCTCAACTTCGTCGAAAATACAGAAGGGAGCAGGATTAACCTTCATAATTGCAAACAGAAGTGCAATAGCTGAAAGACCCTTCTCACCGCCTGAAAGCGAATCAAGACGCTTTACATTCTTTCCGGGCGGCTGAAGCTTGATATCAATATTACTTTCAAGCACGTCAGCAGGATTCTCAAGTATAAGCTCAGCACTGCCGCCACCGAAAAGCTCACGGAAGGTTCCGTTGAAATTATCGTTTATCTTAACAAACTGCTCACGGAACTGAGAGCTCATCTTAAACGTTAACTCTTCAATAAGACGGATAAGCTCTTTTTTGCTCTTTTCAACGTCGTTGACCTGAGCAAACATAAATTCATAGCGCTCACTGACCTCTTTGTACTCTTCAATAGCGCCTACATTAACCGATCCGAGAGCTCTGATTGAGTTTTTGATTTCATGAAGTCTTCTCTGAGCATTCTTAGGATCCTCAGGCTTTTCACAGAAGGCCTCTGCCTCGCGCTTAGTGAGCTGATACTCATCATAAAGCTTCGTGACTATTTCATCATATTCCTTAGTCATTGTATCTCTGCGTTCCTCAAGTCTTGCAAGCTCACCGCTGATTTTTTCACGTTCTGCAGTCTTGCTTCTCTCAGAGGTACGAAGATTCTGTGATTTTTCTTCTGCGGACGTTCTGTTTTTCTGAAGAGTTACTATATCCTGCTTTGCTTTTGTTATTTGCGATGCAAAGCTGTCAATAAGATTTGCGATCTCAATAATATCTCTTTCTATCTGTGCATTTCTCTGTTTGATAAGCTCAATTTCCTTGTCAAGCTCTTTGTCCTTATCCTCCTGACTTACAAGACGAGCCTTGAGAAGACCGAGGGCCTGATTACGTGCACTTAAATCTCTGTCAGCGCCGTGGATATCAATATTAAGAGAAGAAATCTTATCAGAAATAACGCCCCTCTTCTCTGCTAGCTCAGATTTTTTAGAATCAAGCTGAACAAGCTTTTGCTCATTATCAGAAATTTGCTTTGAGAGCTCATCCATTTTTTCCTTATGAAGCTCGCACTCTCCCTCGATGCTATAAATTCTTTCATCAGCACTGCTTTTTTCAGAAATAAGATTATCGAGAGCATCCTTAGCGTCGTTGAATTGCTGCAATGTAAGATTATATTCACCCTGTAAGCGAATCTTTTCTTCCTGAGCTGAAACAACCTTCTCTTTTTCGGATGAAAGCACACTCTCGAGAGCTTCGATTTCTCTGACAAGCTCATCATACTGATTCTGAAGACTTGTCAGCTTGTCGTTAAGCTCTTTTTCTTTAAGCTTAAGCTTTTCAATTTCAGTACCTCTTGAAAGAATACCTGTGTTCTGAGACTGAGAACCACCCGTCATCGAACCGCCGGTATTAATAATCTGACCGTCGAGAGTGACAATTTTAAATCTGTATGAATACTTTTTAGCAATAGCAATAGCACTTGTAAGATCTTCAGCAACAACAACCTTACCGAGAAGTGAGGATATAATTTCAGCGTATTTATCGTCGCACCGAAGAAGATTACATGCTACATCAATATATCCGTAACAATCGTCAAGCTCTTTTTCATCAAGGTGCTTACCTCTGACAGCCGAAATAGGCTGGAAGGTTGCACGACCTGAATTGGTAGCCTTAAGAAGATTGATGGCGTTTTTAGCATCGTTTTCAGTATCGGTAATAATATTCTGAATGGAATTACCAAGAGCGGTTTCAATAGCAACAGCATATTCAGGGGCAACCGAAATAAGCTGTGAAATTGTACCGTGAATTCCTCCAAGAGCACCCTTCTGACTTTCCTTGATAATTCTCTTTACTGCACCGGAGTATCCCTCCATGTTTTTTTCGAGTTCTTCGAGCATTTTGATTTTAGAGGAAGCTCTCTGAGACTCAAAAACGAGGTTATCAAGTTCTTTTTTACAGTTATCTGCCTTCTCATTCTTCGAAGAAAGGCGCATAGAATATCCGTTAACTGAATTGTTAAGAGAAATTATTTCAGCGTCAGCGCTTGCGATTGATTTTTCTTTTAATGAAACATCATTCGAAAGCTTGGAAACATTATCCTTTTTGCCGAAAATAAGCTGATCAATAATTTCGACTCTTGACTTAATCTCACTGACAGAAGACATTGCAGTCGAATATGCAACTCTGCAATCAGAAAGTTCTTTTGTGAGCTCAGTTACCATAGCTGAAAGCTCATAGCTCTCACTGTCAAGACTGCCACCCGCATTCTGCATCTGTATAAGCTCGGCTTCAGTTTCAGAAAGAAGGCTTCTTTTCTCGTCACGGATAAGCTTTATCTGATTAATAAGCTTTTCTTCGGTAGCAATTTCTTTAAGAAGCTGCTGCTGACTGTTTTCTGAATCGTCTCTGTCTTTACCGATTCTTTCGATTGTTTCGTTGTTGTGTTCTATTGAGTTTCTGAGAACAGCCTGCTCGCCTGCTGCAGAAGCAGATTTCTCTTCAATAAGAGAAATAGTGTTTCTGATTTCATCAATCTCTATGTTTATATTCTGTGTATCTGAAATACATCTTTCAATTTCAGCTTCAATTTCAGCAAGTTCTTTTTCTGTCTGTTCATAATGACCGGAAGCAATAGCTATGTTATCCTGCTGCTTACGGAGATTTTCACGAAGCTTATCAATATTATAGAGCCATAAGCCAATTTCGATTTCTTTCTTTTCCTCGGCAAGCACAATGAACTTCTGAGCCTTTTCGCTCTGGGTCTTAAGAGGTCCGATACGGCTTTCAAGCTCAGTAAGTATATCTCTGAGACGAACAAGATTTTCTTCTGCCTGAGAAAGCTTTTTCAGAGAGTCATTTCTTCTGTATCTGTATGAGGAAATACCTGCCGCTTCCTCGAGCATTTCACGGCATTCTCTGCCTTTACCGCTTACCATGTCAGCAATCTTACCCTGACTGACCATAGAGTAGCCGTCACGGCCGAGACCGGTATCCATAAAGAGTTCATGTACGTCTTTAAGACGCACGTTCACACCGTTGATTTTATATTCGCTTTCACCGGAACGGTAATAACGTCTGGTAACCGAAACCTCTTCACTGTCATAACCCTTGAGATTTCTGTCGGAATTATCTAGTCTGAGAGTAACCTGAGCAAATCCGTGCGCCTTCCTTATTTTAGTACCGTCAAAAATTACGTCTTCCATTTTTGAACCGCGCAGAGATTTGCTTGACTGCTCACCAAGAACCCATCTGACCGCATCGGAAATATTACTCTTACCGCTGCCGTTGGGGCCGACAACTGCAGTAATTCCTTTGCCGAACTGTAAGGTTGTCTTTTCGGGGAAGGACTTAAATCCCTGCATTTCTAATGCCTTTAATGTCATTTCACAATTCCTCGGACTTTAATTTTATATTTCGGATAACTGTTATCCTGTACTATTCTGACCTTATAGCCTCTATCCTCAAGATATTTTATGTTAGATCTTTTCTGCCCTATAAGCATCGATACAAACCGACTGCCTACGGTGATTTCTATTTCACGTTCTGACAATTCTTGACTTTTAAGAATCCGTTCAATTTCATTTAAATAAATACGGCTTTCACAAAGCTCTCTGAAGGCAGGATGATATACTCCTGCAACATAGCCTTCTTCAACGTTACCGCCTGAATGAAGTCCTACACGAATAACCCTTATGCCATTATTATAAAACATAGACAGAATCTCCGCACAAAGCTCTACAGCTTCTTCCAGAGTCTGCGGCTTAAACTTACCGTCGTTGTACAATCTTTCTAATTCTGTACCATCAAGAACAACCGTAGGATAAATACGGGCTGTATCAGGTTTAAGAGAGATGAGTCTTTCAGCCGTTTCCAACGAACGCTCATAAGAGTCACCGTAAAGACCTGTCATCAACTGAACACCAAGCTCAAAGCCGTATTCCTTTATAAGCTTTGCTGCATTGACAACCGCTCGGCTGTTATGACCTCTGTTGTTTAATTCCAGCACCTCGTCAACCATACTCTGACATCCCAATTCGATTGAAGTTACTGAGTACTTCTTTAAGATATCAAGAATTTCACGGTCAATACAGTCAGGCCTTGTTGATATACGTATCCCTTTAAAAAGACCTTTGTCAACATAACCTTTTGCCTTTTCAAGAAGCTCAAGCATATATTTTCTGTCGATAGCGGTAAAGCTTCCGCCGAAAAAAGCAATTTCCCCATCATTACAGTCAGAGCTTGAGAGTGCAGTTTCAACAGCTTTGTCAACATCCGCACACGTTACGGCTGCTATCTTTCCCGATATAGTCTTCTGATTACAAAAGCTACATCTTCTCGGGCAACCGACATCGGGAACGAATAATGCTACATTTATATGCTTCAACTTTTTACACCCATCAGCTCAAGAGCTTCTCTTGCGGCCTGCTGTTCGGCAAGCTTTTTGCTCCTGCCTATACCGTAACCCATTACATTACGGTTAAGTCTTACCTCAACCTCAAAACGCTTATCGTGATCAGGTCCGCTTTCACCGACAAGAACGTAAGTAAGGTGTTCATCCGGATTTTTCTGAATAATTTCCTGCAATTCGGTTTTATAATCACGGAAGCTTTCCTGCTGAGTTGCTGCTTTTTTAACGAAATCAAGCACGAAGCGTCTTGCATCCTCAAGACCGCCGTCAAGATATATTGCAGCAATAACAGCTTCGAAAGCATCGGCGAGAATTGATGCTCTGTTTCTGCCGTTGGTGTTTTCTTCACCTCTTCCGAGAAGAATGAATTTACCAAGATTAATCTCTTTGGCAAAATTATAAAGAGATTTTTCACAAGCACATGCTGCTCTTTTTTTTGTCATCTCGCCCTCGGGAAGATGGTTAAGATTATGGTAAAAATACTCAGCAGTAATAACGCCGAGCACAGAGTCACCAAGAAATTCAAGTCTTTCGTTACATTCACCGTCAAAATGCTTTTCATTAGCATAAGAAGAATGTGTCAAGGCTGTTTTAAGTAACCCCTTATTTTTAAATTCATATCCGATAATATTTTCAAATTCTGTAAAATTCATATTATACCTCCGTATTGAAGATATTCATTTATTGAATCAATGCCTCTGCGTGCAAGAGCCACATAACGCTCTTTTTTATCTCTTATTTTAGGCTCAATGGGCGGAAGAATGCCAAAATTAGCTCCCATTGGCTGAAAATCAAACACGTTTTCATCGCTGATATATCTGCTCAGAGAACCGATCATTGTTATTTCGGGAAGTATCAATGTTTCTTTTCCACTGAGTCTGAGAGCCATATTAATACCGGCCATTATTCCGCTTGATGCTGATTCCATATATCCCTCAACACCTGTAATCTGTCCTGCGAAGAAGAGATTTTCTCTTTTTCTGAAACTGAAGTCACCGTTAAGAAGCCGCGGTGAATCAATAAACGTATTACGATGCATAACACCGTATCTGGCAAAATCAGCATTTTCAAGAGCTGGAATCATGGAAAAAACTCTCTTCTGTTCTCCGAACTTGAGGTTTGTCTGAAATCCCACAAGGTTATACATAGTACCTGTGCAGTTTTCCTTTCTGAGCTGAAGAACAGCCCAGGGTCTGTGCCCTGTACGAGGATCTCTGAGACCTACAGGCTTCATCGGTCCGAAGCGCATTGTATCCTTTCCCCTTGAAGCAAGAACCTCAATAGGCATACATCCCTCGTAGAAATCCTTACGCTTATCAAAAGAATGAAGCGACGCACCCTCAGCGCTGATAAGAGCCTCATAAAAAGCTTCATACTCTTCTTTGTTCATCGGGCAGTTAATGTAATCGTCCTCTCCGCCCCTCTCGTAACGTGAAGCTGTAAAGGCTTTTTCCATATTGATACTGTCAAAGGTAACAATAGGTGCCGCAGCATCAAAGAAATGCAGTCCGTCACCGCATATTTTTCCTATGCTGTCACTAAGACTGTCAGACGCGAGCGGACCGGCAGCAATAATTACGTTACCGTCAGGTATCTCCGACACCTCTTCATGAATAACATTTATATTCTGATGAGCGTTAATTTTTTCAGTAATAAGTCGTGAAAATTCATCCCTGTCAACCGCAAGAGCACCACCTGCAGGAACCTCGCACAAAGAGGCGCATTCCATACAAAGGGAACCGAGTATACGCATTTCTTCTTTTAGAAGACCGGCCGCAGATTCAAGTCTTTTGGCTTTGAGCGAATTAGAGCAGACAAGTTCAGCAAGTGACGGCAGCTTGTGGGCAGGACTGAATTTAACCGGCTTCATCTCATAAAGGTCTACGTTAAAGCCTCTGTTAGCAAGCTGCCATGCAGCTTCTACGCCGGCAAGACCGCCGCCGATAATTTTAACTGTTTCCTTCACTTCCGTCACTTCCTTTATTTTATTCTTTCTCTTTTTTCTTTTTGGTTTTTGCCTGATAACCGCATCCTTCACCAAGACAGGAAAGAACACCGCCTTTTCCTTTGAAGAGTGATTTTCCGCACTGAGGACAAAGCTCTGTTGTCGGCTTATCCCATGTCATAAAATTACATTCAGGCCACTTGTCACAACCGAAGAAGGTGTATCCCCTCTTGGATTTTTTGGAAATTACCTTACCGCCGCAAATCGGGCATTTTGCATTTGTTTCAACAACATAAGGCTTTGTTGTTTTACACTCAGGATAACCGGGGCAGGCAAGGAACTTACCGAAGCGTCCTGTTTTGATAACCATCATACGTCCGCACTTGTCACAGGGTATGTCGGTAATATCCTCCTGAAGCTGTATTTTCACGCCCTCCATGTCCTTCTTGACCTTCTGAAGATTAACCTCAAAATCATCATAGAAATCATGAAGCATCTTAATGTAATCCTCTTTACCTTCACCGACCATATCAAGATCGCTTTCCATCTGTGCGGTGAACTTCACATTAACGATATTCTTAAACTTTTCTTTCAAGAGATTTACAATAGCTTCGCCGAGTTCGGTAGGTACAAGCTGCTTTGATTTTCTCTCAATATATTCACGCTTTGTGATTGTCGAAATAATAGTTGCATAAGTACTGGGACGTCCGACACCGTTCTCTTCAAGAGTCTTGATAAGAGTTTCCTCAGTGTATCTCGCAGGAGGCTGAGTGAAATGCTGTGAAGGAACAAGCTCCTTAAGCTTGAGAGCTTCTCCGCTTACAAGACCGTCAGGAAGCTTAGATTTTTCATCATTATCACCTGAATCGTACAAAACAGTAAATCCATCAAACTTAACAGAATAACCGCTTGCGGTAAAAACGCAATATTTATCTTCAGGTTTTCCGCTCAATGTACTTCTGATTTCAAGCTTGGATGTATTCTGAATACACGAAGCCATAAGAGAAGCAACAAATCTGTTCCAGATAAGTGTATAAAGCTTGTGCTGCTCAGGAGTAAGGCTTCCCTTGACCTTATCAGGAGTAAGAGAAACCGTTGAAGGTCTGATAGCTTCGTGACCGTCCTGTGCATTGCTTCTTGATTTAAAGTATCTGGTTTTTTCAGGAATATACTTTTCACCGTAGGTCTGAAGAATAAACTCATCTGTTGCCTGTCTTGCTTCTTCGGATATACGGAGTGAGTCTGTTCTCATATAGGTAATAAGACCGATTGAACCGTAACCGGCAATATTAACACCCTCATAAAGCTCCTGGGCAATTTTCATTGTTCTTTCAGCTCTGAAGCCGAGTCTTCTGGATGCTTCCTGCTGAAGAGTAGATGTTATGAACGGGGGCGCAGGATTCTTGGTTCTTTTGCCAAGCTTGAGTGAGCTTATATAATATGATGCACCGTCGAGTCTTGCGAGAATAGCATCAGCTTCTTCCTTGCTCTTGAGTTCAATTTTTCCGTTTTCGTCACCGTAGAAATCAGCATTGATGTTCTTTCTGGAATAATTGAATTTTCCTTCGATTTCCCAATATTCTTCAGGATTAAATGCTCTTATTTCGTTTTCCCTGTCTACAATCATTCTGACTGCAACGCTCTGTACACGGCCTGCCGAAAGACCTCTTCTTATTTTCTGCGAAACAAATGGGCTGAGCTTATAACCAACAAGACGGTCAAGAATACGTCTTGCCTGCTGAGCATTAACAAGATCGAGGTCAACCTTGCGGGGATTACTCATACCGTTTTTTACACCTGTTTTGGTGATTTCGTTAAATGTAACTCTGTTGCTTTTTTCAAGATCAAGACCGAGAATCTCGGCAAGATGCCATGAAATAGCCTCTCCTTCACGGTCAGGGTCAGTTGCGAGATAAACTTCATCGCTCGCTTCAACTGCAGCTTTAAGTTCCTTTACAAGCTTTTCCTTGCCCTTTACAATGCTGTACTTGGGTTCAAAATCATGTTTTATATCTACACTCAGCTTAGCTGCAGGTAAATCTCTGATGTGACCCTTGGATGCAATGATTTCATAACCGCTTCCAAGGTAATTTTTAAGAGTTTTGGCTTTTGAGGGTGACTCAACAATTATAAGATTTGCCATATATTTTTCACCTTTTCTTATGGATTTAAAAATAGATATTCTGAATTATAACAACCGATATGCATCCGCTGTTTTTTCAGCAATGCCCTCGAGCTCAAGTTCAGTAAGTGCTGCAAGAATCTTTGCGGGCAACAGCTCACTTGAGTTGACAAGTTCATCAAGTGTACATTTACCGTCGGACATTAAATTATACACCGTTTCTGCATTTTTAGAAATAGTTTCAGGAAGATTTTTCTTCACTTTTTCAATATTTTTTCCAGCATCAGCAGCCTTTTCCTTTTCTTCGTGAACAGAATGCTGATTTTTTGCAGCTTTATTTTTGTTCTTTTTAGAGTACTCAGAACCTTCATCGATATTACGGAAAGGATTATTGCTTTTTACGAGAACTGATTCTCTCTTTCTTTTGATTCCGACAAGCTCAGCTACGACATCATCAGCTGAAAAAATCGGTGTTGCTCCTTCAGTAATCAGTTGATTTGAACCTGCAAAATTACCGCTGTCAATATCACCGGGCAAGACATATACATCCCTGTTTTGCTTCATAGCATGCCTTGCCGTACTGAATGTACCGCTGTATTCTGCGGCCTCAACGATAACGACTGCGCGGCTGAGTCCCGATATTATTCTGTTACGGTCAGGAAAGCTTCCCTGATAAGGAGAGAAATACGGCGGATACTCACTAACCAATGCACCTCCGTGCATAAACACACTTTTACGAAGCTCACTGTTTTCAGGAAGGTAACCGTCACCGTGTCCGCAACCCATAACGAGAACAGTTTTACCCCTCCGATTAATCGCACTCATATGCGAAACACTGTCGATACCAAGAGCTCCACCGCTGACAATTACGGCGTTATAATCCGAAACAAGTCCTGAAACAATTTTTCTTGCACTTTCCTCACCGTACTTACACGGTGTACGACTGCCAATAACTGCAACCGTGAAATCAGCGGACAGGCAGTCGACGTCACCTCTGACGTACAAAATCATCGGTGGATTAATAATGCCTCTCAAAGCACAAGGATATTCATCGGAATCGTAGGTAACAATGTGGATATTATGCTTGCTGCATGTCTGAACTATTTCCTCTGCTTGTTTTATATCATGCACAGCAATTTTCTTTTGTAAAGCCTTACGGCGACTTACATATCTGCACTCCATCAGTTCGTCGGTAGAAGCTCTGAAAACAGCCTCAGGAGAACCGAAGTGATCAAGTATCTCTGCAAAGTCGTTGGCATAACCGACGCAATTCTGAAGCCACACCCAATATTTTTTATCGTTCATCGGTGCACCTCATCATTTCCCACATCGTTATTGCCGCTGCCATTGAAGCATTAAGAGATTCAGCCCTGCCGAGCATTGGAATTGTAATTTTATCGCACACACGAAAGACCTCATCACTTACTCCGTTGCCCTCGTTACCTATAACAGCAACAACACCGCCGTTCATAGTTACCTGAGTAATAACTGATGCATCACTATCAGGAGTTGTTGCCAAAATCTTCATACCGTTTAATTTCAGATCGGACAAATATTCACTCAGATTGTTTGTTTCAAAAACATTGATTCTGAGCAGAGAACCCATTGCCGCTCTTTGTGCTTTAGGAGAAAACCGGTCGCAGCAGCCCGACATCACAACACCGCTTATGCCGAGAGCCTCAGCAGTACGGCATATTGCACCGAGGTTTGATGGATCCTGTATGTTTTCCAGTGCAATATATTTACCGCTATACTTAATTTCATGGCTCTGCTCAGGCATTCTGCAAAGGCAGAAAAAGCCTTGAGAACTTTCCGTCTGGGAAAGCCTTGCTGCAATCTGATCAGAAATTTCAAAATAATGCTCCGAGGCCTCTGATATCAGACTTACATCCACGGAATGAGCATCAATTGCCTTTCGAGTGAAAAAAGCAAACTCAATTCTGCAGCCGGTAAAAGCAGCATCACGACAAAGACGGAGTCCCTCAAGAAAGAACATTCCGTTTTGCTTCCTATGCTTTGATGATTCGGCTATTTTAGCACATAATTTGATTTTTTCATTGGAAAGACTGTCTATTTTAAGCATCAGATTACCTCATTACACAGAAAAAAATAGATGTTAAAAAAACACAAATACGTCCGAGAATCAATCTCGGACGTAATTCAATTTTGATTAAAGAGCTGCCTTTGCCTTTTCTACAAGAGCTGTAAATGCAGCGGGATCAGCAATAGCGATTTCTGAAAGCATCTTTCTGTTAAGAGTGATGTCAGCCTTCTTGAGACCATTCATAAATGTTGAATAGTTGATATCGTTTGCCTTGCAAGCAGCTGAGATTCTTGTGATCCAAAGACGACGGAAATCTCTCTTCTTCTGCTTTCTGCCGATGTATGCATAGTTGCCTGACTTCATAACAGCCTGCTTAGCTGTCTTGAAGAGGCTGTGCTTTGAGCCATAGTAGCCCTTTGCAAGCTTTAATACTTTATTTCTTCTCTTACGAGTCATCATTGCGCCTTTAATACGAGCCATGATTAAGTACCTCCGTTATGATAATATTTTGTTTAAGAACTTTTCTGAATTATTTGTAAGGAATAAGACGCTTAATCTGCTTCTCGTTTGTCTTATCAGCAACAACTGTCTGACGAAGACCTCTCTTACGCTTTGTGTTCTTCTTTGTGAGAATGTGTGACTTGTTTGCATGGTAGCGGATAGGCTTACCATTCTTTGAAAGCTTAAAACGCTTCTTAGCACCGCTGTGAGTTTTAATTTTAGGCATTGTTAATTCCTCCTGTTATTACTTTTTCGGCTTGGGAGCCATGAACATCATCATTGATTTACCTTCGAGCTTTGCAGCCTTTTCAATGTTAGCAAATTCAGCACAAGCATCTGCAAATTCCTTCATAGTAACAAGACCGTTTTCAGTATGAGCCATTTCTCTGCCTCTGAAACGGATTGATACCTTTACCTTGTTTCCGCTTGCGATAAATCTTCTGGCATGATTAACCTTTGTTTCGAAGTCGTGCTTGTCAATACCGAGTGAAAGTCTTATTTCCTTGATTTCAACAACATGCTGATTCTTTTTTGCTTCCTTTTCACGCTTTGTCTGTTCAAAGCGGTACTTGCCGTAGTCCATAATCTTACATACGGGAGGCACAGCCTGAGGAGCAATCTTTACAAGATCAAGATTCTTTTCATCTGCGATTTTAAGAGCTTCTTCTGCAGACATGATGCCGAGAGCTTCACCGTCACCGAGAATTACTCTGACTTCCTTGTCCCGAATCTCTTCATTGATTTGCATTTCTTTGATAGCGATGTTCATACACCTCCGAATTATTTGACACGTGGTCATAAAAATCAAAGCGTGAACAGAGAGCTGTCCACGCATCAATACACCAAAAACTTAGTCTATTGACCTATGCGGAACCTTATCCCATAGGTGAGAAGCTGACTGCTCTGCTTTGTTGTGCAGATATATTATCATATGCAATCGGTTTTGTCAATAGTTTTCGGTAAGATTTTTAAATTATTTTCATCAGTACGCTATGCCCTTGGAATCAAGCCATTCCTCAAGACAAAGACCGCTGTTTTTAATTTCTTCAGCGTACTCAACACCGACATAGCGCCAATGCCAGGGCTCGGGAATAATACCGGTAATAGGTTGCTTTTCAGCGGTATACCGAAGTATGAAGCCATACTTATGAGCATGCTCCATAAGCCATCTGTATTCCTTCTGCTGATCGAATGAGCTGTTGGTGTTACATATATCCATCGCAAGACCGAGGTTGTGCTCACTTGTTCCGGGAGGAAGAATAACCGTCGCAGCTTTTTTAGCAGCATCCTCACGGGAAAGGTTATATTTGTACATATATTCTTCAGTAAGATTATTGTAATTACGCTTCTGTCGGTCATAAGATCTGTAGCCCGAATACGGAGTCAGTGTGATTCCGTCCTTACGTGCTGCATTATACATTTCGGTGTAGTGGTCTGCAACACGGTAATCAAGCATAACATCTGTACCCGCAACAGCTTTAAGCTGAGGCTTGTATCCTTCAGGCATCGCCCGTGTTCCGTTAACAACAACCAGATTCCAGAGCTCCTGATCGGGATTGATAATTTTACGGTCACCTTCAGCGACAAGAGTTTCTGAGGACGAAGGCTCGGTAAGCTCAAAATCAATTTTGTTCTGAGTGGTTTCAGCCTCTGTTGTTTCAGCCTCTGTTGTTGAGGGCTCCGTAACAGGCTCTTCCGTAGTTGCTTCTGTCGCTTCGGAATCATCCGTTGTACTGTTATCCTCTATATGCGAATTGCTTTCGCTGTATCCGTCAGTTGTGTCATCCTCGGGAGAAATAACCTCAGCAACAAGCAAGCCCGCAAGAGCAAGTGAAACTACAACGCAGGCAGCAATAAGAACCTTAATCGTAGTATCGATTATATTTTTCTTTTTTCTTCTTTTATTTTTAACAGGACTCATTTTAACTACTCCTATGATTTGATTATATAATTATACACCCTAGACAGCTCAAATTCAATCGTTTTTAATATTTTTTCATTTCAGAACACAAAAATATTGATTAAAAGGATTTTATGTAGTATCATTAATCCGAAGAACACAACAGGAGGAAAAACTTTATGACGCATTATATTGAAAATGATAGCCTTAAAATCGGTGTAAAAGAATTCGGATGTGAGCTTACAAGCGTTTACGGAAAAGCAGAAGAATTTGAATACCTGTGGCAAGCTGATGAAAAATACTGGACCGGACAATCCCCTATTCTTTTTCCGATTATCGGAAGATTGATTAACGACAAGTATTACCTTAACGGAAATGAGTACTCTCTTCCTAAACACGGTTTTGCACGAAAAATGAAATGGCACTTCGAATCAAAAACAGATGATTCATTGACCTTTTCCCTGGAAGAAACTGATGAAACATTAAAAATGTATCCTTATAGTTTTAAGGTTTCGGTTACTTTTACACTCAATGAAAACAGGTTATCTGTAGAACATAAAATAGATAACCGTAACAACGAAACAATGTATTGCTCCCTCGGAGCCCACCCTGCCTTCAACTGTGAAATCGGAGATATTCTTACTTTCGACGAAAACGAAACGCTCGCGACCGAAAAAATTGATCTCGTTGAATCTCTCAGACTACCTGAAACTTATCCGGTCCTTGACAACGAAAAAGACATTATAATCACAAACGACATATTCAACGAGGATGCTTTGATTTTACGTGGAATAAAATCAGAAAACATAACCCTCAGAAGTAATAATCACAGCAGAAAAATCAGATTCAATCTCGGCAATGCACCTTATCTCGGAATCTGGGCAAAGCCGGGAGCTCCTTACGTTTGCATTGAGCCCTGGTGCGGTGTTAACGATTCAACAGAAAAGAAAGATGATTTTTCCCTTAAGGAGGGCATTATAGCAATAGCTCCTTCCGAAAGCTTCACCTACACCTGGAAAGCGGAATTTACAGCATAAAAAGACTGCCTGCGGAATAAACTCCACAGGCAGTAATTATTTATACTCCGCGCTCTTCACGCCATTTGTTTGCCTTGTCTGCTGACATCCTTGTTATGTTTTCTTTGGAGTAAGGAGACTCTTCACCGCCATTAACATAAAGGAAAAACTTGCCGTTGGCAGTAACATAAAGACTTTCTTCAAAGCCTGCAGCATCACCAAATACGCCGCTGACGAACTTTGCAACAAGCTCTGCATTTTCGGTATCATATTCAACCTTGCAAATAATTTTTTTCATAGTGCTGACCTCCTGTTATAATAATTCAATCTGAAATCATTCAGATTTGTATTTATATTATCACATTTGTATTTTTAAGTCAAATATCAAAGCATTTTTCATACAAATTCACATATTGTTTATACATACGCTAAGTAAATATGTTAATATTTCTATTAAGAATTATGAAGAAAGAGATGATCGTATGGCTCAACAATCAATTTTACAGGCATCTGATCCGAACAAAAAGCATGTAAAAATACCTGAATTTATTTTCTATCTGGCAGGTGTATTTTTCTACACAACAATGACCGGTGTTGTTGGCGCTAACAGAAACACCTACCTGACTAATGTTTTACGAATCAATGACTACAACGAAAACTACCACTCAATATTCAATGCCATCATCACTATTGTTCCCTTTGTTCTGAACTTTTTCATCACACTTTACATCGACGGAAGAAGAGCCGGTAAAAAAGGTAAATTCAGACCGATATTGTTCCTCATTATTATTCCTATGTCGATAATAATGATGCTTACATTCATTACTCCGCCCCAGCTTACAGGCTCATTAGTTTTCATATATATCGTTACAATTGCCCTTCTTTGGAGTATTATGTGCACCTTCGGCAACGTTATTAACATGCTGCCTAACGTTATGACACCAAACATGAAGGAACGAGATCAGGTTCTTTCCTTAAGAAGCTTTGCTTCAGCAGTAGGCAACTCCGCGCCTATGCTTTTCCTTCTCATAATCGGACTCATATGGAAAAACAACGAAGGACTCCAGTACATAATCTGCGCAGCTTTCTGCGGTGTCCTCGGTATTTCAACCGTGCTTCTCGGTATGAGTATGGTCAGAGAGCGCATCCCCTATTCTACAGAAAAGAAAAATCCTCTTCTCGGATTCAAGGATATTCTTAAAAACAAACACGCTCACGTAGTTATTCTTTCAGAGTTTCTCAAAAGCTTCAGAGGTATCTCAACATTTATGGAGGGTTATCTCGCCATCGTTCTTATCGGCGACCCTTCAAAGAAAATTTTTGTTCTTCTTCCTGTCGGTATCGGTACGGCAGTCGGCATGCTTGTTATAAATGCCCTTCTTAAGAAATTCAATGCAAAAGTACTCTATATCTCCAGCGGTATTTATTCTGTATGCGCTAATATCGTAGCCTTTACAATCGGTTATTTCTATTTCACAACCGACAGCAAGCCCCTCATGTTTGTGTTCATTGCATGTCTCTTCCTTATAGGCTTACAGTTTGGTGCTTCAAATCTTCTTCCCCTTATGTTCCAGGCAGACGTACTTGAAGACCTTGAGCTTAAAACAGGAAAACGACTTGATGCTACCCTCCCCTACGTTATAGGGCTCGGAACAACAATAAGCGGTGCCATCGCCTCATATTTCGCACCCAAGCTTCTCGACAATGTAATTCACTACGACTTCGTCGACGGAGTTGTCAGCTCTTCAACAAACAAAATTGCTCTCCTCTTCTTCTACACAATCGTTCACGGTATCATGATGTTCCTTGCAGGCGTTCCCTTCTTCACCTATAAGCTTACAGGCAAAAAGAAAGAAGAAATCCATGAAGCCGTTCTCGCAAAGCGCGCAGAGCTTCAGGAAAAAATTGCATCAGAAAGCAATTAAGTGCTGTATTGTGCGTCTGCGTAATACAATCAGATAAACAAACAAAACCTCTGACTCAGACGGTCAGGGGTTATTTTTTACCGGTATACTCAACATTTTTGATTTGTTATAATAAAAAAATCACTTGAACTCTAAATAACTTTCTGATAAAATCGATTTATAAATATAAAGGGTGTAAAACTATGAAGAAAGTAACTGTTATAGATAATACAATTTTATTTTCCCGAAAGGGTGAACTTGTGAGAATAAGTGCCTGCGGAGAAAATGCTATACGCTTTCAAGGCTTTCCCAGTTGCAGTATAATTGACGAAAACTTCAACCTTATGCCACATAACACAGACTGCATAATCGAGAATAATTACACATGGGCAACAATGACCTGCGGCAAATTAAAAGTCATGATAGGCACAAGTGGAAGAGTTGAATTTTACTCAGACAGCAAGAAAATTCTCACCGAAAAACCCGAGCTTACATTCGAGGACGGCTATCGCAACTATATCAATAAAGGTAGTGATCTTTGGTCGGCAAGGGTTACCTTCAATCCTCATGACGATGAACATTTCTTCGGCATGGGCCACAGCTGGGATAACGAATTTGACCTCAAAGGCTCTACTATTGACATAAGAAACGTCAATGCAAAATGCACAATCCCCTACGTGTATTCCTCTCTTGGCTATGGTTTTTTATGGAACGTTCCCTCGACAGGTCTTTGCGAGTTATCAAATAACCGCACAAGGTGGAGCAGCGACTGCTGCCACGCCATTGACTATGTAGTTATAGCCGGAAACCCTGCCGAAACCTGCAAGGTGTTGGCTGACCTCACCGGATACGCCCCGAAAATGCCTGAATGGGCAACCGGCTTCTGGCAGAGCAGGCTCCGCTACGAAACCCAGGAAGAGCTCCTTTCTGTTGCCCAAAAATACAAGGAACTCGGTATTCCGCTATCGGCTATTGTATGTGACTATTTTCATTGGACAGAGCAGGGCGACTATAAATTCGACCCAAGATACTGGCCTGATGTAAAGGCAATGACTAATGAGCTTCACGAAATGAACACCCGGCTTATTGTTTCTGTATGGCCAACAATCAACGAGAACAGCGAAAATTATTGGCATATGATTGACAGAAACATGCTTATGCGTACTGTTCACGGCTCTGACAGAGTATTTAATTTCTACGGCTGGCAGGCGGAAATTGACGTCACAAATCCCGATACAAGAGAATTTGTGTGGAGCAAACTTAAAGAAAACTACATCGACAACGGTGTTGATGCTCTCTGGTTTGACGAGGCCGAACCTGAGATTCATCCTGAGCAGTTTGATAATCTAATATGGCATAAAGGCAGAGCAGATAAGGTTGCTCTTCTCTACCCCTATTACTATTCAAAAATGGCATATGACGGTTTTAAATCCATCGGCAGAGACGACATCATCACGCTCACACGTTGCGGGTACTTCGGAAGCCAGAAATATGCTTCGCTCGTATGGTCAGGAGATATTCCTTCAACATTTGAAAGTCTTTCACATCAAGTTAAAGCTGCACTCAATATGTCAATGTGCGGTATCCCTTGGTGGAACACCGACATAGGCGGATTTTACGGAGCTGACATTGAAAGTGATGATTTCCATGAGCTTATTATCCGTTGGTTCCAGTTCGGTCTTTTTAGTCCTATAATGCGACTTCACGGCTCAAGAAGCAGACACCATATACCTACTCCCGTACTTTTAGAGCCAAGTGGCGATCCTAATGAAATCTGGTCTTTCGGTGACAGAAACTTTGAAATTATAAAAAAGCTTCTCTCAATCAGAGAAAAGCTTCGCCCCTATATCCAGAAGCAGTTTGATACTTCTTCTGAAAAGGGCTACCCCGTCATAAGACCGATGTTTTTCCACTATCCGAAGGATAAAATATGCTATACCCTTGACAGTCAATACTTTTTTGGCGACGATATAATTTTTGCACCCATTGTTAACAAAAGTCAGACTGAAAAGGAAGTTTATATTCCCGACGGCAAATGGATACTTACTAAAAACGGTAAAGCTTACACAAAGGGCTACCACACCATATCAGCTGAAATTGATGAGTTTATTGCATTTGTAAGAGAAGGCGCAGATATTCAAATAAGCTTTGAATAAAAACATCACCAGCAATATTAAAGCCTGCCACATCTGAGTGGCAGGCTAATTTTTATTGTTTTAATATAACAAAACTACAGATTTCAAGTATTTTTAAGCCAGCAGATATTACTCCCACTCTTTTTCGTGATTCCTCTTTGGCTTATTTATGTCCTATATCTTATCCCAAACGGCAATTTTGAACCCACTTTTCTACCCACTATTCCATTTTTCAAAAATTTTGTTGCAGAAAAAGTTGCAAAATTGCCTGCAGAATAGTATCGGGTGGCTTGAGAGTTACGGCTTCGCCATTCGAATAGTATGCTCGGTTTGTTCTGTTTTTACCAACCCAAGTTTATCGCAAATATGAAGTAATTCTTTGTTTAATATAGGAACATCAATATAAGCTTGTTTTCCGGCTATTGATAGCACATACTGAAAAAGACAAGTACCAAATCCATTGCGTTGATACTGCCCCTCAATGTATAAATTATCTATATGTCCGTTATGTACCGTAACGATTCCGATTTCTCTGCCCAAAGATATACTATACAGTTTTCCGCCGCTTGAAATGACTTTGTTAATTCTTTCTGCAATGATATTTTCTTCCGTGACATATCTTGCTTCGTTTTCTTCTTGGGACAAACTGTAATCAAATCTTCCATAACGATTTGCATATCGGCAGATATGCTCAACTTGTTCGGCGGTGCCCGAGAACTCCTTGCATATAATTCGGTTTCCCATAGCAGCTACAATCTGTGAATCGGGATTTGACCAAGGTTTGTTTATTCCCCAGAAGATTGAATTATTGGAGTTTGTATCTAAACCTGAGAGCAGATCTTTGCGATTACATATCACTTTGTAATTTCTACGCTTGAAATAAAACATATTGCTCTCACAAGTAAAGATAGAACTTATCTTTTGTCCTTGATGTATCAATGCGTCTTTCAACGACAGCAAATCTACATCATTTGGAACGGTGTCATAAATACCGTCAAACAAACGGAAACAAGCCCAATAATCCTTAACCTCCGGTACTACGCTTGATGTCCAACTTGCATAGCAATTTACCAATTGCATCAACACATATTTTCTGTCAAAATTATGAAAATCTTCTTCAGAAATCGGTTTTGAATCTTGTTCTGTATATGGCTTCCCCGATGTCTGTAACTGAACAGCAATGATATCTCCATCATCAAAAATTCGTTCTGTGTGCACATTCGGCTTTATTTTCTTCTTTGGAGGCTGCGGTGATAGTAGTTTTTCTTTGAACTCGGTAAGCTTCTTTTTTCGGGAATCAAAAGTCTTTTGACCGGCTTCTTTCCACAACTCCAAACCGAACCCGCTATCAATCATTTCAATAGCTTTATTGCGTATCGAATCTGTCAATATGCCTTTCTTCCACATAAAATCAGCAAGTGAATAAATATAGTTGCACCATTCTTCTTCATCCGATTCATCAAACATTTTTGTTCTGATATAGCTATCAATCCGCTTTAACGCTTCTTCTACATCAAACTTATAGAAGGCGGCAGTGTATTCAATATATAAATCTTTTGCTGTATCATTTCCTGTGACTCTGGTATTCCAAGTTCCCATACAATACCTCCTATTTACTTAAAAGCCACTTGCAACTATTCCCTTTTGCAAATTTAACATTACGTGTTGCAAAAGTGTTGCAGCGGCGTTTTTCTAAATTGCACAAATGCCCGAAAGCCCTGTATTTCCAAAGGTTTTCGGGCACCTATTAGACAGTAGATATTATTCCCACTCACTTAGTTTTGCAAAAATTTGTTAAAAAACGCTGTAAAACAGGGGCTTCAGAGGGGTCAAAACCGCCCTTTTAAGATATGGTATCACAATATCGCATCACGGACAGTATCACGAGAGACAAACACTCCCCCGAGTGGATTTCAGGGCCACTTGAAGCTCTGTTGTTTTACTATTGCAAATGAATTGTAGCACAGAAAAATGTAATTGTCAAGCTTTAAAGCGGTAAAGTTTTTTTATTGTTTAAAACAAATTAAAATATGCTCAAACCATGTTTTAAATTTTCTAAACCATACTTCATTTCTTCTTTACTTGGCATTTCTTCTGCCCACCAATTTTGCCGATTTATTCGAAATTCTTTCGTATAATCATATTGCCATAATTTAATTCGTCTATCACCCGGTTCAAAAAGTCCATCTTTC
>JAZNIH010000048.1:0-70415 GCA_045577395.1 Acutalibacteraceae bacterium | reverse complement strand
GGCGGCACAGATGCTTATAACTACGAGCCTATCTGCGACAACATTTACCGCTACGCTCCCTTCAGAGTAAGCATTGAGCTTCTCAGAGGCGCTCACGGCACAAATGAGAAGATTCCCGTTGCCTGCCTTGAGGATGCACTTAAGTTCTTCAAGAACTATATCAGACGTGCAAGTGCAGAGGAATAATAGTAGTCAGTAGCCAGTAGCCAGTAGTCAGGGAACGCCTGACGGCGTTACAGGATATAATAAACCGCCGAGAAATTTCTCGGCGGTGTTGTTTTATAGAAAAAGGACGCCCTTGGGCGTCCTTCCTTACTACTTGCTACTTACTACTTGCTATTAAAAAATCACATAAGCTCGCAAATAAGCTCGCTGAACTCTGTGGGATTCTCAATTGACTTGCCCGCAATAAGACATGACTGTGCATAGAGAATCTTAGCATATTTTGCAGTCTTTTCTTTATCTGTTTCATAAAGTGCTTTGATTTTTTCTGCAACCGGGTGATCCTTGTTGATTTCAAGCACAACCGTTGCTTTTACTCCCCCGTTGGCACCGGGCATTGCCGAAAGCACCTTTTCCATACCGAGGCTCATCATACCCTCACTTGTAAGGCATACGGGGTGATTGCGAAGCTTATTTGTAAAGCGCACCTCACTGATTGCTTCGCCGATGCTCTCTTTGAGGAAGGTGAGAACATCCTTAGCTTCTTCATTTTCAGCCTTGAGAGCTTCCTTTTCTTCATCTGTGTCAAGGTCAAGGTTTGCCGCACAGATATTTGTGAAGGTCTTACCCTTGTATTCACGGAGCATCTGAAGTGCAAACTCATCAACGTCATCGGTACAGTAAAGAATCTCGTAGCCCTTTGCCTTTACGCTGTCTGCCTGAGGAAGAAGGTCGATTTTATCAACAGTCTCACCTGTTGCAAAGTAAATTGTATTCTGACTTTCGGGCATACGGTCAACGTACTCGGAAAGTGAAGCAAGCTTCTTTTCGTTTGATGAAACAAACATAATAAGATCCTGAAGGGTTTCCTTGTTTCTGCCGAAGTCGCTGTAAAGACCGTATTTTAACTGTACTCCGAAGGCCTTGAAAAATTCCTCATACTTTTCACGGTCGGTACGGAGCATTTTTTCAAGCTCGGACTTAATTTTCTTTTCGATGTTCTTTGCGATTACCTTGAGAAGGTGATCCTGCTGAAGAGTTTCTCTTGAAATGTTAAGGGTAAGGTCTGCGGAATCAACAAGTCCCTTGACAAATGAGAAGTAATCGGGAAGAAGCTCCTTGCATTTTTCCATAATAACTACGCCGTTGGTGTAAAGTGCAAGACCCTTTTCAAAATCCTTTGAATAATAATCAAAGGGTGCATGCTTCGGAATAAAGAGAAGTGCATCATAAGAAATCTGTCCCTCAGTTTTGGAGTGGATAGTTTTTAAGGGTGCTTCATAATCATAAAACTTCGACTGATAGAAGCTGTTATAATCCTCGTCGGTAATCTCACTCTTGCTCTTTCTCCAGAGAGGTACCATTGAATTGAGCTGTGTTGCTTCGGTTACGGTTTCGTATTCGTCTTCACTACCCTCTTTGAGCTCTGTTCTTTCCATATCGAGCATAATAGGATAGCGTATGTAATCGGAATATTTTGAAACGATATTCTGAATTGTGTACTGACCGAGGTATTTATCGTAGTCCTCGTCTTCGGTGCTTTCCTTGATGTGGAGCGTTATAACCGTACCTGCTTCTTCCTTATCTGCAGGTGAAACAGTGTATCCGTCAACGCCCTCTGACTCCCATCTGAATGCCTCGTCAGAGCCCTGTGCCTTTGAAAGCACAGTAACCTTGTCGCTGACCATAAATGCAGAATAGAAGCCTACGCCGAACTGACCGATGATTTCAACCTCACTGCCCTTTTCAACGCCGCTCTTGAAATCAAGTGAGCCGCTTTTGGCGATTGTGCCAAGATTACTTTCGAGCTCCTTTTCACTCATACCGCAGCCGTTGTCGCTGATTGTGAGAAGTCTGTTGTCCTTATCTATTTCGATTTTTATTTTATAATCCTCTCTGTCAAGGCCTGTTTCACCCTGATTCATTGCATTGTAGTAGCGCTTGTCAAGTGCATCACTTGCATTTGAGATAAGCTCACGAAGAAAAATATCCTTATGAGTATAGATAGAGTTTATCATCATATCCATAAGCTTTTTCGATTCTGCTTTAAACTGTTTCTTTGCCATTATATTCGCCTCTGTTATATTATTTTAGCACTCTCGAGTGTCGAGTGCTAATTTTATTATATACCATTGGAAAAATTTGTCAAGGGGGGGTACGTAAAAAAACAAAAGGACACCCGAAGGCATCCTTTATACGTCATATATTATTTTAGGCTTCGTATTTTACTTTACCGCCGATAATGGTTTTTTCAACGTTGAATTCACCGTCTGTGATAATTATATCTGCATCCTTACCTACCTCAAGTGAGCCCTTGGTTTTTTCAAGACCTAAGGCTGTTGCAGGGTTAAGTGATGCACAGTTAACACATTCATTGAGAGGTATATCTGAGTGGGTATAAACGTTCCACACACCCTTGTTGAGCTTGAGCACACTACCTGCTACGGTACCGTCCTCAAGACGGCAGACGATACCCTTATAGATAATCTTCTGTCCGCCGAGAGTATACTCACCCTCGGGAAGTCCGCCTGCAGGAAGGCAGTCGGTAATAAAGCAGAGCTTTCTGCCCTTTAATTTCCAAAGCATATTATAAAGTGCGGTATCAACGTGGAAGGTATCAACAATAAGCTCACAGCTTACGTCTGCATTAAAGGCCGCAGTAACTACACCGGGTGCTCTGTGAGCGTGGGGTGTCATTGCGTTATAGAGATGTGTAACGTGGCTTACACCCGCATTGACACTTGCCATTGCAGTTTCGTAATCTGCTGAGGTGTGACCCATAGAAATAACAACGTCAGTATCTCTTTTTATCTCACGGATAGCGGCAAAGTCGTTTTCATCACACTCGGGAGCAAGTGTTATTGATTTGATTATGTCAGCGTACTCCTTGACGAAGGCTGCATCGGGCTTAAGTATGTATTTTGCATCCTGTGCACCCTTTTTGCTCTCGCTGATGAAGGGACCCTCAGCGTGACAGCCGAGAATTGCACTTCCATGCCATGATTTGCTTTCTTCTTTAAGCTCACGGCAAACCTCAAGAGCCTTGCGGATAACCTTCATATCCTCGGTCATTGTGGTAGGAAGATAACCTGTTACGCCATTCGCAAGAAGTCCTTCGGAGATAATACGAATACTCTCCTCCTCGCCGTCGCAGACGTCCTTACCGAGATAGCCGTGAATGTGCATATCGATAAGACCGGGAGCAACGTAGCCTCCCTTTGCATCGATAATTTCAGCATCAGAGGGTACGTTTGTCGCAGGGACAACTCCTTCAATAACATCCGAATAAACTAAAGCACAGTTTTCGACTATTCTGTCCTTAAGAATGATTTTTCCGCCGATAATTGCTTTCATTTCATCACTTCCGTTTGAATTCAAATTATGTCAGTATAATTTTATCAGATGACACCATAAATTTCAAGTGGTTAAAACAACTAAACCTTTCCGTAATTTTGCACATCACGGAAAGGCTTTTGTTAACAAAACAAAAGTGCCGCATCTGCTCAAAACAGATGCGGCATATATATTTAAATAATACCCAGGGGAATAAGTACTGCAAGAAGAATTGCATCTATACCCCAGAGAACAGCAAGGAACTTTTTCTGAGTCTTTCTCGGCTTGTCGTAAATAAGGTTTGCGGCAAGGAAGAAAGGAATGTAGGTTGTGATAAATACAGGAATTGCGCCCCACCATTTATATACCCAGATAAATGCGGGAGTTGATGCAAGGAAGATTTCAAACACCGAGAAGAAAAACGCATTTCCGATTGCAAAGGCTATTCTGTTATTTACACCAAGAATTTTTTTATTCTTGTCAGCCGGCATAAGATCAGCCATAAAGCCCGCCACCGAGAACATAAGGGAAAGCTCCCAGCTTACACCGATAAGAAGAATAAAGGTTGTGCTTTCGGGGCTTACTGTCCAGAGAGCATATCCTGTGAAGTGTGCAATAACGGCATTCATTATTTCATAAAACCAATGCACACCGTAAAGCGCCAATGCGGCAGCAATACCGTTGTAGTTTTTCTTTTTGATCTGCGGGATATATACACCGCAAACCACAAGAGCAAGTAACGTGATAAAGGTCCAGTTGAAATTGTCTGTGCTTCTGACCGCCTGTGCAGCCGCCTCGGCAGCCGCCATAGCAGTTGATGATCCGTCGCCGAACAACATAATGTTTTCTCCTTTTCTTTTATTCGAGGGTTCCCTCTCAACAAAAGCATATCACAACAGTATGTCGCAGTCAATAGTTTTTCGCTGAACAGAAAATAAAAAATCCCCGTTCCAGTGAACGAGGATTTTTTGGAGCTGATAACCGGATTTGAACCGGTGACCTCATCCTTACCAAGGATGCACTCTACCGACTGAGCTATATCAGCATCTGTTTTTTAACAGCTCGTTGATTATACAACAATTATTCGCCGTTGTCAACAGAATTTCTGAATTTTTTTGTTTTTTTATCTGCTTTCAAGCATATATTCTTTTACCTCGTATCTGCCTGTTACGGGGTTTCGTTTTTTGTAATCACAGTAAACCGCTTTATTTTCAGTATAAAGAACGGCAACGGTACGGTCACATCCACTTTCAGGCGGATCAAACTCTCTGATAAGATTTCTGATTTTTTTCATATCGGAATCCTTAACCTTAAGACTGTCGGGAATAACACCCGAATTATTTGTAGCTATACGGTCATATATCATTACGTCACGGAGCCTTTTTCTGTTTACTCCGTCGACAGATGAAAAATAATCATATACTATATTCACGTATTCATCAAGAGGCAGGCTTCCGCCCTTACCCGAGGCTGAAAGATAATCACCAAGCCCGATAAAAGCATCAAAGGGTGTAATACCGCACACCGAAAAAACATAACCAAGCGTCATACTGAATCTGCCGCTGTTATAAAGCCTGTCGAGCTCATTTTCGGCTACGTGCAGTCTTTTCAGTTCTTCATTGGTTATCCACGGTGTCGATATCACCTCATAGGGTGGCTCGGAATTATAGGTGCAGGGAAACTTATCGGGGTTTTCAGTCATAGGTGCACCCGGAAGAAGCTTCAGAAAACCGAGCTGAAGCATATTTGCCCCGAGAGCATAGGCTCTGTTAAAGCCATCAGTAAAGCTTTGCAGATTTTCTTCGGGAAGACCTGCAATAAGATCAATATGGACGTGGCAGTTACCGAATGATATCAGCTTTTTAATATTTTCGATGACCTTTTCAATATCAGTCTTCCGGTTAATTTTCCTCAGAGTAGCTTCATTAAAGGATTGTATACCTATTTCAAACTGAACGGCACCGACCGGCAGATCAGAAATAATGTCAAAAAGTGCCCCGTCAAGCAAATCTGCGGCAAGCTCAAAATGAAAGCTCGTACCGCAGAGAATGTTTTTCCCGTACTGCTCTTTGATAAAGCTCAGTATCTCCCCTGCTCTGGATTTATTACAGTTGAAGGTACGGTCAACAAATTTTACGGCTTTCGCTCCTGCCTGAGAGAGCTGTACCATTTCTTTTTTTACACGGTCTATATCAATATATCTGACCTTGCCGAGTCTGCCGGACAGACAAAAGGCACAGTTGAAGGGACATCCGCGGCTACTCTCTATATATGCAATTCTGCCGTTAAGAGAACTAAAATATTCCTCACAGTATGGTGATACACTTTCATCTGTAGGGGCAGTCCTGCCGTCGATATGTAAGCCATCTGCAGTACGGTAGGAAACGGCAGGAATATCCTTAAGCTTTCCGCTGAACAAGCCGTTCAACAGCTCAGGAACGGTAATCTCTCCTTCTCCGCTGATAACATAGTCGATATAAGCATAATTTTCAAGTATTTCTCTCTGCCGGTATGAAGCCTCGGGTCCGCCGAGAATAATAACAGTATCGGGACTTATCTTTTTTATAGCCGATGACAAAGACAAAACCTTTCCGATGTTCCATATATAACATGAAAAAGCAACCGAATCAGGCTTCACAGACATAATACGATTAAGGACAAGCTCGTCAGCTTCATTTACTGTCCCCTCGATAACTTCACATTCAATACCGTCAAGACGCCTGAGCTTTGACGACGTATAAATACACCAGGGAGCAAGAGACGAATGTATGTATTTAGAATTAAGGCAGCAGAACACCGCTTTGTAGCTTCCCATCAGCTTCACCCACTTTCTGCAACAATTATATACCAAAAAGAAAATTTGTAAAGAGCCGCTGAACACATCAAAAATAATCGCTTTGTACTATTGACTTACGACCGCATTTGTGGTAGTATTTACGGAGCGGATAAGCAAGAACGCCCGCCTCGGCTGTCCCGCCGTGTAAAAATTGGGATATATGCGGATGTGGCGGAATTGGCAGCATCATCATCGATGCGCTCCCTGCGGGAGATGAAGCAAGATGAGGATGGCGCAGCGGTCAAAATTTTCCGGCGCTCCAAGCCGAACGAAATTTTGGGTACCGCAAGCGGTCACGCGGAAGCGCGTCTGCATAAATCTTAAAAATTAATACCGTTTACTGCAACGAAAGTTGTTTGTAATATATGCGGATGTGGCGGAATTGGCAGACGCGCTGGATTCAGGTTCCAGTGAAAGCAATTTCATGTGGGTTCAAGTCCCGTCATCCGCACCATAACTGCACACCGATTTTGATACAATGAGTATTAGATTTGGTGTGCAGTTTGTTTTTGTAAAAGTGACTGTTTATAAGGGTTTTGCTATACCTTTTAACGATAACAGGCTCTGAGGGATACATTTTAACCCTCTCAGAGTCTGTTTTTGTCGTTTTCAACCAATATCTTTTAATTATTTATACACAGGTATGTCTGTTTTAGTTGTTGGTATGTCTATTTGTTTTAACTATATTAATGTTTCTATAAAATTAAACTTTTGTTTTATGCAATGAAATATTATATGTTAAACTAAAATTATAATTTTTTTATTGTTAGTGTAATATTTCGTCTTAATATTCGTGTAAATAGTGAAGACATTAAAATGGTTTTCGGAAAGGAGGAACCTATGGATAATGGTGCAAGTAGCTACCACCGTTTTCTTAAAGGGGATGAAAGTGCTCTTGAAGAGATAGTTTCTCAATATAGACCAGGTTTACAGAATTACATCAATTCAATTGTGAATAATTTTTCGGTCGCAGAAGATCTTACTGAAGAAACATTTGTCAAACTTTTACTCAAAAAACCAAAGAACAAAGGAACAGCCTCTTTTAAAACTTGGCTTTATACAATTGGAAGAAACACCGCTGTTGATTGGATTCGAAAAAATCCTCAAGGCAGAGAGATTCCTATAGATGAAATATTTAATATTGAAATTGAGGAAGAGCAGTTTTTACAATTATATATAAAAGACGATGAGAAAAGAGCTGTACACGAGGCTTTGGAGAGCATTAATCCTGATTATAAAACCGTGTTAACACTATTCTATTTTGAAGATTTCTCAATTGAAGAAATTTCTAAAATATTGAAAAAATCAAAAAAGAGTACATCTGTACTTTTACACAGGGCTAAAAAGTCATTAAAAGCCAAACTCGAGAAGGAGGATTTCATATATGAAAACCGATAAAGAGATGACACAAGATATTTTAAACCATGTAAAAAATATTAAGAAAGAGAGAACTATTATGAAAAAAAGAATTTATAAATTAACTGCAATTTCTTGCGCATTTGCTATGATTTTTATAGCTGCATTCGCCTTTTTTAATACTGGCGTTAACACATTGCCGGACAATTCCAACAATGTAGATGTAAATGACGGTGCTACGCACTTAAACAGAAATTTCTTTGTTATGGTAGCAAATGCAGCAGATGGAACAGAGACAGTAATTAACAAAGAATCTGGCGTAAAATTACCGTTAGGTGGCATTCTTATGGTAGAAGACACTAAAGGATTGTCCGGTTCAGAAAAAGATGCTGTAATGCTTAAACTCAAGAATAGACTTTCAGAGCTTTATGGATTGGATAATGGTTGGCATTTGGTTGGTTCACAGGAAGAAACCACAATATATTTCGGTACTGCCGATTACCTTAAGCTTAAGGTTGAAGATGCTGATAGTGTTGAAAATGTTATCATATCCTGTACCGAAAACGGTAAACTTACTATTTCTGCCAAAAGTCTGCTCGGCAGTGTTCTTCCGTCAGAGTATATCGCAACTGTAAAACAGGGTACATCAATTACGATTACAGGAAAAGAGTATAAAGAACTCTACGGTAAAGATGATGGGATGAGTATTGATTGGTTCTTATCCGAAAGCATGAAAGATACATTCAAGTCTGCTTCTGAAACTCCTTTATCTTCGGTAAATGATATAATAACTGTTACAATAAACTTCGTTGACGGTACTAACGAAACATTTGCTATTGAACTTAATTTTGATGATGAAGGAATACTCTCTTCAACATACAAAGGATAAATAAAGAATATATCTGCAACTGCTCTCCCCGTGAGGGCAGTTTTTTTAAAAATAAAATCAAACACAACTAAAATCAAAATATACACAGATAGTGTAATATGTGTTTGGCGCAACCCTTTACGTTCCTCACACCTTTTAACGAAAGGTCGAGGGTATGTCCATTCCGTATCAAAATAGGTCGCTACTTTCAAGACTCAGTAGCCAAAAGGCTGCTGAGTTGTTTTTTTATCTGCTTGCAAGGAAAGAAAAAGGGACTTGAAGCCTAATGTCGGCTACCGCATCGAGCACTAATGTCCCATTGAAAAAGCCTCTGAGTTTTCAGAGGCTTTTTGTAATTATTCGTCTGTAAAAATCAAGCCGTTTTGCACTTTGACCTCAAAGGTTTTTCTGATGTCGGTGCTCGAAGTACCCACTGAAATTGTGTAGTCGCCGTTGTGCATACCGTATTTCAGCTGTCGGTCATAATAGAAAAAGGCATCTTCCGGTATTTCTACGGTGATATCAAGTACCTCTTTTTTCTTAAGTCCGAAGCGTTTGTATGCTTTGAGCTCTTTTAATGGCATAACAACATCATAGTTTCTTCCCGAAAAATAAATCTGAATTACTTCTTCACCGTCGAAATTACCTGTGTTTTTTGCCGAAAAGCTGATTTTCAGCTTATTATCTGTATTGTGGAGGCAAAATTTATCAAACTCAAAGGTTGTATAGCTCAAGCCGTACCCAAAGGGATAAATGGGTGAGCCATCATTGTCAACATAGCCGTAGCCTCTGCCTGAGGGCTTCATTGAATAGAATAAAGGAAGCTGACCTACGCTTCTCGGAAAGGTTATCGGAAGCTTACCTGAGGGATTCGTCTTGCCGAAAATTATTTCCGTTATTGCCTGTGCCCCCTGCTCTCCGGGATACCAGGCTTCAATAATTGCAGGGCAGTCTTCAATCCAAGCTGACATATCAACAGGTGAGCCATTCAGCAGAATAATGGCAGAATTTTTATTTGATCTGCACATTTTCCGTATGCTTTCTTCCTGATTTGTTTTAAGGTCAAATTCATTCGAGCCGACTATTATTGCATTTTCAGGATATATAGTAAAGTGAAAATTCCAAATTCATAACAAGTATACTTTTTATGCGGAGCAAAACGAGAAATTCAACCTTCGTTCACTTGTATTTTTACATCTGAACTGTACGTAAGCCCAAAGGCACAGCGGACGAAAGGATCTCGGATTTTTTTAATCTGTATTAGTAATTTTTAACAAAGAGCGTTTGTATTTTTCTACCATCGAATATCACCTTCTTATTGCTTTTACTTTAATATTATTATATAATTAAAGAAAGATTGGAGGAGAAAAAATGAAGATTTCAGAAGTTGTATCAAAAGTTAAATCAGCTCCGGGTTATATCAAAACCCATTGGAGCACAACAAGCGAGGGTGAATATCTTACGCTCAGAGAAATGGCAGCTTATACCGCTTCTCAGGCCGGCACCTACATTTTTATTCAGGCCTCAAACCTGATGACCTTTTCGGCTACATTTTTCTGCGGCGCAATTATGGAAATCCCTGCAATGGATTTCTATCTCATCAACCTTGTAACCCAGATAATCGGTTATGTTCTTCTTTTCACAAACCCGGTAGGCATGCTTATATACGAAAACCACGGCCGGCTTGAAAAGAAAATGAAAATATTTGCCCATGCGACCTATGCCGGACAGCTCCTCATCGGTGCTCTGTGTTACTTTATACCTGTCAATGCTTTCGAGGGTATTCTTATCGGCCTTCCTCAGATTGTAGGTAACATACTCGTCACCAACGGTATTACCGGTTACATAACATGGTTAATACGAAGACTGTTCAGCGCAAAATACGGAAGAGTAAAGCCCTTTATCGTTATATGCGCTATTCCTGCAGCTGTTATTATTTCAATAATCCCATATCTTCCTCTTTATGACGTTCCCCACGTCACTAAACTCGTAACTCTTCACCTTATATTTACATTGATGAATTACTTCTACAACAACTTTATAGGTGTCAACGGTCTTGTTCAGTATATGACTCCCAACTCCTACGAAAGACAGAAGCTTTATTCAATCGTTCCCATCATAACAGGCTTCCCCTCTTCAATTATTCAGATGATTCTCCCTGTACTTATCATAGGAACAGGCGGTTATACAGGCGTTCAGACCTATAAGATTTTCGTTCCTATTTTTGCCACCATCGGTGCAGTATTATCGCTTGCTGCTCTTTTCTGTAAGGAGCGCACGATTGAAGAGGACATCGAAACGAGAAAAAAGGTATCCTTCTTTAAGGGAGCAAAGAACGCTCTCAGGAATAAATATCTGTGGATAATAAATATTTCAAACATTCTCGGTCAGTGGCAGTGGATGACAGGCTCACTTTTACAGTGGTGGTTCGTTTATTCGCTCAGAGATCAGGCTATTCTCGGACTTGCCGCCAACCTTGTTGTTATCGGTATGACTCCGGGCAACCTTGCCTGCGTATGGCTTGTAAAGAAATTTGAGAAAAAGAATATCCTTATTATTTCAAGATTCATTTCCGTTCTCTTTGTACTCGGTATGCTTCTTGCAATAAGAACGGAAAGCATCTGGATTTATCTTATTTTCCTTTTCCTCAGAAACACCATTCAGCCCATTGACTCAGGTGTTTCACAGGGTCTTGGCGCTGACGCCCAGATTTATCACCAATGGAAATTCGGTGAACGTTGCGACTCGGTTTCGGGCGTTTTCTCCTGGCTTACCAATCCTCTGAATCTCGCTCTCGGCTATCTTTCTCCCTGGCTTCTTGCAAACGTAGGCTTTGCAGACGACTGGAACGTCTTCTACGATACTGAAATATGCAGTAAGGTTTTCAGTATTCACGTATGGTTTAACGTAGCAAGCCTTTTCCTTTGCACAGTCCCCTTCTTCTTCTACGATCTTACAAAATCCAAGCACGATATGTGCGTCAAGGAGCTTCAGGAAAGGCTTGAAGCCTCAGAAGCAGAAAAGGCATCAAAGGAGGTTGCGTCATGAAAAGATTAATATCAGTTATATTGCTTGTCTGCGTTGTTTTATTCTGCTTTACCGCCTGCGGTGCTGACATCGTAAACAAGCTTCTCACCGGAAACACGGATATTACATACGAAATCAAGGACGGTGAAGCAACCGTTACAAAGGTTCCCAACAAAACAGTTGTTACCGAGATTGTAATCCCCGACGAGTACGAAGGTGTACCCGTAACAAAAATCGCAGATTTTTCTGCTACTAACCTTGAATACGTAACAAAAATCACAATCGGTAAAAACGTCAGAGAAATTTCCGACTGGGCTTTCGGCAACAGCAAAAATATTACCGCATATGACGTCAGCGACGAAAATCCTTATATCTGCGACGTTGACGGTGTCATTTATACAAAGGATATGAAGGTTCTTCTTTTCTATCCCCCTCAGAGAGGCATCGTAACCGTAAAGGATGAAAACGGAAATGAGGTTGAATCTATTTCCTATGAGATTCCCGAGGGCGTAGAAACAATCCGCTCAAAGGCCTTTTATAAATGCTCAGAGCTCACAGAAATCAAGCTTCCGTCGACCCTGAAGGTTATTGAAGAAAAAGCATTTTTTATCTGTAACCTCAAGGAAATCAACTTACCTGAAGGTCTTGAAATAATCGGTAAGGATGCCTTCGGCTTCAATTCGCAGGTTAAGGAGGTTACAATTCCCTCAACAGTTACAAGAATAGACGAATTTGCCTTCTATTCATGTACTGCAGTACAGAAGGTCACCATGCTCTGCAATGAAAACGAGGTTACTCTCGGTGAAAGATGGTACCCGACCAACAACGGTCAGGAGCTTAACCCGAAGCCCGAAATTTTGTGGAGTAATGACAAATAAAAGTAAGGAGATACGTTATGGTTACATTTTATAAAAGAGTTATAGGCTTTTTTACCGCTCTTATCACAATAATATCAGGCTTCTTCGGCCTCAGCGACTGTCTGCCCGATAAAAGGGTTGATGATTTCAGGGTTACAACCTACATAAGAGGCGACGCTATTATGAACTGGGGCGGCGAGGTATACGCAGAAGACTTCGATATTATTACAGACGTTATTATTTTTGAATGTGCCACCTTTAACAGCAAGGGCGAGGTGGAGTATGACGAGAACAGAATGGAAACTGTTCTCACAAAGGTCCGCAATGCAATCGGAAGCAGAGACGTTCACGTCTCGCTCAATCTTATCGGCCCCGGCGGAGTAACGGATTCGGACGTCTGGGAAAAGCAGATGGAGGCACAGAGCGATGAGCATAACAAGGCTTTCACAAGCGGAGTTTTAGAGGAAAACATTATTACAGTTCTTGAAAAATACGATTTTGACGGCGTTCATTTTGATTATGAATATCCCCTTTCCGCCAAGGCCTGGCGCCACTATAACAACTTCATTGTTTCTCTTGACAAGGCACTCGGAGACAAATACACTCTCGGAGTCGCAGGTAATGACTGGAATATAAAATTCAGCAATGCCGCAATCGAGGCAATCGACACCTTTGAGCTTATGACATATGACTTTGTCGACAGCGAAGGAAGACACGCAACATACGAGGGTACTGTTGAGCTTATCAAAAAAATCGGTCTGAGAGGTATGCCTATCGAAAAGGTAAACGTCGGCATCCCCTTCTATTCAAGACCTACGGATATGGCAGCCTATTGGTACGGCTACAACAGCTGCTACGAGGGAATTGACGAAAACGGATGGTATCATTGCAACGATATCGGAAAGGATTTCTGGTTCAATACTCCTGACGTAGTTGCTCAGAAAACCGAGTACTGTATCAGAAACGGCTTCGGCGGTGTAATGATGTGGCACTATAACTGCGACCTTCCCGTAAATCACGAGGATTCACTTCTCAGAGCTATAGGCGAAACCGTAGGGAACAATTATCAATAACCATACAAGCCCCACATGCTTATATTGTGGGGCTTTGAGACTTAAATAAAACACTACGGAGTGATAATATGACAGAAGAAATAAGCCTCCTGCAGGATGATGAAGAGGTTAAGCGTTATATAAGCGTAATCCCGTCACAAAGACAGCTTGATTTTATGCAGATTGAATATTATAACTTCATTCACTTTGGCATCAACACGATGAACAACAGAGAATGGGGAAACGGAAATGAAGACATTTCACGCTTCAATCCAAAAAAGCTTGACACCGACCAATGGTGCGAGGTGCTCAGCAAAACGGGCAGCAAGGGAATAATCATAACCGCTAAGCATCACGACGGCTTCTGCCTTTTTGATACTGCTTACACCGACCATAACGTTATGAACACTCCTTTCGGAAAAGATATTGTCAAGATGCTTTCGGAAAGCTGTAAAAAATACGGTCTGAAATTCGGCGTATACTTATCACCCTGGGACAGACACGAAAAAACCTACGGCACGGATAAGTACAACGATTTCTTTGTAAATCAGCTCACAGAGCTTTGTACGAACTACGGAGATATATTCTGCTTCTGGTTTGACGGAGCCTGCGGTGAGGGTAAGAACGGCAAAAAACAGGTATACGACTGGGACAGATATTATTCTGTAATCAGAGAGCACCATCCGGATGCCGTAATATCGATCTGCGGACCCGACGTGCGGTGGATAGGCAACGAGGGCGGCAGGGTCAGAAAGAGCGAGTGGAGTGTTATCCCGGCCGACAGAGACAGTAATGAAGCTGTAGCCGAAGGCTCTCAGACCGATGAATCCCAGACAAAACAGATGGCTGAAAAGCTTGATGAAAGAGCAGAGGATCTCGGCTCAAGAGAGGTGCTCAGAAAATACAAGGAGCTTGTTTTCAAGCCCGCCGAAGCAGATGTTTCAATCAATTTAGGTTGGTTCTGGCACAACAATCTGTATTATCTTTTTAAAAAGCAGAGAACAGCAAAGAACCTGTCAGATATTTATTTCAACACCGTCGGTGGAAATGCCTCGATGCTTCTGAACGTACCGCCCGATAAGAACGGACTTATCAACAAGCGTGAAATCAGAATCCTCAAAGAGTTCACTCGTCTTATCACCGAGCCCTTTAAAAGCGAGGTTATCGGCTTCATCCCCTGCCCGTCCCATGAAAAAGCAGAAAAAGATTCGGTAGCGGAAATCAGGATGAAGGCTGATAAGAAAACTGAGCTCCGCCTGATTTCTCTGCGTGAGGATCTTTCTTTCAGCCAGCGTATCGAAGAATTCAGCATTCTTATAAAGAACCGTGATAAAAAATATGAATGTATTTACAACGGTACTGTAATCGGCTCACGAAAGATTGTCAGACTGAAAGCGGCCGTTTCAACCGATGAAATAATTATAGCTGTAAAGCAGTCAAGAGCGGAGCCGAAGCTGACCGATATAAGAATATACAATTAACAACGAGGTGTAAAACAATGAAATTCCGAATCAAAAACGCCGTCGCAAATGATGTTAATGAAAAGATAACGCTTAACGAATACTTAGCCTACGGCTCAAACACCGCGGTTTCAAGAGTCTACAGTGCAATGTCCGGCTTCTTCGGGGCACTTGTAGCTTCAACCTATCTCGGGCTGAGCAGAGGTGCCTTCACAACCTACAGCACCATAATCTTTATACTCGGCTTCTGGGATATTGCAAATGACGTAATCGTTGCAAGCTTCCTTGATAAAAGACGCAAATCCTTCGGCTCATGGGGCCGTTTCAAGCCCTGGATAATGCTGATGCTCATTCCCTTTAACCTTGTACTTATTCTTCAGACTCTGCCTATCAGGCAGTTCTTCCCTCAGGCAGGAGATACCTTCAAGGTTATCTGGCTGGTCAGCCTTTATTTCCTGAACGATGCCTTCAGCACCTTTTATAATGCTGCAACTACCGCTCTTAATGCAAGAAGAACAACAAACAACAAGGAACGCGGTATTTTCGCTGCAATGGACAGTATTATCGGTACTGCAATCGGCTCAACAGGTACATACATCGCTGCATTCCTTCCTATGCTTATGCCCAATCTTTCCGAAGCAGAGAGATATTTCTACAGCTACAGCTTTGTTGTTATTTTATCTATCCCCTTCGCCTTCTGGAATATTGTCGCAGCAAAAGAGCGAATTACAGAGCCTGTGTATACCACACCCGCAAAGCTCAGAGTTATTTATAAGAATATTATCAAAAACAAGCCCCTTATTCTTTACATGATTTCTGAAATTCTCGGCATCGGTTTCGGCATCGGTTACAGTCTTATGACTTACGCCTTCATTGCCTGCTTCAAAGCAGAAACCTTCCACATCACCTTCTTTGAGGGTACGGCAATAGAAATTACCTATCATTATACTAACGGTAACTATGCTCAGCTTATGGCATTCGCTTCTGCGGCAACCTTTGTCACAACAGGCATTTCTCTGTTCGTCGCTCCCATTATGCGTAAGTGGTTCGACGATAAGATTCTTTATATCGGTATGAGAGTCGGAACCTTTGTCTGCTTTATAGGAATGTTCTTATCAGTTTATCCCTATGAAGAAAAATCTCCCCAGCATATTTTCTTGATGGTAGTTTTGTGGTGGGCTCTTCACGGACTTACAACCGGCTTTTACAACACGATTCCCGGTCTTATTCAGATGGCAATTTATGACTACGGTGAATATGAATTCGGAGAAAGAAACGAGGCTACCGTAAGCTCACTCAAGGGTACACTTTCGAGAATTCTTACAAACTGCACCACATTTATGACAAACCTTTTCATTGCTTATATCGGCTACACGGAATTTGCGGAAACACCCGAGCTTATGCCTATAGAAGCAAAAAAGAGTCTTCTCTATATGTTCGCTATTTTCCCCGGTGCTTTCTCCCTTATATCAATCATACCTATGTTCTTCTTCAAGCTTTCAGGTAAAAAGCATAAGGAAATAGTCAAGGCACTCGAAGAGAAAAGGCAGCAGAGTCTTGATGAGCTGAATGAGATTCAAGCAGCAGAACAGATTAATCAGTAACAACAAGATAAGCATCCCGGACATCACTATCCGGGATGCTTTTTATGTGTGTCATCGCTTGAGCGCATAAAAAATACAGGCATCGGTGACGCCTGTATTTTCACTTAATCAACGCTTATTTTGTAAGCTCGTAACGGTATTCAAGTCCGTCAATCCATTCTCCTGTGATGAAATCTCTGCCCCTTACAAGAATTTCATTCTCATAAACCTCAACTACGATACCGTCGCCGGGCTCATAGTTAACGATTTCTGTTGAACGGGGAAGGTTTATGGATTTTACTCCGTTCCATTCATAAAAGCTTGATGTTGTAAGCTTGTTATGAACGTGTCCGTGAATGTAAAAAAGATTTTCATACTTGTTAAGGATGTTTGCAAGCTTATCATTTGATTCTGCTATAAGGTAATTAACGGGATGATGGTTTATAACAAATATTGTTGCATCCTCTGCTGCAGCCTGCTCAAGGACTCCCTTAAGCCAATCAAACTGCTCATCGCTGATAAGACAATCGTTAACGCTGTCTGTTTCCGAAGCAAGAACGATCATATAGCAGCCGTCGATAACCTCATAGTAATAAGGCTTATCAATTACTCTGCCGAGATATAAGGCACTGTTTGCAAGGAAGTCGTTGCGATGTCTGTCGTAGTTGCCTGTTCCGTTACCGAAGTCATGGTTACCTGCAACAACAATGTTGTTTTCTGCCGGCATCACACCGCGTAAGCCCAAGTAGAAAAATACGTTTTCAAGGAACTGACCGTTCATAACGTTGTCACCGCAATATACAACGGTGTCGACGTTTTCTCCGCCCTTGATGCCTTCAAGAAGGTCATTATATGCCTTGAATGCTGCGGGGTTGTTTGTTTCAACGTGAATGTCTGAAACAGCAACAAAGCTTGTAACGAGCTCTTCGGGCTTTTCTGCCTGATACGAAGCTCCGTTTCCGCCGAAAGCAGGCGAAAGCATCATAAGAAGCGTCATAACAGTAGCGAGAAGGTCCTTGAGATAAACGAGAATTGTTGAAATATCCATAATTGTCTCCTTCTTTCTTAAAAATATCTGCAATATGATATTAACACATTTTTTCCGATTTGTAAATTGCTTGTTGTATTTTTTTGATAAATTTGTTAAAATATTCTCATAACCTTATCAGGAGGATAAATATGAACTTTAAGCTTAAAGAATTCAGTTCAGAAATAATATGCGACTCTGCCGTAACCGACACACATATTCGTACAACCGAAAACGGCGACGGTCTTGAGCTTTATATCACCGCTGATAAAGACAGACCTAAATTCGTAAAGCTATGTTGGGATTTCACTGCAGACGAGGATACAGTTTACCTCGGTGATGCGTGGGAAAGAAGCTATGGCGATCTCGGTTTTGTGCCATTGTCAAAAATCGAAAAGTACCTGCCCTGGTATTTCATCGCAACAAACAAAAAAGAAAGCCTTTGCCTCGGTGTCAGAACAGGTTGCAACTCCTTTGTAAGCTTCACCCTTGACAATAACAGTATAACCGCTCTTGTGGACTGCCGAAACGGCGGTAACGGAGTGCATCTCAACGGCAGAGAGGTTCTTCTTGCAACCTTTGTTACTGCAAAGTATACAGATAAGAAGGTCATAGATTGCCTTAAGGATTTTTGCAGAAAAATGTGCGACTCTCCCCTTCTTCCAAAGGAAAGAATATACGGAGGCAACAACTGGTATTACGCTTACGGTAAAAGCAACTACAATCAGATTATCTCTGATGCCAAGCTTCAGGTTGAGCTTGCGGAAGGTATCGGAAACAGACCCTTCCAGGTTATAGACGACTGTTGGCAGCCCAAAAAGTGCTGCGGTCCCTGGTATCCCAACAGAAAATTCAAGGATATGGAAAAGCTTGCTTCTGAAATTAAAGAAATCGGTGCAAGACCCGGCATTTGGGTACGTCTTCTCCACAATAAAGACCGTGCTATAAAAAAGAGCATGCGAATTCTCAGAGGCAGAAAAAGACAGTATCTCGACCCAACACATCCCGAGGTTCAGAAGTACATAAAAGCTGACGTTGAAAGAATCCGCAGTTGGGGCTACGAGCTTATAAAGCACGATTTTTCCACTGCCGATCTTTTCGGCAACTACGGCGGCGAGCTAAATGAAGCCATCACTAAAATCAACAACTGGCACTTTTACGATAAAACTAAGACCAATGCGGAAATCGTCCTTGATTTTTACAGACTTATAAAGGATGCCGCAGGAGATATGCTCATTATCGGATGCAACACCGTTTCACATCTTTCGGCAGGACTTGTACACCTAAACAGAACAGGCGATGACACAAGCGGCAGAGAGTGGGAAAGAACTAAAAAAATGGGAGTAAACACTCTTGCCTTCAGGCTCTGTCATAACGAAGCCTTTTATATGGTTGACGCTGACTGTGTCGGCATAGTAAAAGGTAAAATCCCATGGGAGAAAAACAAGCAATGGCTTGAGCTTCTTTCTATGAGTAATACTCCCCTTTTCGTTTCATGCAACGATACGATAACCGAGCTGCAGAAGGAAGATCTCAAAAGAGCTTACAGAGCCTTCAATGAGCATCACGACTTTGAGCCCGTCGACATTTTTGATACCAGAACACCTGAAAAATGGCTTGTTGACGGAAAAGAAAGAGAATATAACTGGTAAGAAAAGAGGACAACCCTATCCATAAGGTTGTCCTCGATTTTATTTTATCTCGCTGAATGCCTTGAGCCATTCCTTGGTTATAAGCCTATGACCTTCTTGGGTAGGATGCACGCCGTCAGAAAGAAGCTTGTCGGCGGGAATACTTTTGGCCGCTTCATCAAGCATGCTCTGAAGAGGTATAAACTTAAGGCTATGCTCTTCTGCGATTTTTCTCACCTCGGAAGCGAGCTCTTCTACTCCGCTTCTGAATTTCACGTATCTGTCAGGCTGATCGGGTCTGCTCTTTGTGGCAGTACCCTCGAGCACAAAGGGCTCCATGAGCATAATTTTCATATCGGGCAGCTCCGATTTCAGCTCATCGATAAGAATATTGTAAACCTTGATAAACCTTTCGATACCTGTACCGTTGTTCCAATCAAAGCCGTGCCAGATATCGTTTACTCCGACTAAAAGGCTCATATAATCAGGGCGGATTTTTATAATATCTCTGACTATTCTGGCGTAAACATCAAGGATTCTGTCTCCGCCGACTCCTCTGTTTTCATAGATATAAGTTTCTCCGAGCTCCTTTGCAACTAACGAAGGATAGCCAGAGCCGAGAGGTGTGCTGTGCTTAAGCGTATTGTAAAGCTTTACAAAGCCGTTCTGATTTTCACCACGGATTCTGCCGCAATCGGTTATTGAATCTCCCTGAAAAAGAATTGTTTTCATTTATATTCTCCTTTATCATCCTATCTCTATCTTAAAGCAAAGAGGAAGCTCTGTCTGAGGCTTATCAGCAAGGTTGATTTCAAGATATTCATCAGTTCTGTTAAAGCTGATTTTCTCCTCGCTGCCGAGAAGCTCAATGCTTTCGATAAGGTAATCGTGAGGATTATGCTTACGCAGAGTTCTGATTTTTATATTCTGAGAGGGTCGCATCTGGAAAGCATAAAGATAACCGTTTTTGTATGTAAATCTGAAGTCACCTGTTGTAAATGCTTTTTCGTCTCCGTCCTTGAAGAAGCCCTCTTCTGCATTTACCTCACCCTCACCGAACTTCTTCCAGAAGGTTGTACCGTAAATACCCTCATCGTTCACGCTGAGCCACTCACCCATTGTTGTAAGCACCTCGGTTTCCTCATCGGTGATAGTACCGTCGGGCTTGGGACCGATATTGATAAGAAGATTGCCGTTTTTGCTGACAATATCAATAAGGTCGCAGATAACCTGACGTGCACTCTTATATTCATTGTCCTTTCTGTAGCCCCATGAGCCCTTACCGATTGCCGTATCGGTCTGCCAGTAGAGAGGTGAAATACCTGAAAGTGCTCCTCTTTCAACATCAAATACCGCAACTGTAGGCGGGAAAGCCTCATGCTTATGGTTGATGGTAACCTCCTTACCCCATTCCTCTGCTCGGTTGTAGTAATAAGCCGCAAGCTTTTTGAGATAGGGCTTGAAGGAGTGATTATGTATCCACCAGTCAAAATACAAAACTGAGGGCTGATATTTATCTATAAGCTCACAGGTTCTTACAAGCCAATCCTCGAGCCATTCTACGCTTGCTCCGACAGTATAGGTATCCTCGGTGGTGAGTCCGAGATTTTCGGAGTTAAGCTCTTCACAATAAAAAGCGGGGCCGTAAAAATCTGCATATTTTTCATCGTTTACATCGCTGTCGAAGGTTCTGCCGAGATTCATAAAGAAATAATGCTCTGCTCTGTGAGTTGAGGCACACATTGTAAGCCCTTGCTTTTCACATTCATCCTTAAGTTCACCCACAACATCACGGCAAGGACCCATTTCAGCAGCGTTCCAGCGGTTAAAGTCAGTTTTGTACATAGCAAAGCCGTCGTGATGCTCCGCTACGGGCATAACGTATCTGATACCTGCTTTTTTAAAGAGAGAAACCCATTTTTCAGCATCGAATTTTTCAGCCTTGAACATGGGGATAAAGTCCTTATATCCGAAATCCTTATGCTCACCGTAGGTCCTTCTGTGATGCTCAAACTCACGTACTCTCTTGTCATACATACTGCGGGAATACCATTCGCTTCCGAAGGCGGGAACGCTGTATATACCCCAATGGATAAAAACACCAAGCTTATCCGTCCTGTACCAATCGGGCACCTTGTGATGGGCAAGCGAAGCCCAATCGGGCTTATATTTACCTTTTTCGTTGACCTCGTCAATCTGTCTGAGGTATTCCTGTACTGTCATAATACCTTCTCCTTTTTCATCTTTCCTTTTTATAAGAATACACTATAGAATATACTCTGTCAACAAAATAAGACCGAAGTAAATATTTTATTGCTACCACTTGCAATGATACTGTATTTTATGGTAAAATATATCGATTATTTAAGATTATAACCCTTGAGGTGATTTATTTGGCAAAGAAAAAAGAAAACATAAGAAACTTCTCTATCATTGCCCATATCGACCACGGTAAAAGCACACTTGCCGACCGTCTTCTTGAAATTACTGACTCTGTTGCAAAGCGTGATATGTCAGCACAGATTCTTGACGATATGGACCTTGAAAAAGAGAGAGGTATTACAATCAAGGCTCACGCCGTAAAGCTTAATTACAAGGCCGCTGACGGTGAGAAATATGAGCTTAACCTTATCGATACTCCGGGTCACGTTGACTTTAACTACGAGGTTTCCCGTTCCCTTGCAGCCTGTGAGGGTGCTATACTTATCATTGATGCTTCACAGGGTATTGAGGCTCAGACGCTTGCAAACACTTACCTCGCCCTCGATCACGACCTTGAGCTCGTTCCCGTCATAAACAAAATCGACCTGCCTGCCGCTGACCCTGACAGAGTCGCAGCAGAGGTTGAGGATATCATAGGTCTCGACTGCTCTGCCGCTCCCCGTGTTTCAGCAAAAACCGGTGAAAACGTTGCGGAGGTACTCGAAAGAATCGTAGCAGATATTCCCGCACCTTCAGACGCTGAGGATGATGCTCCTCTCAAGGCTCTTATCTTTGACTCTGTTTACGACAACTATAAGGGTGTAATCGTTTACGTAAGAGTTATGCAGGGCACTCTCAAGACGGGAGAGACAATGAAGATGATGGCTACCGGTGCTGAATTCAACGTTGTTGAGGTCGGCTATATGAGAGCAACGGGCCTTGAGCCCTGTAAAGAGCTTTCTGCAGGTGAGGTTGGCTATATCACCGCCTCAATCAAAACTGTCCGTGATGCTAAGGTCGGTGACACAGTCACAAAGCTTCAGAGACCTTCAACAGAGCCTCTCCCCGGCTACAGAAAGGTTAACCCCATGGTGTTCTGCGGTGTTTATCCTGCTGACGGTGCAGACTATGAGGCTTTACGTGATGCCCTTGAAAAGCTCCAACTCAACGACGCCTCACTCTCTTACGAGCCCGAAACCTCAGGTGCTCTCGGCTTCGGCTTCCGTTGCGGCTTCCTCGGTCTTTTACACCTTGAAATCATTCAGGAAAGACTTGAAAGAGAATATAACCTCGACCTTGTCACTACGGTGCCCTCAGTTGTTTATAAAATTCATCTGACCGACGGAGAGGTTGTTGAAATTGATAACCCTACAAACTATCCCGAGCAGGCTAAAATAGACTACTGTGAGGAGCCTATCACAAATGCCCATATTTATGCCCCGAGTGATTATGTCGGTACTATTATGGACCTTTGTCAGGACAGACGAGGAACCTTTAAGGATATGCAGTATATTACCACCGACCGTGTTGATATACACTATGAGCTTCCTCTTAATGAAATCATTTACGATTTCTTCGATGCCCTCAAGACAAGAACAAGAGGCTACGCTTCCTTTGACTATGAGATTTTTGAATACAGACGCTCTACACTTCAGAAGGTTGACGTTCTTCTTAACGGAGATCTCATCGATGCTCTTTCCTTTATTATACATTCGGAAAAGGCAATGGGCAGAGCAAGAAAAATTGCAGAGAAGCTTAAGGAGCATATCCCCAGACAGATGTTTGAAATTCCCATTCAGGTCGCAATCGGCAGTAAGGTTATTGCAAGAGAAACCGTTAAGGCTATGAGAAAGGACGTTCTTGCAAAATGCTACGGCGGTGACATCACAAGAAAGAAAAAGCTTCTTGAAAAACAGAAGGAAGGTAAAAAACGTATGCGCCAGTTCGGTACGGTCGAGGTGCCTCAGGAGGCATTTATGGCCGTGCTCAAGCTCGACGACACCAACTGATAATATGACAGGAATATATATACACATACCCTTTTGTAAATCAAAATGTCCTTACTGTGATTTCTATTCCTTCAAAGCAGATGAACAGACAAAGGACAGCTATTTAACGGCTGTCCTTTCTTGTCTCGACAGCTACTCTGAAAAAATATCGGATTCAGTCGATACGGTATATTTCGGCGGCGGCACCCCCTCCTGCTTCGGCGGTGAAAGGATAAAAAGGGTAATAGAACACATAAGGGACAAATATAATGTTACCGATACGGCAGAAATAACAGTCGAATGCAATCCTTCCTCCGTAGATGAAGAGCTCGTAAGGTGTTTATCCGTTGCCGGCGTGAATCGCATATCAATGGGCATGCAGTCCGCTGTTGACAGAGAAAGACTTGCCCTCGGCAGACTGTCGGGCAAAAATAAGATTGAAACATCAGTTGAGCTTTTTAAAAGATACGGAATTGAGAATATTTCTCTTGACCTTATGCTCGGCACCCCCCACCAAACAAAAGAAAGCCTTAAAGAAAGCATTGGCTTTATTTCATCCCTCGGAATCAAGCACGTCAGCGCATATATGCTCAAGGTTGAAGAGGGCACGGTTTTTCACAAAATTGAAAATTCTCTTTCTCTCCCTGATGAGGATGAGGTGTGTGACCTTTATCTTTACGCCTGTGAGCTTCTCAGAGAGCTCGGCTACAGTCATTATGAGATATCCAACTTTGCTTTTGACGGCTATGAAAGCAGACACAATATGCGTTATTGGCTTTGCGAGGAGTACCTCGGTGTAGGACCCTCCGCTCATTCCTTTTTGGGTGGCAAGCGTTTTTATTTTGAAAGGAATTTTGATAAATTCATAAGCTCTCCCTCCCCCGTTTATGACGGCGAGGGCGGAGACGAGGAAGAATATATTATGCTTCGTCTGAGGCTCAGAAAAGGGCTTGACAGCGATGATTACGAAAAAAAATTCGGCAAAAAAATTGACGGTGAAATCTTTATGAAAGCCCGTGTTCTTGAAAAAGCGGGACTTGTTGAAATAAGCGACAAATGTATAAGGCTTACAGAAAAGGGCTTTCTCGTTTCAAACACTGTAATTACATATTTACTTGATTAATCAGTCCCAAGGAGTTGATAATATGGAAAGATACGGTCTTGTGCTTGCAGGTGGCGGCGGTAAGGGTGCTTATCAGATTGGAGCCTGGAAGGCTCTGAAGGAAATGAAGGTCGGCTTTGATGCTATAATCGGCGTTTCAATAGGCTCTATCAACGGCGCTCTTATAGCCGCTGACGAGTATGAAAAAGCGGTTGATATGTGGAAAAACGTTTCCATAGATAAGGGCATAAAAATACACTCTGAGCTTCCCGACCCCGAAAACCTTCTCAGCAAGAAAAACTGGGGAATTCTTTTCAGGGAATTCGTAAAAAACGGCGGCATTGATGCTTCTCCGTTGGCAGAATTTGTATCTCAGTATACAAATGAGGAAAAGGTCAGAAAAAGTATGATCGACTTCGGAATGATAGCCGTACAGCTTTCTCAGCAATCAAAAAAGGTTGAGTATTTTCTTGAGGATATTCCCGAGGGTGAGCTTGTAAATTACCTTATGGCCTCAGCAAGCGTTCCCTTCATCAATAACGTCGGTCCAGAGGGCGAAAAATTCCTTGACGGCGGTGCTTATGACAACATACCGATCGTAACTCTTAAAAAAAGAGGCTTCAACAGACTTATTGTTGTCGATATTTCAAACATCAAGGGAGTCGCTCACACCCTCGATCTGGTGAATTCACAGATAACCTATATAAGACCTTATGATATTGCTGACCTTGGAGCCACCTTTGATTTTGAGCAGGAAACCATAGAAAAAAGAATTCAGCTCGGCTATTTTGATACGAAAAAGGCTTTTTCCGAGCTTTCAGGAAACATTTATTATTTTCTTCCCTACGATTTCCGCTCAATGGTTTATAAATACGGTGCCGATACAGTTCTGCAGCTTGAGGAAATAGCTCATCAGCTTGACGTTCCTAAGCTTGAAATATATAATGCGGACAGCTTTATTCTTACTCTCAAGAATTTTTACGACAAATACCTTCAGGACCTCAGGGAAAGCAGACGTGAAGCCCCCGAGGAAGCTCCGTCAGAAGCGGAGCAAAGCAAATTTGACGTTTTGAAATCCAAAATAAAGGAGCGTCAGGAATCAAGAGAAGCAAGAGAAAGTGACGCATCTATAATCCGCACAACCTTCAAAAAACGCTTTTCTTCAAAAAATCCTCTCGAGGATTATACCGACGCAATTGCCGTTCTCAACAACTATATACTGTAACAAAAAAACGCTGTACCCTTCTTTAAAGAAAGGTACAGCTTGTTTTTTAAATATCGTTAATGTCGTAGGGAGTTCTCTGATAAACGAAGTAGTTGAGCCAATTAGTAAACATAAGGGTTCCTACGTTTCTCCAGGTCATCATCGGCTTCTTTGTCGGGTCGTCATCAGGAAAGTAATTGAAGGGAACCTTAATATCGAGACCCTTATCCTTATCTCTGAAATACTCCTTAGCAAGTGTATCGGCGTCATACTCGGAGTGACCCGTAGCATAGAAGTTTCTGCAATCGAGGTCGGAAACAAGGTGTATGCCTGCCTGCTCGGAGTAAGAAAGAATCTGCAATTCCTTGCAAAGAGCAACATCGTTGAATTCTACGTCTGTGTGTCTTGAATGAGGAACGAAATAAGTATCGTCAAAGCCCCTCATAAGAGGATGATATAAATCGAGGGGTCTGTGCGGGAATACTCCGAACATCTTTTCAGGAAGGGTGTGCTTTTTGATACCGTGGTGGTAATACATACCCGCCTGAGCACCCCAGCAGATATGGAAGGTTGAATATACATTGGTCTTTGTCCACTCAAAAATTTCACAAAGCTCAGGCCAGTAATCAACCTCCTCAAACTCCATAAGCTCAACAGGAGCGCCCGTAATTATCATACCGTCATACTTCTTATGCTTGATTTCGTCAAAGGTATAATAAAACTTATTAAGATGGCTCTGCGAGGTGTTTTTTGACTCGTGGGTTGCAGTCTGTAAAAATTCAACGTCAACCTGAAGAGGTGTATTACTCATAAGGCGCAGAAGCTGAGTTTCCGTTACTATTTTTGTAGGCATAAGGTTGAGAATAAGAATCTTGAGAGGACGGATATCCTGACTCTGTGCTCTCGACTCAGTCATCACAAATATATTTTCCTTTTCGAGACTTTCCCTTGCGGGGAGTCTGTCATCTATTTTAATGGGCATCTTGTGTTCTCCTTACTAACAATATGTGAGTAATTATACCTGAAAACAAGCCGTTTTTCAAGTGGGTAATCATATAAATTCAAGCAAAGCCTTCGTTACGACCTCGTATCCGTGAACATTAGGATGAAGACCGTCATAGGTATAAGCCTTATCAAAGCTTCCGTTTTCATCACACAGTGCATCAAAAAGATCAATGTAGGCAACATCCTCCTCACTGCAAAGCTTTTTCAGCTTTTCATTGATAGGCTTCAGATTTTTATTCTTTCTTTGTTTGTGATCTATAACAGGATATATTGACTCAACTGCAATACTGCAGCCGGGGCAGGCATTTCGGGTCATTTCGATTATCTTCCTGATGTTTGAAATGATGTATTCGTCATCAGCACCCTTAGCATGATCGTTTGTACCGATAAGATACACAACCTTTTCAGGCTCAAGACAAAGCACGTTTGACTCGAGTCTTTCAATAAGCCTGTTTGAAGTGTCACCGCTTATACCTCTGTTGTAAACAGCCTTACCGCTTTTTTTGGTATATTCGTAAAAGAGCTCATAGTTATTATAAAAGTCGGTTATAGAATCACCTGCCAGAACAACCTGACCCCTTTTGCAGTAATTTTTATTAAGATGAGCGTAATTATCCGCCTTGTTCTGCATTTCACAGTTGTAGGTACTTTTTTTCTCAAAACGCTTTAAGTTCATAATATACTTCATTCCTCAGTCAAAAGGGCAAGGTCGCTCAAGCTCCCTTGCCACGTTTCTTTTATTCAACCATACCGTAGGTGTCAACAAGTGCCTCATATTCATCCATAGAGATTGCAAGCACCGAGCCGTGTCTGGGCTTAAGCTGATTGACTGAATAGCGGGATCTCTGCACCTGACGGTAATTATGGAAATCTCTTGTCATCTGTGCAAAGAATGTACCCTCACTGTATTCGTCCATAATCATCATCCATGCGTTGGTGCCTGTGATACGGTACATTGTACTGCCTTCAACACCGAACCAGTTAAGTGAGCATACTGTGTAATTCTCGCTGAAGGGGCCTGATGCACTTTCTGAGGTTACGTAAGCAATCTTCTGTGTCAGGTCTTCCTTGAAGAAGAGATAGTAAAGACCTTCCTTTTCGTTATAAATCATATCACCGTCAATACACTGTATGCCGTTGAAGGTGTAGCCGTCATCGTTTGTAAAGGTCTCCCCTCTTCTGCCGTAAAGATACTCGGGAGCAGTAAAGGTTTTGAAATCTTCAGTATAAAGGTAATAATGCTGAGCGGCATCCTCATTAAGAGGTGTTGCAGGGTCATCCCACGTTGAAAGTGCAAGATAAAGCATATATTTGCCTGCCTCATCGTCATAAATAACCTGAGGTGCCCATGCTCTGTTACAGCCTTCCCAGCCCTCAAAATCGCGGATATCAAGGACAAATTCGTCCTCCCAGTTTACAAGGTCGTAGGACTTCCAGAAAATAACAGCGTGGTTCGATGTCCAGCCAAGCATAGCATCCATATCGGTTGCAACTATGTAATAGCAATCCTTACCCTCTTCATCAACCGCCTTGAAAATATAAGGGTCACGTACACAGCCCGTACCGAGGGTCTGATCGATAACAGATTCGTTATTGTTGAGAGCATTGAAGTTGTAGCCGTCGGTGCTTACCGCAAGGTGGATTGTCTGCTCATGAGGCTCATTGCCGACAAAGTAGCAGAAAACATATGCACCGTCCATGCTGACTGCCGGATAAGCATAGTCATTGAAGGTATAGTTGAAAAGATTGACACCAATCATAAGAAAGGCCATCATAAAACGTATAAGCTTTGTCATCATAACTGATTACTCCTTTAGGCTGATTTTTCGTTTCTCTTTATATTAAGCTCTTCAAGAAGCTTTTTGTGTGCTTCGTTTGAAAGCTCATACTTACGCATCGGGATAACTGAAAGAATGCTTGAAACTGCGGCAGGAATAGAAACAAGGAAGAACAAACCGAAGCGGTAAGCCTCAAATCTCGGATCTGTCGCAAACATAAAGTCATCTGCAGGTGAGGTTGCAAGAAGCTTTGTGCATTCCTCCATAGCCACATCGCTGAAGCCTACTGCAGCAAAAACAATACCCTGAATAAATGATGAAAGACCTGCACCGAGCTTTGTGATAAAGGACTGTCCCGAGAAGAACACACCGTCGGGACGGTAGCCTGTTCTGTGCTCGTCAAAGTCAACACAGTCGGCAATCATTATTGACTGAATAACCATTGATATACCTGTGCCTGCACCTGCTATTGCAAAGAGCACGAGAAGAATTGCAATCCAATGGGGCTTGTAAAGAGCAGTACCGTCAATGAGGTATGCGATAAAAATAAGGAAGAACGGAATCGCACCGATTATACTGCAGCCATTGTAAAGTGTCTTCTTCTCAAATTTTTCGCAGAGCTTGGGAACAAGAGCCATTGCACCGAACATACCGCCGAACATACCGCCGCCTAAAATGACCATATAAAGCATATAGCTCTGTCCGTTACCGCTGTTGTCACCAAAGTAGAAGGAAAGAAGAGTCATGGCAACAATGGAAAGAAGCTGTGTGGGAGCTTTGATAACGCCCGAAATAAGTAATCTTCTGAAGGGCTTACATGCCCACATAATTTTTACATTCTGAACGAAGCCAACCTTCTTATCAGAGGGCTGCTCAACCTTTTCCTTGGCATAGGAGGCACACTGGAAAAGAACAGTTGCGATAACCGTCATAGCGCTGCAGACAATAATAAAGCCCATACGCTGATTTTTAAGGTGGCCGCCTAAATCGAACATAGCTCCGACTGTCTGTGAAACGCTGAGCAGAGAAAGCATAACTACCGCACCGCCGAGGCCGCCTACAACTCTTGCGGCACCGAGAAGCTTTGAACGGTCATTTTCGTTCTCTGTCATAAGAGCAGTTATACCCCAGATGGGAATATCACCGGCAGTATAGGTCATGCCCCAGAGGATATATGATATACCGGCCCAGGCAATTATGAGTATCCTCTGTGTATCAGACTGTGCATGAGTATAAATACCGTTAACGAAGGTGAGTATGGTTGTTATGCACACTATACCCGGAACAACGAAAAGATAAGGTCTGCATTTTCCGTATTTTGTTCTTGTACGGTCAACAATAGTACCCATCATCGGGTCGTTAATAGCATCCCAGATTCTTGCAATACCCATTATGGTACTGATTGCAATAGCCGGAAGACATATAACACTCTGAAAATAGAATGCCATACCCGTTGTGATGATGTTATAGATCATATTCTGACCCATAAGACCCACAAGGTACATATTACGCTCTTTTTTTGTATAGGTTTTCATACTTTTTCTCCTTTTCGGATTACATTCGCCAACTTAAGGTGACAGCAGTAGAACCTAACAAGCCTTAAATGTCCGATTTACAGCACCTTTAATGATTTTTCTCCTCGCAATACGCAAGTATTGTTTCGTCGAAGAAATCCTTAAATGCACTACAACTCGGGCGTTTAAGGTTCTTCGAAGTTTAACGGGAGAAGATTTTTATTGTAACAAGGCAAAAAACGCAGAAAGGCTGACGCCTTTCAAGGCTTTTTAACAAAGTTACGGTAAAAATATGCCCCGTTAAACCTTATTTGGTTCTACTACTGTCACCTTAACAGATGTATTATACCACATTCAGCCAAATAGTGTTAATAGAAATTAGAATGTTATTTTTAGGCATAATGACGGAGATAAGCAAAGCTCCCCTCCGAACACGGAGAGGGAGTATGTATCAGAATACTTTTATGCAGGAAAAAGTGTATTCAAAAAAGTTCTTTATGAACTCAAGAAAACGGGCAAAGCCTGTCTTTACACCGTAACCGCCTCTTGCCTCTGCGTTACCGTCGGGATCAGCATGAACACCGTTAAAGTCACTTTCAAAGGAACAAAGCCAGCTTATCATACCGTCGGGATAAGTAAGTGTAACCTTGTTGCCGTCAGCGTCAACGGTCTTCATAAGAGGATAATCTCCACCCTTTTCAGAGAACATATCGTTTGTTACCGCATACCATGAAAAATGACTGCTGTAAATAGGTAATCCGTTGGGATAGCAGGCAACCGAAAGAGTCGAAAAACGGCAGTTTTCAGGGTTATTTGTCGTTGCAACAATATTTTTCCAGCAAGGCATAACCCAAGTGAAATATCCGACTGTAGGGTCAGCCGCAGCACTTGTAAGCCAAACGGGCATATCGGCAAGCTTAGCCGTCGCATCGGCACCCGGCACCCATGCCGGACAAATGGGGAATGCTGCCGCAAACATTTCAGGATAAGCAACTGCCATTTTCAGCGTCATTTTGCCGCCCATTGAATAACCGCCCACATATATGCGGGTAATATCAACATTTTTATTTTTTGCGATAAAATCGTCGATTGCCGCCCTTACGGGTACGATAAGCTCGTCCGCCCAATAAAGCCCTTTTTCTTCAAGAGAGCGCGGAGCAAGAATATATGCTCCTCCGTTTGTGAAGCGGCTCTGAAGCTCCTCACTTGCAAATCTCGAAGCGTCGTGAGCACTTATCTGCTTGCCGTCGTACTCACCGTCACCCATACCGTGAAGCCAAACAACGAGGGGGTACTTGGCATTATCATTCTCCTTCACAGGTGAATAATAGCGATAGTCTATAGCGTATCCGTTTACCTCGGGACCCTTGCCGTATTCGAACTGAGCTATGAGTGCATCCTCACCGTCAGAAAGACTTACGGCTGATGCTGCAAAAGCAAATGATGACATAATAACCACAATACCTAAAATTACAGAAAATATTTTCTTAAGCCTCATATCTGTACCTCCTTTATGTCAATTATAAAAATTACATAAGGCTGAGGTAAAGCTCCTTGATTTCAGCAACGCTTGTATCTCTCGGATTACCGGGACGGCAGGCATCGTCAAAGGCTGACTGTGAAAGGAAGTCGATATCCTCTGCCTTTACGATATCCTTGAGGTCTGCAGGAATGCCGACATCAGCTGAAAGCTTCTTAACTGCATCAACAGCAGCCTTTCTTGCTTCACATATTGTCATTGCTTCCGTACCTTCAACACCCATAGCCTTTGCGATATCTCTGTATTTATCGCCTGTTTCGGGAGCATTGTATTCCATAACGGTGGGAAGAATAATAGCGTTGGCAACGCCGTGAGGTGTATCATAAAGAGCACCGAGAGGATGAGCCATTGAGTGAACAATACCAAGACCTACGTTTGAGAAGCCCATACCTGCGATATACTGACCGAGAGCCATACCCTCTCTGCCCTCTGCTGTATTTTCAACTGCGCCGCGGAGGCTCTTTGCAATAATTTCGATAGCCTTGATGTGGAACATATCGCTCATTTCCCATGCACCCTTGGTGATATAACCCTCGATAGCATGAGTGAGAGCATCCATACCTGTAGCAGCAGTAAGGCCCTTGGGCATTGAAGCCATCATATCAGGGTCAACAACAGCAACAACGGGAATATCGTGCACGTCAACACAAACCATCTTTCTGTCCTTTTCAACGTCTGTGATAACATAGTTGATTGTTACCTCTGCGGCAGTACCTGCGGTTGTGGGAACAGCAATAATGGGTACACAGGGATTCTTTGTGGGAGCAACGCCCTCAAGTGAACGTACGTCAGCAAACTCGGGATTAGTGATGATAATGCCGATTGCCTTTGCGGTATCCATAGATGAGCCGCCGCCGATAGCTACGATACAGTCTGCACCGCTTGCCTTGAAGGCTTCAACACCTGTCTGTACGTTTTCAATAGTGGGGTTGGGCTTAATGTTTGAATAAATTTCATAAGCAATTTCAGCACCGTCAAGAATATCGGTCACCTTTTTTGTAACCTCAAACTTGATAAGATCCGGGTCTGAGCAAACAAAGGCCTTCTTAAAGCCTCTTGCCTTGATTTCAGTTGCAATCTCGTTGATTGCACCCTTGCCGTGATAGGATGTTTCGTTAAGTACAAATCTGTTTGCCATAATATTTACTCCTTTTACATTTTGAGATTTTCTCTCTGACTTCATATTACTACAAAACACCCTCCGAGGTCAACAGTTTAAAAAGATTAATAACATTCTGTTCATTATTAACGAAAGCCGTACAGAATGTAAATCCGCACGGCTTTGTGTATTATTCGGTTGTTTCGCAGGACACTATTGATTTGCCGGAATGGGATATTTTAACCTTATCCCCCGCCTTAAGTAAAAGCATATTTTCATTGGTGCTTGCCTTGGCTCTGAAAATATTGTCCTCACTGTCTATAAGGTAGATATATGTATTACCGTCTATATCGATATATTTTATATCCGCTACGGTTATTGTTTTTTCTTCAATATCCTCAGTAATACCGTCATCCTCTATACCGAGAGCTGCCTTATATTTCTTTATACATTCAGACTGGGTAGGTGCCGTTGTAACAATGTTATACTGCTCAACGTTAACGGTTGCATAAAGCTTGACAAGACCGCCCGAATCCTTAAGCACCATTATATAGGTAGGATGTCCGTCGATATTTATTAGTGACGGGAAGGATGCCTGATAGCCCTTTTCCTGAACCTCACCCTCAGCAGCGGCCATAGCCGATTTTTCGTCTGCACCCGCTATTGAATAGTATCGGCTCTCTCCCGTTCTTTCATTTGCAAGAAGGAAGCCTATATTTGAACTGTCACCGTTAACAGAGGTAACACCCGTATAAATCCATATATCTCCGTCCTTGGCAACATAACCGTAATCAGAAACAGGAGTCTCATCATAGGTCTCCTCGTCATCTGAATAATAGGTTGTGACCTGCTTACAGTCCTTCTTTGAAAACAGACTGTTCACATAACCGTTCTGATATAAGCCGTACCAGTTATACTGCTCACATATCAGGTCACCGTAAAATACAACGTCAATCCAATTAGGAATATCCTCTGCGGCATATCTTACGGTTTCACCGCTTACAGGGTCAAGCACAACGCATCCGCTTACGTTTTTGCCGCCGAATAAGCCGATAGTTCTTTCTGTAACAGAAGCAACATAATAAGGCTTTCCGCTTTCATCAATTTCAAAATGAAGATTTTCCATCATCAGCGTGGGATATTTTGTCCATAGGTATCTGTAGGCATTTTCAGAAAAATATGCCGACGGAACAAATTTCATACCCTCGGATTCTTCAAAGCTTGCGGACATGCTGACCGGGTCAACCGTCACGTAGCCCCTGATGCCCTTTTCGCTGTTGTTCATCCACTTGAAAAAGCCGGCATACTCGAGTGCCGAAACTTTGACCGGCTTTCCGTTATAATCAATCTGTGTATAATCATAAGAAACGTTAAACTGACTTACCACGTCGGAAAGAGCTCCTATTTCACGGTCACCGAGCATCTGAGCTGAGGCGGTATCCATCAGGGCTATTGAATCCGTGCCGACAGACTCGGAAAGATCAACAGAAAAGTCCGAATCGGCTACGGTTAATATCTTTGAATAATTCACCGCATTAAAGAGAGTGCTTCCGATTATACTGATGAAAATTATCAGCACGGTAAAAGCCAACGGAGCGATATACCGCTTTACATCAAAATTAAACTTTGTAAATTTCTTCGTTCTGCCCTTGGAGCCTGTTTTTACCTTCTTGGTCACCCAGCCGAAATCCTTCTGCCCCTTTGCGAAGCGTTCAACGGCAACGAAAATAAACATGGCAATATCAATTATTATCCACAGTCCGACGTTATGAACGTTAAGTGCCGGACAAAAAACGTATAAGCAAAAGCCGACGAACGCAAGCGCCGCTATCGCTGCAATCACGTAAGGAAAAATCTTAACTTTTTTCATAATTACCAACTCCTTAAAGATATTATACCATACAACTCAGGATATTTCAACGGAATAAAATAACCGCACAGAGGACACCCTGTACTGCATTGTAATTACCACTCGTATGGGTCCATTATAAAATCGGTCAGCTTTCCGTTTTCTGATTTTATTTCCATATCGTATTGGTAGCTCACATGACAAGGTGCATTGCCCAAAAGAAAATCAGCAAATGTTGATTCAATAGTATAAAGACATCTTAAATCAATCTTGTATGTACCGATTGTTTTATCAACCTCGTACTTTTCACCCTCAATTATATAAGCACCCGTGCTTCTTATAAATTCCAAAGAATCTTCTGTGCTATCGTTTTTCTTGAGGCCATTAAACCATTTCTGTGTTTTTTCTCCGTGACTGTAATTTTGATACCAGTCGTAACCCCCGTCATTTATATCGGGAATAAAAAGCTTGTAAGTAACCTCACTGTCACCGTTATAAGCAAAAACTATACAGCTCACAATATCGTCATAATCATCCTCATCATCCATACCGTTTGTATAACAATAAATTTCATATCCGGCAGCGTTTAAATGTTCAGGATTTTTATTATGCAGGTAATCTCTGATATGATACGGCAACATAAAACAGTCATCTATAAACTTTTCGTATTCTTTATTTTGATTAACAAAGCCGTTTTCAATAAGCTTTTTTTCTGTTACCTGCACATCATCACCGTTATTTATTAAAACATAAACACCTCTTTGCTCAGATATAATGTTAGACAAGTAGTTTTCCTCGGGATATTCTTCATAAGCCGCTTCGTCGTTATAAAGATATTCATATTTATCATAAGCTAAGCCGTAAACCGTAACAAAGCCTACGCTGATGACGGACAGAATAACAGTTATCAGCTTTAATGTTAAACGGTAAGGCTTTCTGCGAAAATTTTTTTCTCTGTAAAGAGACATAAATGAAAATATTGCATAAGCAACAAGCACAACTATGTTTACAGGAACGGCTAAATCCCTTTCAGGTGCAGGAGCATTTGACAGATAAGCAATTAAAAGATGTCCCGCATTAAAAATCGGATAAAACAAACCGCTTGTAACGCACGAAGTAAGAGCAATAAGGCCGTAAGCCGAAGTTATCCACGACAGCTGTTTGTAAAGCTTTTCTCTGCTGCATTTTACCGTATATACGGTTATAAATATAAAACCAACCAAAAATACTGTCAATTCAATTATGCTGGGATAATGGTGCATCGACGGCTCGACAAAATACCAATAACCCAAACCAAACCAGGAAACGCTTAAGAGATTTACCGTGCACATACAAGCGAACAATATAAAGCCCTTAAATCCGCTATCTTTATAAAGCGACGTAAACTCTCTGTTTACGCTTTCTGTTTCTCCCATTGCTTCAATTGCCTTGTGAAAAGCAACTTCCTCACTGTATCCGACTTCCATATAAAACTCTGCCTTATCATATATGTGGCTTTCAATTTCTGCTCTAAGTTCGGCTTTTATACTTTCCGTAAGCTTTTTTGGGATAACGTTTTGCAGATAGTCCTCCACGATTTTATGTTGCATATGCAACACCCCCAATAACCTTCCCAACCGCCTCGGAATAGGATTTCCATTCCTGCTTATTTTCCTGAAGAACCTTAAGTCCTTTCTTGGTAAGGTGATAATATTTCCTCCTGCGCTCACCCTCCTGTCCTTCCCAATAAGCTTCAACATATCCATCCTTTTCAAAGGCATGAAGAATAGGATACAAAGTGCCTTCCTTCAATGAAAAAACATATTCGGAGCGCATCTCGATTTCTTTGATTATTCTGTAGCCGTATAAATCTTCCTTTTCAAGCACGGATAGCACAAGCAAGGCTGAGCTGCCCTTAGTGAGTTCTTTTTTTATATCCATTGTTTCACCTCGTTTCTTATGAGTCCAAATACCTCGGAACTCTATACATAGAGTAACACACTATTACGCTTATGTCAAGGCTTACATAAAATAACCGCACAGAGGACACCCTGCGCGGTTAATATCATAACAGTAAAAGCAACACGCCCCACCGGTTAATCGTTACAGTTAAAAAAGCATCTGACAAGACAGGCGGCAGACGTCACTGTAAGGAAAAAGAAGAATAACAGTGCACCTGCAAGAACTGCACCGACTATACTTGTCGCCGCAAACTCAATGCCGAGGAAAACAACAGAAAGAAGCACCGTTCCGAGAACACCCGTCAATAAAGCCGTTACCGTACTGCACAGACTTTCACAGCAGCCGCCACGGAAAAGTGCCGCCGCAATAAGCGCTACGGCAAGATAAACCACGGCAATACCAAGAAGCACCCATAAGAATGCAGGTGTAAGAGTTATGGCAGCTGTAATTCTGAGAAACGCCGTAATTATACCTATGATAAGACTTGCCACAACAGCAATAACGGTACATCCTACTCTGCAGCCTCTGCACGATGTTGACATAAAAATCACCTCCCGCTTTTATTTTATGCAGGTCAGCAAAGCGGTGTGAAAGCAAAAAAATCAGACAGGGAGTTAAAGCCCTGCCCGATAGATTGTCAAGAGTTTATTGATTTTTTGTCTGAATGCAGTTTCTGTTCAGCATATCAAACGTCAGGGTGATACTCCAACCGTAATCTCTGATAGTCTGATATTTAAGTCTGAAGTCGTATGGCTCAAAAACCTCACCCTTTCTGTTGAAGCTATGGGGCGGTATATGGTTTTCACAGTCGTAAAACTCGTAAACCGTACCCGTACGGTTATACCATTCATTGATTATCTCAAGTGTTTTTTCCCTGATTTTTTCAGCGGCAACATTATGACCGTACTCTGTAAGGCCTTCTGATATCATATAGTTATAATTAATCCATACAGGACCTCGCCACATATCTTCACCAAAGGTCTTATCCTTTCCGGATATACTCGGTATCGGAAATTCGGTGCCGAATTCCTGCGGATTTTCAAGATGCGCAAGAAGGCGCTCGCTCTGACGCTTATCACATACACCTGCAAAAATAGGGAGGAAGGAGGCAACAGATTCAACCCTGCTGAAGCATCCGTTCTGTATGTCGTAATCGTAATAAAAGCCGTCCGCCTCACTCCAGAGCAAGCCGTTGATATCTGCTTTTATTTCTTCAAACCAAGCACCGAAAAGTGCAGAAGCTTCCTTTTCTCCAAGCTCATCGGCTATCCTTTTCATATATCTTGCCTCGTTTGCCATATAGCAGGTAAAATCAATGGCATAAAGGTCACTTTCCGTATCAAATCTCGGAGAATTATCCATTCCCGATTCGTCACAGCGGTTATTCAGCTGAGGGTTAGTATGCCACGAGTAAAGCTCCTTCAAGCCCTTTTTACGGTTGTCTCTGCACCAGAAAAGGAACTCTCTGTTTTTTTCGAGAACGGTTCTGAGAAACTCCTTATCCCCGCTTTTTTCATACACGAGCCAGGAGCCCCAAGCAATAACGGGAGGCTGAGTTATAGCCGAAGTGTAATCAGGCTTTGCCATATGAGGAATAAAGCCGTCATCTCTCTGCACGTCAAAAAGTGCGAGAATGAGATTCTGAGCTATATCTGTATCAAGATGTCTGTGGCCGATAGCGTGAAATACCGAGTCCCACAGCCACATATTTCTGTGCGGAAGCCGATCCGGTGTTGACCATATTCTTTTAATGCTTCCCTCGGGTGAATAAAGCTGACTTTTCATTACGCTTATACACTTAGCATATAGGGCTGCATATCTGCTATCGTCAGGCAGAGCTTTTTCAAAGGGCTTTTTCTTTTCCGACTTAAGCTCTTCAAGGTCAATATCCATACCCTTTTTGCAAAGCTCAACAACCTCTTTTTCACTCTTACCGTAAGAGAAGGCAAATCTTCCGTCTTTTCTGAGAATAGCGGTATATTCGCCGTCGTGCGAGTCGTGAATTTCAACGCCGTCTCTTACAATGGTATCACTATGTCCGCCAAGACTTACAAAAACTCCCACACCTTCGGTATATTCACCTACAACAAGATGTCTTTCAGCAAATATCATACTCAGAGAGCCTATAAGACTTCCGACAACAAGCATATCCGAGGCTATACACCTGATTTCGGGAAGAGTATATTTACTCATATCTCCGAAATAAAGAGTTCTTCTGCACGGTGTTTCAAAAATAACACCGATCTTATCACCTGAAAGGGTACCTGTAAGGTCACCCTCAAAATAAGAGTCTCCGTCAAGAGCCGAGAAAGCAAAAAGCTGACCCTGACCCCATTTACAAGGAATCATTGCTGCACCTCCGTAATTATATCGGCTACAACAGGATAATGGTCGGAGGGATACATATCCTTTGCTGTGTTGCGGATGATTTTGAACGTATCAACCCTTGTACCCTTGGGGACAAAGATGTAATCGATAGGTCCGACAGAAAACTCCTCAACCGTACCGTAGTTATGGAAGGTAATGCCCTCATCGCTATTTTTTGAAACTGTACGTGCATCATCTGTAACCCTGAGCATTCCGGCATAAGCTTCACTTGTAGGCTCTGCATTAAAGTCACCTGTACAGAAAACATTTCCGTACTGCTTAAGCTCTGTCAGCTTATCAATGAACACCTTTATCTGTGCTGTTCTTGTTTTCTCCAGCACGTGATCAAGATGGGTGTTAAGATGAGTATGCTTCTCGCCGGTTTCTTTATTCTCGAGCACAGCCCAGCTTGCAACTCTGTGACAGGCACTGTCAAAGCTCTTGGAATATTTCACCCCGGGAGTTTCAGAAAGCCATATTGTACCGCTGTCGATAAGATTATATTTATCCTTACGATAGAAAACCGCACTGAATTCTGACTTGTATCCCTTTCTGTCTCTTGCTTCGCCGACATAAGCATATTTTTCACCGAGACCTTCGGCTAAAATATCAAGCCACTCACCCGTCGCCTCCTGAACTCCGAGGGAGTCGGGTAAATACTGATTGATAATTGCTAAAGTAATTTTTGAGCGATTCTTTACGCTACCCGCTTTATCGTCACAGTATCGCAAATTAAAGGACATAATACGGATAGCCTCAGATGACTTTTCCGGAATTCCGTCTATTGTGATTTCACCGAAATCAATTACTCCGTCCGAGCCGTTCAATGCAGCATCGACAGGCTTTCTTTTTTTCATATATTACTCTCCTTTACTGTTCCTTCCGAGCACCTCACAGGCAACATCGGGAACATCAGTAATGATACAATCCGCACCGATGCCTTGTAAAAACGTCATTTTTTCAGCATCGTTTATAGTCCAGTACTGAACCGCAACATTATTCTTGTGAGCATAGTTGACAAGCTTCGAGGTGCCGAGATTTACTATGTATTTATCGGGCGGTACCTGCAGAACATCAAACTTGTAATACCCCTCGGATCTGTCAAAATCAAAAAGCGAATCGAGATACATCATTGCCGCCTCAACGTTGGAGGCAGCACGGATAATGTCGGGATATTTTTCTTCGATATATTCAATAACCTCCTTGTTGAAGGTTGCAACAACTACTCTGTCAATCAGCTCCATATCCTTCAGGATAACGTAAAGGATATCCGCCGCTCTGTAGCCCGCTTCACCGCTGTCCTTGATTTCTATATTATAGCAGTACTCTCCGTTTTCTTCAATATAGCTGAGAGCGTCTGTTACGGTAAGAGCTCTCAGATTATACGGAATATCCTCACCGCGAAGCCCCTTATAGGGTGTTTCACCGTCTGCATTTTTATAGGTTTCGGCAAAGTTGAGGTTATAAATCTCGTCATAGGTGTAATCTCCGGGATAGTTCTCTGTTTTACCGAAATACTCAACAGCATCAGTAATTTCATCAAGAGTTTCATCGTGAAGGATTATAAGCTTGTCATCTGCCGTAAGACGCAGGTCAAACTCGAAAATATCGGGATCAAAGGTCTCTGAATTTATACAGCCCTCAAAGGCCATCATTGTACCCTGCGGAAAAAGTCTTCTTCCGCCACGATGAGCCGAAACCATGGTTTCACCAAGCTGAGAGATATAGGGATTAGTCGTCGGATAGGTCTCCGGCTTATCCTGCCATTGATACGTAACAAGCTTGTAAAGTCCGAAAACCGTAATACCGAGAACAACAAAGCAAATGCATACTATCTTTATAACCTTCAGAAGTACAGAATACTTTTTGCCTGATGCTTCTTTTTCTTTCTTCATTTTTTTCATCTTGGTTTATCCTTGTTTATTCAGCTTCAGCCACAAGCTTGGCCTTGGCTTCTGCTCTGATTTCTTCAAGCTCTGCCATAATTCTTTCCTTACGCTTACCTGTAAAGTTATCGAACATCATAATGATACCCGGAAGAAGGTTACCGAGAATACCGGGAATTATAACGAGAAGGAAAATACCGTGAAGGGTTTCGGGGGTCTGAACAGCCTCAACAAGCTGATCGCCTACCTTTTCTGCACTCTTATAGCCGATAAGTGCCATACCGCCGTTGAAAAGGAATTCCTTCCAGAGGTCAGCAACTCTTGATACCATGGTGCTGAATGCGAAAACCATACCCTCGTTACGCTGTGCTACGCCGTATTTCTGATAGCTCTTCCACTCCATATAGTCCGTTGAGTCAGCAAGAAGAATTCTCTTTGCGGCACTCATACCGGCATTGGGAAGACCGCCGAGCGCAATGAGTATGCCTACAAGCCAGAGGTGCTTATAGCCAAAAATTGCAAGAAGGATATAGCAGATAGCAGTGTGCATATAGCCTGCAACAACGATATCTCTTGATGAAAGCTTTCTGCCTATGAAAGGAACGGAGAAAAGACCGGCGTATGAAAGCGCAGATGAGCCCATTTCAACGTAAGCCTTCATGCTGAACTTGTTAAGCGTCTGCTTATAGAAGAAGGGAAGTGAGCTGTAGCACACTCTTCTGACAGATTCAATAACGTTGCAAAGGCAAAGGAGCAGAAGAGGTCTGTTGAGAAGGATAAGCTTATAGTCAATTTTTATCTTTTTATCGTTTCTCGGAGGAAGAACAAGGTTTCTTTCCTTAAGAGTCATACAGGGAACGAGCATTGTGAACATACCGAGAACACCGAAAAGAAGTGCTATTGAAAAATATGCCCATTTGTTTCTGTTGTAGTCCATGCTGTCACCGATAATAATAGGCACAAGCCATCCGGGGAACATGGAGCCTAAGGTCGAAGCAATCTGAGCAACTGTATAGAAGTTCTTTCTTGCCTTTGCATTGGGTGTCATTCGTACAGAAAGAGTAGAAAGAGCCACGTCAAAAAAGGTATCCGCAATATTGAAGGTAAGATAAAGCACAAAGCTCCAGATGAGATTGAAAAGGTTCGACGATGAGGGCACGACGAAAAGAAGAACGGATGAAAGGGTAAAGGGAATCGCAGAGGCCATCATAAAGCGTCTTGCATTACCCTTGCCCGAGCGATTGTTGTCGAGCATTGCACCGACAATAGGCGCTATAAGAATATTGACACCCGTTGTGGCGGTTTTAAGTGTTGTTATCTGACCTGCGCTCAGACCCGTATAGTCATACATAAACTGGTCGGTATAGGTGCTGACAGAGTCCTGACCCATGCAGTTACCGAAAACGCCGGAAACATAGCCGGCCTGTTCCTTTAACGCTACATCGGGATTTTTTGTAAAGCTGCTGAATTTTTCTTTAATTTTCCCCATGATTTTTTCTCCTTATATTTCTATTACTTTTTCGATGGCGTCTGACTGTACACCGTAGGGTGTTTCAGCAATAACCTTAATTTTATAAATACCTGCCGTAAGCCTGCCGAGGTGTGTTACCAGTGTGTCGGAGGTCTTATAAAGATAATATGCAGGTATTGTTTTTCTTTCCTTAAGCGTTTCTCCCGCTTCATTCTCAACATATACTCTGTAAATAAAGACGGGCATTTTATCGGTGCTTTCCGCCTTGGGATATTCCGCCTTATAAAACCCGTCCTCATCTGTAAGCAGAATTTCTGCATCTGCAGAAAATACAGGCGGCCGTGAAAGTGCACTCTGTTTTTCTATCGTATACTCACGGTTATTTTTATCAGCAGGATTATTTAAATAGTATTCACAAAGAATCTCTCCTGCCAGACAGTCAATACCCAGCACCCTGAGATTATCGTCCTTATCCGCTTCTACTATAAGGAAGTTTGCACATTCCTCAAAAAAGTCGGGATGTATCTTCTGCTGACCGTCAACAGTAAGCTCCGTGTATTTAAGAGAGCCCGTTCCTATCGCAGTATACTCCTTCTGCCACACAGAGCGGGGGTCGTTTACGGGGTAATGTGAGTGTCCCGAAAAATCCACTACATTAGGATATTTTTTAAGAAGATCCGCAAACAGAAGCTTTCCCCAGCCGTCCTCATCATAGCTTCCGTAAACGGTGTATTTAATGTGCTCGTGATGTATTAAAAAAACCGGCTTATCAGGAGTATCCTTAACGGCCTTATCAAGCTCTTTTTTCAGCCAGATTTTCTGAAACTGTGAATTGAAGTGCTTTTTTAATTTGCTTGTCGATACACCGATAAAATGATAGCCGCCTATCACTCGGTGAAAGTCTGTTTCCTGACCGGTAAGGAATCTGTAATATTCAAGGGATTTCTTTCCCATAGCTATAGAATCGTGGCCCTTGGCAACGGTACACAGGAACTCGAGTCCTTTTTCCCTGCCGTAGTCATAAATTTCCTTGAAGGAATCGAACTCCTCCTTAGTACCTCTGTTGGTAATGTCTCCTGCAATAAAGAACATATCAATTTTATTGTATATTTCGTCAGCCGAAGCAAATGCAAGGGAATAATCGATTGTCTTCTTGAGTCTGTTATAGCCCGGTGTACCGATACCCTCTATATGAGAGTCACTGCAGATAACGAAGCGAAATACCGGTTTAAAGTTATTTTTCATCTTTTCACCTCACTGAAAATAAATACTCAGGGAAAAAAGAGCCTGTGCCGCAAAATATGTATACGAAACCGCATTATGAAGGAACTCAGGCCTCTTTATTCCGCCCTTGCCCACACCTATCATAATATCCGACGAAAGGAAGAGCACACCGCCTGCAATCAGACACAGTCCGTGGGAAAGATTTCCTGCTTTAACGGCAGAAGCTCCCGACGTAAGAGCGCAAAGGAACGCAAAAACAAGAACAGGAACGTAAATAAGAATCATATTCTTTTTGCCCTTGAGCTTAAGCTTTGTTTTCGCCAGAAGGATAATGGTTGCGGTAAGAAGTAGAGTTATCCCGAGCAGTAATCCTATAAAGGACACGGCTTTATACGTTCCCGCAAAAAGGAATGCATAGCTGTAAATTATGTGTCCCGCAGCGAAGAAAGCCGCTCCCAACGGAAAAAGCTTTTTACCCTTAAAGTCGAGAAAAAAGTCTCCGAGAAAACCCAAAAGCAAAGCGGACAGTATCATAACAGAATAAGCAGTCAGCGTCTTCACGGCAAAAGCTGAGAGGACGCCCGTTACAATATACATAAATGCACAGAGCATTTTCATTTTAAAGCCGTACTTTACTGAAAGCCCTGTTTTTTGCAATATAAAAGGCAACAGAGCTGTAATCGCGGCAAAAATCAACGGTAATGTTTTCATATTTTCTCTCTTTTATCAAAGCTTGTAATCGGTAAGATAAGCCTTGGTATTGTTTACCATTTTTGTGAAAAGTTCCTTGGCTTCCTTAAGTGAGCAGGTAACGAGAGGATCGTTAGCGAACACCTCAAAAATTCTGTCGAGGTCTCTGTCGGCTATAGCGTCGGAGAGCACCTCCTGCTGAGTGCAGATACGGGAAATAAGGGGATAAATCTCCTTGGGTATTTCACCTGCAACAACGGGAGTAACCGTGCCTGAGGTGAAAGCGGCGTTTGTTTCAACAACCGCACCGAGAGGAAGGTTAGGTATCTGTCCTCTGTTGGGAAGATTTACGTTGGTAACAAAATCACCGAGGCCGAGAATGGCTCTCATCTGCTTTACGCCCTCTTCCCCCGTCAGCTTAAGCTTTATTGCCTCTTCACCGCTTAAAAGACGCTTGCTTTTAGCAAGCCTTTCCTTAAGCTCGTCCTTTCTTGACCACACGGGAGTAAGGTGGAAAAGCATTTCTTCAACTCTGTCGTTATTTTCAAGATACCATTTGCCCTCACAGAATTCTGCAAGATGTCTGTCACCTGCGGCGGCAATATAGCCGAAGCGGCGGAAAAGGTCAATCTTAACCTTATGTGCATTACCGTGGAAGCTCTTGAGCCATTCGGGGTCAACGTATTCCTTACATCCGTCCTTATACTTTTCGCAGAACTGTATGTAATAAGGGAAAAGATCTACGTTTCTGTAGGTAGCCTTTGTAAGCCATGTAAAATGATTTACACCGATGGGATTTACCTTGATTTCCTTTCTCTTTACATCCTCGTTGAAAAGCACACCTGCCATTTTAGCAAGCACGTCCTGAGTGCCGAAAACCTCGTGACAGCAGCCGAAGGCCTTGATTTCAGGGAAGACTCTGTAAAGTGTCTTTACACAAAGAGTCATGGGGTTGGTGTAGTTGATAACCCATGCATCGGGTGAATATTTCTTTATATTTTCAGCGATTTCCTCAAACATGGGCAGAGTGCGCATTGCACGGACAACACCGCCGGGGCCCGTAGTATCACCTACAGACTGATAAATTCCGTACTCCTCGGGAGCGTGAACGTCGCTTTCCATTTCATCAAAGGTACCCGGAAGAATGGATATGATTACAAAATCCGCACCCGTGAGAGCCTCACCGATGGTTTCAACAGCCTTGTATTCCCACATTGAGGTTGCCTCGGGGAGACTGTTATATTTGTTACCGATAATTTCATTTGCCTTGGCAGCCTCAAAATCAATATCGTAAAGCTCTACCCTGCCGCTCATATCACCTGCTGTAGCAAGGTCACTCATAAGTCCCCAAGCCCAGCCTCTTGAGCCGCCGCCTATATAGGCTATTTTTACATCTTCTGCCTTGTTGTCAATATATTTCATAGCTATTGCTCCTTATTCTGCGTGATTTAAAATTCTTGTTTCCATAAAATTGCCTTCACTGTCAAAGCTCAGCACGGTGCAGCCCTGAATCCATTCCTCTTCAGGTGCATCAAACTTAGTCTTCATATTATAAGCAGCATATCCGGAGGGTTGCATATATGAAAGTCTGATTCCGTCACACATAACGCTGAAGTCGTTCAGATGGTCGTGACCGAAATAAACTGCCTGTGCGCTTCCCTTTTCCTTCATAGCATCAAAAAGACCTGAATCGAAGCCTGATTCACAAACGCCCTCTCTTTTTGCACCGATTATAAAATCGTCCTCGGTATATTCCTTTTCCATCTGATAAAGAGGTATATGCACAACTGTTACTGATCTGAATTTTCCGTATTCAGCCTCAATGGCATCGTGCTTTGCCTTATACCATTCAACCTGAGAGGTCTTGACACCGTCATAAACGTCATCGGTGTTTGTAACCTTGTATGCAGCCTTGCTTTCATCTGTCATATAATCGCCTGTATCCATAAGGAAGAAGACCTCTCTGAGAGAGCCGTCGTTATTAAGAATGTTAATTGTGCAGTTGCCGTTACCGTCAACGTCTGCCTTACCCTCTTTCACAAGGCAATGCTCATATGTTGAAAAGAGCTTAATAACGTTCGCTCTGTCATAGGACATAAAGCCGTCACCCTCGTGATTACCGAGAACTGTCGCCCAGTAAACGCCAAGCTTTTCAAAAAGCTCCGCAAGCTCAACGTTTCTCTTTTTATTAAAGCCGTAGGTAACGTTGTCACCGCCGAGAATAACAAGGTCGGGCTTCTGCTCGGTTATGTTTTTGACAAGATAGGTAACCGTAACGTTGTCAAGCTCCTTGTCACCCTTAAGGTGTGTATCGGTAAACATAAGAACCTTGAAGTCACCGTCACTCTTTTTTCTGATGGTAACGCTGTCCTCATCCTCTTTTACAATTTCAACGTCGCTTTCAATTTTTTCAACGGATGAAATATCATAGCCGATACCCTTTGAGCTTTCAGAAAAAATAAATCCTCCGAAGCCGATGACGGCTATGAGTAAAATTGCTATGACTATTTTTAAACCCTTTTTCATTTATATCATTCCTTTATTATGATTTTAACAATATAATACATCTAATTTATTATATTTTCCTTAATTATTTTGATTAATTCAAGTGTATTTCTTGACTTTTTTGATACCGGATGATATATTCAGAAAAGAAAGAAGGTGCATTTATGAGCAATATTAAATTTGATCCCTCAGAAAGCTTCTATTTTCACCACGGAATGAGCAAAAGAGTATGCGAAACGGGCTCCTCCTGGCCACACTACCATTCACTTTATGAGATTTATTTTCTCGAAGAGGGCAGCTGCACCTACATTATAGACAACAAGGTTTACAACGTTCAGTCAGGCGATATTGTAATCATCCCCGACGGTATAATCCATCACACAAAATATGACGATATAAAGCATTCGAGGATTCTGATAAACTGCTCCCGTGAGTATATTCCTCGCTCCGTACACTCAAAAAGCTCCGCCGACAATTACTTATACAGAAACCCGCTCGTCACCGACGAAATAAAAAAGCTGCTTGCCAGAATCGAAAAGGAGTATGCCGTTAAGGATGATTTTTCGGATGAAATTCTCAGCTGTCATACTCATTCGCTTTTTTACCTTCTTATGCGCAACACGGACACCTGTATTACCGTTGACGACGGCAACAAGGTAATAAAGCAGGCGGTAAGCTATATAAAGGAGAATTTTGCCTCGGATATAACCCTCTCCTCTCTCGCCGCAAAATTTTCCGTCAGCCCCGAGCATTTTTCAAGAATGTTCAAGAAGGAGACGGGTCTGGGATTTTCAAAATATCTTAATTCACTCAGACTGCAGTACGCCGAGCAGCTGCTCAAAGCCGGTAAGGAGCGCAGCATAACCCGTATTGCCGAAATCTGCGGCTTTGAGGACAGCAATTATTTTTCTAAAAAATTCAAGGAGCTTTACGGCATCTCACCGAAAAAAATACAGAAAAGGGACAAAAGCGGAGAAAAACAAACACCCTCAGATCAGTCATTTTGATTACTGTCGGATTTTCAAGGCTTAATAATATCAAAAAAACAAAGAAAACGCCCTCAAGCTGTCAAAATTATTAAGGAAAACACAACAAAACAGATGTAAAATAAAAAAGATACAAAACAAAAAGCAAAGGAGCTTTAATTATGGCACATTTTATTTATTCCGCATTCTGTGATGAATCGGGAGAAAGCACCGTAAGCGGACAGATAGCCGCCTGCAAGAAAAACGGAATTACACATATGGAGCTTCGCGGCTTCGGTAAAGAGCTCAATATTAACAACCTTTCCGTTTCTCAGGCAAAGGAAATGAAGACCGAAATTGACCGTGAGGGAATGAAGGTTGCCTCAATCGGCTCAGGCTATGGCAAAATCAATATCAAGGAGGATTTTGCGCCCCATTTTGAAAGCTTCAAAAATACCGTCGAAGTAGCAAAAATTCTTGAGGCTAAGTATATAAGAATGTTCAGCTTTTATTTCAGCGACGGCGACTCTTACGAGCAATACAGAGATGAGGTTATCCGCAGAGTAAGGGCTATGACTGACTATGCAACCGCAGAGGGTCTCATCTGCTGCCACGAAAACGAAAAGGGCATTTACGGTGACAATGCAGAGCGTTGCCTTGATATTCTTGAAGCCTGCGGCGGAAAGCTCAGAGCAGTTTTTGACCCTGCAAACTTTGTTCAGTGCGGTGTTGATACTCTTAAAGCCTATGATCTGCTTGAGGACTATATTGAATATTTCCACATAAAGGATGCTCTTTATGAAAGCTCAGACGTTGTGCCTGCCGGTGAGGGTGACGGCAACGTTGAAGAAATTCTCAGAAGATTTGACAAGCACAAAAAAGCCGTTATTCTCTCCCTCGAGCCCCATCTCAAGGTTTTTGAGGGTCTCGGAAGGCTTGAGGCAATAGCAAACAGCGTAAGAAAAATCAAGGTAAACACCTATCCGAGCCACGCAGAATCCTTCAAGGCAGCGGCAGATGCTATGTATGCTGTTGTTGATAAAATTCATCCCATCCGCTTCGGCTTAATCGGTATGGGTAATATGGGTACGTCCCACGCAAAAAGCTTTCTTGCAGGTAAGATAAGAGGTATGCGAATCACCGCCGTTGCCGACACAACAGAGGAAAAGCTTATCTGGGCTAAAGAAAATCTTCCTTGGGCAAAGCTCTATACCTCTGCAGAGGCTCTTATCGAAAGCGGTGAGGTTGATGCGGTAATCATCTGTACCCCGCACTATGCACATCCTGAGCTTGTAATCAAGGCTCTCGGCAACGGACTTCATGTTGTTTCGGAAAAGCCTGCAGGCGTATACACAAAGCAGGTACGCCTGATGAACGAGTTTGCCGAAAAGCAGGATAAAACCTTTGCTATGATGTTTAATCAGAGAACCAACTGTGTTTACAGAAAGATAAAGGAAATAGTTGAAAGCAAAAAATACGGTGATATACGCCGCATAAACTGGATTATCACCGATTGGTACCGCACTCAGGCATATTATAACTCCGGCGGATGGAGAGCTACCTGGGTCGGTGAAGGCGGCGGTGTGCTTCTCAACCAGTCACCTCATCAGCTTGATTTGTGGCAATGGATATGCGGTATGCCCTCAAAAGTACGAGCATTCTGCCACGAGGGTAAATGGCACGACGTTGAAATTGAGGATGACGTTACAATTTACGCCGAATACCCCAACGGTGCAACAGGTGTGTTTGTAACCTCGACCGGTGATTTCCCCGGCTCAAACAGACTTGAAATCACAATGGATAAGGCTAAGCTTGTATGTGAAAAGGGAGAAAAAATTACTCTCTTCGAGCTTGAAGAAGGCCTTACGGAAAATATTGCAGGCTGTGAAAACGGCTTTGCTACTATTCCCTGCAAGGAAATTGAGGTTGAAACCGACGGAATCAACGATCAGCACCCCGGTGTACTCAATGCTTTTTCAGACCATATTCTTTACGGCACTCCACTTGTTGCCGAGGGTACGGAGGGTATAAACGGTCTGATGATTTCAAATGCGGCTCATCTTTCCTCCTGGACGGGCGAAACCGTTTCTCTCCCCGTTGATGAAGATAAGTTCTATACTCTTCTTATGAAAAAAGCAGCCTCATCAAAAGCCAAGGATGACGTTGTTACAAAAGCCGTGGAGGATATGAGCGGTACTTTTTAAGGAAGTGAGAATATGAAGGTTTCAGTAGTAGGCTGCGGTCAGGTTTCACGTAATCATCTCAGAGTTCTGAATAACCTTAAGGACATCGAAATTTCATCCGTCGTGGATATAAAAAAAGACCGTGCAGATTCTGCGGCTAAGAAATACGGTTGCAGAGCCTATTATGATTTTGAAGCAATGCTGAAGGAAGATAAGCCTGACTGTATTCATATCTGTACGCCGCATTATCTTCACGTGCCTATGGCGGTTTCTGCGCTTGAAAAAGGCATTCACGTGCTTTGTGAAAAGCCCTGTGCGATTTCGGCAGAAGGACTCAGCAGGCTTCGTCAGGCACAGGATGAAAGCAAAGCGGTTTTCGGTGTATGCTTTCAGAACAGATACATTGAGGCCGTCAAAACTGTAAAGGATATTATCGACAAAAGATTTTTCGGTGATGTCAAGGCCGTCAGAGCCTTTGTTCATTGGAGCAGAGGTGAGGATTATTACAGCGACGGCTGGCACGGTACCCTCAGTAAGGAAGGCGGAGGAGTGACTGTAAATCAGTCAATTCACACTCAGGATTTAATGAGATACCTTATCGGAAGCGATGCAGTTTCAGTAACGGCGCACACCTTCAACGACCGTCTCAAGGGTGTTATAGAGGTTGAAGATACGGTACACGCTCTGTTTGACTATGAGAACGGAGTAACGGCTCTCTTCAACGCAACCACTTCCTTTCCCGATAATCTTCCTGTACAGATTGACATAATCTGCCAAAGAGCTACTCTGCGCATTGAAGGTGAAAACGCCTTTGTCATAATTCTCGGAAAGGTAAAGAGACTCCGTCTGAAAAACAAGAAGGAAATTATAGGCAAAAGCTATTGGGGAAGCGGTCACTCCCCTCTTATAAAAGATTTTTACGACTGTATAAAAAAAGGAAAAAGGTTTCCCATAGATGCCCACGAGGGCGGAAAGGCCGTAGAGGAATTTCTTGCTGCTTATAAATCCTCAGAATCCGGAGAAAAGGTATATTTAAAATGAATTGGTTCAGAAACAAAGCATTAAAGCCCGTGCTTCACAGTGCGGATTGTATAAGTAAAACAGAAAAGCCTGTGCTCACTAAGGATGATATTCCCTACGAGGCTTCTCTCATTTTCAATGCAGGCGTTGCAAAATATAAGGGCAGGTACGTTATGGTATTCCGCAACGATTACGGTCCAACGGAAAAGACCTATCCTAAGATTAAATTCAGAACCTCTCTCGGTTTTGCCGTAAGCGACGACGGTATCAACTGGACTGTCAGCGAAAAGACAATTTTTGATAATAAAAATCTTCTTCCCGAGGATGAAATCAAACGTCTTTATGACCCGAGAATTACGGTGATCGACGGTAAGCCCTATCTATGTATGGCTATGGACACAAAGCACGGAGTGCGGGGATGTATAGCTGAAATCGACGACAATTTTGAAAATATAAACATTATCAGCGCCTCTGCACCCGATAACCGCAATATGGTTCTTTTCCCTGAGGAAATAAACGGAAGGTACGTGCGTCTCGAACGACCCTTCCCTGTTTATTCAAGAGGCGGAAAGGACAGATTTGATCTTTGGCTTTCAACCTCGCCCGACCTTAAGTTCTGGGGTGAAACAGAGCTTGTTCTTGCCGTGGAGGACGTGCCCTACGCCAACGATAAAATCGGTCCTGCGGCACCGCCGATAAAAACCGATAAGGGCTGGCTCACAATTTTTCACGCTGTTGACAAGGACGGAAAAAGAGGTAAAAACGGTTGGGAAAGAGCATGGAAGAAAAGATACTGTGCCGGTATTATGCTTCTCGATCTTGAGGACCCCACCAAAATTATCGGCATGAGCAAGCTTCCGCTTATTGCACCCGAAACCTATTATGAAACACAGTACGGCTTTCGTAAGCACGTAATCTTTCCCGGCGGTATGATTCTTGAGGATGACGGCGAGGTAAAGATATATTACGGTGCATCGGATACCGTAGAGTGTCTTGCAACGGCAAAGCTTGACGATCTGATTGCCCTTTGTACAGAAAAAAGAAAATAAATTAAAGCAGAATAAAATTACCGTCGGGAGCTCCCGGCGGTTTTTCTGTTATTCTGATTGCATCTGCTCATACTGTAAGCCCAAAACGTATTTTATCTGCGGTTAAGCTTGTCTGACAGGTCACCGTACAAGGGTGTAGCAAGACCGAAGCCGCCTGATACGGCTAATATCTGACCTGTAGTGTATGCCGATTCGTCGCTTGCAAAATACACAGCTGCCGCTGCAATTTCCTCGGGGTATCCTATTCTGCCGTGAGGTATATGACGAAGAAACAGTTTTCTGAATTCCTCCGTAAGATTTTTCTCTACCGCATCGGTTGCAGTCATACCCGGAAGCACCGCATTGCATCGGATATTATTTTTTGCCTCGTGTACCGCAATAAGCTTAGTGAGATAATTAATTGCCGCCTTGCTTGTACCGTATGACACCTGCGAAATATCGGGCACGAGACCTCCTACCGAAGAAATATTTATAATACTGCCCCCACCTTGCTTTTTCATATATTTAACCGCTTCCTTGCTTGCCGCAAATACACTTCTGAGATTAATATTAACCGTGTCAAGAAAAACATCGGTATCGGTGTTGGAAAAATCAAGGTCCTTGCCCGGATTTGAAGTACCGAAGTTATTTATAAGCACGTCGATACGGCCTGCATCCTTTATGACGTCTTCTGCCATCGATTTATAGGACTCCGGCTTACCTGCATCGTTATAAACATATTTAACGTTATAACCCTGAGAGATAAGTTTATCAGCTTCCGCTTTGGCAAGCTCTGGATTTCTTGCCGCCATATAAACCGAAGCTCCCTCTTTGGCACAGGCTTTAACACAGGCAAGACCTATACCTCTGGTAGATGCGGTAATCAAAACAGTTTTATCTTTTAATCTCATATTGTTGCTCCTTTTTTGTCTTTATAGATTTTAGGGAGAAAAATCACGGTGATTATCCCGACTGTAACACACACAATTTCAACTGCTGCAAGTAATCTTATTGAATCGGTGGCCGCAGCAATTTCATTGACTCCTGCATTTATAAGCTCTGCCGCTCTGTTAGTATAGAGAGGAACAAAAACCGCAACTCTGAAGGGAGCGGCAAGATCACGGAAAAGACCGTAGGTTCCCGTACCCGAGCCCGAATCGGCGGCGGATATACCCGACAGAGCAATCTTCATAAATATTGTGCCGTTTGCACCGAGGCCGAAGCCGAGTATATCCAACGAGGCGGCAAGTAATACCACAGACGTATTCCCCGAAAACAAAAGCATAACCGCACAGCCTGCTCCCGTAAGGGCTAACGAGCCTACAAGAACCTTTTTTGGCTCATAACGGTCCGCAAGAGGTCCGAGCAGAACGGCACCCAGAGACATTCCGATATACATAATAGAAATTGCTTAGCCCGATATAACGGAATTCTGCGGTTGGGTATAGTTTACAAATACAATAATATTGGTCATATTAGCCTGCATAAGCCCCTGAGTCAGGAACAGAGCCAGCACGGAAAAAATAAATGCTTTTCTTTTTATAAAGCTCCATTTCAGGATAGGGTTAACCGCCTTTTTTTCTGACAGATAAAGTCGTGCTCCTGATATTACGGCAGCGACAAGTACAGCCAGAAAGAGTTCAGATTGCCAGCCGAAATTCTGACCGAAGGACGGTATGCAAAGCAGTAAGCTGAAGAAAATCAATATAAAAGCTGCACCGATACGGTCGAAATTATCTGTCTTTTTGCGCACGGTAGGATTTCTGTCCTTTATCATAAGACAAAGTATAAAAACAACCGCCGAAATCACGGCGCACACCCATATCATTGCACGCCAACCGTAATATTTTATAATGAGTCCGCCGACAGTCGGCCCGAAGATTACCGAAACGCTTGAAATAAACATATAAAGAGCAAAGCCCTTCGCAATTTTTTCAGGAGGGAACTCCGTGACAATATAAGAGACTACAACCGGTGCAATGGCCGCCGACCCTATACCGACAATAAAACGCGCAACAAGCATAAACATCAATGACTGTGCTATGGCAGTCAGGACGCTTCCCAAGGTAAAAACTGCTATTCCGACCAGCAGCGTTATTCTCCGTCCCACCATATCCCCCAACTTACCCAGCACAGGCGCAAATGCGGCAGCCGACATCGCCATAGCAAGTGCCGTCCAGGTTGTATTGTTATAGGGAAGCTTCATTTCTTCTATAAAAGCAGGGCTGAACAAAGACGTGAAGCCTCCGACCAGGCCGACAAGAAAAGCCGCAAGAGCGTAGGGTGTAAAACCTTTTATGTGAGGCTTCTGAAAAATATTTTCCATACCGTTCACTTCCAATCTGCTCATAGTATGACCTGATTTTTGTGTATTTATTTATGCTTTTTCGGCAATACTTTTATCAGAAAGGAGGAATAAGTTTTGAAAATTCGATTTTTCATCTGTAACCATTGCGGAAATATGCTTGCAATGATAGAGGACAAAGGTGCTCCGATAAAGTGCTGCGGTGAAAGCATAAAGGAAATAGCCTCCGGCACAAGCGACGGTGCAAAGGAAAAGCACGTGCCTGTTTACCGTGTTGACGGAGAAACGGTTACCGTTTCCGTCGGTGAAACAGAGCACCCGATGACACCCGACCACTATATTGATTGGGTGTGCGTGGAAACAGACGACGGTTTCCAGTTTAAAAAGCTCAAGCCGAATACGTCCCCGAAAATTTCTTTCTCATTATCAAAAGGCGACAAGGTTAAGGCTGTTTATGCTTTTTGTAATCTACACAGCCTCTGGAAGGCATAACAAATCAGAAAAGGAGTATTAATATGTCAATAATCAACAAGGAAATTTCAGATTTCAAGGCTTACGCTTTTCACGAAAACGAATTTAAAACAATTGCAAAGGATGATATTCTCGGCAAATGGAGCGTTTTCTTTTTCTACCCTGCAGATTTCACCTTTGTCTGTCCTACCGAGCTTGAGGATTTAGCAAACAAATACGAGGAATTCAGAAGCATCGGATGCGAAATTTATTCCGTGTCCACCGATACTCACTTCGTTCACAAGGCTTGGCACGACGCTTCTGAAAGAATCAAAAAAATCAATTTCCCTATGCTCGCAGACCCTACACACACCATTTCTAAGGATTTTGAGGTTCTTATTGAGTCTGACGGTCTCGCAGAAAGAGGTACGTTTATAATCAATCCCGAAGGAAAAATTGTCGGCTATGAAATAACGGCAGGAAACGTGGGCAGAAATGCCGAGGAGCTTTTCCGTAAGGTTCAGGCTTGTCAGTTTGTTCACGCTCACGGCGATCAGGTTTGTCCCGCAAACTGGAAGCCCGGTGCGGAAACACTTAAGCCCAGCCTCGACCTTGTAGGGCAGTTATAATGAATGCTCAAGAAATAAAGCCCGAGGAAATATATGACGTAATTGTAATCGGCGGCGGCCCTGCAGGTCTTACAGCCGCCATTTATCTTGCACGTGCCAAATACAGAGTATTGATTCTCGAAAAAGAGCAGTTCGGCGGACAGATTACAATCACCGACGAGGTTGTCAACTATCCGGGCATCGGTAAAACGAGCGGCAAGGCTCTGACCGATACAATGCGCCGTCAGGCAGAGTCATTCGGTGCAGAATGTCTTCTGGCAGAGGCTAAAGGTATTGACGTAAGTGATGACGTAAAGACTGTTCATTCGAGCCGCGGGGATTTCTACTGTATCGGTATACTCATTGCAACCGGTGCTCACCCGAGAACAATCGGCTTCAAGGGAGAAGAGGAGTACAAAGGACGGGGTGTTGCATACTGTGCTACATGCGACGGTGAGTTTTTCACGGACAAAGAACTTTTCGTAGTTGGCGGAGGCTTTGCTGCAGCTGAGGAAGGCGTGTTTTTGACCAAATTTGCAAAGCACGTCACAATTCTTATCCGAGGTGAGGATTTCACCTGTGCCGCGGCCGTTGCCGACAAAGCAAAAAGCCATCAAAAAATAACCGTTGTCACTAATACCGTTGTTGAGGAAGTATCAGGTGAAAACGGTCTGAATTATATCAGATATAAAAATACAAAGACGGGAAAGATTTCCGAATACCGTACAGAAAACGGCGATTTTTCGGTGTATTTGTTTTTGCAGGCTACTCCCCCGACACCCAGGCGGTAAAAGGTATAATTGAGCTTGACGAGCACGGATATATTATTACCGACTCTGAGCTTAAAACAAATATTGACGGAGTTTATGCCGCAGGCGACGTGTGCATAAAGCCTCTTCGTCAGGTTGTTACCGCCACGGGTGACGGTGCTCTTGCCGCAACCGAGCTCGAAAAATACGTTGCCGCCCTGCAACAAAAAACAGGTCTTCACGGCAAGCAGCCTACACAAAAGCCGATTGAAGCTTCATCTGTCACAGAAGAAAACACCGCTCAGAATTCCGATGAAGCCTTCACTTCCGATATGAAGCAGCAGCTGAGCGACGTTTTCGGCAAAATGGAGCAGAGTCTGATATTAAAGCTTTATACAGACAACCGTCCTGTTTCAGACGAATTAAAAGCATTTATAACAAATCTCACCGCACTTACTGATAAGCTATCAGTAACGGTTGCCGACCCAAATAACACCGAAAGCTACGCTCCTTGTGTCAGGGTATTTCTCGCAGAAGGAACGGACACAGGTCTTGCCTTTCACGGTGTACCCTCGGGTCACGAGTTCACGTCCTTTATATTAGGTCTTTATAACACCGCAGGACCGGGTCAGAAAATTGACGGACAGACCCTTCAGGATATTAAAGATATAAAAAAATCAGTAGATATGAAGATATTGGTGTCCTTATCCTGCACGATGTGTCCTGAGCTGGTAATCGCCTGTCAGCGAATCGCTACTATTAACCCTTATATCCGTGCCGAGGTTTATGACCTTCAGCATTTCGAAAGCCTTAAGAAAAAATATAACGTGATGAGTGTTCCGTGCCTCGTCATCAATGACGATAAGGTTTCCTTCGGTAATAAAAATATTAATCAGGTTTTAGAATTAATCAGAGGAAATATAGTTGAACAATGATTTTCGGCAAAAACTGTAAGCATGTAATTTTTTCGGGTAGATTTTTGATGTCTACCCGATTTTTGATTTATTTTTTCTCCGCAAATCCGAAACAACCGTTACCTACCCGTTGCCATTAAAGATTTCAGCAGTTTTGTTTACAATACCGATTTTTTATGATAATATTGATTCTAAAGAAATTACAGGAGAATGCTATGAAAAACAGTGAGATAAATATTCGTGACCCCTATGTTCTCTGTGAAAACGGCAAATATTATATGTACGGCACGAGAGCAAGAAATTTCGGAATAAAGACAGCAGGCTTTGACGTTTATATTTCGACAGACCTCAAAAACTGGAGCGAACCGATTGAGTGCTTTAACTCAGAGAAATATGCTCTGAATCACGCAGCCAACTGGGCTCCCGAGGTGCATAAATACAAAGGTGCCTATTATATGTTCGCCACCTTTACAAGAGAACACAACAACATGAGAGGAACCTTTATTTTAAAAGCAGACAGTCCTCTCGGACCCTTTGCACCTCACAGCAAGGGAGTTATAACGCCCGAGGAATGGGAATGTCTTGACGGCACTCTTTACCTTAACCGTGAGGGTAAGCCGTACATAGTTTTCTGTCACGAACACACACAGATTATTGACGGAACAATTTGCTTTGCGCCCTTAAGCGATGACCTTACAGAAGCGATCGGCAAACCCACTACAATGTTCAAGGCCTCCTCACCTTATTGGGCAGACAAGAGCAAGGACGAAAAGGAGCACAGAATAACCGACGGACCCTTTATGTTCAGAACAAAAACAGATGATCTCCTGATGCTTTGGTCAACCTTTATTCAGGGTAAATACGCCGAATGTGTCGTCAGATTCACCGACGGTGAAATAGGCATGAGCTTTGAGCACCTGCCTCCTATTCTCGACAATGACGGCGGTCACGGTATGATTTTCAAGGGCGATGAAAAGCTTTATCTGACATTCCATTCACCTAATACCAAAAATTATGAAAGGCCCTGTTTTATCGAGATTGAGGATAAGGGAGATAATATTTCTATCAAATAATTGACACATACAAAAGCTCCGTGTTGTTAAAAGCACGGAGCTTTTTATAATGAAAAAATGACAGTTGTATCAGACCGAAGCGATAAACTTATTGACAAAGACAAAACCGCTGTAAGATTTTTCTTCACGAAGCTTGCAAATGTGGTTTCCGAATTTGTACATATATCTTCTTTCACCATAAGAACTTTCAAATTCGTTGTTTCAACGACAGTTTTTGTACTGATTATATTACACAGCTTCGTTCAGGTAATTCAAAGTTAGTTTTTGTGAGGTCTGAGAACAACTTAATATTGCTTACGAGCTTACATTTATTGACATTTTTTGAGTTTTATGATATAAACATTCTGTTAATTTATTTTAATTGTATACGTAATGGAGGTGAGATCTTGCTGAGCAAAGAAGAAGTTGAAGCGTACTGTAAAGAGTATTATATTCCGATTTATCAATATTGTATGCACTACTTATCCAACAAAGAAGATGCTGAAGATGCGACACAGGAAACCTTTGTTGTTTTCAGTAAAAAAGGCCACCTCATTGATAAAGAACATATAAAGCTGTGGCTCTTAAGAACAGCACATAATATGGTTTTAAGAGAATACAAGAAACGGTACCAAAAAACAAATAAAGAGTGTATTTTTGATGAAACTTTACTGGAGCTTTCGCATAGATTCACAAGTTTTGAGGAAGAGATGGTTTCCTACTATGGCGAAAGACATATAAAAGAGGTTTACAACCGCCTGTCTGACAGGGAAAAGGAGATTTTTGATTTATACAGCAACGGCACCTTAAAAACGGGAGAAATCTCTCAGCTGTTAGGCATAGAGCCTCATGCCTGTTCTATGCGAAAAAAACGTTTGATAGAAAAGTGCAGGGACATAATGAAGGAAATTTTATTTTATTAAATTTTTTTGTTACGTTTTTGTTTTTCGTTGATATATATACGAAGAGCAAAACTTACCAAAAGGAAGGGTGGTCTATTTTGGAAGAGGAAAATCAGGTTTCAGGCAAAAATGCTGAAGCCATTGACAATAATAAAAATCTTGAGTCAGAAGATTTTAAATTTTACAATCAGAATAAGGAAGAAGCTAAGATAAATATAGATAGTTCATCAAAAGAATTGGAATGTTTCATCGATTCCCTTATACAGGATATTCCTGCTCCCACTGACGAGGAAGTTGATTCAGGTATAAAAAAAATACTTGAAATTACTCATCCCGAAGAATCAAAAAACAAGGTATCAAAAAGTTCAAGAAGCAAGAAAGTAACATTCAGGGTGCTCTTCATAGCAGCGTTGCTTTCAATTATTTCTTTTTCTTGTCTTTGTGTTGTGGGCAGTAGTCATAACATAAGTATCGAAAACGGTTTTGTAACTTTCGCAAAGGATACTATTCAGGTAGTGTTCTTTGGTGAAAATGAGGAAAAATACATAACGGTAGATGCTTTGTTAGAGGATTTGGAAGCTCATGGATATAAAGATATATTATTTCCACAGGAGTTTGTAACTAAGTCGGATGAATATAAGGCAAGTGTACCAAAGCATTCAGATTCTATGCTTAAACAGGTTACGTTTAATATTTGTGATGAAAATACTGTTTATTATTTCACAATGCATGACTATGACCAAAATCAGAAATCTCGTGATTTTGATAATATTAAAACTGCCGATAGTATTGAAATAAACGGAACATATGTTTATTTGTTTGAATTTGACACAGGAGAGTCGGCAATAGAATTTACCTGCGGAAGCATTCATGTTTATATCCATTCTTTAGCTCCTTATTCAGATATAGTTGAAATATCAAAAACTTTAAAATGAGGAGTTTTTTATGAAAAAAATAATTTCTGCTTGTCTTTGTTTTGTTTTGTTGCTTTCGGCTTTTGCTGTTGAGGCAGTTGCTGTTAATGAAAAAGAACCTGCTCCGGTGGTTCTCAGCTTCTCTTTAACAACTGATGCTGAAACGTCTTCAGAGACAGGAGAAAACACCAGAGTATCCGGCTTGATAACATCCTATGGCCTTAGTCTTGAGAAAAGCGGAACAATATTAAAGATATACGGTCAGACCTATGGTTCGACCGGCGTTGTAAAATGTGGCTTTAAGAATCTTATTATTCAAAGAAGAGCGTCAAGCTCAGATTCCTGGTCTGAATACCATGATTTCGGAAACGTCTATGCTGATGCAACTGCGGCAAACTTATCCACGACCCTTTCGGTTGCCTCAGGATATCAGTACCGTATTTCCTGCAAACATTATGCAAAGAAGAACTTACTCGTAACACAAACGATATCTAATACATCAGGTATTGTTACCGTATCATAAGGACTAAAAGAAACAGTAAAAGAACAGGGTTTGTTCCCTGTTCTTTTTTATCTTAAGGCTCTTCACAAACATATACATAGTGCTCGGTAAAATCTTCATACTCTTTATCTTCACCGTTTTCCTTTGTTCCAAGGATATTATCTACATAATCTTCAACCAACCATAGGTATTCTCTTCCCTTATCATCCTCAAACAGCTGAACTTTATCGTCTTGCATAGATTGATCCCATTTCGAAAGACCGTCCGTTCTTGAATCCTCCCAAACAGTAGCCCCAAGCACCATTGTCGGATAGGCATATTCCGGCAATTCGTCTATTCTTACGTAAACATCGTCTTTGTAGGTTATTGTAGAATAATCAGAGGCAACTAAATAGGGCTTTTCAGAAGCTACAAAAAGCACAGAAAAGACGAAACAATCCAATATAAACCAAAGCAATAAAACAGCAACAAGAGAAAAGCATCCGCCCAAACAACCTATTTTTTTACCCCTGCTTCGCTTTTCGGTATTCTCTTTATGAAATTCAGCGTTCAGAATGTTTTTCTTTAAAACACTGGGTTTACACAAGTGCTTGAAATACATACCTCTCAAAGGATATGCAAGGAACATTGTGATAAAATCCAGTCCCATATCAGATTGTAAGCCTAATTTTTTGTATTTTTTGATTATTTCTTTACTGTTCTTGCCTTTTGCTTCTAACAGTTCGACTCTTGTACCGTTTCCGCAGATAGCCTTCGGATACATAATTTGAAAATCCTGCATCATCCAGGTTTTATCACCTAAATCAAATCCGTCATGTTCAACAGTAATCAATGAATCGGGATATATGTTTGAAATTTTATATGTACAGTCCGCCTGCAGAATAAGACCCATCAATTCTGTAGTAGCCTTTTTGACAAATTTAAGCATTAACTTATCCTTCAGCTTGGCAGCACTGTTATCTAATTCGCTAAAGGTCTCATCAGTTAAAAATTCACCCGTAATTTTAACTACTATTGAATCTTTTTTATCGTTTACTTCAATCCATTTGCTTTCGTCTGCTCTTATTGAATACAACTGTCCGTCGACATCAATCTGCATTACATAACAAAAATTATTTGCAATGCAAACCCTTTTAATTCCGTCCTTACTCGCTGAAAAAATATCCTCAACAGTTGTATCCAAAGCAACTGCAAGCTTTTCAAAGGTTTCGATTCTCGGAAAAGCCTGTCCGTTTTCCCATTTGGATATAGATTTATCCGAAACATCCAATTGATTGGCAAGCTCTGCCTGAGTAAGATTTTTTTCTTCACGAAGCTTGCAAATATAGTTTCCGAATTTGTACATATTCACGTGTATCACCTCTGCACTTATTGTACTTGTTTTTAATTTTTTTGCAACAAAATGGAGGTAGAATTAAATTAGAAATGTAAAAACTGCATATTTTAAGATTTAATGTAAAAAAACGAGGTCACAAAACCTCGTTTTTTTGGTGGAGACGGAGAGGATCGAACTCTTGACCTCCCCAATGCCATTCAAGTGCTCTCCCGATCCACCCATAAACGCACCTGAATATTGACTAAAAAGTTCAGAGATGATAAAATATTTATAATAATCAGAAGGAGGTTTTTATATGACAAAAAATCAAAAAAACGAAATAATTGTTTCAGGAAAGCCTTTCTTTTTAGTTCTTGGCATCGTATCTGTTTTTATTTTTATTTCAGGCGTATGTACGCTTCCGAGTTTGTCGTTTAGAGAAACGGTAGACATTTTCGCTTCTGTTTTTATGCTTATTTGGGTAAGTGTACTCATTTATTTTATTTTGTTTTCGTTCAATGAATTTTCCAAAAAAATTATTATAGGAAAAGAAAGTGTAAAATACAGGACTTTATTCGGCACAAAAGAATATCTGTGGTCTGAAATTAACGATTTCGGGATAACATACAGCGGAAAGTCAAAAATTAACGGCATTACTTACGACGATAATTACTGCCTATATTTTTCAACAAAAATTCTGAAAACAAAAAGAAATGGAAACAAGAAATTCGACAAATCCACTTTAAAAATTGAGATTTCTTCCAAAGAAAAAGATGATTTCTTCAACGAGATAATTCCATACTGCTATAAAAAAACTAAAGTAAATCCTTATTTTCCCTCTGATAAATTCACCGCTGATTAATTACACCACTTACTTTATTCTGTTTATGTCAAGGGGCTATTGTTTATATATTATCATTACCATAATCCCCTGACCGGTATACAAGGAAAAACACAATTGTGAATTAGATTATAAATCAGCATAACCAAGAAAAAATCCGCACACAACCGTGTACGGATTTTTTCTTGGTGGAGACGGAGAGGATCGAACTCTTGACCTCTTGAATGCCATTCAAGCGCTCTCCCGATATATGCAAAAACGCACCCCCACACAGATCATCTTATCCGCAATATTGATGTTTTTCATGGTCACGGTTGAAGATATAGGTTAATTTTATTCTGAGCGGTTTTTGATTAAGTTGGATACTCATATTATAAACTATAGTAAGAAACCTATAAAATTATCTTATAGGGTGTGTAGTGAGGAGCAAACTGAGAAAAATTTTATTATAAAATAACATTTTGGGTTGATTAATGCCGAATTTTTTGATAATATGTGTTTAAAGGAGGAATAAATATGGAATTTAACTTTATTGACTGGCCGTCCTTTAAAGACATAGTTCTTGAAGGAGGCACAACCCTCGCTGAGTATTGCGCCCAATATGCAGCAGTGCAGACAAACTGGGTATATACTTTGGCGGCATTCATTTGTATTGCTGTTCTTTTAATCAAAAAGAACAAAAAGTGGTACTGGTACATTTTCATTTTGCTTTATATGATTATGTCCGTAACTTCTGTTGGTATGCACACCGCTAATTACGGCGAATTCCAGCCCGGAGTTCTCACAACCAAGCTTTTTGCAAGTTACATAGACATGTCTTTTACGGAGCTGGTTGCCTGGTCCGGTGTATGTTGCTTCGCTTTTGAGTTTTATCAGAACGCAAGCGAGAAGAAAAAGAGGAACATCTTCCTTATCGGCGTTACGGCAATAATGCTTGTTGTCCTTTCTGTTCTGACATATGAGGTTTTTGTTCTTCACGACAGACCGCTTTACATCGGTGGCGGCGGAGCTCCCATGGACGGTAAAACCGGTGGACTCTCCCTTGCTGAATTCGGTTGCTTCTTAACCGCACTTCCGATTCTGTATCTGTTGGTTGCAAACTTCAAGAAGATGACTTCAACGGAAAAAATACTCTTTATATTAATTATTTTCACTTTCCTTGTTGCATTCATTATAACCTCCCTTTGGGGCGATAACGAAATCAACACCTTCATTCTCGGTAACATCCACGGTCATTCAATCTGGCACATTCTGACAGCTCTTGCAATGCTTGAGGTCGTCATTTGGGTAGATCAAAGGTCTGTAAATGAACTTATCAGATCTCTCGGCGGTAAAGAAATCTGATTGAATATATCAAGCCTCCGGCTTAGCCGGAGGCTTGATTAAGTTCTATAAGAGCTTTTTTCTGACAGCTACCTAAAAATACAACACCAAACATCTTTCGCTGGCATTAAATACCCTGCCACCTCTAAAAGGCAGATTTACTTCATTTTATGGGTTAGATGTCATTTAGAACTGCCCTGACTCGTCAATTATAATCCTTCATTACTGTAGATATGTGGTCGGCAAACCATTTCTGCTCTATTGAAGGATTCTTTTTTGTTGCTTCACTCCTCTCTGAAAGCTATTTTATGCCCCCTGCAGAACAGAGGGATATCGTTGTCACAGGCGACATAAATCACAAACCACGTCCTTTCGGTAGTGGTTTGGATAATAATTCTATAAGAATAAACTATAGCAGCAGTGCCTGAAGGTACACTTAAGCGACACCAACTACAGGTGTTGCTTATATTTATATAAAAAACCGAGGTCATAAGACCTCGGTTTTTTGGTGGAGACGGTGGGGATCGAACCCATGACCTCTTGAATGCCATTCAAGCGCTCTCCCGATACACGCAAAAACGCACCCTTAAAGTCAATTCTTATTTAATTATAAGCAAAAAACCGAATAGAGTTTAACCCCTTATTCGGTCTGATACTGCTATGAAAACGAGTTTTATTAATTAATTTTTGTACTCTATCTCTCAAATGGTAAAAATATCGTGCTTTATTTCTATTTTAGGTCTCAATTTTTGATTTTGTTTTTATATAATATCACAGTCAAAGGCATGAATCCTTACAAAAGTTACTTTGACTTATATCCCCAATTAATATAGGTTTGCTCGGTGTAAGTAGTATACGAAGAAGTAAGAATATCATCACCTTTACTGTGAACGCTAAACTGTGATATAGCAGCCATAATAGCCTTTTCCCTAAAAGGAATATGGATACATTTGGCAGTACCGTTTCTTATCCGTTCACTCAGCGACTTCGGCCACAAATCACATAGTTTTTCAGGGGCGAGGATATATTTATAACCAACATATGCAACAATTAACGGTATTTCATAGTAATCTACAGCTTTTTCAATTTCATAGTTCAACATCCCTCTATCCCAAGATGTGCCTTCAGAAATAATTATAAGCATGTTTTTAGATGACCGCATTCGTTCAAGAAGACGATTTTGTAGGGTCTTAATTGTACTTGAATCCTTAACTTGATATGTTTTTTTGTGGCTATCGCTAAATGTTAAAGTATAGTATTTACTTTTGTTCCATGCTTGGAGCAAACCATAATATTTCATATCACTTTTGGTTGGATCCGTAGTATCATTTCCGTCAAAAGCAATATATGTTCCATTTCTATATGACATTTAATCACGCTCCTTTATAAATTGTGTATAGATACTATATTCCTTTCTTTGCTGAAAACTACAACATTTACTTGTCCATGGATTTGTTCACGGTTTAATTTAAGCATATCAACTATTATATTCAAAGACTCTTCTTGCGAAATATTAACGCGAGAAAGACCAGTTCCCATAAGCGGGATATAAGCATGGTTACCTTGTCCATTTTTATCATAAAACGATATTAGCGACTGAATGCAGTTCACAAAATCTTCTTTTGAACACTGGGCATTTAGATTCTCATCAAATTCTGATAGAGACAAAAGATAATAAACTATTCCGTTAGTGCCCTCAATAGATAAGACAGTTCCTAAAGGAAAACGATTCAATTTTCCTTTAGGCTTTTCATTTTCAGTAAACACCTTAGAAGGCTGTAGTCCTTGATTGATTATTGTTTGCTCAATTATCTCATCCAATTCCTCTGTACTTATTCCAATTTCGTTCATCTTTTTAATCCATTTTCCGTGAATTGTTTTCGCAGAAACAACGCCCTCACCAACAATGGTATCAAAACAGGTATTTACAGGTATTACAACTATTTTTTCACCCTTATATTTCTTAGGAAAACCAATCTTAATTATATCACCATAAATAGCCTTGATTTTTCCTGTTCCTTGTTCCCAAATTAGTTTATTTTTCTTAACCAACAAGGATGCAATAGAAATAATTATTGCCACGACAAGGATAACAATAAGAATGAATAGTCTATTACAGTTAGAAGTAATCCCCATATCCTCCCAAGAAATGAATGCCAGCAGTAAAGTTAACACACTAAACAGCGTACCTGCTATTTTAATTCCTATTTTCACAACATACTTTAAATTAATATTAATGAATCCAAACACTTAAATGACACTTCCTTTTATTTATTAAAATATTGATATATTTCTTCGTTAATTTCTTCTGTTACTATTCTAGAAAACAATCCTCCGTATTTTCCGTTTTGACTCAAATAATTATCCAACTCCTTAATAGTTAGAAATATTGGCGAATTATTGACTCGCAAATATGTTGGTAGATATTCTGCTTGTTTTATTTTTATTGAAGATGTTTTAACATTATTAGCTTGAGCAAAGCCTATTTCATAAGGAATCCACCAAGAATCCTTTGATTTTTCGGTTACAACACATAATAAATGCGAAGCATACAATATTCCTTTATGAATAGCATTAACGACACCTTCTGCATCCTCGTTTTTATCAGCTCGTTGCAACTCATTGTCATATACATCCAAATAAATGTTGTATCCAAAATCATCTGTGATGTGTTTACCTAATGCAATTGCAGCATTTGTGTCTTCTTCTTTGTGAGAAATAAAAAAACATATTTTACTTCTTTCCTTGTCTTGTCGACTTAACAACGCAAACATAGAATCTTCACGTATCGCCTGCGCTATATTTATCCCAGTTGGCAAATAAAACACCTCTCTAATAGTTAAATAATATCACTCATTTTATTAGAAGAATCTAACTTTGCACCCTGTTTTTAATATAAACAAGTGCATAAAAAACAAGATATTGTTTGAAAATCGTTTTTATAACTCAAGAAAAAAATTATCTCTTGATTATTGATAGAAATGCAAATGTTACAGAATACACACTTTATTTAAAGCCATGAAATATACTTGCATATTTATATATCTTAAAAGAATTTAATGCGGCTAAAAACATTAATCTTTTTATTATATCTGGCAGCTTTTGTTGATTTTTTTAAAAAACTTTCTTTGCTTTTGGTTTAAAGATCGCATTCTAAAATATAGATACAGCACAAAACGCTTATCATTTGCAAATATTCAAAATATTTATTATGTCTTTTTTATTTATAGGTGGAAAAGCCAAAGATAAGTTTTCAGATTGCAATGCTTTTTCAGCAATAAGCTCAAAAGAATTTTCAAATACATTGATTTCAGACAAGGTTAACGGTAACTTAAAATCTTCTATGAATTTTTTTGTCTCTTCAATAGCTAAATTGGCGCAATGCCAATCATTTGCTTCGTTAATGTTAAAAACATTTCTACCATAAGCTGCAAATTTAACAACGTTTTCGTTTGACAAAATGTATTGCATCCACGCAGGTAATAAAACAGCTATTCCCACTCCGTGTATTACATTAAACATGGCAGATAATTCATGTTCGATTGTATGTACAGGATAACTAGATACTTCATTACCACAAGAAAGAATGAGATTATCTGAAATATTGCTACACCACATTAATTCTGCACTTTGTTTGTAATTATTATATTGTGTTATACCTTCATTTGAAAGTTCTACTATAGTTTTCATTACCCCTTCACAAAGTTTATCGTTTAATTTAAGAGAGTTTTTCACAAAATATTGTTCGAAAACATGAGAGAACATATCTACAATACCAACAGCACGAAAAAAGGGAGAGAGCGAAAAAGTCAATGTAGGATCTAAAAAAGCAACTTTAGGTAGTATGACATCACTACTATACGTTAATTTTTCAACTGTTGATGTATTTGTTATGACTGCTTCAGAATTTGATTCGCTTCCTGAACCATAGATAGTAACCACAGCAATTATAGGAATCGCTGTTTCGATATGTATTCTATTTTTGATTAAATCCCAAACATTCCCTGAATAGTGTGCGGCTATTGATATCAATTTAGCACAGTCGATAACACTTCCTCCTCCAACCGCCAAAATTACATCAATTTGATTTCGTTTGCAAAGCATGGCTCCTTCTGTAACAAAATCTATTGTCGGATTTGATGGAACATTAGGTAATTCAATTATTGTATTATACTTTATCTGGTCATATATTTTTTTGTATAGATTGTTTAATTTTATTCCTTTGTTGCCATATACCAACAAAATTCGTTTTCCAAAGATTTTGATTTCATCTCCTAATCTTTCTATTTGGTTTTTGCCAAAATAAATTTTGGTAGGTAATGAAAAAACAAAATTTTTAATTATGGTCACCCCCAAAAAAATTATTTTTGATTAAGATTAACAATTACCCGCGACTGGTCATAGACAATTTGTCGATTATTTTCTTTATCTTTATAAATATAGAAAAGTTGACCCTTAGAAATCATAAGTGGTACGACAGGAATATCGCAAATTGCCCTTTTTATTCCCATTATCCCCGCCGGACAGCAAAGTGCTAAAACAAGTTCTACACCTTGAGTTATATTTTTGTTTATAATTTGGGAGTTAATATCCTGTATACACAATGTACTTTCACCTATTGGTACTGTGCAAATATCAACCTCATATCCATTTGTTTTAATAATCTCTTCAAGCTGTTCAGTAACCATTTTTGTAGCATACGGCACAGCCATACCTGACTTCAGAGCATCTTGAATTGTTTGCCCACTTTCACAAGAAAAAATTGGTTCATGTCTATCATAAGCCAAAGATTCATTTGCACAGCCACCACAAGCAATTATAAGGGTACGTTTGGGATTATGTTTTATTACTTGTTTGATTATGTCTTGAGTGTTTAACAACACACTGTACACAGCCATTTTTACACCTCATTATTTCATTTATTTCTCGTAATATCAAAATAGGGTGTGATTCAAAAGTGTTATTATAATATACAAAACCACACCCCATACCGTATCCACCAAACTCACAGTTTCCATCTTCTGCAGAAAAAAGCGTGCAATCATTTAATGGCACAAGATTTTTTTGTCCACTTCTCCATTTGATTTTTTGAACACTTTTGCCATATAACGAAATATATCCAGCATAATGTTCGCAAAAATCACTGTTAAGGTACATAGAAACATCATCAGTAGATTTAAAACTCATAACTATAAAATAAGGTGCATAATAAATATTTTGAACATTGGTATCGACAAATTTAAAATGAAAAATTGCTGGATAAACAATTTGAGATGCTTTATCAATTTTTCCTCCAAAAATCAATTTATCATTATGTAATGATTTAAACATTTCAAAATTCGTAATAGAATCTTGTTCGATCATCGTTCCAACCACCACATTATCGTCTGTATTTTTTCCAACAGTAATCTTATCTAAAGTATTCTTTAATGAATTTATAAAAGATTCCGTTACATTCTCATGAACAAATATACAAGATGGAGCCATACAGTCTTGTCCAGAATTATACAAACGAGAAACAATAGTATCGTTTACAGACAGTTTAATATCTGCGTCTGCACCAACAACTATCGGATTAATTGCACTACCATTATATATTACGCCTATATTTGACGGTAAAATTTTAATTAGATCGCATATGTTTTCGTACTTCCCCGTAAAATTTACAATATTACTTCGCTCCACAAAATTTTTTATGAATTTTCTCCTACTGACTGCACATATCTCTATGTTTTTGCATGTAGGTTTAAAAAGCTCAAAAAGTTTAGAGTGAATCTCACTTTGTTTAGCTGGAGGACGATAATACACCTTTTCCAAAATTAAACTAGGAAGAAAAACCTGCAACAAAAATGAATAAAGTGGTTGATTTAAAGGCAGAAAAACTGCCATTGTTCTATTAAATCTAACAGAAAGAAAGTTTGATTGCTTATCGAGATTTAAAATCAGTTTTTTACACCGCTCCAGTTCATCTTCTATCGTAGATAAAGTTTCAATTTGTAACAGTGTTTCTGCAATGATTTCTTTTTGCGTATCTAACAATACTAGAAAGTTTTTACATTGTTCTTTAATTTGTTCCATATTCAAATTTTTCCCAAAACGGCACATCATCCCGTTCGGACATAATATATCTTACAGGACAGCCACCTCTACATTTTCCTTTCAGTTCACAATTTAAACATTTTTCGTTTGTTAGAAAACTACCACAGCGAAATTCTGAAAAACGCTTACTATTTACCCAGATTTCATCATATGAATCAGTTATAATATTTCCCAACTGAGCATCACCAACAGCACCACATGACGATATAGAACCATCGGCTTTTATTGGAATTCTGCTAATACCTTCTGGACAACCCTTCATATATTTGTGATATTTTTTTGGAACATAACAAAGAGGAAATGGATCTTCAAAAGATATCCCTATTCCAAATTCTTTTTCCGCCTTTTCTATTTGTTCCAATGCTACTGCAATTTGCTCTTTGTTAACATCATATTCTTTTTTTTCTTCTGCTCTGCCAATCGGGATGATACGTTGTAACAGTAAGGATGAAAAATTTATTCCTTTTGCTATAACAGACTCAACCATATCGTATATTTTGTCATACGTTTCAGGAATAATGTTTATTGCAATATTTACAACAACATCATTTTGAATATATTCTTTCAATTTTGCCATTACATCGTTATACAAACCTGGCAAAGCTTGACAATATTTTTCATGCTCATTAGCATTTCTACCATGTAGTGTGAAATCGATATTGTCTATATACTTGGACAATTCCAATAC
>JAZNIH010000047.1:0-17356 GCA_045577395.1 Acutalibacteraceae bacterium | reverse complement strand
GCAGGTAAAGTGATATTGCAAACTGTCGTTTGCAGTGATATTTTTGCCTATTGGCAAAAGTGTTATTGAAACCTTCCGCTTTCAGTGATATTATATTCGCCCTATAAACTGTCCGAAGGACAATATCACTATGCGTAGCATAATATCACTGCGAAGCAATATCACTCGCCGTCAGGCGAATATAACTGAGGCGCACTTCTTTACGGAGTGCGCCTCGAGGGGCGTTTTTTCTTTATCCTTTTACCATCTGTTTTCAACGTACTCGCAGAAGGCAAACATATCCTTGATTTCAAGCACGGTGCCGTCGTCGAGAACAACGTTACCGTTCCATTTGCCGTAAACCTGATTGCAGTTCATTCTTGCCACTATTTTAAGGTCAAGATCACTCGGATTAAGCCTTGTGGGTGTCATTGTAAGGTTGAAGCGTCCGTCCTCGGATATAATTTTCCATTTCTCCATAAACCTGCCCTTGGGGAATTTTTCAACGTCCACCGCACCGATTTTATGCACCTTTCCGTCATAGAAAAGACAGGTTTCCGTAGCGTGGCTTTCATCACCGATTGCCCATGTTATTTCAAAGCCGAAGGTGTGCTTTCTGCCCTCGGCATCGTAAAGATACGTTGCGCCGCTGCCCCAGTACCAGACAAGCTCACGGGGGGTATTGACCTTACCCCAGTCAAGCGAGCAGAAGGCACTCTCCTTTGACAGCTCATAGGTGTAATCACCGAAGCGGAATACACCCGAAACGGGCATACAGTTCTGCTTGGTGGTCATAAAATATTTGGTGTTATCACCCTCAAAGGGCAATACGGTCGTTATACTCTCGAGCCCCTCGGGAATATCCATATGAAGCTCACAGCTGAGATTTTTACCCTTGAGCTCCATTTTGAAAAATACGGTTCTTTCCGTCTCCTTTGTATGAAAATCAAACTCTGCCTTGCCGTATTTTCCCTTGAAGCGACCCGGTGCATCAACTCTTTTGAGCGGTACAAGACGTTCACCGCCCACAAAAATCTGTGAGCCGTCAGCTATAACCTCACCTGTTTCAAGGTCAATGAGACGAAGCCCCATAAATCCGCCTATACCGACGTTTGCAAAGGACACGAGAAGCTGCATTCTGCCGTCGGTAACCGTATAATATTCCCACTCCTTGCAGCTTATCAGACGCTCCCTTTTAACAAGGCTTCTGTCGTAAAGAAACACGTTATGTCTCGCCCAGCCCCTTGCATTGAGCGTACCGTCGGGATTAAGAAGAGGCGTAGGCTCGGTATATTCGGTCTGCTTTGATTTTTCCTTCCACTCGGTAAAGGGAACGTAGGTTCTTTTAAGCTCAGGCGTCATATTCACACACCCCCAGAGCTTCGACGAGTCTGTCATATTCTTCGTCGCTGATTTTTATTACACCGCCGTGACGCTTATTACGGGGAGCCATATCGTAATCCTTTTCATCAAGCTTACAGAACACACCCGTAGAAAGGTCATCACAGATAACAGGAAGATATCCTTTACCTGTATGGTACTGATCAACAATAAGACACCATCTGCCGTCGGGAAGCTGATAGCATTCGGGGCCCTCGACACCGAACATATCCCTGAGAAACTCAGACTCAACGGGCTCGTATTCTTCATCCCCCTCAGGCACTAAGCTTCTGCACCTGTCCATAACGATAACCTTATTGGTTTCGTCCTTGGTAAAACGGTAATACCAGCCGTTGTCATATACGATATTTGTGTCGATAAGTGAGATTTTTCTTTCCATAAACTTAAAGGTAGGAGCAAAGGTCACGAAATCCTTTGTATAGGTGCCGTAAATTCTCTGCTTACGGAAAAGCTCGCCCTTTTCTCTGACGTTCGAAGCAAAGAAAACAAACCAGCTTTCCTTTTCCTTGCAATAAACTGCCTCGGGAGCCCACACGTTGCCTGCCTTTTCAATACCGACCTCAACAAGCCTCGGCTCTGTCCAGTCCACAAGGTTTTCGGATTCCCAGACGACAAGCTTTTTACTGCCGCGACTCGAATAATCATCCCAAGAGCCGCCCTTGGTGGTACAGAGGTCTGTGGCAATAATAAAATATTTTTTCAGTTTTTCGTCATAGACCGCAAAGGGGTCACGAACGCCCGTTGTACCCTCTTCACATTCGAGGAAGGGCTCATCACCGCCGAGGTCTGTCCAGTTAAGACCGTCACGGCTTACAGAAAACCATACCTGCTCTCTGTCGCCGTTTTTGCCGTTTGTAAAATGTGTAAACAAATAAGCCATAATTATTATCCTCTTATTTCTTTTTTATCTCAAACTTAAAGTAGGCATTATCCTCATACCACAGCGGGAAGTTTGTACCCCATACGTTATTCTGCAGAACAAAGCTTATACCGTCATTTCTGACGCTTTCCTGTCTGTTGTCAAATTCAAGAATCTTGCCTCTGCCGAAGGATACGAGAGGCGAATGGTAATTCTTTATCTCATATCCGCCGAATTCTACGCTCTGTACGGCGTGAAGGTTGCGGCTGCCGTTATCGGTAACCTCTTCGGGCCTTACGCAGGTACCCAGCTTTTTCAGAAGCACACCCTCCGCATTCGGGAAAAGATTGAGATAAATAGCTTCGGTAAGTCTGTTTGCATCCTTGCCGTACCAGCTTACCTCTAAGGTAAGACCGTCATCACCGAGAGTATAAGCAGCCTGAATCCTTCTCGGAGCACCGAGCTCATCACAAAGATTCCCGTCGCAGAAAAGGTTTACTGTGACGGTGCTTCCCTCGGCATATATTTCTGACATTCTGTAATCGAATCTGCCCGAGGGATACTTACCCTCAAAAATTTTAAGATTGGGTCTTGCAAAGTCGCCGATTGCCCATACCGCAGTCTCGTGAAGGTCTCGTGAGTAATGTGTAAGCCAGAAGTCATAATCCTTGCTGCTGAAGGAGCGGTAGGTTATAAGCGCCTCTGCATTCTCACGTATGATTTCCTCTTCGCCCTTGAAAAGGGACTCAATACCGCCCTTTTCGTTGATTTTAAGACGCCATTCACCATAGGTGATTTCATTTTTTCCGTTATTCTCAATTACTGAGGGAGACTCAGGTCTTAAGGCAGACAGCTCTTTTTCCGCTTCCTTGCGGTGAGCGTCCGAAAGAGCCCTTAATGCTACGCTGATATATTCTCTCTGCTCAGCCCAGCTTTTTTCTATAACAGAGTAATATCCTCTTTTTCTTCTGCCGTCAAAAATGCTGATAAGAGGCAATATACTCTGAGGAAGGTCGGATAAAAGATGCCTGAAGCTTACCTTATCGTTCTTCCTTGCCTCATTGAAATCCTCTTTCAGATAGTGGCCGTAATCGGAAAAATATATTTTTGAATCCATACCGCAGGTATGCTCGGCAATACACAAAAGCGCATCGCTGAAATTGATATATTCTTCCCCTGCTCTGTCAAGACTGCCGTCGGAAAGCCACTTGCGCTTGAGTCCCATAAGTACACGGAGCGAGGCGGATTTATAGGGGTCTGTTGCGGCACCGTGAATCCAGCTGTCACCCATTTCACCCTCAAAAACGGGAAGCTTATGACGTACCTCCCAGATGATATCTGCAAAATCATCCATCGTGCCTGCAGTAATTTCATATCCGGGATATTCCTTCTGTATATCATCAAAATGAGCAAGCACCTTTTCGGGAGAGGGCGCTCCGTGATTGTCAAGAGTGTGGTCAAAATAGAGAATTTCCTCCACGAGGTCGCTTTTAAAGGCACCGCCGTAAGCACCTGAATAAATAACTACAACCTCGCTGTCTCCGTTTTTCCAAAGGAAGCAGTCGGGAACGTCAACAAGGGCTGAGGCACCGTTGACACCGATGTGTAAGAGCTTTATTCCGTGCTTATGAAGGAAAGGTACGAGTCCCTTTGTGTGACCGGGAACGTCGGTCATTTTTGCGGCAACCGTCTTTCTGCCGCGTATTTTGTCAAGCTCATCAACCATAGAAAGTCCGAAATCGAGAGTATCCTCATCAAGAAGCTCCGTATGAGTTGTAAAGGGCATAGCGTGAGGGACAATGTTCCCCTCTCTGAGTGCTCTGAGAAGCTTCTCTCTTCCCTTTTCGTCCCTGAGACCCTCCTTTATAATCCATGAGCCCGTTGTCCATACAAAATACTTTTTACCGTCGGTATTTACCTTTTCGGCAAGGTCAATAGCCTCAGGAATAAAGGTATCGATATACTTCTGCCTTATATTTTCCGCATAATCGGTAAAGCCTAAATCAAGATGGGTTTTTGAAACAACAAATACTTTTTTCATATAGTAATTCCTATCTTTTTATGTAAGATTTGTGTAATTTTTAAGGAATTTGCTTTCCCATGTTTTTTCAATGCCCTCTCTCCAGCTGAGAGCCGCATTTTTAAGCTCCTCGCACAGCTCGGGAAGCTCACAGGCAAGGTTAACGCTTTCACTCGGGTCATTCTCAAGGTCAGAAAGGAAATATTCATTCTGAACCTCGGAAAACTCCTCAAGTCTGCCGTTTATAACAAGCTTATATTTACCCTTACGCACTGCCGTCTGTCCTTCCATTTCCCAGAAAAGACAGTCGTGGAGAGCTTCTCCCTCACCGTCAACCAAGGGCATAAGACTGATTCCGTCAAGCTCGTATTCCTTTGCATTACCGCCGCAGGCTTCAAGAATTGTGGGGAAGATATCCGCTGCAATATGAGGTGTATCAACCACTCTGCCCGATATTTTTTCGGGCCAATGAAGTATTGCGGGAATTCTTATACCGCCCTCAAAGAGACTGAATTTGTGTCCCTTGAATATACCTGAGGTGCCGCCGTAATAAAGGTCAGGTCTGCCGTCAAGCCAGTTTCTTGATTCCCTTGACGGTCCGTTATCACTCTGAAAATATATTATGGTATTATCTGCTATTCCCTGACGGATAAGCTCATTTCTGATTTCACCCACGCCGTCATCAACGGCACTTATCATCGCCGCCATAACCTGTCTGTCCCAAGGCAGATGACTGAAGCGGTTCATATATTTTTCGGGCGCATGCATAGGATAGTGAGGCGCATTGTAGCCCACATAAAGCATAAAGGGCTCATCCTTATGACGGCGGATAAAGTCTACGCTCTTTTGAGTAATCCTCTCGGTCATATAGCTGCCGTTATCATAAACCTCTTCTCCGTTTTCCCAAAGGTCGTGGGTCGGATTTGTGTTACCGTCTGCCATTCCCCAATAGAAGATATGAGAATAATAGTCCACACAGCCGGCAAGAAAGCCCGAAAACTCATCAAAGCCGTTGGCATTGGGTCTGCATTCGTCCTTGAGACCAAGGTGCCATTTGCCCGAAATACCCGTTGTATAGCCCAGCTTTTTGAGAGCAGTCGCAATGGTAGGCACCTCAGCAGTAAGTCCCGAGGCTCTTCTGTGACCTGCAAGAATTGCTCTGACACCCGCATTACCCGGATATCTGCCCGTAAGCAGGCAGGCTCTCGAGGGAGAGCAGACGGGTGAGCCCGAATACATTGACGAAAAACGTATACCGTTTTCGGCAAGAGCATCAATGTTAGGAGTTACAAAGTCCTCTGCGCCCATACAACTAAGGTCACCGTAGCCCTGATCGTCGGTCATTATTATAATAACGTTAGGTCTTTCCATACCGCACCTCGTAATTTTATTTTTCTTCAATCGATTATAACACAGTAAAACCTAAAAATCTATAAAAGTGCAAAAAAAGAACTGCCCGTGACAGTTCTTTTTATCCTTTTATTATCAGTCAAGTAACCACATTTTTAATACCGCTATCATTTCTCTGAGATAATTCATCGGTATTGTATACCATATTATATCCGTACCCAAATGATTCACCGTAAGCCCTTCCTTTTCGGCATAATAAGAGCCGCGGTAAACGTGGTATGCATTGGTAACAAATACAACGGAATCCTCGTGAAGCCCCTTTTCTTTTATTATTTCGTGGGAATATTTAAAATTCTCTATAGTTGAGGTTGATTTATCCTCCATAATTATTTTTTCTTCGGGTACTCCCTTTTCAACAAGGTACCGCTTCATTGCAAGTGCTTCGGGAATATCCTCCTGAGGGCCCTGACCGCCTGAAACAATTATAGTTACATCTGGATTTTTTTCATAGTACTCATAAGCCTTATCAAGTCTTTTGGCAAGACCTACACTCACTCTCTCACCTCTTATTCCGCAGCCTAAAACAATTACTGTCTCTTCGGTATAGGTTGCATTATCTCTTTCACCGTAAAGAGCAAGAAATGAGCCGAAGCACGTAACAATCGCAAGCATAAGACCAACTAAAACGTGCACCGCTTTTTTACCCCTGAGCTTTTCGAAAAATATGCCGTAGCTCAAAAGCACAATTCCGAATACCGCCACAAGAAGTATGCCTAAATTAAAATTTGAAATTGTTATTGTAAAAAGCGCATTGCCCGTAAAGAGTGCACCTATTATAATTGCAGATATTCTTATCGCTTTTCTCATCTTGTTGCTCCTTTCGGTTTATCTGATAGAAGTTTACCATCAGATAAGAGAAAAAACAATACCGAAGATATAATCTTAAGGAAAACGTAAGAAAAAGTACCCGAAGCGTGTCGGGTACTTTGTGTTTATTCTTTTGCTCGCCGCAAAGGCGTAACTTTCTTGAAAGAAAGTTACCAAAGAACTTTTCTTATTTCTTTGATGCGAGGTATTCTTCTCTGCCGAGCTCGTAAAGGTTGTTACCCTCTGAATCAATGATAACCATAAGAGGCATATCCTCAACATAAAGCTCACGGAGTGCTTCTGCACCGAGGTCCTCGAAAGCGATAAGCTTTGCTGACTTGATGCACTTTGCAAGAAGTGCGCCTGCACCGCCGATAGCGCCGAAGTAAACGCCCGTATACTTCTTCATTGCTTCAACAACCTCGGGAAGTCTTGCACCCTTACCGATCATACCTCTTGCACCAACGCTCATCATTGTGGGAGCGTAAGCGTCCATACGGCCGCTTGTTGTGGGGCCTGCTGAGCCGATAACAGTACCGGGCTTAGCGGGTGTGGGGCCTACGTAGTAGATAGTTGCATTCATAGGGTCGATGGGAAGTGACTCGCCTGCTGCAAGAGCTTCGCACATTCTCTTGTGACCTGCATCTCTTGAGGTGTAGATAATACCTGTGAGAAGTACTCTGTCACCTGCTTTGAGGGTCTTTGCAATTTCTTCTGTAAGGGGTAATGTAATTCTCTTTTCCATTTTAGATTACCTCCGACTTATGACGTGTTACGTGGCAGTTGATGTTGATTGCACAAGGCATACCTGCGATGTGTGTGGGAAGAGTTTCAATGTTAAGACCGATTGCTGTTGTCTTGCCGCCGAAGCCCTGAGGACCGATGCCGAGCTCGTTGATCTTCTGGAGCATTTCCTTTTCAAGGTCTGCGTAGAAGGGATCGGGATGCTCTGAATCGATGGGTCTCATAAGAGCCTTCTTAGCAAGAAGAGCTGCCTTATCAAAGGTACCGCCGATGCCTACACCTACAACGATGGGAGGACAGGGGTTGGGACCTGCAGTTTCAACTGCTTCGATGATGAAATCCTTGATGCCCTGAAGACCTGCTGAGGGCTTGAACATACGGATCTGGCTCATATTTTCACTGCCGAAGCCCTTGGGGCCGATAGTAACCTTTACCTTATCACCGGGTACGATTTCTGTGTAAAGCATTGCGGGAGTATTGTCACCTGTGTTACCTCTTCTTACGGGGTCACCTACAACACTCTTACGAAGATAGCCGTTTGTGTAGCCTCTTCTTACGCCCTCGTCAACAGCCTCAGCGAGGTTGCCGCCTACAAGGTGTACATCCTGGCCGATTTCAAGGAATACGCAAGCCATACCTGTATCCTGACAGATGGGTACGTTTTCGTTATCAGCGATTTCAAAGTTTTCGATAATATCATCAAGGATACCCTGAGCAATCTTGCCGTCTTCACAAGCACGGCAGCTCTTGATTGCACACTTAACGTCACCGGGAAGGTGGCAGTTAGCTTCGATGCAGAGCTTTTCAACTACATCGGTAATTGTCTGAACATTAATTTCACGCATTATACTGTTCTCCTTATTATAAGTGTATTCTTATCTCTCGTGTCTTGCATACTTGGGAAGAAGTAAGGGTGAGGTCATGCCTGTGTTGAGACCTGCTGCTTCGAGCTCCTTAGCATAAGAAACAACGTGGTCGATATTCATTTCACCGATAACAACATCCTTACTCTTTGCAGCTGCAGCCTTACCTGCATTTCTGCCGAATACGATAATATCAAGAAGTGAGTTACCCATAAGTCTGTTTCTGCCGTGGATGCCGCCTACTGCTTCACCTGCAACAAGAAGGTTGGGAATAGCCTTTGTAAAGCCTTCGCCGCCGATTTCAAGACCGCCGTTCTGATAGTGAAGAGTGGGATAAACGAGGATGGGCTCTTTTCTCATATCGATACCGTAGTTAAGATACATACGGAACATAGCGGGAATTCTCTTTTCGATTGTGCCTTCACCGCCGAGAATTTCAATCATCGGAGTGTCAAGCCATACACCGCTGCCGAGAGGAGTGTCAACACCCTTACCGTTAGCACATTCACGGATAATAGCAGATGCGGAAACGTCTCTTGTTTCAAGAGGATGAGCATAAGCTTCGCCGTCCTTGTTGACAAGCATTGCGCCGAGTGAACGTACCTTTTCAGTTACGAGAGCACCGAAAATCTGTGAGGGATAAGCAACACCTGTGGGATGATACTGGATTGTATCCTGATAAAGGAGAGGTGCGCCGATTCTGTAACCGAGCACAAGACCGTCTGCAGTTGCACCGTAGTGGTTTGATGTGGGGAAGTTCTGATAGTGAAGACGACCTGCACCGCCGGTAGCGATAACAACTGTCTTTGCCTTTGCAACAAGGTAGTCGCCTGTTTCCATATTAAGAAGAACTGCACCTGCAACCTGACCCTTATCATCCTTGATAAGCTCAACTGCTGATGTGAATTCAACAACGGGAATCTTTCTGTTGAGAACCTCATCACGAAGGTTTCTCATGATTTCTGCGCCTGAATAGTCCTTACAGGCGTGCATTCTCTTTCTTGAAGTACCGCCGCCGTGGGTTGTAACCATTCTGCCGTCTTCGTCCTTATCAAACATAACGCCGAGGTCATTGAGCCACTTGATTGCATCGGGAGCTTCCATAACGAGTCTTCTGAGAAGCTCGGGTCTTGCTGCGAAGTGTCCGCCGCCGAAAGCATCAAGATAATGCTGTACGGGAGAGTCGTTTTCCTTGTCAGCTGCCTGAATACCGCCTTCAGCCATCATTGTGTTAGCGTCACCGATACGAAGCTTTGTTACGATAACAACGTCTGCGCCTGCTTCGTTTGCTTCGATAGCTGCGGAACAGCCTGCACCGCCGGCACCGATAACAAGCACGTCACAGTCATAGTCAACCTTTGAAAGATCAACCTTTTCTGTGAGAAGGATTGAATTTGAATGAAGAAGGTCTGCAAGCTCCTTGGGAGCCTTTTCACCCTTATTGGGGCCAACCTTGATTTCTTCAAAGCCGTCTGCTCTGTAGTCGGGATGGTAAGTCTTGAGAAGCTCTTCCTTTTCCTCAGCAGTCATTCTGCGGGGCTCAGTCTTCATTCTTTCTTCTCTTGTAGCCTCAACCTTTTTAATTGATTCATACATTTCTGCTGTAAACATTGACTTTCCCTCCTTATTTCTCAATTTCTCTTGTGTTGTAAAGCTCTTTCATCTCTGTGATGGGCTTCTGCATAATCTTTTCAATCATATCGTCGTAAGCACCCTTGCGGATTTCCTCAACTCTTGCCACAAGGTGTGCAGTTTCGGGAGCGATGTACTTACCAACGAGACGTCTTGCAAGAAGACCGACCATGGGATGTGAGATTTCAGCGGGACATCTTACGCTGCAGCAGCCGCAAGCAACGCAGTCGAAGGATTCCTCAGCGCACTTTTCGAGCTCGCCTCTCTGAGCGTATGCAATGTACTGCATAACATTAAGGTCCTGAGTACAAGCATTTGTACAGGCGTTACAGCCGATACAGCTGTAAATTTCGGGATAAAGCTCCATCATAATCTGCTGAGTGGGCTTTATATCGTTAATTGAATAAGTTCTCTTATCTGTGGGGAAGAAGGGAATTGATGCTACATACATTCCGTCCTCAACCTGCTTCTGACAGGCAAGGCAGGTCTTGAGGGTGTTGTCGCCCTTGATTCTGTAAATTGTTGCGCAGGCACCGCAGAAGCCGTGACGGCAGCCGCAACCTCTCTTAAGAGTATAGCCTGCATATTCCATAGCGGTCATAATTGTAAGGTCGCCGGGAACTTCATATTTCTTACCGTAGAAAAATACGTTAACCATATTACTCATTATTATCAGTCCTTTCTCAAATCAATATTCGTTAGGTAATTCATCAACCTCGTCGCAACGGAAAACAGGGCCGTCTTTGCAAACATACTTTGAACCTATGTTGCATCTGCCGCATTTACCTACACCGCACTTCATGCGAAGCTCGAGAGTGGTATAAGCCTGCTCCTTTGAGAAGCCCATTTCCGTTAAGGCACCGAGTACGAACTTAATCATTATCGGAGGACCGCAAACGAGTACTGTTTTGTCTGTCTTGAGCTCAAGCTCACTGAGATAGGAGGGAACGAAGCCTACATGACCGTCCCAGCCCTCCTGGGGTCTGTCGATGGTAAGGTATACATTTGTATCCTTTGCCTTCATCCATACTTCCTGAATTTCCTTAAGCTGAACAAGGTCGTCAGCTGAACGTGAACCGTAAACGATATCAACCGTTCCGTAATCGTCACGGTTGTCGAGCACATAATTGATAACACTGCGAAGGGGTGCAAGACCGATACCGCCGGCAACAAAGAGAAGGTTCTTACCCTTGAGCTCTGTATCAACGGGGAAGTTGTTACCGTAGGGACCTCTGACCATAATCTCGTCGCCAACCTGAAGGTCGTGGAGATAATCGGTAAGCACGCCGCACTTCTTGATTGAAAATTCCTGATATTCCTTGTTTGTGGGTGATGATGTGATTGAGAACATCGCTTCACCTACACCGGGAACAGACACCATTGCACACTGACCGGGCTTATGCTCGAAAAGCTTGCCGCCCTCGGGAGCATTAACTCTGAAGGTCTTTACGTCGGGAGTTTCCTGACGGATATCTGTTACGATACCGACCATAGGTACAAGTGTATCTAAATTATAATTCTGATGGCAAGTACAATCGCACATTTTTAGTCAACCTCCTTGCTGAAAGCCTTGATAACCTTAATAATATTGGTTGATGCGGGACACTTGTCAACACATCTGCCGCAGCCTACGCAGGAATACATTCCGTCGTTGTTTGCGGGGAAGTAAACAAGCTTATGCATAAATCTCTGACGGAAGCGCTGCAGCTGGCTTGTTCTGTTGTTGCCGTGAGCCATCATTGTAAAGTCTGAATACATACATGAATCCCAGCAGCGGTATTTCTGAATACCGTTAGCAGTCTTGTAGTCCTTGATGTCATAGCACTGACAGGTGGGACATACGAAGGTACAGGTACCGCAGGCAAGGCAGGGCTTGTAAAGTTCTTCCCATACGGGTGAGTTAAACTTTTCCTCTGTTACAGTGCCGTCCCAGCCTTCAAGTGAAAGGCTTGCGTAGGGAAGCTTTTTGAGAATTTCCTTGATTTTTGCCTTTTCATCAGCAATTTCGCTTTCTTCTGCAGCTTCAAGAAGTGAAGCACAGTCTGAGAGGAGCTTTTCACCCTTTTCAGTGTTAGCCTTCATATAAAGGTATTCACCGCAAAGAGTAGCGGTAACATCTCCCTTTGCATCAGAGGGGTCAACACCGAAAACAGTGCAGAAGCAGCTTTCCTCGGGCTCGTTACAGCTGAGAGCAACGATAATACCGTGCTCGCGTCTTGCTTTATAGAAGGTATCAACGGGGTCTGAAAGGAAAACCTTATCAAGCACTTCAATACCCTTGATATCACAGCCTCTTACGCCGAAAGCTACAAATTCTTCATTCTGAAGCTCAGCCTGAGTAACTGCATACTTATTGTCAACAGTCTTTACATTATAAAGTGTTTCACTCTGAGGGAAGAAAAGCTCCTTTGCGCTCTTGACTGTCTTTAAGGTGTCAAGGTCAACCTCAGTTTCAGCACCGTAAAGAGCGTAGTTTGTCTGACCTGCCTTTTTAGCGGGAACAAACAGACTCTTTTCTGCGGAAATAAGCTTATAGAGTTCACCCAGATTTTCTTTCTTAATCTTTACCATAATCTTATCTCCTTTCTGATGCTTCCATATCATCGAGAGTGAAGTTTGTAAGAGGACCTTTTTCCTCTGTATTCTCACCTGCGATGAAATCACCGTAATATTCGTTTATATCCTTGATGAACTTTCTGTTGAAAAGGTGAAGAGGAATACCCTGGGGGCATACTCTTGAGCATTCACCGCAGTCTGTACATCTGCCTGCAACGTGGAAGGCACGGATAATATGGAACATGCTTTCGTTGAAGGGGTCAACGTTAGCCTTCTGTTCACTGTCAAACTTATCGGAATCGAATACGCACTTTCTGCATGAGCAAGCGGGGCAGACGTTACGGCAAGCGTTACATCTGATACACTTTGAAAGCTCCTTGCGGAAGAATTCGAATTTCTCTTCGGGTGAAAGAGCTTCGATAGCGTCAACACCTGCAAAACGGTCACCGTCGAGAGTGTCTGCGCTTTCAAGAAGAAGCTCATCGTAAATCATATGCTCCTTACCCTTACATACGTGACATCTTTCAAGCATCGCATCCTTATAAGCAACCTTTTTGTCACCGTAAAGAGTTTCAACCGTAAGTTCTGTGCAATCACCGTCAATTTCAGCACCCTTGATATCTGTGATACCCTTGATGCCCATAGCCTTGATAGTCTCTACGTTAAGCTTACCCTTACAGCCTACACCGATGATGTATGCCTTTTCTCTGTCTACTCTGTGCTCCATGATGAGCTGATTGAAGGAGTAGGTATCGCAGGGCTTGAGAAGAATAGCGGTAACGCCCTCGAGATTTGAGCCCTGGATAAAATATTTTGAAAGATTAGCACCGCAGAAGCCGTCGTATACGAAATCCTTGAGTGCTTCAGCACTTTCAAAGTAAGCGGGCTCCGGATTGTAGGAAAGGTCGCCCTTCTTCCAGCCGAGTACACGGTTGATTTTACCTTCGGCAAAGAGCTCATTTAAACGGGAAATTATTTCTTGCATCTTAAATCCCCCAATCTTACATTTTTACCGAGTCCACGGATTGTTTCAACAAATTCATTCATTGTCTGTGAGAACTTGACACCCTCTGCAGCACTTACCCATTCAACACGGGTTCTGCCTCTTTCGATGCCCACATAGTCGAGCATTGAGAAGAGAAGTGTCATTCTTCTTCTTGCATAGTAGTTACCTGTGCTGTAATGGCAGTCACCGGGATGACAGCCGCAGATGATAACGCCGTCTGCACCCTTTTCAAAGGCTCTGAGAATAAACATGGGGTTTACTCGGCATGAGCAGGGAACACGGATAATCTTTACGTCGGCGGGGTATGCAAGTCTGCTGCTGCCTGCAAGGTCAGCACCTGCATATGAGCACCAGTTGCAGCAGAATGCCACAATCTGAGGTCTGAATTCTTCGTTATTTATCGACATATAGCATCCACCTCCGCAATAATCTGTCTGTTTGAGAAGCCCTGAAGATCCATAACACCTGAGGGGCAAGCAACTGTACAAGCACCGCAGCCCTGACAAAGTGCACTGTTGACAACAGCAACTCTGCGTGTTTCTCTTACACCGTGGTCATTGATAAGCTTTTCTTCATAAGAAATAGCACCGTAGGGACATACGTTAGCGCAGACCGAGCATCCGTTACAACGAAGCTCGTCGGGCTTTGCTGTGCAGGGATTGGTAAGAAGCTTATCCTTGGCAAGAAGACCTACAACCTTGATTGCGGCTGCACCTGCCTGAGATACGGTTTCGGGAATATCCTTGGGGCCCTGGCATACACCTGAAAGGAACACACCTGCTGTGGGTGATTCAACGGGACGAAGCTTGGGATGAGCTTCTGTAAGGAAGTTGTTGGTATCAATACTTGCAGTAAGCATTGTTGCAATCTTTCTTACTGAGGGGTTGGGCTCAATAGCCGCCGCAAGAACAACCATATCTGCGCTGACCTTGAGCTGCTTGTTTTCGATAAGATCCACACCGTGAACCGTAAGTGAGCCATCGGGCTCGGGAGTAACCTTACCAACCTGACCCTTGACGTAATTTACGCCGTATTCTTCAACGGCTCTTCTGTAAAATTCGTCGAAGTTCTTACCGGGTGTACGGACGTCGATATAGAAAACGGTAACGTTAACGTCGGGATATTTATCTCTGATAAGCATTGCGTGCTTTGCAGTGTACATACAGCAGATTTTTGAGCAGTAGGGCTTACCCTTGCTTTCGGAGCAACGTGAGCCTACGCACTGAATGAACACGATGTTTTTGGGATGCTTGCCGTCACTCATACGCTCAAGGTGACCCTTTGTGGGACCTGCGGCGTTCATAATTCTTTCAAGCTCAAGGGATGTGATAACGTCCTTTGACTGACTGTATGCATATTCATCGAGGTTGTCAAGCTTGATTACATCAAAGCCTGTAGCAACAACGATTGCGCCGTACTTCTGAGTAATGATTTCATCCTGCTGAGTGTAATCGATGGCACCTGCCTGACAGAAGCGTTCACATACACCGCACTTGCCTGTCTTGAGCTTTGTGCACTGAGTGGGGTCGATTACGGGTACATTGGGAATAGCCTGAGCAAAGGGAGTGTAAATAGCGGTACGGTTGTTGAGGCCTGCGTTAAATTCGCTCAGAGCCTTCTTACTGGGGCACTTTTCCATACAAACACCGCAGCCTGTACACTTATCCATATTGACATATCTTGCCTTCTTGCGGATATCGACGGTGAAGTCGCCGACAAAGCCTGAAACCTTTTCAATCTCACTGTAGGTGTAAAGAGTAATCTTTTCGTGAGCAGCCGCATCAACCATCTTCGGTGTAAGGATACAAGCCGAGCAGTCGAGTGTGGGGAAGGTCTTGTCGAGCTGAGCCATTTTGCCGCCGATTGAGGGAGTCTTTTCAACGATGTCAACCTCGTAGCCTGCATCAGCAATATCAAGTGCAGTCTGGATACCTGCGATACCGCCGCCGATAACAAGTGCTCTCTTTGTTACAAGGCTCTCACCGGGAACAAGGGAGGTGTTGAGGTTTACCTTTGCGATAGCGGCTCTTGTGAGTATAACTGCCTTTTCGGTACCTTCAACTATATCCTTGTGAATCCATGAGCACTGCTCACGGATATTTGCGATTTCAACCATGTAGGGGTTGATGCCTGCTTTTTCGGCACACTTTCTGAAGGTTGCCTCGTGCATTCTGGGTGAGCAGGAGCAGACTACGATGCCCTTGAGATTCTTTTCTCTGATAGCAGTTGCAATCTTTTCCTGACCTGCCTCTGAACACATATACTGATAATCTTCTGCGTGGACAACGCCCGGCTCGAGCCTTGCCATTTCCACAACCTTTTTAACGTCAACCGTTGCCGCAATGTTACTGCCGCAATGACAGACGAATACGCCTATACCGTGCATTATCTCACCTCCTGTATTTTCTGAATGCGCTTACGAGAAGCTGCTGGGGTAAATCTTCGTCGATAAGCTCGGGAATCTCGTTTGCTGAAAGGTAGTTGCCGCCCTTCTGTCTTACAGCGATCTGTCTTGCGGCGTCAACAATCTTACCGGGCTTCACGTCACGGGGACATCTTTCAACACAGGCAAAGCATGAAAGGCAGACCCAGAGTGAATCGCACTTAGCAAGAGCTTCCACGTCTTCGTTTACAACATAAGATACGAACTGATGGGGTTTAATGTCCATCTTTTCAAATGCGGGGCATGAAGCGGAGCACTTGCCGCACTTCATACACTTGAGAGGGTTGGTGCCGCTGATTTCTTTAACCATTGCGGCCTGATTCTTATTGCCGTGACTCATTGTGCGTCAACCTCCTCTTTTACTCCTAAAGCCTCTGCAAGAATCTCGGTAAAGTAAATTACGGGAAGATCCTTTTCTGAGCTCTTTGTAAGGTTATACTGACAAAGAGGACAAGCGGTAACGAGCATTTCTGCTCCGAAGCCGTCTGCACTTGTCATAATGTTGTTACACATGTTCTCTGAAAGCTCCTTAGCCTTGAGAGAAATGTAACCGCCGCAGCATTCGTTACGGTAGGGGTAAACCACGGGCTCTGCGCCGAGAGCACGGATGAACTCCTCAATAACTGTGGGATTTTCGGGATTGTCAAAAGCGAGAATCTCGGAGGGTCTTAAAAGAAGGCAGCCGTAATAAGCACCTATCTTCTTGCCCGTAAGAGGATTGACAACCTTTTCCCTGAGTTTGTCAAAGCCTACTTCATCTCTGAGAACTTCCAAGAAATGGAAAACCTTTGTTTCGCCCATATAAGGCTCATCAAACTTGAGATAGTTGTTAGCTCTTGTTCTGATGTCCTCAACGTTCTGCATATCATCGTTTACTCTTTTGATAACGTGATGGCAGGCGGAGCAGAGGGTAACAAGGTCCTGACCTTTTTCTTTAGCCTCGTTGAGTGCTCTTACGGAAGAAAGCTTGGTGGCAATTTCGTCGCTTGAAAGCGGATAAACACCGCCGCAGCACTGCCAGTTTTCAATTTCTTCCAATTCGATACCAAGCACCTTAGCAGAAGCTCTCATATAGTCGTCAAGCTTCTTTGCCTTGGTACGCAAGGTACATCCCGGATAATAACTGTACTTCATACATCTATAACCCTTTCTTATAAATTTGCTTTTTAAACCGTCCCCTTTCGCCCTTAATCCGACAACGGAGAAGGACACAAAAAGGCACAGTAATACATCCTGAAAATTATAACATTTTACGACAGAAAATTCAATATGTAAACTCTTGGTTTTTCGTGTAATTTTCGCCAAAAACCAAGACCTTTTTTGTGCAGTATAACTTTGATATATCAAGTCAAATATTGTGTTATATCAGGGATGATATAGTCGAGCAAAAAAGTAGGGATTTTGTGAATGCAGAATGCAAAATGCAAAGTGCAGAATTGTGGTCGCAACCAACCACGTATTAAATATTCAGGCTGTGCCTGCGTAAGTTGGCGAGCATAATCCGAAACAGTTTTTTGAATACGGATTTTCGCCATTCTATTGTTAAAATACTCGCGAATCCGCAAGGATTCACTGCGTTTTGTGCCTCAGCCTGACAAAAATCCGTTATTCAAAAAATCTTCGACCTGAAAGTGAA
>JAZNIH010000046.1:0-5230 GCA_045577395.1 Acutalibacteraceae bacterium | reverse complement strand
ACCAGTGAAAACGGCGAAATCTGTATCAAGGTCAGCGACGGCGCACCCTGCGGTCTGTTCACAGGCTACTACGGCGACGCTGAAAAGACTGCCGAGGTATGGCACGACGGTTACTACCACACAGGCGACGTTGCATGGTGCGATGAAGACGGCTACTACTGGTACGTGGGACGCAGTGACGACGTTATCAAGTCCTCCGGTTACCGTATCGGACCGTTCGAAATCGAAAGCGTTATCATGGAACTCCCCTACGTTCTGGAATGCGGCGTATCCGCTGTTCCCGACGAGGTACGCGGTCAGATTGTAAAGGCAAGTATCGTACTTGTAATGGGTACTGAAGAAAGCGATGACCTGAAGAAGGAAATCCAGAACTACGTAAAGGAAAAGACAGCACCTTACAAGTACCCCAGAATTGTAGAATTCAGAGAAAGCCTGCCCAAGACAGTAAGCGGTAAGATTCAGAGAAACAAGCTTTGATATCGGATATAGTAAAAATAAACAAATCGGCACAGCTTTAAAAGTGTCAATTTCTGCAAAATTGAAGCAGTTTTTTGTTGAAAAAATCTGAGTAGTGTTTTATAATAAAAGGTACGAAAAAACGGAGGTAAGCATATGTCTGAAAAAAGAATAACACTTTTTGCAGGTCATTACGGCAGCGGAAAAACCAACATTGCCGTAAATTATGCCCTCCATTTAAAAAAGGCGGGCTATCCTACGGTTATTGCCGACCTTGATATTGTAAATCCCTATTTCCGTACAAAGGACAGTGAAGAGGAGCTTAAAAAGCAGGGGATAGACCTTATCTGCTCCGAGTTTGCAAATACCAATCTCGATATTCCCTCACTGCCTCAGACAATGTACCGTGTTGTTCACGATAAAAGCTCCTATGCGGTTATGGATATAGGCGGTGACGATGCGGGAGCGGTTGCTTTGGGCAGATTTTCCGAGGCTATTGCTTCGGAAGATAATTACGAAATGCTCTTTGTTTTAAACTTCTTCAGACCGCTTACGAGAACTGCCGAGGAAGCCTACACCGTACTCAGAGAAATTGAGTATGCCTCAAAGCTGAGGTTTACGGGTATTGTAAACAACTCGAATCTCGGCGAGCTGACTACTGCAGAGGATGTTATATCAACCTTTGCCGAAGCTGAAAGGCTTTCAGAAATGAGCGGACTTCCCGTTAAATTTATCAGTGCAGAAAAAGATGTGTGCGAAAAGCTTACGGGAAAAACAGACAGACTGTTTTCCCTTGAGCTTCAAAAGAAATATTATTAAATTGGAGGTATGTTTATGCCAAAGGTTACATTTAATACAGATATGTGTAAGGGTTGCGGACTTTGTGTTATCGCTTGCCCGAAAAAGATCCTTGTTATTGCCAAGGATAAAATCAACGCAAAGGGACATTCACCTGCAGAAATGACAGATGCAGAAAAGTGTATCGGCTGTGCTTTTTGTGCAACAATGTGTCCCGACTGCATAATCAAGGTTGAAAAGTGAGGTAATGAAAATGGCAGAAAAAGTACTTATGAAGGGTAATGAGGCTATTGCTGAGGCTGCTATTCTTGCAGGCTGCCGTCATTACTTCGGTTATCCCATCACCCCTCAGACTGAAATTGCCGCTTATATGGCAAAGAAGATGCCCAAAATCGGCGGATGCTTCCTTCAGGCTGAAAGTGAAGTTGCCGCAATCAATATGGTTTACGGCGTTGCGTCAACAGGCAAGAGAGTTATGACATCATCCTCAAGTCCCGGAATTTCCCTTAAGGCTGAAGGTCTTTCATACCTTGCAGGCAGTGACCTTCCCGCACTTGTTGTTAACGTACAGAGAGGCGGTCCCGGTCTCGGCGGTATACAGCCCTCACAGGCAGACTATTTCCAGGCTACAAAGGGCTGCGGTCACGGTGACTACAGAATGATCGTTCTTGCTCCTTCCTCAGTTCAGGAAATGGCAAGCCTCACTGTAAAGGGCTTTGACCTTGCCGAAAAATACAGAATGACTTCAATGATTCTTGCCGACGGTACAATGGGTCAGATGATGGAGCCCGTTTCTCTTGAAGAAGCAGTTGTCGGTGAATATGACAAGTCATGGGCAGTTACAGGCACAAAGTGCGAAAGAAAGAAGAATATCATCAATTCACTTTCACTTGTTCCCGAAGAGCTCGAACAGCTCAACTTTGCTAGATATGACAGATATGCAAAGATTGAAGAAGAGGAAGTAATGTATGAGGAATATATGATGGATGACGCTGAAATCTGCGTTGCTGCTTTCGGTATTGCCGCAAGAGTTGCAAAAAATGCAATCGTAAAGGCAAGAGAAGAGGGCATCAAGGTTGGTATGATTCGTCCTATCACACTTTGGCCCTTCCCCAAAAAGGCGTTTGAAGAAGCCGCAGATAAGGTTAAGAGCTTTATTTCCGTTGAGCTTTCAATGGGTCAGATGATTGAAGATATCAGACTTTACACAAAGTCAAAGAAGCCGGTAGCTCTTTGCAACAGAGTCGGCGGTATGATTCCTTCACCCGAGCAGGTGCTTGAATCAATCAGAAAAGCAAACGAAGGAGGTAACGAATAATGGTAGTATTTGATAAACCCAAGTCACTTTGCGACGTACCCTTCCATTACTGCCCCGGCTGTACTCACGGTATTATTCACCGCCTTGTTGCTGAGGTAATTGACGAACTCGGAATTGAAGGCAAGACAATCGGTGTTGCTCCCGTTGGTTGCTCAGTTCTCGCATATAACTACTTTGCCTGCGATATGGTTGAGGCTGCACACGGCCGCGCTCCTGCAGTTGCAACAGGTCTCAAAAGAGCAGACCCGGATAATCACATCGTATTCACATATCAGGGTGACGGTGACCTTGCTTCAATCGGTACTGCAGAAACAGTTCACGCAGCCGCAAGAAACGAAAACATCACCATTATTTTTGTAAACAACGCAATTTACGGTATGACAGGCGGACAGATGGCTCCCACATCACTTCCCGGTCAGGTCACACAGACCTCACCCTACGGAAGAGATACAAGCCATTGCGGCTTCCCCGTTAAGGTTTCAGAAATGCTTTCACAGCTTGACGGTGCAGGCTATATCGAAAGAGTAGCAGTTAACAACGTCAAGAATGTAAGAAACGCAAAGAAAGCTATCAAAAAGGCTTTCCAGAATCAGATTGACAAGAAGGGCTTCTCACTTGTTGAGGTTATTTCAACCTGTCCCACAAATTGGGGAATGACTCCTGAAAAGGCTCTCGAATGGGTAGATGAGAAGATGATTCCTTACTATCCTCTCGGTGTATATAAGGACAGAGACGCTGAAAAGGAGGCAGAATAATGAGTACTACACAGATTCTTATTGCCGGATTCGGCGGTCAGGGCGTACTTTTTGCAGGTAAGCTTCTTGCTTACAAGGGCCTTCTTGCTGATAAGCAGGTTTCATGGCTTCCCTCCTACGGTCCCGAAATGCGCGGCGGTACTGCTAACTGCAGTGTTATCATCAGCGATGAGCCCGTCGGCTCACCCATCGTATCAAATCCCGACATTCTTGTTGCTATGAACCTTCCCTCACTTGAGAAGTACGAGAAGGATGTTGTTTCAGGCGGCATCATTATTGTTGACTCAACACTCATCTCCAAGAAGGTTGAAAGAGATGACGTAACAACCTATTACGTACCCGCAACAAAGATGGCAAAGGATGAAGGCTTTGCAACTCTTGCAAATATGATTCTTATGGGTAAGCTTATGAAGGCTTGTAACGCACTTTCCTTTGACGGTATAGAAGCAACCGTACAGAAGGTTGTACCTCCCAAAAAGGCAAATCTTATTGATATTAACATTAAGGCTATAAAAACAGGCTACGATTTTGAATAAGAGGTGTAATTATGGATATCAAGATTACAAAAACAACTGCCCCCAAGGCTAAGCCTCAGAAGGGCGAAAAGCTCGGCTTCGGTCATATTTTCACAGACCATATGTTTATTATGAACTACACAGAGGGTAAGGGCTGGCACGATGCAAGAATCGAGCCCTACGCTAACCTTTCCCTCGCTCCCAGCGCAATGGTTTTCCATTACGGTCAGGAAATGTTTGAAGGTCTTAAGGCATACAGAGGCGCTGACGATAAGATTTATCTTTTCCGTCCCGATATGAACGCTAAGAGAGCAAATGCTTCAAACGAGAGACTCTGCATCCCCGAAATTCCCGAGGATATGTTTGTTGAAGCAGTTAAGGCTGTTGTTGACATTGACAGAGATTGGGTTCCCTCCGATGAAGGTACATCACTTTACATCCGTCCCTTTGTAATTGCAACCGATGAATTCCTCGGTGTTGCTCCTTCAAAGACATATCTTTTCATCGTTATCCTTTCACCCTCAGGTGCATACTATGAGAGCGGTCTTGCTCCCGTTGGCATCTGGATTGAGGATGACTACGTAAGAGCAGTTAAGGGCGGTATGGGCTTTGCTAAGACCGGCGGTAACTACGCTGCTTCACTTATTGCTCAGGTTAAGGCTCACGATGCAGGCTATTCACAGGTTCTCTGGCTCGACGGTGTTGACAGAAAGTACATCGAAGAGGTTGGTGCAATGAACATTATGTTCAAGATTAACGGCAAGGTTATCACTCCTGCACTTAACGGCAGTATTCTTCCCGGTATCACACGTAACTCCATTATCAACGTATGTAAGGCTTGGGGCTACGAGGTTGAAGAAAGAAGAATTTCTGTTGATGAGCTTGTTGAGGCTGCTAAGAACGGTACTCTCGAAGAGGTATGGGGTACAGGTACAGCTGCTGTTGTTTCACCCGTTGGTAAGCTTCGTTATATGGACGACGTTATGACAATCGGTGACGGCGGCATCGGCGAGCTTACACAGAAGCTTTACGATGAGCTTACAGGCATCCAGTGGGGTAAGAGAGAAGATCCCTACGGCTGGAGAGTTGAAGTTAAATAATTAATAAAAAACAGTCTCTTTAGAGTCGTACTCTAAAGGACAAAAAGAGTTAATGTAGCAAAAACTACATTAACTCTTACTTTTTTTTGCACTGTCACTAAAAGTGGTGAGTAAGTGCGCCTTTAATTTTAAGTGATATTCTTTCCTTCGGAAAGAGTGATATTATGCACTTTTCGGCATAGTGATATTGAAATCTTCGATTTCAGTGTTATTTTATTCGCATAAAACTGTCCGAAGGACAATATCACAATGCGTAGCATTATATAACTGCGAAGCAATATCACTCGC
>JAZNIH010000045.1:0-10162 GCA_045577395.1 Acutalibacteraceae bacterium | reverse complement strand
GAACGAACCATTAAAACAATTACCGCTTCATTAGAAGAAAAAGGGGTTATAACAAGGATTAACGGAAAACGCTTCGGATATTGGAAAGTTAATAATTAAAACAATCAACTCTCCTTAACCTTGCACGACAGTACAGGCTTAAGGAGAGTTTTATATCACTTTTGCATCAAGATTTAACACCAAATCAGTTGCCTTTACCTTACTTATGATATATAATTACACTATCAGTAAACTTAAATAGTGCACTTATTAAAACAAACAGAGAGGATACTGTACTGATAATGAAAAGGTTTTCGGTAATACTGATATTGATAATTACGTGTACTGCTATACTTTACGGCTGTACATCGGGTGGTGAAAACAAAATGGAAAATTCATACGAACAGATTACTCCTGCCGAGGCAAAAGAAATAATGGACGAAAGAGACGGTTATGTTATTCTTGATGTTCGCACACAGGAAGAATATGATGAGGCTCATATAGACGGTGCAATTCTCATACCCGAATATGAAATCGCTACCAAGGCTGAAAGCATACTCAAAGATAAAAATCAGCTTATTCTCGTTTACTGCAGAAGCGGCAGACGAAGCAAAAATGCCGCAACTGAGCTTGTATCATTGGGATATACCAATGTTAAAGAATTCGGCGGAATAATTGACTGGCCTTACGAGACTGTTTGATGGTGACTACCCCTAATCATCCAAAGCAATATTGCAATCGTTATACATCTCACACATTCGACAAATCCTTCTTAACTTTGTACAATTAAGCTACAAAGATTAAGGAGGAATTTTTATGTTACCCAAACACTACACAAACGAACAAACAGGCATCAGCTACACCCTTCACGGCGACTATTATCTGCCCGACCTTATACTCCCCGAGCAGGAGGATAATCGTCCGATAGGCAAGTGGGGAAGCTTGCACAAAAGCTACCTTCAGCACCACAAGAGAGTCTTTTATAATACGCTCGTCAGTAACCTTACGCTTCACTCTCACCTTGCCGATATAGATGAGCAGGCAAGGAGTATGTTTGATACCCTCGTAGAGCAGATGATGAAAATGGAAGGAGTCACCGAAGAGCTTAAAGATCAGAATCAGATTGAATGGATTTGCCATATGGGCAACATTCAGGAACGGGCGACGGAAATCGTCTGCATTGAGCTGATATATGTATAAAAATGCAAAGCCGTCCGAGGTTATCTCAGACGGCACTTTTTTTATTTCAGTAAAACTTCCATACGCTCAGTTATAAGTTTTTCAAATGCCTGTTTCATGTCTTCAGGTATATATGAAGCTTGACACATTGCGATATATTTAGATTTCATTTTAGCTATTTTATCAATAATTTTTTCTGCAGATTTCTGAGAAATTCCAATGTTTTCGGCAAGAATAAGAAAATCTTTTCTGCGAAGATTCTGCTTTTTACCGTTTGCGGTAAGTGCAAGCTGCTCCTTATCCTCAGGAATAACAACATTAGTTGAAAGCATATCATAAGCCGCAGATAAGACATACTCTTCACTTTTCTGTGCAGTTTCAATAAGTGAGAAATTCTTCAGATGCATATCAGAATTACCTACTGCAAAAGAAAAAATTATTCTGATGTAAAGTTCTGTCAGATCAAGACCGGGATTAACGGAATATCTCGAAACGATTTTTCCGCATCGCTCATAAGAGCCTCTGTACTTATCTTCTGTTAATCTGCCGTCGAGCTGACAAAAATCCTCCATTGCAAGCATTTGACTGTTTTCCCGGTCAATTCTCTTTGTGATATATGCAAAAGCGCCACTTTGTGAAGACAGCTTTATAAGAGCAAAGGGTACTGTTTTTATACCGCTCAGCTTTGCCATTTGCATTACAAGATACTCCATCTCAGGCAATGCCTCATATTCTTGAGTCTGAGGCTTGAGAATATATCCTGTGGGATAATTCACGAGTGTAAGTCTCGGTTCCTTATCTTTTGTCAGATGCAATGACAGTTTTTTCTGTACACCCGGAACGGTAAATCCTTTGGTTGTACTGTCTATTGCAAGCTGATTGAGAATCTCTTCCGAAACATCAATATCCGGTAACTTGCTTGTTCCGAAAAAACTTTTTATACAGCTTTTATGCCATCCGTAAGGAGAGTCCTGCGTTTTAAGATCTTTGCCGCAACATAAACAATTCATTCCTTAGCCCCCTTGATACTTACGTTTCCGATCGGGTCCTTACAGGCAACCAAAAGCAGGCCGAACCTATCTTTTCGGTCAATCTTCCAGTTATGACTTACAACATTCAACAACCAACCCTCAGGAATGAGGCCATCAAAAAACGCAAATAAGGTTTTCGACTTGTATTCTTCACCGGTTAAGGGCATAGTGAGGCTTACCGCAGAAGCATTTTCGTTTTCAAGATATTCACTGTCATAAACAAAAGAATATCCGTAATCGGTTTCTTTCAGTGTTCCTGCAAAGGTATCCCGTACATATACATACGCTGTTCTGTATGCTTCCATCAGTCATCCTTCCTTCCGGGAACTGCCTTCATGCCAAACATTGAAAGAGCCTGATTCACCTTGTCCATACGAACCGTCTCCTTGCCTTGTTCAAGCTCACGAATAAATCTTAATCCAAGACCTGAACGGATCGCAAACTCCTCTTGTGTAAGTCCTGCTTCTTTTCTTTTTTGTTTGATAAATTCAGCAATAGTATTCATAGCTATATATTACACCCGATTGGGTATAAAGTCAACAGTTTTACGCATTTGTTATACCCGTTATGGTATAGTTTTATTCAAAAGATTTTATTTTATACCCTAAAAGGTATAAAATCACTGTATATATTGAGCTGATATACGCATGAAACCGCCCCTGACTTTTAACGGTCAGGGTTTATATGCTTTTATTCGTCATCCTCATCAAATGAGTAATCATTAAGTTCGTCAAAATCAAGAAACTCGGCTAAGGTCATATTAAAAGCAATAGCGAGCTTGTGAATTGTCATCACTCCGGGATTCTTAGTGATACCTCTTACAATATTATCAAGAGTTGACTGGCTGACACCACTCATTGTTGCAAGCTTGTTTATGGCGATCCCTCTTTTTTCGCAAAGACTTCTGATTCGTCTTACATAAATATCTGAATAGTCCATTATCCGCACCTCATAATTACAATTACCCATTTACGGGTTGATATTATGATAACTGCAAAACTATAAGTAATTACCCGAATATGGGTTGACTTTGTAAATATATTTATGTTAAAATGCATTTACCCGTTTATGGGTAGTATAAATCTTAATGACCGCTATACACACAATTATTATTTGAAGATGCCTCATGCCAACGGCGGGCCGGTCTTCGTACTCTTAAATGAGTCAACAGAGATAGCGAGGTCATAAGATAGCCCACCGAGTTTGACTTCGGTGGGTTTTGTAAATTGGAGGAATGTTTATGACGGTAACCTTCTTCGGTCACAAGGACACGCCAAAAGAAATTGAGCCGACCTTACGGACGGCTCTTGTTGATTTGATTGAAAATCACGGTGCGAATGTCTTTTATGTAGGCAACAACGGCAATTTTGACACTATGGTTCGCCGTCAGCTTGAGAATTTATCTCAGAGTTATTCCATTACTTACAATGTTGTTTTAGCTTATCTCCCGACGAAGAAAAGTGAATATGACGACTACACTAACACCCTCCTCCCCGAAGGCATTGAAACCGTACCCAAACGCTTTGCTATCTCTTACAGAAACAAGTGGATGATAGGGCAAGCGGATATGGTTGTAACCTATGTTACACACAGCTTCGGCGGTGCGGCACAGTTTAAGGAAATGGCAGAAAGGCAAAGGAAAACTGTAATTGAGTTGAGTGAAAGCAAATCTATTCTTGACCACTTGCAGTTTTAATGCTACACTGTTATTGAATAAACAAAAGGAGATTCGTATGGGTTTGCTTGATTTTGTAAAACAGTTGCCTACATTAAACGAGCTTAAAGGCAGTTTCGGAGAACAGTTAACAAAATATTACTCCAAAATAATGAACGACACCTTTATTTTGCACGATATCCTGATTGAAGGTGCCGAAGGGTACACATCACAGATTGACCTGATAATGATTGGTGTAAAAGGTTTATATGTTATAGAGGTCAAAAACTATGAGGGTGCCCGAATTTACGGAGACGGGAATAAAAACAAATGGTACTATTTCCGTGGCGGCAAAAAATATGAAATATATAATCCAATAAAGCAAAATAAAAAGCATATCGAATACCTTAAAAAGTTTTTAGGTGATTTTGGCGATGTGCCTTGTTTTTCCATAATTACAATGTTGTGTGACGATTTTAAGGTTACAAACATAAATAACTCTGAAGAAAAAACAACCGTGGTTTGCAGTTCTTTGCTTGCAATGGACAGAGGAATAAGGCTTATTGCCAAAGATAAGCCCATAGTTTTTGATGAGCAGAAGAAAAAAGATATAAACGATTTCATCATAAATAATCAGTTGTCAGGTAAAGAAGCACGAAAAGAACACAAAGAAAATGTGATTGCCTATAAAAAATCTCTAGACGATATGAAAGAGCAGAGGGTATGTCCCTACTGCAAAACAGAACTTGTTTTACGACACGGAAAATTCGGTGATTTTTACGGATGCACAAATTACCCGAAATGTAAATACACGCTTAAAAAGTAAAGTAATACAGATGAAAATACCCCTAACCTTTCACGGTCAGGGGCATTTTTACGTTTATCTTACTACAGAAGAATGGCTGTAGATGTAAAACTCTTCCTGGCTTGGCATCCACTTCTTTTCCTTTGGCTCGAAGGTCTTGTCAAAAGCCTCAACTGCGGCAGTGTCCTCACAGCAGTCGGCGGCGGTACTCGGAATATACATCCACTTTCTGCCGTCAAGTGCATCGGGAATAAGCTCACAGACAAGAAGTGCTGTAGGGAAGTTGCCGTCAACAACAAAGCTGACATTTTTCCTTTTACAGCTTACAAAACCTCGGCTGACATAATTACCCGGATTGCCGAAATTGATATTCACATCGTAGCCCATTTTGCGGGCAACTTCAAATGAATGCTCAATCAGAAGCTTACCGAGCTTCTGTCTCTGATACTCCGGTGCTACACAAAGAGGTCCGAAGGAAAGAATCTCTTTCCTTTTTCCGTTCTGTTCCTCAAGCCAGGCCTTCGTGTACATAATGTTACCTATAATTTTGCCGTCTTTTTCAAGAACAAAGGCAAGCTCAGGGATAAAATCGGGGTGATTTCTCATCTGATTGACAAAATAATGCTCGTCAGCACCCGGCTTATACACATTCCAGAATGCCTCACGGGTAAGCTCTTCTACTGCTCTGTAGTCTTTTTCTGTTTCTAAACGTATCGTCATGTTCATTTTTAAATCCTTTCATAAGTTGACGAGATTTACGAGCGGATTGCGAGAATGTATTTGCAAACCTCCCGTTTACAGTACAATCTCCATTGTTCTGATTGTCTTTCTCAAAAAGCAATCTCCTTTTAAAATAATATTTATAATCAAGCCCGAAGGCAGGATTATCTCGGTAAATTGGAATTACTGCTGACAGAATAGTACAGCACAACAAGTCCTGCACTAAGTAAAGCTCCGCCTACAATATCCGTAAACCAATGCACACCCGAAGCAAGTCTGCCGATTACCATAAAAATAATAAAAGCGGCAATTATAACACTAATGCTCCTTCTGAGCACATTGTTTCTGATACGCTCATTAAACTGCATTATTGCCGTGGGCATAACGCACATCACAAGCATTGTTGTTGATGACGGGTAAGAGGCTTCAAGAATTCCGTTAATCAGCACAGGTCTGTAATTCAGGGTAAGCATTTCAAAGAGGACATATACCGCCATTACAACTATATAGAAGCCTCCGAGAACAAGAATACTGTAATCAACCTTTAAAATGTGCTTTCGCTTAATCCATTGGATAAGACCGAGAGTGCCAAAGCCCATTACAAAACCGAGTGGCACCAAGCCGAGCCAATCCGTGATATTGTAAAGGGACATATTTGCACCCGTAAGCTCGTGAACAAATCGGTTAACTGTGGCAAAGCCCACAACCGAGCCTTCGGGACCTATCGGCTGAACATCAATAAGCTTAACTGCCACCGTCCACAGCACAAATGCCGCAAGCAGACCTATGCCGACAATAAGACCTTTTCTGCTTTTCTTTTTCATTTTTTACCTGCCTTTTTTTGTATTCGGCTTTCGCCTGAGTACAGTTTAAGGCAAGGCTTAAATAAGGGCAAGAAACGGTGTGTCACAATAATGACACTTTCCGTATCATCACCTTTTAATAAGCATTATCGCCCTGATTATCAGGAAAATAAAGATATATGTTGCCGCATAGGGCTGTTGACTTACAATAAAAAGAAGTGCTCCGACGGTGTTCAGCACAAGTGATATTGTACTCTTGTTTTTTAACCAAAAGCTATTATTGCAGCTTTGCAGAGCGAGAGTCAGAACACCAAAGACCGCAATGCCTATTACAAGAGCAAAATATACCGCTTTAAGATAAACTGAAATTCCGTCAAGAGATAAAAGGGAAACCGCTTCTATTGTCGTGTTTGCCTTCTGTCCGAAGAACGGAAGAAAGAAGAAGCTTATAACACTGCAATCAAGCAGACCGAAGACAATATCACGGGTATGATTTTCTTTTTGTTTGCTGTCCTGTTCTGCCACGGTAAGAAGTTCGTCACCCGACAGCAGTTCATCAACCGTTACTCCGAAAAACCTTGCCACAGCTTTCAGAGAGTCTATATTAGGGTAGCCTCTGCCCGATTCCCACTTTGAAACAGCGGTACGGGACACAAAAAGAGCCTCGGCAAGCTCCTCTTGGGTAAGACCTTTTTTCTTTCTCAATTCTTGTAGTTTCTCGTTAAATTCCATAATAAGTACCTTTTGATAGATTTACTTAGCTGATTATACCACAACACACAGAAACATTTCAACCGAGGCAGAAAAATACCCCTGACTTTGCATGTCAGGGGTTAAGCTTTATATGTAGGCAAATTGGAATTTGAGCATCAGGTTAGGGATTCTTTTCGTTTATAATTTTTACAATATGAAATCCGCATTTGTTTATACAAACAACTATAATATACTAAATATATTACTTCAATGTTATATATACTATTTATAAGCTAAACTTACGCTCATCTGAAAATTATTCTCTTTTCTCCGTCAAATTCACATTCATGCTGTGTTACACCGAAAGCCTCTTCTATCGTTCTGCTTTTAAGTATATCCTCCGTTTTTCCGAATTTCTTGACCTTACCTTCATCCAAAAGAAGAATATTATCAGCAATTTCCACCGCTGCTGAAAGATTATGCATAACCACAAGAAGAGTTTTCTTATGCTTTTCTTTAAGCTCAAGAATAAGCGACATAAAAGTCTTTTCCGCTTGTACATCCATATAAGTGGTTGGCTCATCAAGTGCAATAACACGTGTATTCTGAGATATTACCATAGCAATATAGGCCTTTTGCCTTTCACCACCGGAAATCTCAGTAAGCTTTTTGTGGCGTATATCTGTGATTCCTGCATTTTCAATTGCTTTTTCAATCTGCTCTTTATCTTTTTGCGAAAGCCTTTTACCTATATCTGTATATGGATTCCGTCCCATTTCCACAAGCTTTTCCACCGTTATAGGTACCGCAGGAAGAGTCTGCGGAAGAAGCGAAACCAATCTTGACCTTTGTTTTAAGCTCATTAAAGATATATCATCGTCAGAAAAGAAAATAGAACCTTTATATTTGCTTTCTCCCGTAAGACAAGAAATAAGTGTTGATTTTCCGCTTGCATTTTTGCCGATTATTGCCGTAATTGTGTGAGGCTTAACCGAGAAGCTTACATCTTGCAGAATCTCTTTTTTATTTTTACTTACACTTAAGCTTTTAAATTCAAGCATTTTTACCCCTCCTTATAACAATATAAAGAAGAAACGGTGCACCGACAAAAGCCATAACAACACCTACGGGAATCTCAGACGGAGCAAACAGCGTTCTGCCGATAAGGTCTGCAGTAACAACTAAAATTCCGCCTGTTATTACTGACACCTTAAGCATTTCACTTACACTTCCGTCGGTGATTTTTCTTGCTATATGAGGTACAACAAGCCCTACAAAGCCAAGCAGTCCCGCAAAGGATACTGCAGAAGCCGCCGAAAGTCCTGCTACTGCAAGGCAGGCCACACGAAGAAGCTTGACATTGACACCCAATGAATTGGCAAGGCTGTCACCAAGGCACATAATATCAATTTTCTTTGAAAACACAAGAGCTACTGTCACACAAAAAGCAACAGCAAGCGTGGGTAAAATCAGCTCATTTATTTCTGCGCCTGCAACACCGCCGACTGAAAAGAAGTTGTAATCCATAAGCACATCGGGATTGAGATATGTAAGAAACGATATTCCTGCATTAAGCACAGCCGTTATCGCAACACCGCAAAGAATAAGGGTTGTTTTTGAAAAATGTCCCTTTGATGCGGCAAAAAGAATAAACAGTGTCGTCAGAAAAGCACCTGCAAAAGCCGCAAAAGGTCTTAAATAAACCGTCTGAGGTGCAAAAAAAAGCATAAGAATCACAAAAAATCCTGCACCTGCATTTACACCGATAATATTAGGTGACGCAAGCTCATTTCCTGTTACGCTTTGTAAAATTACGCCCGAAACAGAAAGACCTGCGCCTGCTATAATTGCCGCAAGAATTCTGGGTAATCTGAGAGTCAGCAAAATAATTCCTTCTGTTTCATAGCCCTGACGGTTAAATAGGCCGCCGAAGAATTCTGCATCTGTCATTTCTGCACTTCCGAAGCGCAAAGATAACAGACTTATAAAGAGCAAAATCAGCACAAGGCCAATTTTACCGTATGCTGATTTAACATTTATTTTGTGGGTCATAAACATCACTCATTATTTAAAATTGATGAAATATATCTGTAGCTTTCAGCCCATCTGCCGCAAGGCTTATACTGAAACAGCTCTTTAGGAAGAAAGTACACTCTGCCGTTTTTCACAGCATCAAGAGAAGCATACTCTTTCTTAGCGAGAAGCTCCTGCATGTATGCCTTGCTATTATCATAATCGCCCATAACCGATACAAAAATATACTGCGGATTTTCTTTGAGTATCACTTCGGTACTGAGGTTATCAAGAAGCACCTCTGCCTTGTCGGCAATATTGACACATCCGAAATCCTCGAGAATTTTTGCCGCAAAGTTATCATCTGCCTTTTTGGCCTTTGCAGAGCTATAGGAAGATCCGGAGCGTACAAAGAGAATTTTCGGGTTGTTTTCTCTTTTTCCGCCACTGATTATCTGCTCAATTTCACTTTTTGCATTTTCACCGAATTGTTCATAATTCTCGGTTTTGCCTGTTATTTTTGTAAGAGTTCTGAGAATAGTGAGATAATCCTCAAAGGTGTCCATTCTGAGCATCGCAACGGGGATTTTCGCTTTTTTAAGAGCAGAAGCAACATCACGGTGAGATGCTATATCAGCCGAACAAATTACAAAATCAGGCTCAAGAGATATGAGTTTTTCTGTGTCGACTGTTTTACCTGCACCCTTATCTACAAGCTCTGTCTCCTCTTTCACAAGACCTCTTTCAACACTTTCACCCACAGTTACATAAACCTCACCGCCTGCTTCAATCCAACATTCAGCAAGCGACGAAAAAAGAACTGCCGTTTTCTGCGGTTTATGGGAAAGCTCAACAATTTCACCTTCACTATCGGTAAAGGTGAAATATTCTCCACTGCTATCAGGTTTGTTTGTTTCAACAGCACCCGAAATAAAAATCAGAAGAACAACAATGACAACTGCAATAATTATACTTTTCTTATTCATCCTTGAGAATCTCTTCTTTTCTTTTTAGAATTTCGTCTGAAAGTACAGCTTCCTTCGCTTTACTGAAGCCAACTCTCGCAATTGTATCTGCAAAGCGTTCCCCTGCTACACCGTTTTCTCTGTAAAAGAGAATTGTCTTTTCGATTGCGGAAAGGATTTCTTCTTCAGTTTCAAAGATGTAATCAATAGGTGCACCTCTACCGACCTTTTTACCCCATCTGCCGCCAAGATAAAGTCTGTATCCGCCCTTTTCGATTTCCATACCGTCAACCTTGCAGGCCACAGTACATCTGCCACAG
>JAZNIH010000044.1:0-40502 GCA_045577395.1 Acutalibacteraceae bacterium | reverse complement strand
GAAGGTTCTGACGGAAACGGCCCTGCTTACCCTTGAGCATATCTGAAAGGCTCTTGAGGGGTCTGTTGTTGGGACCTGTAACAGGTCTGCCTCTTCTGCCGTTGTCGATAAGGGCATCAACGGATTCCTGAAGCATTCTCTTTTCGTTTCTGATGATGATTGAAGGAGCGCCTAATTCAAGGAGCTTCTTGAGACGGTTGTTTCTGTTGATAACACGTCTGTAAAGGTCGTTAAGGTCACTTGTAGCGAAGCGTCCGCCGTCAAGCTGAACCATGGGACGGATATCGGGAGGAATAACGGGAACAACGTCAAGCACCATCCATTCGGGTCTGTTGCCTGATGCCTTGAAGGCTTCAACAACCTCAAGTCTCTTGAGGATTCTTGTCTTCTTCTGACCGCTTGCTGTTTCAAGCTGCTCACGAAGCTCAGCGTTGAGTGCATCAATATCAATCTCACAAAGGAGCTCTTTGATAGCCTCTGCACCCATACCTACTCTGAACTCTTCGTCGTCATAGTAGTATTCCTTGATATCGTCATACTGCTTTTCTGTAATAGCCTGACCCTTCTTTACGTTGGGTACTGAGCCGGGATTGATAACTACGTAAGCTGCGAAATAAAGGATTCTTTCAAGATCTCTGGGAGAGATATCGAGGATAAGTCCCATTCTTGAGGGAATGCCCTTGAAGTACCAGATGTGTGAAACGGGAGTAGCAAGCTCGATGTGACCCATACGCTCACGGCGAACCTTTGCTTTTGTGATTTCAACGTGACATCTTTCGCAGACCTTACCCTTATGGCGGATTCTCTTATATCTGCCGCAATGACACTCCCAGTCCTTGAGGGGGCCAAAGATTTTTTCGCAGAAAAGTCCGTCGCTTTCGGGTTTAAGTGTTCTATAGTTAATAGTTTCAGGCTTTGTTACCTCACCGTAAGACCATTCTCTGATCTTTTCAGGTGAAGCAAGACCTATTTTGATTGATTCAAAGGTTATGTTTTCCATTAGATTCAAGTCAGCCCTTTCCTGTATAGTTAAATTTCGGTTCTCTCACCGGTGAGATTTCTCCCACCGGGAAAGATAATTACATATTGTCTTCGTCGGGTACAAAGCCTTGTGCGAAGCCTGCATCGTTGATTGTGGGATTAAGCTCGTTGAAGAAAGCATTTACGTCGAAAGCTTCTTCATCGTCTTCTTCAAAGTCTTCTTCGAAGCCGAAATCGAGATCAAGATCGTCTTCTGATGCATCTTCGTCAAGCTCAAGATCGTCCTCGTTGTCATCAGCGGGCTTAGTCTCTTCAACAGCCTGATAGCGGTGGAGTGATACACCCTCGTCACCGTCAATATTCTGCTTAAGGTCAATTTCTTCGTTATTAGCATCGAGAACCTTAACATCAAGACCGAGGCTCTGAAGCTCCTTAACGAGAACCTTGAAGGATTCGGGAACACCTGCCTGAGGCACATTTTCACCGTTTACAATAGCTTCGTAGGTCTTTACACGGCCGACAACGTCGTCTGACTTAACGGTAAGAATTTCCTGAAGAGTATATGCAGCACCGTAAGCTTCAAGTGCCCAAACTTCCATTTCACCGAAACGCTGGCCGCCGAACTGAGCTTTACCGCCGAGGGGCTGCTGAGTAACGAGTGAGTAGGGACCTGTTGAACGGGCATGCATCTTATCGTCAACAAGATGATGCAGCTTGAGGTAATACATAACGCCGACGGTAACTTCGTTATCAAACTTGTCACCTGTACGTCCGTCATAAAGAACGCTCTTACCTGTTTCGCTGATACCTGCCATTGAAAGTGCTTTTCTGATATCATCTTCGTGAGCACCGTCAAATACGGGAGTCATTATATTCCAGCCAAGCTGACGGCATGCAAAGCCGAGATGCACTTCGAGAACCTGACCGATATTCATACGTGAGGGAACGCCGAGGGGGTTAAGAACGATGTCAAGAGGTGTACCGTCTGAAAGGAAGGGCATATCCTCCTGAGGAAGAACTCTTGAAACAACACCCTTGTTACCGTGACGACCTGCCATCTTATCGCCGACCTGAATCTTTCTCTTCTGAGCGATGTAGCAGCGTACAACCTTGTTAACGCCGGGGCTGAGCTCGTCGCTGTTTTCTCTTGTGAATTCCTCAACGTTTACAACGATACCGTATTCACCGTGAGGAACACGCAGTGATGTATCTCTTACCTCTCTTGCCTTTTCACCGAAGATAGCACGGAGAAGTCTCTCTTCAGCGGTAAGCTCTGTTTCACCCTTGGGTGTAACCTTACCGACAAGAATGTCGCCTGAGTGAACCTCTGCGCCGACGCGGATGATACCTCTTTCGTCGAGGTCCTTGAGAGCGTCGCCGACGTTGGGAATATCGTTGGTGATTTCTTCGGGACCGAGCTTGGTATCACGTGCCTCGAGCTCATACTTTTCAATGTGGATTGATGTATAAACGTCGTCTCTTACAAGCTTTTCGTTGATGAGAACGGCGTCCTCGTAGTTGTAGCCTTCCCATGTCATAAAGCCGATAAGGGCATTCTTACCAAGGGAGATTTCACCGTTATCTGTTGCGGGACCGTCAGCGATAACCTGACTTGCTTCGATACGGTCGCCTGTCTTTACAACGGGCTTCTGGTTGATGCACGTGCCCTGGTTGGAGCGCATGAACTTAATAAGGTTATAGGTGTCAAGGTGTCCGTCGTCTGTCATAACGTCAACTCTGTCGGCGCTGACATAGGTAACGGTACCTGCTGCTCTTGCAAGAACACATACACCTGAGTCTGTTGCTGCCTTGTATTCCATACCTGTACCTACGTAGGGAGCCTTACAGGTAAGAAGAGGAACTGCCTGACGCTGCATGTTCGCACCCATAAGTGCACGGTTTGCGTCGTCGTTTTCAAGGAAGGGAATAAGAGCAGTAGCAACTGAAACAACCATCTTGGGTGAAACGTCCATATAATCTGCTCTTGCGGGGTCGATTTCAAGGAACTCGTCACGGTGACGTGCATTAACCTTTGTTCTTACGAAGCGACCCTCTTCGTCAAGCTTTTCGTTAGCCTGAACAACTGTGTATTCGTCTTCAACGTCAGCTGTCATATATTCAAATGTTGCCTGAACAACACCTGTTTCCTTGTCGATGGGACGGAAGGGAGCCTCAATGAAGCCGTATTCGTTTATTCTTGCAAATGTTGCAAGGTAAGAGATAAGACCGATGTTGGGACCTTCAGGAGTTTCGATGGGACACATTCTGCCGTAGTGTGAGTAGTGAACGTCTCGAACGTCGAAGCCTGCACGGTCACGTGAAAGACCGCCGGGACCGAGAGCTGAAAGTCTTCTCTTATGTGTAAGCTCGGCAAGGGGGTTGTTCTGATCCATGAACTGTGAAAGGGGTGATGAACCGAAGAACTCTCTTACTGCTGCGATAACGGGTCTTGTGTTGATAAGAGCCTGAGGAGTGACCTTATCTGTTTCCTGAGCCTGGAGAGTCATTCTTTCCTTGATAACTCTTTCCATTCTTGAGAAGCCAACACGGAACTGATTCTGAAGAAGCTCGCCTACGCATCTGATACGGCGGTTGCCGAGGTGGTCGATGTCGTCTGCACTGCCGACGCCGTTTGCAAGACAGTTGAGGTAGTTGATTGATGCAAGAATATCGTCAACGATGATTGTTTTGGGAACAAGCTCGTCTGCCTTCTCGCTGAGATATGCAAGAACCTCTTCCTTGCTCATACCGTCGATTTCGCTGAGAACTTCATTAAGAACTGTATATCTTACGTTTTCGTTGATGCCTGCTTCCATAAGCTCTTCTCTTGTGAAGCCGGGAAGATAGGGAAGCATATCAACCATGTTGTTTGAAATAACCTTTACGGGCTCTTCGAGACCTTCAACAGCTACATAAGCAATCTTAGCACCTGCCTGCTCGATTTCGTAAGCTCTCTGCTTTGTAACGAGCTCGCCCTCTTCAGCGATGATTTCGCCGGTGATTTCGTTAACGATGGGAGCTGCAAGTCTGAAGCCGCGGATTCTGTCGGAAATGCCGAGCTTCTTATTATACTTATAACGTCCTACTCTTGAAAGGTCGTATCTTCTTTCGTCAAAGAACATACCCTCGATGTGAGTCTGTGCGCTTGAAAGCGTGGGAGGCTCACCGGGACGCAGCTTCTTATAGATTTCGATAAGAGCTTCTTCAGTGTTCTTTGTGCTGTCCTTTTCGAGAGTTGCTTCGATTCTGTCGTCTGCGCCGAAGAACTCACGGATGTCGTTGTCGGTTGAATAGCCGAGAACACGGATAAGAGTTGTGATGGGAATTTTTCTGTTCTTATCGATTCTTACATAGAAAAGGTCGTTCTGGTCTGTTTCGTATTCGAGCCAGGCACCGCGACCGGGGATGATTGTTGAAGTGAAGAGCTTTTTACCGGTAACGTTGTGAGTCATACCGAAGTATGCACCGGGTGAACGTACAAGCTGAGAAACGATAACTCTTTCAGCACCGTTGATGATGAAGGTACCGCTGTCTGTCATAAGGGGGAAGTCACCCATATAAACTTCACTGTCTTTTACCTCGCCTGTATCCTTATTGTAAAGACGTGCGGTAAGGCGCATGGGAGCAGCGTAGGTGGTGTCTCTCTCCTTACATTCCTTAACTGTGTATTTGGGCTTATCGTCCATACGGTAGTCCACAAAGCTCAGAACAAGGTTTCCGCTGTAATCAGTGATTTCCGACATATCCCTGAGTACTTCCTTAAGACCTGTTTCGATGAACCATTTGTAGGAATCCTTCTGAACCTGAATGAGGTTGGGCATCGGCATAACTTCCTCAATTTTGCCGAAGCTCTTGCGCACTTTTGTGCCAAGCTTCACATCGGTTACATTAACCATTGGCTTATCACTCCATATCTTTTAAATTTGCCCGAAGGCATTGGGATTACGATTTTAAAAAAGGGTATTGACAATTACACTCATTAATGGTAATATGCAATCAAGGAAGGAAAGAAAAAATACTTCCACACATAATTATCCATTATAAGTTTCACGATTGTATCACACCTGGCATTGCTATGTCAAGTGGTTTTTTATTAAAAGTACGGTTTTTTATTAAAAAAGTGCGTATTTTAAACGATTTTCACTCCGTTTCGGGGTGATTTTTCTTTTACGGAAGCTTTTTAATGAGTTAATACGCCCTCTCAAATAAAAGCAACACCCTCCCCCGCCATATCCGGCAAGGGAGGGTGTTCTTGTGTTATATGGGTTAAAAAGAGTGTTAAACACACGGCTTAGTGTGTAAATGTTCAAGGCCACGTCAACTATACAGTAGTAAATGCCACGGAAATTTACTTTGAAATTTGAGGAATAACCTCTCCGTCGGTTTCACCTTACCTCTCCTTTCAGGATAGGTAAGGTGAATGCTATCCCAAGCAATAAAAAATCCCTCCCCCTATTGAAAGGGGAAGGGCAGTTAAAAGTATTACTTAGCATTTACATATTTATATCCCGAGGGAACCTTGAACAGTGATGAAGCGGGTGTTGTATCAATATTCTTAAGCTCACATACACAGTACAGCTCGCCCTCTGAATAATTGGAGGGATAAAGCTCTGTGCCTACATATTCATCAGCGATGAAATATGTGTAAACATAAACACTCGATTCCTCATCATAGAAGTATTCACATACTGCGGGCTGACCCTTGAATTCACCGATGCAGGTCTTCATCTCATTTTCGTGATAGAAAAAGCCTGTGGAATAGAGATAGTTCAGATAAATTCCGTATGCCTCGTCTGATGCACCCGTCACATAGGTATACTGCTTGGTGTCGTGATTGATAATATAGATTCTGTTGTTACTGTAGGTGTAGACAACATCTGTGGCGTCAGCCTCATACCATTCGCCGACATAGAAGTCATCACCCTTGATAGCAAGCTTACTTTCTATCCATTCACCTGCGCCGTATCCGTCAGTTTCATAATAAGTAAAGTCGAGACTGTAATCGGAATAGAAAAGAAATTCACGGAACTCCTCATATCTGCCGCCTGTAAGGTCCTTTTCGGAGGGAGCGGTGATAATCTTTGTCTTTTTACCGTAGCCGTACCACTGGGTTGCGCCGTCAACCTTTGTATAGGCTCTGATTGCAAGGTTATATACTGTGTCACTTTCAAGCCCTGTAACCTCACAGCTTGTGTCGGTAACCGTCTTGAGCGAAACCCACTTGCCGTCTGCTCTGTTATAGACTCTGTAGCCTGCGGCACCGGGAACTCTTGTCCATGAAAGAGTAACTGAATTTGCCTCTGCCTTGAATGAGGTTATTGCTGTCTTTGTATAATCGCCTACATTGACAGTTGCATAGGATGAAAGAGAGCTCCACTTTGTGCCTGCTGAGGTTTTAACATAAGACTTCATCGCAACGTAATAGGTTGTGTTTGCCTTGAGACCTGTAATATCATATTTTTCTGTACCGTTCCTTACATCCTTGACAGTCTTCCAGCTGCCGCCCTTTTCCTTTATATATATACGGCTTCCTGTTGCTTTAAGGTGATCATGCCAATATATGCTTACTGTGTCAGCCTTTACACTCTTTATCCTGGGAGCATCAGGTTTTCTGAGCGGATCTGTTGTAACAGTTATAGCTGAATAGTCACTCCAATAAACCTTACCGCCGTGCTTCATAAAGGATCTTACGGCAAATTCATATGTGCTTGCTACCTCAAGATCGTTAACATAATAAGAGGTGCTGTTCTTCGTTTCTTCCTTCAGCAGCTTCCATTCGCCATTGACCTTCTGATATACAGCATAGCCGTTAGCAGAGGAGGATTTCTTCCATCTGAGATCAACCCAGTCTTCATATATTCCGTTTGTATATACGCTGAGCACATTTGCTTTTTCGGTCGTAACTGAAACGGTTGTATAGCTCTTTGCATAATAGGTCTTGCCATCTGCCTTGATATAGGGCTTGACTGCAAACTTATACGTAGTATTTGCGGAAAGCTTTGAAACGGCATAGCTTGTTGTTGATGCATAACCGATTGACTTCCATTTTCCGCTGACTGACTGATAAATTTTGTAGCCTGTTGCATTAAGACATTTATCCCAGGAAAGAATAACAGCAGAGCTGTTCTTTTTTGCGGTAACCTTTGCAGGCTTGTCAGGTGCACCGAGTGTTCTTGCAGATACCTTTGTATATGCTGAAGCCCAATAGGTTACTCCGTCTTTTTTTGCATATGCTTTGACTGCAAACTTATAGTCTGTGGTATCAGTAAGGCCTGTAACTGTATATTTCTTTGCAGTAGTAGTCTTAAGGGCCTTCCATTTGCCGTTCACCGACTGATAAACTCTGTATCCCGTTGCATTTTTAGTGGCATTCCACGAAAGGGTGATGCTTGTGAAATCTGCAGAAACATTGATTTTTGCAGGGCTTGCAGGAGCGGAAAGAGTCTTGCCGTTAACAGTAGTATAGCTCTTTGCCCAATATGTCACACCGTCAACCTTGGCATAGGGCTTGACTGCAAAGCGGTATGTTGTGTTTGCCTTAAGTCCTGTTACGGTGTAGCTTTTTGCCGTTGAGGTCTTCAGGATCTTCCATTTGCCGTTCACCGACTGATAGACTCTGTAGCCCTTTGCATTTTCAACCGCATCCCATGAAAGGGTGATGCTTGTGAAATCGGACTTCACATTTATTGCTGCGGGTCTCTCGGGTATATCAACCGCAAGTGCCCACACGCAGGAAAATGCAAGAATCACCGTCAGCACAAATGCCACGGATAAAAGCTTGATAGTCTTTTTCATAACAACATCTCCTTTTAATGCTTTCTCAATCTGATTATACTCCCCTGCCTGAATCAAAGTCAACACATAAAGTCGAAAATCGCAGTACAAATATACCAAATCGGGATATTTGTATGGAAATATATGAGTCCTATTTTCATAATACTATTGATTATTTTATTAACAGCATATATAATAATCAGGTAAAATAAAACCAAGGAGAGTGTTACCGTGAACTATAAGGAAACATTGGAAAATGCAAAAACAGGCATCGCCGAGCTTCGTGATTATGCCGTTGATGAAATCAAGGCAATCTGCAGCGCCTACGGCCCCCGTCCCTGCGGTGAGCAGAGCGACATCGATGCACAGAAGTATATGCTCGAGAGTATAAAAAAATACAGCGACGAGGCATGGCGTGAGTGCTTCAGAGTAAACCCCGACGCCTTTATGTCCTTCGTACCTATTGCAGGCGCCTGCATGTACGGTGCAACCGCCGCAAACATTCTTGCCGCAACCAAGTGCAAAAAGGGTGCACTCGGCTCATTGGGTCTCATCGGTACTGCTCTTTCGGGCATCGTCGGTGAATTCCTTCTTTACAAGAAGCCCCTCGACCCCTTCTTCAAGGAAAAGGAGGGCGGCAACATCATCGCAGTAAGAAAGTCATCGGGCGAAACCAAGCGCAGAATCATCCTTTCAGGTCACACTGACTCAGCTCCCGAGTGGACATATACATACAAGTTCGGCTCAAACGGCTCATATATTCTTCTTATTCCTGCAATAACCGGTCTTCTTTACACCGGTGCCACTGCAGTTGTAAACCTTACAAGCAAAAATAAGAAGCTTAAAAAGGCTATGAGTCTCGGTCAGCTTGCTTTTGCACCCGCTTATGCAGGTCTTTTCAACTTCACAAACTCAAAGAGATACGTTGAGGGTGCCAACGACGACCTTTCGGGCTGTTACGTTTCCGCCGCAGTTATGAAGTATCTTTCTGACAACGATATCCGCTTCGAGAATACTGAGGTTGTATGCCTTCTCGCAGGCGGTGAGGAATGCGGTCTGCGCGGCTCAAAGGCTTTCTTTGAGGCTCATCCCGAATACAAAAAGGACGGCGTTGAAACAATCTTCGTAGGCTTCGACACAATCCGTGACGAGGATTATATGATGATTTATGAAAGAGATATGACAGGTATGGTCAAAAACGACAAGCGAGTTTGCGACCTTCTTAAAAAGGCTGCAGAAAAGTGCGGCAAGGATGTTCCCATAGGCGCAATCCCCCTCGGCTCAACAGATGCAGCCGCCGCTTCTCAGGCAGGCATAAAGGCCGCCTCCTTCGTTGCTATGGACCCCGCCCCTGCAGATTACTATCACACAAGACGTGATACTGCTGATATTCTCGTTCCCGAGACAATCGAAAAGACTATCGAAATTGCTCTTCAGACTGTATTCGATTTTGACGAAAAGGGCGTGTGAGAGTAGTCAGTAGTCAGTAGTCAGGGAAACGCCTGCGGCGTTTCAAGCATATATCAAGACATAAGTTAACCCTCCCCTACCGTAAAGGTATGGGAGGATTATTGTTTATTCTTCAATTATTATTTCATCATCATAAACAAGCTCATCATAAATCATCTTCTGAGTGATTCTGATTTTTTCAGCCTGCTCGGGAGTAACAATAACAGATATGTATCTGCATTCGCTGTTACCAAGAGCGCTGTCCGTATGGTTTATTTCTGTCAGTCTGCCTTCTTCATCATAAACAAATTCAGTAACATAGGTATTATAGGAATCCGTTTCCTCCATTGAAAGCTTTAAGCCCTTTTCGTCGTATTTGTTTACCACCTGATAATAGGGCTCACCGACTGCATCCTCCCCGACAGAGCAGGAATATTTTTTCTCGCTTATGATTCTGTCGGCGTCGTCATATACGTAAATATAACAGTTATAATAATCAGTACCGCCAAAGCTGTTTTTTTCTATAACTCTGTTTTTGCCGTCGTACTTATATTCATAGCGACAAGCTTCCTTACCGTCGGAAAAATCTGTTTGTTTTATAAGGTTACCCTTATCATCATAGGTGTATTCGGTCTTATAAGCTCCGTCTTCGCTATAACTTAAAACGAGCCTGCCCTCGTCGTTATATTTATAAAGACCTGCACCCGAAACACCCGGCTGAGTGCTTGTGGATTTTACCCTTAAGCCCTTTTCATCATAGAAATATTCATTTTCCCAATTATCGTCACCGCTGAAGGAATAGGCTTCCTTAATAAGACTTCCCTTTTCGTCATAAGTGAAATCTGTCTGCTGATGAATTTCACCGTCGATATAATAGATTTCCTGAATACAGTTGCCGTTTTTGTCATAATTAAAGCGGTAATCAACTTCGCCGCCTATATACTTTATTTCAGACGTAAGGTTGCCCTCTTCATCATATTCATAGACGAATTTTGTGCCGACCTTACTGCTTTCACACGATTCCGCAAGCCACACTCTTACCATACCCTCGGGGACCTTTTCTTCACTAAGCACAGGTATAAGAGCCACAGCTGCAACGGCAACAGCAAGTATTACACATACGATGACTGCTATCTTCTTTTTCTTCATTTTCAATCCTTCTTTCTAAAAGCCAAAGGCAGATAAGCTTTGAAAACAGGCGGGACAAATTATCCCGCCTTGAAATATTGTATTTAGCGGACTGTTTCTTTCCGTTTCAGCAGGCCTTACCCGCAATTCTGCATTCTGCATTTTGCATTCTGCATTTATTATAAGTCCTTAAGATGCTTGCTTCTTGAGGGGTGGCGGAGCTTTCTGAGAGCCTTGGCTTCAATCTGTCTTATTCTCTCTCTTGTAACGTTGAATGCCTTGCCGACCTCTTCAAGTGTCTGGGGTGTGCCGTCACGAAGTCCGAAGCGCAGACGCAGTACCTCTGCCTCTCTCGGGGTGAGAGTTTCGAGCACCTCGTTAACCTTTGTCTTAAGGAAGGTCATTGCTGCTGCATCAGCGGGTGAAAGTGCATCCTCGTCGGGGATGAAGTCGCCGAGATGGCTGTCTTCCTCTTCACCGATGGGTGTTTCAAGTGATACGGGCTCCTGTGAAATACGGAGAATGTCACGTACCTTATCTGCAGGCATATTGAGCTCCTTTGCGATATCCTCGGGTGAAGGATCCTTACCGTCACGGTGAAGGAGCATATTGCTTGTTTTCTTTACCTTATTGATGGTTTCAACCATGTGAACGGGAATACGGATTGTTCTGCCCTGATCGGCAATAGCTCTTGTGATAGCCTGTCTTATCCACCAGGTTGCATAGGTTGAGAACTTGAAGCCCTTGGTATGGTCAAACTTGTCAACTGCCTTGATGAGACCTAAGTTACCCTCCTGAATAAGGTCAAGGAACATCATTCCTCTGCCCACGTATCTTTTTGCGATTGAAACAACAAGACGGAGGTTTGCTTTTGTAAGAATTTCCTTTGCTTCCTTGTCGTCGTTTGCAATACGGATAGCAAGATCAATTTCCTCCTCGGGTGAAAGAAGGGGCACTCTGCCTATATCCTTAAGATATACCTTGACGGGGTCGTCGATAACGCTCTTTGCATCAGCGGCAACAACTGTTCCGTCATAATCCTTGGGAAGGTCGATATCGACTGAAATGGAGTCGAGAATTTCATCGCTGAGGTCATCTACGATTTCAACGCCGTAGCTTTCAAGCTTGGCATATACCTTTTCCATTTCTTCCATATCAACATCAGCCTCAACAAGCACTGCGTCAATTTCTGTTGAATTGAGCTTACCTGAAGAGATACCTCTGTCGATAAGAGCTTTGAGTAAAGTGTTTTTTTCCTGGTTTTCCATAAAGTTACTTCCTTGCCTTTCTGTATTGTGAATGAATTTATTTTTTATTTTTAAACAGTGCCGCAAATTCCTCGTCACTCATATCGTCAAAGGAAAGGGACTGCTGTTTTCTGTTTTTTTCCTGCCGCATTGTTCTGACACAGTCGGCACACACCTGAAGACTGAAGACAAGACCTTCATTCTGTTTGCATATTCTAACAAGAAGATTCATCTGCGGGGCGGTAAGCTCCTGTGAAAAGAAGGTAAGCTCAAGACCGCGGCTGTTTTTTATTTTGTCGGTTATTGCTTCAAAAAGCCTTCTGTGCTCGTCAGAGCTGAAGTCGTCAGAAGTTACCTCTTCTTCCATTCTTTCATAGAATTCGGGGTTTTTCATAAGTGCGGCTATGAGCATCTGCTCCGCCTTCACCGTTCTGACGTTACCGCCTGAGCTCAGGGCTTCTTTATTGTTAGCGGCGACCGCCTGCTGCTGAATACCGCTGAAATACTTTTTGCGCTCGCCGGACTGCTTTCTTCTCTGAAGCTGCTCGATTCTCGTCATAATGGACTGCTTGCTTACGCCAAGCTCCTCCGAAAGCCTCGAGGAGTATATTTCCTGAGGTATTTTGCTTCCGAGACCTGCCAGCACCTCTGCCGCTTTTTCAAGAAACTTCATCTTGCCGTCACTTGTCTGCACGTCAAACTGATTTCTCAGATTCAGAAGTGCAAATTCAATATCGTTTGCCGCACCGTCGATAAGGCTCTGATATCTTTCGGGACCGTATTTTTTAAGAATTTCATCCGGGTCCTTGCCGCCCGTAAGACGGACAACCCTTATTTTCATACCGATTGAATTGAAGATTTCTATAGCTCTTCTCGTTGCCTTCTGACCTGCCTCGTCGGCATCGTAGGAAAGTATAATTTCATCGGCATATCGGGAAAGCAGATGGGCCATTTCACTTGTAAGCGCCGTACCCAGACAGGCAATGGCATTGTCAAAGCCCGACTGATGAAGCGATATTGCGTCCATATAGCCTTCCACAAGAATAAGCTTTTTATCCTTGGTATTTTTTGCAAAATTAAGACCGAAAACACCGAGGCTCTTTTTATACACCAGAGTATCGGATGTGTTTATATACTTGGGCTTACTGTCGTCAAGCACTCTACCGCCGAAGGCCACAACGTTGCCGCGGGCATCAATTATGGGCACCATAACACGGTTACGGAAAGCATCGTAATAGCTTGTCTTACCGTTTTTATCGCTCTTATTGGCAAGATTGGCTTCGTAGGCTTCCTCATAGGAATAGCCCTTTTCTCTCAGGTGATTGAGAAGCTTGCGCCAGTCATTCGGTGCGTAGCCCATGCCGAATTTTGTGATTGTGCTTTTTTTATAGCCTCTGGATTTAAAATAATCAAGTCCTTCTTTGCCCTCTTCGGTGAAAAGACAGGAATTGAAAAATCTTGCCGCTTCCCTATTTATGTCATACATCCTCTTGCGCTTGACGGCAAGGGAATCGTCAACACCGTCGGCAGGCATAACGAGAGAATATCTGTCGCAGAGAAATCTGACAGCCTCGTAAAAGTCAAGATTCTCGGCACGTCTTATAAAATTGATAACCTCACCACCGGCACCGCAGCCGAAGCAGTAATAGCTCTGACTGTCGGGATAAACGGTAAAGGAAGGAGTCTTTTCATTGTGAAAGGGACAAAGACCCACAAGGTTTTTACCTCTGCGCTTTAGCTGAACGTAGGATGATATTGTCTGCTCAATATCGCAACGCATATGAAGCTCTGTCAGAAACTCATCTGAAAAACGCTGTGCCATAATCTTGTCTCCTTTCTTCCAATTCTCAATGCACAATCGCGGGATAAAAATGACTTGCCTTTCGGCATGAATCGGCTTTGCCATGAATTGATTTCATCATGAATTGCACCTGCGGTGCATTGAATGCCCTATGGGCATTCCCCTGACTACTGACTACTACTTACTCCAGCCGCTGGGAATGAAATAATCGGCATAAACCTTAAGGGCATAGGAGTCACTCATACCCGCTATGTAATCGCAGGCGGCTCTCTGCACGCCGTCACGCCAGGCTATTTCAATATATTCGTTGGGAAGCTCGTTGGGGTTTTCTTCAAAAAAGCGGTACATACGCTGAATCATAGCCATCGCCTTGCCCTCTTCACTTTTGCAGACGGGGTTTGTGTAAACCCTGTCAAACATAAACTCGTGAAGTATATCAAAGGCACTCTGCACGTCCCTGTCGAGAGTCACCGTATCACGTGTGTTATTGATGGCCGACATTACGAGCGTATCTATTCTTTTGCTTTTTGTTTCACCGAGGATGCTTCTTGCTTCAACGGGAATGTTGCCCTCGGTTATTACGCCGCCTCTTAAGGCGTCGTCTATATCATGATTGATGTATGCTATTTTATCGGCAAGCTTTACGATTCTGCCCTCAAGAGTCCTTGCTTCCTCGCCTCTTGTATGGCAGACAATACCGTTTCTTACCTCATAGGTAAGATTAAGTCCCTTGCCCTTGTTTTCTATTGAGTCAACGACTCTCAGGCTCTGCTCATAATGCTTGAAGCCGTCGGGAAAAACCTCGTTGAGCGCTCTTTCACCTGCGTGTCCGAAGGGTGTGTGACCTAAATCGTGCCCGAGTGCAATAGCCTCGGTAAGGTCCTCGTTGAGGCCGAGACCGACAGCAATGGTTCTTGCTATCTGAGAAACCTCAAAAGTATGGGTGAGTCTTGTTCTGTAATGCTCGCTGTCGGGAGAAAGGAAAACCTGGGTTTTGTGCATAAGGCGTCTGAACGCCGCACAGTGAATTATGCGGTCTCTGTCACGCTGATATGCAGTTCTTACGGGGCATTCGGGCTCATCGGTCTGCCGTCCCCTTGTGTTGCTGCAGAGCATAGCATACTCTGAAAGGTGCTTTCTCTCGTTTTCGAGAGTTCTTTCTCTGATTTCCGACACAGTACCGCCGCCTTTCTCTTTCTATATATCTATATACGCAGTTTTTTCTGTTTTTCCTCTTTATTTTTTTAAAAAAATTATATTTCACAGTATTTTTCGTCAATTACGGTGCCCGAAAGCCTGCCGCAGGACACGTCAACAAGCCTTGCCTCAAAAAAGGGAAGCTTTTCTGAAGGAATTCTGAATATGACCTCAACCGCATCGGAAAAGACCGTATCCTCAACGATTCCTCCCTCTTCACATATAAGAGGAACAAGTCTGCCGTAAAAATTATAGTCGCTTTTTACGCTTACGATTTTACACGGGGACATTGTAATTACCTGACCTGCATCAAGGGCTATCTTTGACCCGTGGGAATATGCTCTGACAAGTCCGCCTGCGCCGAGCATTATACCGCCGAAGTATCGGGTGACAACAACGCAGCAGTCAACGACATCCTGCTTCAAAATAACGTCGAGAGCAGGCATACCCGCAGTACCCGAGGGCTCACCGTCATCGCTGTAGCGCTTTATCTGTCCCTCCCTGAGACTGTAGGCGTAAACGTTATGGGTGGCATCCCAATGCTTTGATTTTATTTCGGCTATAAAGGCGGTTGCCTCCTCTACGGTTTTAACCGGCTTTACGTAGCCGATAAAGCGGGATTTTTTGGTTACGAATTCGTCGCTTGATTCAAATTTTACCGTTTTATAGCTTTCCACACGGATGCCCCCTTCATAATACTGATAACACCTAAAATGAAAATAAGACGGAACAAAAAGCTTGTACCGTCTAAATTCTTCGATTAAGTGAATTATTTGTTCTTTGCAAGGTTGATACGCTTGTTGAACTTATCTACACGTCCGCCTGTATCTACAAGCTTCTGCTTACCTGTGAAGTAGGGGTGGCAGTTTGAGCAAATATCAACATGCATGTCCTTTTTTGTAGAACCGGTTGCGATAACAGCGCCGCAAGCACACTTAACGTTTGTCTGTTCGTAGTTGGGATGGATACCGTTTTTCATTATGTGTCACCTCTTTCGGACATTATTATTTAGATTAACGCAAGGTATTGTATCACAGTGAAAATGAAAAATCAACATTTTTTTGAAAATTATTGATTTTATTTTTAATTTTTTTCTTTTACCTCAATTATTTCCGACAAATGGAAGGAATAAATAAGGGTTTTTGATACGGGAATTCCCGTGCACAGAGCGAGAGCCTTCTTATAAAGCAGCAGCTGTGAGGAATATTTTTCCGTGAATTCCTCCTCTTTTTCCAGACGGTCGGTTTTATAATCCACAACCGTAAGCTCTCCGTTTTCAAGGAAGGCACAGTCGCAGGCACCCTGCACCATCACCTTTTCGTCGCCGAAATCCTCAACGGAGTCATAAATCTCATTAAGGGGCACCTCTATAATAAAGCGTTTTTCTCTGAGCACCTTGTCACTTGAAAGAATTCTTTGCATAAGGTCGCTTTCAAGGAAGGCTCTGACCTTTCTGCGGTTGATTGCAGCCGCCTCCTGCGGAGAAATAAGTCCCGAAGCCTTAAGACGGTCGATTTCACCTTCAAGGTCCTCAGCCGCAAGACGGTAATCGGCAAACTGAACAAAGCGGTGAACTGCGGTACCCTTCTGTGCACCCGTAAGACCGCCCTCACATAAAAAGGCGGGAACAGAGGAGGCAAAATGCTCCTTATCCACAAAGCCCTTATCAACCGAGGAGGCAGTTCTTTTCATCGCAATGCCCGAAAGAGCCTCGTATTTATACCTGAACTCTGCTCTTTCCTTTATAAGGCTGAGAAAATCATCATCGGCAACGGCTTCGGATTTTTCCTCACCTGTGCTTTCATCGGCAGTATCCTGAGCCTTGCTGAAATAAATCTCAAGCGGTGACCCGCAGGGCAGCACGTAGCTTTCCTCAAGACCTGCCGCCTCACGCATAAGACCTGCATCGGGATGCCTTAAAAGTGCGGTTATAATCCATTGGCCGAAGCTTTTGCCGTTGTTGGCGGCATAGGGAGAAACCCTGCGACCCTCGTCACTCAGGTCAAGACCGCATCTCATAAGGGTTTTATCAAGATATTTGTCACCGTGGACAACTATAAGCTTTTCGGCGGCTCGTGTGAGTGCAACGTAAAGCACCCTCATTTCCTCGCTAACGCTGTCCTTACGTATGGCGTATCTTACCGCTCTGTGAGGCACAGAGGGATATTGCTCAAAGCTTACGGTGTCACGGCGTCTTACTGCAACTCCGTATTTTCTGTTGAGGATAAGGTCGGGCACCTCGTCCTGCTTATTGAAGGAGGAGGCACAGTTGGCAAGTATACATACGGGAAATTCAAGTCCCTTGGATTTGTGGACGGTCATAATTCTGACTACGTCGGCATTCTGCACGGCGTTTACCGCACCGCTGAGGTCCTGCTTCTGACTGCTCAGGCGGTCAATAAAGCGGATGAAGCCCGAAAGACCCGAATAGCCTGATTTTTCATAGGTATCCGCATAGCTGAGAAGCAGCTTAAGATTTGCACTTTTCATACCCGACCTGTCGACCGCATCAAAAACCGAAACAAGAGCCGTATCGTCATAAATGCCGCTTATGAGCTCACTTGCGGGAAGACATATACTCATCGAGCGCCACAGAGCGATTTTTTCAAGGAAGGCCTCTGTTTTGGCGTCTCCCTCAGCCTTGGTCTGCATAAGGCAGGCGTAAACACTTTCTCTGCGGTTTCTTTTTTTGATATCTGCCACCTCGTCAACGGTAAAGCCGAAAACAGGCGACATCATAACACTCAGAAGGGGTATATCCTGACGGGGGTTATCTATGATTCTGAGTATGTTGAGCACAAGTGCAATTTCCTTTGAGGTAAGGAAGGAATCGGTAACCTCGGTAAAGGAGGGTATCCCCTCTTTTCTGAAGGCCTCGGCATAGGTAACGCCTCTGCCTGAGCTGAGGGACCTCATAAGCACCGCAAAGTCACCGTATCTTACTTTGCGCTGAGTGTCACCATCTCTGACGGTGTAGCCCTCGTTTATCATACGGTTGATTATATCGGCAACGTATTTTGCCTGCCTCTCGTCAGAGCTTCTTTCACTTTCATCCTTAAGGTCGATAAGGTGAAGCTCTGCCACCGCTCTGTCATTGGTCGGATATTTTGCCGTCGGTATAAGCCTTTCCTCACCGTTATAATCGATTCCGCCGCTTTCTCTGCTCATAAGCTGCTCAAAGATAAAGTTGATTATATCCGTTACCTCCTTGCGGCTTCTGAAGTTATTGGCAAGGATTATCTTTGCGGGATAGCTGTCGCTTTCTCTGTCGTAAAGCTCAAGACTGTCCTTAAGGTCGGTAAAAATTTCGGGCATAGCCTGACGGAAGGAGTAAATGCTCTGCTTTACGTCACCTACCCTGAACATATTGTTACGGGAAATCGAAGTGAAAAGCATTGTCTGTGCCGCGTTGGTATCCTGATATTCGTCAATAAGGATTTCATCGTAGCACTTGCTTATTTCCTCAGCAAGCTCTGTTTTTTTCCAGCCGTCTCCCTCGCTTCTGACAAGAAGAGAAAGGGCCATGTGCATTATGTCGGAAAAGTCTGCAAGCTTTTTTTCCTTTTTAAGCGTGGCGTAGTTTTCCGAAAAGAGTCTGACGGTGTCAACGAGACTACCCACGGCACCTGCAAAAAATTCCATATCAAGACGGAAGTCCTCACTGCTGCTGCAAAGAGAGCCTCTGAGCGCCTTCATATTTTCCTTCGCCTCGTCCCTTACGGCAGTAAGGTAGCCGAGAAGCCTCTCATCGCCGTAATCCTTGGGCTTGCGGCCTCTTGTAGCGGGCGCATATCTGTCAACGGCATTTCTTATCTCGTTCCAGCTGCCGTTTTCGATTCTGTCAAGTATATATTCACATTGGGCAACGTCTGTTCTTACACAGTCACCGAATATTTTTACGAGCTGCTCGTCGCCGTCGCAGGAAGCAAGCACACGTCTGAAAAGGCCGAGATTATACTCAGATGCCTGCTTTACCTGAGAAAGTATTTCTCTTCCGTAGGGGCTTTCCTTTGCGTCGCCGGTATAACGGTAAAATTCCTTAAGGCTCTCAAGCCACTCGCAAGGGAAGGGAAAGGATCTTGACGCCTCGTAAAGTCTGTCAACCGCCTGCTCAAGCTGATTGTCCCTCGTGCCCGAAACAAGAAGCTCAACGAGAGTTGCGAAGCTGTCGCCGCCGTTCTGATACATTGCCTCGAGAGTCATATCCATTGCTTCCTTTTTAACAACGGAAAGCTCACTTTCGTCAGCAGTTCTGAAATCGGGAGCTATGTCGAGAAGCTCAAAGTTTTCCCTTGCAAGACTGCCGCAGAAGGAGTCAATGGTACATATTTTTGCATTTGCAAGAAGAGTCTGCTGATTTATAAGACGGCTGTTGCCCGGATCGTTTTTAAGAAGCTCTGCTATAGCCTTGCCTATTCTTTCTCTCATTTCCCCTGCCGCAAGCTTGGTGAAGGTAACGATAAGCAGCCTGTCGGCATCGGTGGGATTTTCTTCATCTGTTATACGCTCAATGACACGCTGAACAAGAACTGCGGTTTTACCCGAGCCCGCCGCTGCAGAAACAAGAACAGAGCCCCGTCTTGCGGTTATGGCGTCAAGCTGACGCTCAGTCCACTGTCTCTTCATCCTTATACTCCTCCTTAAGATAATCTATACAGCCCGAATGCGCTGTGGGGTAAATGTAGCGGTGTGTGGGCTTTTCAACCATACACACGTCGGAATAATCACAGTAAAGGCAGGTATTGGTATGATTTCCGCCTGCAACGGGGAATGCGGGAATACGTCCCTCGTGAAGGCTGTCTCCCATTGCTCTGATAATGCCGTCCATATGCTTTGCAAGCTTTCCGAGCACGGGAAGGCTTATGAGATTACCCTTAAACTCGCCCTTTTTCGCATCGTATTTTACGGGAAGGAAAAGACCCTCGCATTTTTTATCCATATGCTCAATAAGACTGTTATCCTCGAGAAGAAGACCCTTCATTTTAAGGCTCGTATATCTGTCCCTTTTTCTGCTTTCCGTGTCAAGCTCTCTGTCGGTTTTTACCGTATCAAGCCTTGCAGGGAAGTAAAGCACACCTGCAGGTGTGATATTTTCATAAAAGCCCTTGCCGTTACGCCATATGCTCACAAGATAAAGAAGCATCTGCATATTCATTCCGTTTATGGCGTCGTTGAGCTTAAAGTCCTTAAGACCCGTCTTGTAGTCAACAACCCTTATATATCTTCTGCCGTCTCCGTCAAATTTATCAACACGGTCAATTATACCGAAAAACTCCGCCTTGCCCTCCTTAAGAGCCACGGCAAAGGGTCTGACATCACCGTCACGTGAAATTTCAAGCTCGAAGTCGCAGGGCTCAAAGTCACTGTCACCGAACTCCTCTCTCAGACGGCTCATAATGTCGGCAACAATCTTCTGCATACGGTAGTAAATATATCTGAAGCGGGCAGTTTTGTTTTCTTCGCCCGAAAGTGAGGACTCGAGATAGCCTGTGAGAAGCTCACCGATTTCAGCTCTGAGAGCGGAATCGGAAATTTCAAGGAATTCTCTGCCCTTGTATTTTGAAAGAAGCTTTTCGAGAACGTAGTGTATGGCGGTACCCGTGTTTGCCGCATCAAAGCTCACCCTGAGCCTCGGCTTTGCGTAAAGACCGTATTTACAGAAATACTGGAAGGGGCATCTGCCGTAAACGTCAAGCTGAGAGGCGGAAAAATAGAGATTTCTGCCGAAGAAATCAAGTGCCTTTTTCTTATCCTCAAAGGCATAAGCCTTGTTTTTCGTCGCTCTTTCAAGGCTCTCTATTTTACCCCTGTATTCGTCTCTGCCTCTGAAATATTTTCTGAGTGCCTCAGCCTCGGGAGAATCGGAATTCCATTCCCTGGCCATAATTTCAAAGGCCGATTGCTCACTTTCAATCAGCTCGGAAATACTTTCGTCGGAAACACAATGCTCCCTTATATCGGGAAAGAGGCTCTCTACCGCCTCAACGTATTCACTCTTTGTACGGTTCTTTTCCCCTGCGTCACTCAGACAATAGCTCAGATGAAGCTCTTCGGTAGCACAGCAGAGTGTGTTATATGCAAGGAATCTTTCAAAAAGCACAGCCTCATCGTTATCGTTCATGCTTTCGATTCCGTTAAGGGCAATCTTAACCTTGTCCCTGCGGGAGAATATACCCGTCTCGCTCTTTCTGAGAGGAAATACGTCCTCGTTCATACCGACAGCAAAAACAACCCTTATGTTTTTGGTAAGAATTCTCTGTGCGGGGCAGACCGTAACCTCATCAAAGCCGTCGGGTATCTTTCCGAGAGTCTTACTCTGAATACAAAGGGTAAAAAGCTCACCGAGCTTCTTCATCGGTACCCTTGTGTCACCGAGAGAATCTGCAATTTCACCCAGAGCCTCCATAAGAAAATCCCAGACCTGCTCCTGCTCGAGAGCAAGCTCGGTCATACCCTTTTCCTCGAGCTCAAGGGCATATTCCCTGAGTGCATTATCAATGCCGTTATCTCTCAGAAATTTATAAATCAATGCGGCACAGTCACGTCCCGAGGCGTTCCCGGTATCCTCTCTGAAGCGGATAAGAGGCTCCGTAATCTGTCGGCGGATGCCGTTGAGAAGGCTGAGCCTTTCCCTTCTCTGCTCTGTCATTTCAATGCCGAAGCCGTCGGGATTGTCCGTCCAGTCCTTAAGCCAGCGCTCACCCTCAATATCCCATGCGTAAACGTAGTTTTCCGCCTCGGCAACGTCCTGAGCATCAAGGTCGGTAAGTCCCGTTTTAAGATATCTGAAGATATTATCTGAGCTGAAGGTGCCGTAGGAAAGCTCTATAAGATTAGACACAAGGCTTATGAGGGGCTGATTCCACAAGGGCTGACGCTTATCCTCAAAAATGGGCACACCGTATTTTATAAGCGAAAGCTTTATCTGCTTTTCGTAATAATCCTCGCTTCTGAAAACAACGGCAATATCACGGCAACGGTATTCCTCTTTTCTGAGCATTGCCTTGATTTTTCTTGCAACAGAATCGCATTCCGCAATAAGATCGGGAGCGGCGCTTACCGTTATGCTTTCGCACTTACCCTCAAAGGCCTTGCAGCCGGGAAGAAAAATATTTTTGTCAAGGTGGTCAAGCTCCGCTCTTTCCGAGGGTCTTCTGTGGGTCACAATAGTATCTGCCACCGCAACACCGTTATTGCCTGCAAGAAGCTTAAGCCTTCTCATCGTCCTTGAAACAACGGCAAAGGGGCTCAGGTCGCTTGTATCCTTTTCGTCTCTGATGCAAAGAGTGATATAAACCTCCTTTGCCTTTATGAGCATCTGCTCGATTATCTTAAGCTCACCGAAGCTGAAGTCGGAATAGCCGTCAATAACAACTATTCTGTCCGAGAAATAATCCGTGCCTGCAAGTACGGATGCCATATAGGTAAGAAGGTCCGCCTCGTCAAAGAATTTCTGTGAAAGAAGGGTGTCATAGGCAGAGAAAATCATCGCGGTTTCCTTCATTTTACCCGCAAGAATTCCGTCGTCGATTTTTTCGGCACAGCTGAGCAGTTCCTCGGCCGAAATGCCCGTATTTTTAAGCTCCGTTATGCTCTGAAGCATCTTTTTTGAAAGGGCAATATCCTTCTTATGCTTTTCAAAGGCGGTAAGCTGCTCGTTCATCGCATCGACGGCAAGGTACATAAGTATATTTTTAACGCCCGCAGTCGCTACGGGCTTATTCTTGGTGCCGTATCTTCTTATTCCCTCGTCGCAGAGTCTTTTGAAGGAAAGCACCTCTATTTCACTTGCAAGGCGGGGCCCGAGAAGAGAAAGGATGCTTTTGTCGCTTTCAAAGCTGAACTGACGGGGTACAATGAGCATAACGCTCTCACCCTTTTCGGCACACTGACCTATTATTCTGTGAGCGGCGGCTGTTTTTCCGCTGCCCTTTTCACCTATGATAAAGTTAAGCATGGCTTTCCCTCCGTAAATTTGTAAATCCCATTATACAGCAACGAAGTTATTTTTTCAATTCTATTTGCATTTTTATTGAAATTTTAATAAGCTTATTGTATAATATAAGATAATATATTTATAATGGAGTAATTTTGTATGAAAACTTATAAAATACATCTCATAAGACACTCACTCACCGAGGATAATCTCAGAGGCGTTTATGCGGGTCACACCGACTCCTCTCTTTGCACTCAGGGCATCGACCAGCTCAATGAGCTTAAGGAAAAATACATATATCCCCACGCTGATTTTGTTTTTTCCTCACCGCTTAAAAGATGCACCGAAACTGCAAAAATCCTTTATCCTCACCTTGAGCCCGTTATTATCGACGCCCTTACCGAATACAGCTTCGGTGAATTTGAGGGAAAAACTGCCGATGAGCTTCACGAAAAGCAGCCCCTTTTTGACAGATGGATAAGAGGCGAGGAGGGAGTTGCTCCCCCCTTCGGTGAAACCAATGAGGAGTTTACCTCAAGAATCTGCACCGCCTTTTCAAAAATCGTTGACGGTATCATCAAAAGCGGAAGCGACAACGTTGTTATCATCACCCACGGCGGCGTTATTTCCACTCTTCTTGCAAACTTCGCCATTCCCGAGGCATCAGCTTCAGAATGGCTTACTCCCTCAGGCTGCGGCGTTACTCTTCTTGCCTCACACTTTCTGTGGATGTCGGGAAGAAAGCTTGAAGCGGTCAGAGAGATTCCCGACCTTCCCGAGGAGGAAAAGGAAGGCAACTACTACGACGGCTGGGATTATTACCCCAACGACGACGATTTTGATATAAGCGAATATCTTAACGATTAAACCACCGAAAGAGGTAAAAAAATGAATGTTCTCGTCCTCGGCGACGTTGTCAGCGACATCGGCTGCCGCTTTTTAAGAAAAAAATTACCCGCCCTCAAAAAGCTCAAGGGAATCGACTTCTGCATTGTCAACGGTGAAAATTCCGCCGCAGGCAACGGCATTACTCCCCTTTCGGCTCAGGAGCTTTTTACAAGCGGTGCTGATTTTATTACAACAGGCAACCACGTATTCAGACGTAAGGAGGTTTACGACCTTCTCGACGAAAGTGAATTTATCATAAGACCCTGTAACTTTCCCGAAGCCAACCCAGGTAAGGGCTTCAGCACAGTCGATATGGGCAGATACAGCGTTACGGTTATAAATCTTATGGGCACAATGTTTATGGAAAGCCTTGAAAACCCCTTCAACGCCATTGACAGAGTCCTTAAGCAGGTCGCTGACGCCACACCGATAATCCTCGTCGATTTTCACGCAGAGACAACCTCGGAAAAGCAGGCTCTCGCCTATTATCTTGACGGCAGGGTGTCTGCGGTTTTCGGCACTCACACCCACGTGCTTACAAACGATGACAGAGTTCTCCCCGACGGCACAGGCTATATCACCGATATCGGTATGTGCGGTGTTGAAAACAGCGTTCTCGGTGTAAAAAAGGAAATCGTTATTGAAAAGTTCAGAACAAATATGCCCGTGCGCTTTGATGCGGCGTCGGGTGACTGCATAATCAACGGATGTATATTCACCATTGACGAAAAAACCGGAAAATGTACCGCAACCGAAACGGTGCGACTCGCATAATAAATCTTAAGGATTGATAAGAATGAAAAAATATATTTGTGCGGTGCTCGCCGTCTGCCTTGCCTTTACTCTGATAGGCTGCTCGGCAGGTAAAAAGCCCGAGCCCGACGTGACTGAGACCACAGAGGCTGAAACAACAGAGGCTCCCAAGGAAAGCTTCATCACCCTCGGCTATTACGAGGAAAAATCTCTCAACCCCTACACAACCGAAAGCCCTGCAAACAGAAAAATAACCACTCTCATCTACGACCCTCTTTTCATAACCGATGAAAAGTATTCCGCCGTACCCGTAATTGCCGACAGTCTTCAGAAGGACGGCAACAGCCTTACGGTAACTCTTAAAGAGGGGCTCACCTTTTCCTCGGGTGCATCTCTCACAGCTCAGGACGTGGTTTATTCCTTCAACATTGCAAAGCAGAGCGCCTTTTATTCATCAAGGCTTCAGAATATCGCTCTTGCCTCAGCTTATAACGGCAACGTCCTTTTCACTCTCACCGAGGCGGATACCTTTTGTGAAAGTGTGCTGAGCTTTCCCATCATTCAGGCAGGTACGGCTGAAAGTGAATTTCCCGTCGGCAGCGGACGCTACACCGTTCAGCACAGCCCCGAGGGAAGATATCTTAAGTCAAATGAAAGCAATTCCCGCGGTGAGACTCTTACAACGGAAAAGATTCTTCTTACTCCCATCACCTCGTCAGGCAACGAGCTCTATCTTCTTCAGAGCGGCGGTCTGAGCTACTTCTTCGACGACCTTTCCGACGGTGAGTACACCAAAATCGGTGCAAATATGATTCAGACACCTATGAACAGTATGGTTTTTGTCGGCTATAACTGTAATTCAGATGCTCTCGGTGACAAGGCGGTAAAGGATGCGGTTGAGCTTTCCTTCGACCCTGAGGAAATCTGCAACACCGTTTACGGCGGTATGGCAAGATACTCACCTCTCCCCTTTAATCCAGACTGGTTTGTGCTTGATAATTTCACCTACGAAAAGCAGTCAGCTTCCCTTGTTGCCGCTCAGCAGCTGCTTGAGGATGCAGGCTACGTATACGCCTATGAAACCAACGAATACCGCTCAAAGAACTTTGATTTTCTCGAGCTGCGTATTGTTGTCAATGAAGAGTCGCTCAAGAGGACCGAATGTGCAAAGCTTATCAAAAATGCACTCGATGCCCTCGGCATTGACGTTACTCTTTCAATTCTCAGCTATGAGGACTATATGACCGCACTCAGAGAGGGCGACTATGATATTTACGTCGGTGAAATAAGACTTTCACCCGATATGAGCCTTTCCTGCTTCTTCTCCGAGGCGGGCGAGACCTCCTTCGGTATTGACGGTCAGTCAACCGTTGCCGCCTCTTACAAGGATTTCAGAGCGGGCAACGCCGATATTTCAACCTTCAGTCAGGTTTATTTTTCAGAAAGACCCTTCACTCCCATTTGCTTCAGAGACGGTATGACCTATTTTTCAAGGGAGTTTACCTATGACGGCACCGTAACCGATTACGAGCCCTTCCTCAACGCCGATTCATGGCAGCTTGTTGCAGGATGAGTGCAGAGTGATTTAACCGCCGCAATTATTACTCATTAAATCAGGAAAAGGAGGTACGATATGGATACACCCGTAAAATACGTCAAGGGTGTCGGCGAAAAAAGAGCGGAAACCCTTAAAAAGCTCGGCATTGAAACTCTCGGCGACCTTATTGACTTTTATCCCCGTACCTACCTTGATTTTTCTTCTCCCGTGGCGATAACACAGATTATCCCCGATACGGTATGCTGCTTCAGCGGTATTATCGGCTACAGACCCGTCGAGCATAAAATCCGAGGCAATATGACCCTTTATAAAACTATGGCAACCGACGGAGTTGCGGGAGTAAATATCACTATTTTCAACAACGCTTATCTCGCTCAGAGTCTCGAGGAGGGTGAGGAATATCTTTTTTACGGCAAGGCTACCGCTTCTAAAGGAAGAATCGAAATGACCAATCCCGTTATCGTTTCTCCCGATGAAGCAAGCTGTATGAGACCCATATACCCTCAGACCGCCTCGCTGACAACAAGAATGACGGAAAGAATCATGAAGCAGGCCGTTGCTCTTTATCTCGGCAAGGAGCAGCGGGATATTATTCCCGATGAAATAAGGCAGAAATATTCCCTGTGCCATCAGCAGTTTGCCGTCAAGAGCATTCACTTCCCTGCCTCGGCAAAGGACCTTGAAATTGCCCGACGCAGACTCGTCTTTCAGGAGCTTCTCACTCTTCAGCTGGGAATGAAGCTTCTTCGCAGCAAGGGAAGAAAAAGAACAGACTATCTTATCACCGACGATTGCTCGGCGGATTTCATCGGCGCTCTGCCCTTTGAGCTTACCAATGCTCAGAAAAGAACGATAGCAGAGGCAATCAGAGATATGCAGTCGGATAAGCCTATGAACAGACTTGTTCAGGGTGACGTGGGCAGCGGTAAAACCGCAGTTGCCGCCTGTCTGCTTTACGTAAGTGCACGTAACGGCATGCAGAGTGCCTTTATGGCTCCGACGGAAATTCTCGCAAGACAGCATTACAATTCACTTTCGGCACTTCTTGAAGGCTCCGGTCTTAGGGCGGAGCTTCTCACAGGCTCGACAACACCCAAAAGAAAAAAAGAAATCAAGGAGAGACTCCGGAACGGTGAAATTGATATAATCATAGGCACTCACGCCCTTTTAAGCGACGACGTTGAGTTTTCACGTCTCGGACTCGTTGTCACCGACGAGCAGCACCGCTTCGGTGTCAGTCAGAGAGGCGCACTTATCTTCAAAGGCGCAAATCCCCATACGCTTGTTATGAGTGCAACACCTATTCCCCGTACACTTTCACTCATCATTTACGGTGACCTTGACCTGAGTATTATTGATGAAATGCCTAAGGGACGGCAGAAAACCGACACCTTCTGTGTCCCCGTCTCCTACAGACCGAGGTTTTATAAGTTTATAAAGGAGCATCTTAACCGAGGGCTTCAAGCTTATATCGTCTGTCCCGCCGTCGAGGAAAACGAGGAATATGAAATCACCTCGGCAACGGAATATTACGAGGAAATCTCCCAAGGTGAATTCAGTAATTACCGTGTCGGTCTTCTTCACGGCAAAATGAAGGCAAGGGATAAGGAAAGAGTTATGTCTGACTTTATAAAGGGTGACCTTCAGCTTCTTGTTTCAACAACCGTCATCGAGGTCGGTGTTGACGTGCCCAACTCGGTAATAATGGTTATTGAGAATGCTGACCGCTTCGGTCTTTCCCAGCTTCATCAGCTGAGAGGAAGAGTCGGCAGAGGCAGTGAAAAATCCTACTGTATCCTTGTCAGTGACAGCGAAAGCCCCGACACCAAGGCAAGGCTCAGCATTATGTGTAAAACAAACAACGGCTTCACCATTGCCGATGAGGACCTCAAAATAAGAGGACCCGGTGACTTTTTCGGCTCAAGACAGCACGGTCTGCCCGACCTGAAAATTGCAGATATCACCGAAAATATGGATATCGTCCGTCAGTCAAGTGCCGCCTGCGAGCTTATTCTCGCAAAGGACCCGACTCTCTCCCTTTATGAAAACAGAGAGCTGAAAAAGGCAGTTGACAGACTTTTCGCACGTAACAGACTTATATCAATGAATTAGAAAGGATTGCTTATTATGGAAAAAATCGCAAGCTTTACAATCGACCACACAATTTTACCCAAGGGTATGTATCTTTCAAGAAGGGATGCAGGTACAGTTACCTATGATCTGCGCTTCCGCAAGCCCAATATTGAGCCTGTTCTTGAAAACAGCGGCATCCACACTCTTGAGCATCTTTTTGCAACCTACGTAAGAAACAGCGAATACCGTGACGAAATTATCTACTTCGGTCCTATGGGCTGCAGAACGGGCTTCTATTTCATCACAACCGATACTCTCCCCGCAGCAGCTGCCGTTGAGCTTACAAAAAAGGCTCTTCGCTTCTGTGCCGATTTTGAGGGTGAGGTACCCGGCGTTTCCGCTATCGAATGCGGCAACTATCTCGACCACGACCTTTTCCTTGCAAAAAAGGAAAGTGCACTTATGTGCGAGGTTCTTGAAGGCTGGAACGACACTATGCTCGATTATCCCGTAAAAGAATAATTATTGCAATAATCTCATATCCGTGATATAATGTGTAGCGGATTTTTCAGAAAGGCAGGTGAAAACGTGGAAGAAAACAATATTGCCCCCGATAATATGATAAATACCGACGGGGACGGCGTAAGCACTCCTCAGATAAGCTATCTCCCCTTCAGCGGTGAGGACGCCCTTGAGGTTATCCTTCCCGTCGAGGAATCGGTGCTTTCGGAAATTCCCTCCGAGGCAGAAGAAAAGCAGACGGTAAAGGTAAAAAGAGAAAAGAAAAAGCTTTCACTTTCACCTGACGTATTCAAAAAAATACTGCCCGCTGCGGTTGACCTTATCTTCCTTACGGGCGACGTCACAATCGGCATTTTCAAAAGGCTTTTAGCCATTATTCTTCCCGTCATCCTTTCCCCGCTGAAATTTACGGCAAAGAAGCTCATCTCTGTCTTCAGAAAAATCAGACGGGCGGTAAAAAAAGGTCCCTCCTCGTTTATAAACACAATCAAGGCCTCTGCCGTTGAAAGAGCCGCAGATAAGAGCAAGGACGGCAAGCAGGCAAAGCCCTCATATATCGGTGCCTTCTTCAGCTTTATTTTAAGCGAAAACCGACTTCTCAGGTCTGCCTTCAACCTTGCCTTCCCCATAGTTATCATTCTTGCGGTTTACAATATTTTCTCTCTGCAGTCGGGCCGTGTATTTGCTCTTCAGGTTTTTTATAACGGTCAGTCAATCGGCTACGTTGAAAGCAAGGAAATCTACGACGAGGCTAAGCACAGAGCCGAGACTCTTCTCGGTACTGCCGAGGAAGGCGGAGCTTCTCTGCTTTCGGCGCCTGTATATAAGGTTACAAGAGTCGCCGTCAACGAGCTTTCCAATCCGTCAATGATAAGCGACGGTATTATTGCCTGCTCGGACACAGACTATATCAGCGCCTGCGGAATATATATCGACGGCAAATTCCTTTGCGCCGTCAGAAACGAATCTGATGCAGTTGCGGTTTTTGACCGTATCCTTGAGCCCTACCGTAAAAAGCTCGACAAAAACTCCTCCGTCGGATTCGTCGAGGAAATCGAATACGTCAGCGGTCTTTACCCCCGTGACAGCGAGCTTTTGTGGGATTCCTCCGCTCTGCTCGAGGCACTTTCAAGCCCCAAGGCTCAGGCGGTATACCACACTCTCGCCGAGGGTGAATCACTCAAGACAATTTATGCCAAATACGGCATTTCATATAATCAGCTTGTGGCACTCAACCCCGACGTTGATTTCACAAAGCCTGAGGAAATTACGAAGCTTCTCGTTTCCCGTCAGGAAAACTACGTACGTGTAAAGCTTATGAAAACACGTACAAAGAAGCAGTCCGTCCCCTTTGAGACGGTGGAAAGAAACACCTCCTCACTTTCAAAGGGCACAAAAAAGACCTCTCAGGAGGGCGTAAACGGTATCAATCAGATCACCGAGCTTGTAACATATATCGACGGTGTTGAATCCTATTCAACGGTTATTGCAACCAAAACCGTCAAAAAGCCCGTAAACAAGGTTGTGCTTATAGGCACCGCCACCTACGGAGGCTCATCCTCCTCATCCTCGGGCTCATCCTACGGCTGGACATGGCCGACAAGAGGTGCTTACCACATCTCCTCCTATTACGGCTACCGCTCATACAGTATCTCCGGCTGGTCATCATGGCACAGCGGCATTGACATCGTTATCGGCGGAAGAGGCTCAACGGGTGTTCCTGTTGTTGCAGCCGCCTCAGGTACGGTCGAAAGAGTTGACAGAGGCTACCGAGGCTACGGTCATATGGTGCTTATCAACCACGGCAACGGAGTCAAAACAAGATATGCTCATATGCAGTCAGGCTCATTAACCGTTTATCCCGGTCAGAGAGTTTCAAAGGGTCAGCAGATAGGACGAATCGGCTCAACCGGTAACTCCACAGGTCCCCATCTGCATTTTGAGGTTATCGTCAACGGCTCAACCACCAACCCGCTTAAATACGTTAAAAATTAATTTTCAAGGAGAAATAATATGAAATTACCTGCATACCCCATCGTAACAGTAGACCCCCACTTCAGCATATGGTCAAAGGCTGAACGTCTTACGTCAGACGACACAAAGCAGTGGCACGGTCAGAAAAAGCGTATCGAGGGTACACTTACCCTTGACGGTGAGCTTTTCCGCTTCCTCGGTAACGGCGAGGGCACCGCTCTTTTTCAGGCCTCCGAAAAAATAGAGCCCTACGTAAGCATCTACACCTTTGAAAACGACAACGTACGTCTTAAGCTCACCACCTGGTCACCCTTCCTTTTCAGCGACCTTCGCGTTCTCTCACTTCCCGTTGCCTTCCTTGAAGCAGAGGTTGAGACTCTCGACGGTAAGGAGCACTCAATCGACGTAAGATTCACCGCATTTGAGGAGCTCTGCTATAACAATAAGAAAAAGCAGATTACAAAATATACCGATTCCTTTGAGAATACCCGCCTTGTAAAAATGGGTTGCACAAAGCAGAAGCCTCTCAGAGATTCGGGCGACGCCTTCTCTGCTGACTGGGGCTACTATGCCTTTATGGGCGGCGAATGCTCAGCCTGTAAGGAGGGTATAACCACAAAGAGCCGTACTGTTTACGGCGATAAGCTTTCCTTCGTTACCGTTATCGGCTACGATGACGTTTACTCAATTGAATACTTCGGCGAGAAGCTCAAGGGTCTTTGGACAGAGAAATTCAAGAGCATCAACGAGGGTATGAAATACTGTCTTGACAACAGAGAGGAAATTTTTGCAGCTCTTATGGCTCAGCAGGAAACAATCCTTAAGGACAGCGAAAAGTTCGGTGAGGATTATCAGAGCATACTCACTGCCGCCGCAAGACAGGTGCTTGCAGCTCATAAGCTTGTAAGAAACAGCAAGGGTCAGCTTCTTTATATGTCAAAGGAATGCCACTCAAACGGCTGTATCAACACCGTTGACGTTTCATATCCTGCTATGCCCATGTATCTCATTTATACCCCCGAGCTCGTCAAGGCCATGCTTGTAGGTATTTTTGAGTTTGCGGCTATGCCCTTATGGACCGCTGATTTTGCTCCCCACGATATAGGCAGATACCCCATCGCAAACGGTCAGGTTTATGCACTCAACGTACATAATCACCTTCTCCCCCATTCATATACCTACAGAAAGGTATACAAGAGCAACAAGTTCGGTATGTACATGCCTCAGTTCCAGATGCCCGTTGAGGAATGCGGTAATATGATTCTTCTTTCTTACGCATATTACAGAGTTTCAGACGACCTCGAATTCCTTAAGGAAAATGCCGCAACACTTAAAAAGTGGGCAGATTATCTTATAATGAAGGGCGTTGTGCTTGACAATCAGCTTTGCACCGACGACTTCGCAGGTCACAGCAAAAAGAACGTAAACCTTGCTATCAAGGCAATTATGGGTATTGCTGCTTACAGCAAAATTGCAGAGCTTCTCGGTGAGGAAAACACCTATATGGCAAAGGCTAAGGAATACGCCGACGAGCTTGTTGAGGTGTGCGGTAAGGGTAATGACTTCCTTCCCTTCAGCGTTGACAAGAAGGATTCGTGGAGCCTTAAGTATAACCTCGTATGGGATATTCTCTTTGACTTCAATCTTTTTGACAAGGCTATCTACAAGGCAGAAAGCGAAAAGTACCGCATTGAAATGAACACCTACGGTACTCCCCTCGACTATCGCCGTACCTTTACAAAGACCGACTGGGAGCTCTGGGCAGCCTGCCTTGATGAAACGGGAGAAAACATCGGTCTTCTTTCAAAGTGCATCTGCGACTATCTTGCAGACACCGAGGACAGAAACTGCTTCTCAGACTGGGTTGAGACCAAGGAGCCCAAGCAGAGCGGCTTTGACCACAGAACCGTTCAGGCAGGTCTCTGGATGCCGGTGCTTTTCTCAAAGTTCGGAAAGCTCTGAGAATAAGTAGCCAGTAGTCAGTAGCCAGTAGTCACGCGCGATGAAAGCAGAAAAAAATTAAAGGCTCATCCCGCACGAAAGGTGATAATAAACAAACGACAGACATTCCAAAAGTGAATTGTCTGTCGTTTTTATTTTTCTTATAAAATAAGGACGCCCGATGGGCGCCCCTACTGTTTTTAAAACCTGAGAATGTTTGCCGCAAGGTAAGAGAAAAAACTAGGGAGGACACAAGGCCCTCCCCTACAATGTGAATTTGGCGGGCAGAAGTTAACTCTTACGGTTAACCTTACTCGCAATTCCGAATTCCGAACTCCGAATTCCGAATTTACAGTTATTTCTTAAGCTCAATACCCTGTGCTGAGAGCTCGTCGATGATACCGTTTACAACGTTCATAACCTCTTCTCTTGTAAGGGTCTTTTCGGGATGTGCGAAGTAGATTCTTACGGTGATTGACTTGCCGTTTTCGTCACGGTAAAGGTCAACTACCTCTGCGCCCTTGATAAGTGAGCAGTCTGCATTCTTGATTGCCTCACCAACGGGAGCATACTTTTCTGTAACAAATGAAAGGTCGATTTCAATACCGGGGAACTTTGAGGGCTCCTCATACTTGATTTCGCCGCAGGCGGTGTCTGCAAAATCTGTTACGTCGATTTCAGCAAAGACGATGTTTGCCTTCTTATCAACCTTCTTTGAAACAACGGGATGAACGATACCGATTTCACCGATTTCCCTGCCCTCAAGAATGATTGCATTAAGATTTCTCGGGTGCTCATAGCTGTGTGTTGCTTCGATTGCCTTGTAGGAAAGCTCACGGTGACGAAGGTCGCCGGTAACTGTGGCAAGAATGTCACGAAGCTCGAAGTAGAGAGCCTCCATTGTCTTTGTCTTTGAGAAGAGTGTGATTGCAAGCTTCTTTCTCTCGTTGCAAAGTCCGTCCTCTCTGAGGCCTTCAACAACTCTGCCTACCTCAAAAATACCGAAATCGGGAGCGTAGGTGTTGTTTATCTTGACCTGACAAAGCTGCGTAGGAATGATTGACTTTCTGATAGTTTCAATGTTGGGGTTGGTTGCGCTGACAAGCTTGATGTTATCCTCGATTTCAATACCGAGAGCCTTGCATTCATCGTAGTACATCCATACGTATGAATGTGCCTCGTGAAGTGAGAAGCGCTTAACAAGCATATCCTTGATTCTGTCCTCAACTGTCTTTTCCTCTGCAGGACGTACGGGATAAACGGGGCTCTGTGTTGTGTGGATATCAAAGTTGTCGTAGCCGTAGATACGTGTGATTTCTTCAATAATGTCTGCCTTGATTGTAACGTCCTTTGTTGCTCTCCATGAGGGTACAGTTACGGTGAAAGCATCATTTTCGAGTTCAACACCGAAGCCGAGAGATTCGAGAGTATTTACGATTGTATCGTTGCCGATTTCGATACCTGTGTAACGGTCAACGAAGGATTTGTCAAAGCTGAGAGTTACTGTATCGTACTTGAATGCCTCCTCGTCTGTAAGTGAGGAAACAACCTCAACACCGCTGTCGATATCGGTAAGAAGCTTGACGAAGCGAGCAATAGCAGGTACTGTCATAGCGGGGTCAAGGCACTTTTCATAACGCTGAGAAGCGTCAGTACGGTGTGCGAGACGCACTGTTGACTTTCTGATAGAAACTGCGTCGAAGGTAGCACTTTCAAGAGTAAGTCTTGTGGTGTCCTCGACGATTTCACTGTCAAGACCGCCCATAATACCCGCGATTGCAACGGGAGTGTCGCCGTTACAGATCATAAGGGTATTTTCGTCAATATTTCTGTCAACACCGTCAAGAGTAGTGAAGGTGAAGGGAGCATCAAAGCGCTTGATGCGGAGCTTTTCAACCTTTCTTGAGTCGAAAGCGTGCATGGGCTGACCCATTTCAAGCATAAGGTAGTTTGTAAGGTCAGCGAGAAGATTGATGCCTCTCATACCGCAATAGAAAAGTCTGATTCTCATATTTACGGGGCTGACGTTCTTTGTAATACTTTCAACCTGAAGGCAGGAGTATCTCTGACAGAGGGGATCCTCAATCTTCATATCAACCTTGGGAAGACTGTCGTACTTCTTAAGATCAACCGTTTCAAGAGGCTTGAGAGGTCTGCCTGCGATTGCGGCAAATTCTCTTGCGATACCGTAATGACCCCAAAGGTCGGGACGGTTTGTAAGGGACTTGTTATCAACCTCGAAAACGATATCGTCGATTTCGTATACGTCCTTGATGTCGGTACCGTTTACGAGCTCATAAGGAAGGTCCATAATACCTGAGTTATCGTCGCTGATACCTACCTCCTTTTCACTGCAGCACATACCGTAGGAGGTGTAGCCTGCAAGTGCTCTGGGAGTGATTTCGATTTCGCCGATCTTTGCACCGATTTTTGCAAAAGCAGTCTTCATACCTACTCTTACATTGGGTGCGCCGCATACAACATCTGTAAGCTGACCGTCGCCTGCATCAACCTTTAAAAGGTGGAGCTTCTTTGATTCGGGATGGTCTGCCACTTCCTTGATTTCGGCAACAACGATACCTGAAATGTCGCTGCCCTTGAAGAAAATTTCGTTTTCAACCTCGGCGGTTGAAAGTGAAAAACGCTTGATAAGCTCAAGCTTGTCGAGGCCTTCAAAGTCAACAAAGTCTGAAATCCAATTCATTGATAAAAACATATTTCTGCTCCTCCTTCCTTATTCGTCGATAAACTGTGTGAGTGTTTTAAGTGAGCCTGAGTTAAGGTCACGGATATCCTTGATACCGTACTTCATCATAACAAGTCTTGTAAGACCGAGACCGAAGGCAAAGCCTGTGTATTCGTCCGGATCAATGCCGCCTGCCTTGAGCACCTCGGGATGAATCATACCGCAGGGGCATAATTCAAGCCAGCCGCTGTGCTTACATGAGGGACAGCCCTCACCGCCGCAGATAAGGCAGCTGATGTCAAGCTCAAAGCCGGGCTCAACGAAGGGGAAGAAGCCGGGACGGAGTCTTACCTTAAGGTCCTTCTTGAATACCTCTGAGAGCATAGTCTTCATAAAATAGATAAGGTTTGAGATTGAAATATCCTTATCAACCATAACACCCTCCATCTGGAAGAAGGTGTTTTCGTGACAGGCGTCTGTTGCCTCGTTTCTGAAGCAACGGCCGGGGAAAATAGCCTTGATGGGCACACCGTCGTTGATGAGTGCATCCTTATACTTCTTATAGATAGCATTCTGAGCAGCTGAAGTGTGGCTCTTTAAAAGCTGACCGTTTTCAAGATAGTAGGTATCCTGCATATCTCTTGCCGGGTGATGCTTCGGAATATTGAGAGCCTCAAAGCACTCGTAGTCGGATACGATTTCGGAATAATCCTCAACGGCAAAGCCCATTGACTTGAAGATGTTTTCAACCTGACGCTGAACAAGAGTTACGGGATGGTATGAGCCCTCATTGATTGCGGGGGGCATTGAAATATCAAAATCAGGCATTGAGTCAATTTCCTTCTGAATTTCAAGCTCCTTTAATTCCTTTGTTCTTGCTGTAAGACAGTCGGTAACCTCACCCTTAAGTGTGTTGACCTCCTGACCGAAGGACTTCTTTTCCTCGTTGGAAAGATCCTTCATTTCCTTCATAAGCTCTGTTACAAGACCCTTTTTACCGAGATATTTTACTCTCAGCGCTTCAAGGTCGGCAGTATTTTCTGAGCTTTTCAGTTCTTCAATAAACTGTTCTTTTACTGTAAGAATTTTACTGTTCATAGCAACTAAAACCTCCATATAAAAATAAAATCGTCTCACCAAAAAGATGAGACGAAATAAATTCCGCGGTACCACTCAAATTGCAAGGGATGTCCCCTGCCGCTTTCTTGCCTTAATGCGACAACCACAGTCTGCTTTTCACAGACGGCTCCTGAGTCGAAATTCACTTACGGGGACGATAGGATTCTTACAGCCGATGAAATCCCTCTCTTTAAAGGTCTTATCCGCAAATTACTGTTTTCTCATTCACAGCCTTTAAACAATATCCATAGGATTATACTATCTTAAGGTCAATAAGTCAAGTGTTTTTTAAATAAAAAATAAGGCCCTCAGCAGAGAGCCCTGAATTTGTTACGCCCAGATAACCCAAAGAAGTATATATCCTGTAATAACGGCCGCCAGAGTAAAGGGAACACCGTATTTCATAAAGGTTGTTGCCTTAACCTCGTAGCCCTCCTTGCGGAGAATGCCGATACCTGCGATGTTTGCGGAGGCACCGATGGGAGTAAGGTTACCGCCGAGGGTAGCACCGCAGAGAAGTCCGTAATAAAGCACGGTGGGGTCCTCCATACCGACACCTGCGGCAATGGGAGGAATAACAGCAAGCATTGTTGCAGTATAGGGAATGTTGTCGATAAATGCGGAAAGGAGAACGCTCATCCACACAATGATTGTGTAAACCACAAAGGGTGAGCCCTTACCGAGAGAAGCGATAGCGTCACCGATAACGTCAATAACACCTGCAGAGCTGATACCGCCGATAACAACAAAAAGTCCTGTGAGAAGAACTATGGTATAGTAGTCGATTTCCTTGAAGGCATTCTTTACAATTTCCTTGTTCTTTTTGATGAAAAGCTCACGGATGATACCGATGAGGAAGAATGCGATACAGATAATACCGTTGGTGATATCAGGCTTATAGAACTGACCCTCTGCCGCATTGTCCTTATAGGGAATAAAGGAAACTGCGATAAGAGCAAGCACGGTACCCACGAGAAGGAAGGACGGGAATTTATCCTCGACCTTTGTTCTGCCTGTAAACTCAATTTTGTCCTTATCCTTACGGAACATAAAGAGGATAATGAGAGCACTTACCAAAGCACCTGCTTCAACAACCCAGAACATACCCATATGTCCGTCATCAACAAAGAAGCTTGAGAAGTCAAGGTTTGCCGCCTTTGCAAGAAGAATTGAGGTTGTGTCACCGACAAGTGTAGCCGCACCCTGAAGGTTTGAGGAAACCGCAATACATATAATTGAAGGTACAGGTGAAATGTTGAGCTTTTTGCAGAAGGCAAGGGCAACGGGGGCAATCATAAGAACTGTTGCAACGTTGTCAACGAAGGCTGATACAATACCTGCAAAAAGTGAAAGGGCAACAACCACCCACTTGACGTTGGGCATTTTTGAAATAAGCACGTCAGACATAAGCTGAGGCATTTTTGACTCGATGAAAAGATATACGGTACCCATTGTACCTGCTATCATCATAATAACGTTCCAGTCGATATTGCCGATGGCCTGTGCAACGCCGTAGCCGTAAACGCTGTCGCCGACTGCGAAAAAGCCTTCGCCGAAAAGGTCGGGCTTTACCGTTGCGATAACACCGAGGGCAACGAAGATAATCGCTGAGCCGACGGTAACGTAGGGTCTGATTTTTTGAAATGCCAGCATCAGTATATAGGTGACGGCAAAGATAACCAGAGCTGTGATTGTGATAGGACTCATTTTTCAAAACTCCTTAAAAATACTTGGCGGAAAATAAAAAAATCCGCACAAGCGGACCCTATAGGCTTCACGGCAAAGCAAAGCCGCAATCCCAAACAAATAGCACACTATTGTGTCCTATGACAGACTCCACCTCTTATCCGGATTGCAGAGGCTATTATACTATTGTAAAATCAAAAAGTCAACGGAGAAAAAGCAAAAAATACAGGTATATTATGTATTTTTTTGTGGTATAATAAAAGAAAATGTCTGAAAGGAAATATGACGATGAATACCTTTGAAAAAATATATGAGCAGGTCAGAAGAATACCCGAGGGCAAGGTTGCTTCCTACGGTCTTATTGCCCTTCTCGCCGGCAATCCCCGCCTCGCAAGGGTTGTGGGCTATGCTCTTCATAATAATCCTGACCCTGATACTATCCCCTGCCACAGAGTTGTGACAAAAGACGGCAGGCTTTCCTCCGCCTTTGCCTTCGGCGGTGAAAGCATACAAAGAGAGCTTCTTTTAAATGAGGGTGTGGAGTTTAAGAACGAGCTTACTGTCAATATGGAAAAATGTATGTGGAGCGGTGAAGAGGCATAAGCACGTTATATACTCTTTGCACAAAACTTAATCAAAAGATTTAGCAAGTTTGTATAGTTTTGTTCTTGCCTTTATTATACATAAATGATAGAATTTCTACGGCTTGAAAAAGCATAAAAAACAGTATAAAAATCAGGAGGCTATATTATGAGCTTTTTAGGCGGAGTTCTTTCCATCAGTAACCTTTACACCTTACTGTTCGTAGTTTTTGCCGTTCTTCTCGGCGGCTATGCACTCGGCAGAATCACCATCAAGGGTATATCTCTCGGTGACGCAGGTGTTTTCATCATCGCACTTCTTCTCGGCGCATTCGCATTCCACATCGACCCCGAAACCAATGAGCTTCTTTTCGCTCTTTCAAAGACCCCCTACGATTTCAGCAGCGGTCTTTCACTCGTTGAGGGTCTCGGTCTTGTTCTTTTCGTAACATCCGTAGGCTTCATCGCAGGTCCCAAGTTCTTCGGCAACTTCAAGAGAAACTTCAAGTCATACGTTCTTCTCGGTGTTATCATCATCCTTGCAGGCGGTCTTACAGCTGCAGGCTGTATCCTTCTCGGTGATAAGACTCCCCTCGGCTACGGCAGCTCAATCGAAACACTTGACGGCTTCGTTGCAATGATTGTAGGTCTTCTTTCAGGCTCACTCACCTCAACACCCGCATTCTCAGCAGCCAAGGCTACTGTTGCTCCCGAATATCAGGGTCTTGTTTCAGTAGGTCACGGTATTGCTTACATCTTCGGCGTTGTCGGTGTTGTTCTCTTCGTTCAGCTTATTCCCAAGCTCACAAAGGCTAACATGGACGAGGAAAGAGCAAAGCTCGTTATCAAGGAAGAAGGCAAAAAGAAGGAATTCAAGGGCAAGCTCTTCCATATCGACCATATGGGTGTTGCAGCCTTCTCACTTGCAGCTATCCTCGGTACACTTCTCGGCGGTGTCAAGATTCCTCTTTCAGGTGACGGTCTTTCAGGCACATGCTTCTCACTTACAACAACAGGCGGCTGTCTTATGGTAAGCCTTGTTCTCGGCCACTTCTCAAGAATCGGCAAAATCAGCATTATGCCCGAGCAGAGCACTCTCAAGCTCTTCCGTGAGCTCGGTCTCGTACTCTTCCTTGTCGGTGCAGGTATCCCCGGCGGTGCAGAATTCGTTGAGAACTTCGACATTATGTACTTCGTATACGGTATCCTTATGACTATCGTTCCCCTTATCATCGGCTATCTTTTTGCAAAGTACGTGCTCAAGCTCAGCCTTCTCAACAACCTCGGCTCAATCACAGGCGGTATGACCTCAACTCCTGCTCTCGGTACTCTCATCGGTACTGCAGGCACAGAGGACGTTGCAGCAGCTTACGCTTCAACCTATCCCATTGCACTTATTGCGGTTGTTCTCGTGTCACAGTTCCTGATTATCCTCTTCTGATTAGATTAATATAAAAATCAAATCCGTCATCATAGCGATGGCGGATTTTTGTTTTCCCTTATTTGAAAAAAAGTGATGTCTTTTTCACCTTTATGTCTGATGCTTCTGCGGCTTTTCTTATTGCGGAGACAGGTGCCGTAGCGGAGGCAGGAGGGCTTTATCTTTTTAACCTTTATGCTTGATGTGTCTTCTGCTCGGGATGCGCTCGAGCCGCTATGGCTCTTACTTTGTCCTGAGCAACAAAGTAAGCAAAGCGCTCTTTGGGATAAGGAAAGCCGAAGCCCCTTCGCCGAGATGTTGAGTTTCTGTTTTATCAGGCATTAAGATATATTTTTCCATTAAGATATTCAAAGCTTGCGGGCGAACAGTTCTACTCGTCTGCTTCTTATCTGCCATATATTCTGACAGTCAATAGCCGCTAAAGATTCACTTACGTCAGAGAATGCCTCCGACCTTCTGCAGTTGAAGCGTTTTGCCCTCATCTTTTTCACCTTTATGCTTGATGTGTCTTCTACTCGGGTAGCGCTCGAGCCGCTAGGGCTCTTTCTTTTGTCGATTGTGACAAAAGAAAGCAAAAACACGCTTTTGGATAAAAAAAGCCGAAGCCCCTTCGCTGAGGTGTTGAATTTATGTTTTATCAGGCAATAAGATATATTTTTCCATATAAATATCCGAAGCTTGCGGGCGAACAGTTCTACCCGTCTGCTTTGCAGATAATCAGGAGTTTTACAGCTCAGATTACTTGTATGTTTAATCAAGGAGACCGC
>JAZNIH010000043.1:0-7970 GCA_045577395.1 Acutalibacteraceae bacterium | reverse complement strand
TTTAAGGAAGGTAAAAAACTTTATGCAAACTTAAACAAAAGCGACGTCGGACGCTGCCTGAAAATGCAGACGGAGGCGGGCTACATCTTTCAGAAAAAATTGAGCCTTTCGCCATCGTCAGTTATCTGCGGTGAAGATTTTATCGAAGCTTTGGCGGTAGAGGTAGGATACAACCTGATCGCTGCGGAGTCTGGCATTGTAAGGCGGGTTATATCTTACGGTTAATATGCTTGTTCGTGCTACTAAAAAGAGGGCATTTTGCTTCCTTTGGTGCTCGACTGAGCCAAAGGAATTCCCTCTTGCGGTGCCCAAAATCGCTTTTCGGCTTGGAGCGCCGAGTGATTTTGACCGCTGCGCCATCCTCGCCTCGCTTCATCCGCCACCGGCGGCGCTTCGGTGACGATGCCATAGCGGCATGAGCGCAAGACGAGTAAAAGAGAGGTAGAATATAAAGGTGAGAAAGATAGACCCCTCAGTCTTTTGCTTCGCAAAAGCCAGCTCCCCTTTCAAGGGAGCCAAGGTAAAAAGCGGCTCGAGCGAAAAAGGGGCGGGAACAAGCTTACGGTTTGCACCCTCGATTGTCGCAATTTCGCATTGCGCATTCCGAATTGCGCATTAAAAAAAGCTCCCCGAAGGGAGCTTTTAATCTTATTCTTCAATACCGAGAACTTTTACCTGATTTGCATATTCACTCTGGAACTGAGTGTTGACTGCATTGATCTGGTTGAGATTCTTAACAGCGATATCCTGATAGCCTGCAAGTGAGCTTGCAACAAAGTTGCGTGCACCCTCGGTTACGGAGATTGCGTACTGTCTTGCATTTTCCTTAAGAACGTTGCATTCCTCGGTTGTCTTTGCAATCATAGCCTGAGTTTCTCTCTCAGTGTTCTGTCTGATTCTTTCAGCTTCTTCTCTTGCAAGCTTGTAAATGTTGCTTTCCTCAACCATTTCCTGAGCCTGCTGCTTAGCCTTAGCGATGATGGTAGCTGCATCGTCCTGAGCCTTCTTGATTGTGTCTGAGTAGTAGGTCTTAGCCTTGTTTACGGTTTCAACCTCCTGTCTGTGAGCCTCAGTGAGAATAGCATCTCTTTCGCTGTTTGCAGCGCCGATGATTTCGTTTTCTCTTTCGATGATTTCTCTTGCGGTGATGATTTCACCGGGAAGTCTGTTCTGGATGAACTGAATGAGGTGAGTAGCATCCTCGCCGTTGACAACTCTCTTCTTCTTTGAGAAGAAGAACTTCTTGCTTCTTGCGATCATATCGCTGAGCTCAACTACAAGCTGCTCGAACTCCATATCGCCCCATTTTGCATCTGCATCAGCAGCGTCGAATGAGCCGAACTCTGTTACGTCCTCGTAATCCTCATATTCATCGTAATCAGCACCTGAGCTGACATCTTCGACTTCAAGGTCGGTTTCAAGATCATAAAAATTAGACATATTAACTTACCCTTTCTTTAACTTTTCAATTATATCTTTTGAGATTTCACCCGGAATGAACTGGGAAATATCGCCGCCGAGCTGGCAGACCTGCTTGATCATGCTTGAGCTCAGGAACATATGCTCTGAATCGGCAGCCATAAAGACGGTTTCTGTTTCACCGTTAAGCTTTTTGTTGATAAGTGCCTGCTGAAACTCGTTTTCAAAATCGGAAACGGCACGCAGACCCTTGACAACGGCTACCGCATTTTTTGCCTTGGCATAGTCGGCAAGAAGTCCCATATATGAATCAACGCTGACGTTACTCAGATCGGCCGTGCATCTTCTGATGAGGTCGACTCTTTCATCCACACTGAAGGTGTAAAGACCCTGCTTACGGTGGTTGGTCATAACGACAACTATTATTTTATCGAAAAGCTTTGAGCTTCTTCTGATAATATCAAGGTGTCCGCTGGTTACGGGGTCAAAGGAGCCGGGATAGATAGCAATTCTTTCGCTCATATTATTCCTCTCCTTCCGTGTCACATCTGTAAAGGAAGAGGCCTGTTTTACCGTATCTGTACTTCTTTTTCAGAGTGAAGCGACCCGCACTTTCGGGAAGCTCGTCGGTAAAGGGTGCCTCACAGATGATTACACCGCTTTCGTTCATAACGTCGGGAAGCAGAGTGAATGCCTTTTCGATAAGTCCCTTTGAATAAGGGGGATCGAGAAGAGCAATATCGAACTTTTCTCTCGTTCTTGAAAGAAAGGCTGCTGCATCGCTGTTGACCACAAAGGCTCTGTCTGCAAAGCCGGTTGTGATAACGTTCTTTTTTATAACCTCAACGGATTTTTTTGAAAGGTCAACGATTGTTGCACTTTCCGCTCCTCTTGAAAGAGCTTCAACAGCAAGCTGACCGCATCCGCCGAAAAGGTCAAGAACCCTTCTGCCCTCAATTTCGAACTGAATGATGCTGAAAAGAGCTTCTTTGACTATATCGGTCGTGGGTCTGACGTCGTCACCCTCGAGGGTAATAAGCCGTCTGCCTCTTGCCGAGCCTGTAATAACTCTCATCAATACACACTCCTTGACATAATAACTTAGTCTATATTATCACATTTTTTCTGAAAAAAAGCAACAGTATTTTGATATTTTCTACCTTTTGACTTAATTTTCCGCTTTCTTTCAACATTTTTTTGATTTTGCTAACTAAAATAAAGGCTTATTTGTCGAGCTTAGCCTTGACAACAACGGGCTTTCTTGCGTGATTATAAAGCTTTCTGTTGTCGAGAGCCCACTGACGTCCCGTGAATTCTCCCTCACCGACCTCTGAAACTGCGGAGGTGATTTCAAAGATTGTGGCGTCAAGCTTATCAAGCTGGCTGAGAATTTCAGCCTCGAGGAACATAGGTCTTACCGCCGCACCGAATTCGGGCTCGCCGTGGTGGGCAATGACCATGTGCTCAAGAAGCATGGCTGTTTTTTTGCTTATGCCGAGTGCCTCAGCCTTTTCGTTTATTTTCATAGCACCCATAACGAGGTGGCCGATAAGCTCACCCTGAATACTGTAGCCGGTTACAAGTCCTGCGGGGCTCAGGTCAAATTCGTCAATTTTGCAAAGGTCGTGAACAATGATGCCGCACATAAGAAGGTCCTTATCAACTGCGGGATAAATTCTGCACACGCCCTCGGCAAGCTTGATAATTGAAAGTGTGTGGTATAAAAGTCCGCCGCGCATTGCGTGGTGAAGCCTGAAGGCTGCGGGCCAATGAAGAATTTCCCTTTCCCTGTCCTTGACAAGGGCATATGTAAGCTGCTTGAGCTCGGGGTCTGCAACACCGTTTATTACGTTCATAATGCTGCCGAGCATCATTTCACCGCTGTACTCTGCCGTGGGTACAAAATCGGAAATATCAACTCCGTCAGAGGAAACAACCTTTCTTATACGGTCAACCTTAAGCTGATTCTGTCCGTTATATGCAGAAATGCTGCCCCGAATTTTGACAAGCTCACCGGCCTCGTATGAGCCGTGAACAAGCTCGCTGTAATCCCAGAGCTTGGCGTTCATTTCACCCTGCCTGTCGCAAAGGGTCATATCGAGATAGGGAGCTCCCTTCACGTTTATTTTTTTGTCGACGGTTTTTATAAGCCAGAAGCCGTCGCCTGATGTGTTTGCGTTCATAAAAAATACCTCCTGTCAGTTTCTGAAGCCTTCACCGATTATCTGACCTGCATCGCAGATGACCGTAAAGGCAGAGGGATCGGCATCTCTTACCGATCTGTTTATATTTCTTACCTGAGATGCACGAACCGCACACCACAGTATATTTTTTTCCTTCTGTGTATATCCGCCCGTAGCCCTGATAATGGTAACACCTCTTGAGTAGTCCTTCATAATAATGTCGGCAAGGAGCTTTGACTTGTCGGATACGATAATAAGAACCTTGCCGTGCTCACTGCCGTAAAGGACGAAGTCGATGACCCTTGAGGTGAACCATACTGAAATAAGGGAATACATAACCGCTTCAATTTCACCGTAAACAACAGCCGAAAGGCTTATGATAACGCCGTCAAGAATGAGCATAAGCGTTCCCATTGAAAGAGTGGGGCGTTTCTTTTTGAGAAGACGGGCAATAATATCTGTTCCGCCCGTGGTGGCACCGGTGTAAAAAACAAGTGCAAGACCGAGACCTGAAAATATTCCGCAGAAGATGCTGCAGAGCATACGGTCACCGCTGTATACGGGAAGAAAAAGGGAGCCTGCATCAATAAATATTGAAAGCCCTGCAGTAAGGATAAGTGTTCTTGTAAGAAAGCCTCTTTCGAGAAAAAGCTTAGCAAGAGTGAAAAGGGGAATGTTCAGAAGAAAAATTATTCTGCCTACGGGAAGGTCGGGGAAAAGGTGGTTGAGCATAGTGCTGATTCCCGTGAAGCCGCCCTGAACAATATCGTTGGGTACGGCAAAGCAGTTGATGCTGATGCTGAAAAAGCAGAGTCCTGTTATACAGAGTGCGGCATCCAAAAAAGCTCTTCTGATTTTCAATAAAACACGCCCTTATCGGGAGACTTAAGTCTCCTCGGTTATAAGGTCAAAAAGCTCTCTGAGGCGCTCGTGCTGATCTGTCAGATAAAGATATCCGAAAAGTGCTTCGAGACCGGTGGCGTAATGATAGTCACCCTCGGAGGCGTTTTTTGCCTTATGGTTAGTATGAGCGTTTCTTCCTCTTTTTAATACGGAAAGCTCCTTTTCCGTAAGTGTCGGAAGGATTTTCTGAGCCGCTGATGCCTGAGCTGCGGCACTTACGTAGCCTGTAGCCGCTTTGTGGAGCTTGTTGACGGGTCTGTTAGCCTCACACACGAGCATCTCTCTTATAAAAAGGTCGAAAACCGTGTCGCCTATAAAGGCGAGGGTGAGGGGGCTCAGATTGTTAACGTCGCAGTTTTTGTCAAATAATAATCTGTTCATGGAAACCTCGTTTTCAATTCGCAATTCTCGATTCGCAATTCGCGATTGCGCATTGTATTTAGTTCATAAACTCAAACTCAAAGTCGTAAATTGAAACAATGTCACCCTCCTGAATACCCTTTTCTCTGAGGGCATCAATGATGCCGCTTGAGATGAGCACTCTCTGGAAATACTGAAGTGATTCGTAGTCGTCAAGATCAGTACGGCAGAGGATTCTGATGAGCCATTCTGCCTCGACAATATATACATCGTCCTCAACTGTGATTGTAAAGCCTGTATTCTGCTTTGCAAGAAGAGTATCAAGGGGGATTTCCTCACTTTCGTACTGCTTTACGGGGGGGAGAGTCTGTAATTTTGCGGCAACCGCATTTATTACTTCCTTCGTGCCCTCGCTGATGGGAGCGCACATCTCGAAATATTCATAGCCCTTATCTTCAATATACGCCTTGAAGCGAAGGAGCTGCTCAGGCTCTGCAAGGTCGATTTTGTTGGCAACAACAATCTGAGGTCTTTCTGCAAGCTCAGGATTGAAGCGCTCAAGCTCAAGGTTGATTTTCTCAAAGTCCTCGATGGGGTCACGGCCCTCACTGCCTGCAACGTCGACGATGTGGACGAGCATACGGCAACGGTCAACGTGGCGTAAAAATGCGTGTCCGAGACCGACGCCCTCACTTGCGCCCTCGATAAGACCGGGAATATCTGCAATTACGAAGGATGAGCCTTCGCCGAGAGATACCACGCCGAGAACGGGAGTGATTGTTGTAAAGTGATAGTCTGCGATGATGGGCTTTGCCTGACTTACGACGGAAATAAAGCTCGACTTGCCGACATTGGGGAAGCCTAATAGGCCCACGTCTGCAAGAAGCTTGAGCTCAAGAACAACCTCCCATTCCTCACCGGGAGCACCGCCCTTTGCAAAGCGGGGAGTCTGTCTTGTTGCCGTTGCGAAGTGGCTGTTACCCCAGCCGCCCTTGCCGCCCTTTGCGGCTATAAAGCTTTCGTCGGTGGACATATCGGCCATAATTGTGCCGCTCTCTTTTTCCTTTATGAGAGTGCCTCTGGGTACCCTGATAATAAGGTCCTCGGCCTTTCTGCCGTTTCTTCTGCCGCCCTGACCGTCAGAGCCGTTGGGAGCCTTGTACTTTCTTTTATACTTGAAATCTGCAAGGGTTGAAAGGTTATCGTCGACCTGAAAAACAATGTCGCCGCCCTTACCGCCGTCACCGCCGTCGGGACCGCCCGAGGTGATATACTTTTCACGGTGAAATGCTACGGCACCGTTGCCGCCGTCACCTGCCTTGATTTTAATTACGGCTTTATCTATAAACATATTGTTTCGCCTCCTGTTGCTTGAATTTAAACATAATCGATTTATTATACTATATATCAAAAAAAATATAAAGGGTTTTTGCAATTTAAATTTATTTAATTTTGTGTTTTTTGTATTTTTGTGTGAAATCAGATTTTTTTGCCGTAAGGTCTTTTACTTTTTTGTAAACAGTGATATAATTATTCCAATCAATAAAAAAGGAGAGAATTTTTATGCTTAAAAAATCACTTTCACTTGTTATGGCTATGATTCTTGCTTTCGGTATAGCAGTTCCTGTCTCTGCCGCTGCAGAAGCAGACGGCCTTACAGCTTCACAGGCTCTTGATGCAGCTGTTTCAGGTATTGCTGCTCTTGTTGCAGACGAAGGAGATACCGTCGTTGTTGATGAGGATCTTGCCGATAAGATTATCGATGATGCAAACACTCCCGAGGAAATTTCAAGGGCTATTGCACAGTTTGTATTTGTTGAAAAGAGCAAGGTCAAGGAGCTTTCGGATGCAATTATTGCTGACAGCGTATACACAGTAACGGTTACTGCCGACGGTAAGGACACGGTTTATGTTGCCGTTGATACAGTCAAGCATCCTGAAATTTATGATGCGAGAGTATTTCTCAGCGTTGTTGATAAGCTTGTGGTAAAATGTGATGAGGTTGCAGCCCTGAAGGGTGTTGATACCGAATCCGACAATTACAACCCGATGTCATATCACTTTATCGCAGGTGAGCTTGCTCTTCATATGATGCTTGCCGATGCAACCGAATTGCTCGGTGCAAACAGCTGGAACAGTCTTCTCAAGGACATTTATGACAGAGCAGCTCTTGTAAATCTCAATGTTGACGAAAACAGATTTCCTCAGCCTCTTATGGTTTTACTCGGCAAGATTATTACATTTCTGTTTGATTTCTTTGTTGACTGATAAGCCTACATAAAAGCTGTCCCTGCAATTTTTTGTTGCGGGGATTTTCTTGTGCCTTTCTTACGTTTTTCTTAAAATTTGTGCGGGGATATTTATTTTATAGCCGCGGTATGATAAAATTGTCACATAAAACGAGGTGAAGCTTATGAAAAAGAAAATCGCCGTGATAACGGCAGTACTGCTTGTGGCGGTAACCGCTCTTTTCAGCATCGGAATACCGCAGCGGCTTTATGTGAGAGTGAAGGGTGTTAAAATTGATTACAACAACTGCACCGTTTATTCTGAAAAGGATATAGATCTTGCGGCGGCAGTGGTCATAGATAAGGTGAACAGCTTCCGAGGTGAGATTTTTATCGACAGAGCGGTATTGTATGCGCTCAAGGTTTATGATACGGATTGCCTTGATTATTGCCGCAGTCTCAATGAGCAGGCGGATTATACGGAGAGCCTTGCATTTTCCTCGGTTATGCGAAGCCCCGTAACCGGCGGCGGAGGATGGAATTCCAACAGTATCTATACGTGGAGCTGGTATCTTGCCCGTACGGACGGGGGAGAATGGGAGCTTCTTACCTGGGGATATGCTTAATAAAAAAATAAAAGCTGTTGCAATTTCGCCGACATCCCATAAGGCAGTATTTGTTTCTCGATGAAAATTCCCTGTATTTTTGCCAAAAGCCTCGCAAGGCGACAGCCTTGCTGCATTTTATGGCTTCAATACAAGAAATTTTCTTATCTTACGAAACTGCGAAGCACTTTAAAATGAAAATTTTGAGTGCAAGAAAAGGCAAAAACACCCGATAATGCTGACGCATATCGGGTGTTTTTAACGCATTATTG
>JAZNIH010000042.1:0-55864 GCA_045577395.1 Acutalibacteraceae bacterium | reverse complement strand
GCGCTCATGCCGCGCGGGCACTTCCTTTGGCTCAGTCGAGCACCAAAGGAAGCAAAATGCCCTTTGGGGGGTATAGACACAACTCGTCATTTTCAAAATATACTTATAGTCCGCCTCCATCAACAAGCCTCGGCAGCGCACAACAGTCTTCCTTTACCCAACAATCAGATGTGCGCAATATACTACCTTTCCGACAGGTTATCCCCGCCCTGCGTCCGTTGATTCCGCAGCGAGTGAGGCTTTTGTTTGATGTTCTGCCTTACTTGATTGTGGGGAGAATAAATCAGAGACTGCTTTAAGGAAGGTAAAAAACTTTATGCAAACTTAAACAAAAGTGACGTCGGACGCTGCCTGAAAATGCAGACGAAGGCGGGCTACATCTTTCAGAAAAAATTAAGCCTTTCGCCATCGTCAGTTATCTGCGGTGAAGATTTTGTCGAAGCTTTGGCGGTAGAGGTAGGATACAACCTGATCGCTGCGGAGTCTGGCATTGTAAGGCGGGTAATATCTTACGGTTAATATGCTTGTTCGTGCTACTAAAAAGAGGGCATTTTGCTTCCTTTGGTGCTCGACTGAGCCAAAGGAAGTGCCCGCGCGGCATGAGCGCATCCCAAGTTAAAGTAAAGTAGTATATAAAGGTGAAAAAGATAGACCCACCCTCGTTCTGCAAATACCAAGCCTCCCTTTTAAGTCGACATTTAACCCCGTCACAAGGGTGGGAAATCTTTTCCTTTTACCTCCCGGGTCGGGCGCCTTTGCGAATTGCGCATTGAAAAAGCACCCAAAAGGGTGCTTTTTATATCTTCTTTACCACCGCTTCATTTCTCGGCGGTATACGCTCGTATTTCACATCGGGATAGCCTATTACAAGGCAGGTAACAGGGTCATGACCGTCGGGTGTACCAAGCTTCTTCGAAATTTTCGGCATAAGCCTTGCCGCCGCAATGAAAAACCCGCTGTAAAGCACTCCGAGACCGAGGCTTTCTGCCATAAGCTCCATATACGATGAGGCAAGGCAAGGAGAGGTCTTACCCTTACCGTTGACCACAATAACAAGAGGCGCACCCTTGAAGAAGAAATGATCATCAATCGTACTGTTTCTGATGTAGGCTGAAAGCTTACCGCCGATTTTCTGCGCCTTTCTGAAAACAGAAACGGCATCCTTCTCGAGCTCGTCGAGTGAGTCGGTAATAACTGTAAATGAGAAATCCTGAGCATTGGTGCCCGTGGGACAGTATCTGCCCGCCTCGATGATTTTTGCTATATCCTGCTCACTTACTTTTTCATCCTTAAAGCGGCGGATTGAGCGTCTGTTTTTCATAAAGGTAAGCAGCTTGTCGCTGTCTATTATGTCATAGGGCTCTGTCTTTTCCTCTGCTATTTCACCGTACCTTGTTATCGTAACCGCATTTACGGGGCATATTGCATAGCAATGACCGCAGAGAATACACTTTTCAGCGTTATAATGCGCCTTGCCGCCTGAGATGGTAAGCTTTTCGCTTACACAGTCCTTCACACATTTGCCGCAGCCGATGCAAAGCTCTTCGTTGATAATTACGGGCTTCATATTATTACTCCTTCCGATACAGAGAATGTCAGCTATATTATATACGATATTTTCCGATTTTGCAATTAAATTCATCATACACCTGTGTTATTTTTACACTTGTTGAAACTTCTGCGGATTTAACATTCTTTTCCACAGCTTTTCCGCAAAATGATGTTGAAAACTGCCCTTTTTCTGCATTTTTTCTGCTCTACCTTTTTTTAATAGATTTTTTGGCGCATTCGCCTTATCATTTTCTTTCTCATTCTCTTTTACATTTACATTATCAGGTACATTGTCATTAACATTAACATTTACATTATCATTATCTGCATCATTTGCATCCACTTGCATGCAAATGCATAAAAAATCAGTTGATTTTCTCCTCTCGTGTTGCTTTTTCCCACTTGATATGTGCCGCTTTTCGTCTTTCCTCACACATCTTGTCATACTTTTCTCTGTTTCTGAGCAGGCTCTCGGTGATTCTCTTATAGCTTGTCCTCATCATTCTGTCATCAAAATCAGTAACCTCTCCCCTGACCTCAAAGGCAAAAACCGCCTTGATAAGCTGACCTGCCTCCTCGTCCTCCAGCTCTGCAAATACCTCGTCAAGGTCATAATAAAGCACGAATGATTTTTTCATTTACATCCCTCCTTTTTTCTGCTTCTATATAAAATTTTAGAGGGAATTTTTACACTTGTCAATCAGAGTCCCGTTTTCACAGTCCTTTAAAAGGTACTGCCGACAAAAAGTTTTTTTAAAAGTGTTGCATTCTGCATTAAAACGAAGAAAAACGGTCGGATTTCTCCGACCGTTAATTTTATTACGAAGCGTAAACCCGGCGGGTAGTATTTACCCTTTACCGCCACAGTTCTCCGCAATTGCGCATTTACTCTGTAAGTCCGATACCGAGTACGTCAAGCTGCTCCTTATCAACAAATGCAGGACAGTCTGTCATAGGCTCGCTTGCATTCTGTACCTTCGGGAAGGCTACAACGTCACGGAGAGTTTCAAGTCTTAACATCTGCATTACAAGTCTGTCAAGGCCGAGACCGATACCGCCGTGAGGAGGTGCGCCGTACTTGAAGGCGTTGGTGAGATAGCCGAACTTCTCCTGTGCTTCCTCGTCGGAAAGACCGAGAAGAGTGAAGATTCTCTTCTGAAGCTCGGGATCTGTGATTCTGATTGAGCCGCTTGCAAGCTCAATGCCGTTAAGCACGAGGTCATAAGCGTTTGCTCTTACCTTAGCCTTATCTGTTTCAAGGTAGTCAAGGCACTCCTCAAGAGGTGAGGTGAACGGATGGTGCATAGCTACGTACTGACCGAGCTCCTCGTCCCAATCGAAGAAGGGGAACTCAACAACCCAGAGAAGATTATACTTGTCTGTGGGGATGATATCAAGCTTCTTTGCAACAGTCTGACGAAGTGAGCCGAGTACGGAAAGAGTTGTGCTTGCCTTATCAGCTACGATGAGGATAACGTCGCCGTTTTCAGCACCGCACTTTGCCATAATTGCCTTCATTTCGTCCTCTGTCATAAACTTTGCAAAGGAGGATGCGATTGTACCGTCCTCGCCGATTCTTGCCCATGCAAGACCCTTTGCGCCGATACCTCTTACGAATTCCGTAAGCTTGTCAACCTCTTTTCTTGTAAGAACGGAGAAGGCATTCTTTGCGGTGATTGCTGCAACCTTACCGCCGTTTTCGAGTGCACCTGTGAATACGCCGAAGCCGCAATTTTTAACCTCTTCGCCGATGTCGGTGATTTCCATAGCGTAGCGGGTATCGGGCTTATCAGAGCCGTAACGCTCCATAGCCTCTGCATAGGTGAGTCTGGGAAGGGGTGTTTCGATATCAACACCGATTGCTTCCTTGAATACTCTCTTCATAAAGCCCTCGATAAGACCGAGGATATCCTCCTTATCGATGAAACTCATTTCAACGTCAATCTGAGTGAACTCGGGCTGACGGTCTGCACGAAGGTCCTCGTCACGGAAGCAGCGTGCAATCTGCATATATCTGTCAAAGCCTGCAACCATTGAAAGCTGCTTGTAAAGCTGAGGTGACTGAGGAAGTGCATAAAACTGACCCTTGTGGATTCTTGAGGGTACGAGGAAGTCTCTTGCGCCCTCGGGGGTTGACTTGATAAGAATAGGTGTTTCTATCTCGATAAAGCCGTTATCGTCAAAGTAGTCACGGGTAATCTTTGTGATTCTGTGACGCATAAGAATATTCTTCTGAAGGTCGGGACGGCGAAGGTCAAGATAGCGGTACTTGAGTCTTGTAAGCTCTGCTGTCTGACAGTTTTCGATAATCTCAAAGGGAGGTGTCTCACTCTTGCCGAGAACACGAAGGTCGGTAACGGTGATTTCGATTTCACCTGTGGGGATTTCCATATTCTTTGATGAACGCTCCTTGACGGTACCCTTTGCCATAAGCACGAATTCACTTCTTACTGCGAATGCCTTGTCAAAGATTTCCTTTTCTGTACTGTCGTCGAAGGCGAGCTGAACAATACCTGTTCTGTCACGAAGGTCAACGAAGATAAGAGCACCGAGGTCTCTCTGTCTCTGTACCCAGCCGCAAACTACTACCTCTCTGCCGCAGTCCTCTGCTCTGAGGGTGCCGCAGTAGTCTGTTCTTTTAAGTCCTGTCATCATATCCATAATAATAGTCCTCCTTATATTTCAATGCTTCCCATTACGTCGGAAAAGTCAAGATTGTCAAATTCCTTAAGGCTTTCAGCGATGGAGATGTTGAGAATGTCGCTCTCGAAGGTACTGAGTGCTACCTCCTGCTCCTCACCGCTTTCCATATTCTTAAGCTTTACGATGCCGCTTTCAAGCTCGCTGTCACCGATTACAACGGTAAACCTTGCACCGATTTTGTTAGCGTACTTCATCTGTGCCTTTACGCTTCTGCCCACAACGTCAAACTCAACAAACATACCCTCTCTTCTGAGAGCATTTGCCATAGCCGCCGCCTGAACGGTTGCCTTCTCGCCCATGGTTGCAATATAAAGCTCACACTTTGCTGCCTCGGGGAAGGCAACGCCCTGATTTTCCATAAGAAGCATAAGTCTTTCAATACCCATACCGAAGCCGAGTGCGGGAGTATGTGTACCGCCTACCTCTTCAACAAGTCCGTCATAGCGACCGCCGCCGCAGACTGTACCCTGAGCACCGATATCTGTTGAAACAAACTCGAAAACTGTTCTTGAATAGTAGTCAAGACCTCTTACGATAGTGGGATTTACGGTAAATTCCATACCCATAGCCTTAAGGTAGGTCTGCACTGATTCAAAGTGAGCCTTACAGTCGTCGCAAAGATAATCGGTAACCTTAGGAGCATCCTTAGCTATCCCTGAGCAAACGGGGCTCTTACAGTCGAGGATTCTCATAGGATTACGCTCAAGTCTGCCGAGACAGGTGCCGCAAAGCTCTTCCTTTTTGCTTTCGAAATAATTGTGAAGTGCGGCATGGTATTCCTTACGGCATTCCTTACATCCGATTGAGTTGATTTCGAGCTTGAGATTTTTTACGCCGAGGAAATCAAAAAGATTCTGAGCTACTGCCATAACCTCTGCATCAACTGCGGGAGAAGCAGAGCCGAGACACTCGATACCGAACTGATGGAACTCACGCAGTCTGCCTGCCTGAGGCTTCTCATAGCGGTAGCAGGATGTAAGATAGCACATTTTCTGAGGCATAGCCTCGTTGAAAAGTCCGTGCTCAAGATATGAACGTACTACACCTGCAGTACCCTCGGGACGAAGAGTAATTGAACGCTCACCCTTATCCATAAAGGTATACATTTCCTTCTGAACAACGTCGGTGGTGTCACCTACGCCTCTCTGAAAAAGCTCGGTGTGCTCAAAAACCGGTGTACGGATTTCCTTGTAGCCGAAATTCTGTGCGATTTCAAGGCAGCTGTGCTCTACAAACTGTCTCTTGTGGCTTTCGGCAGGTAAAAGGTCAAGTGTGCCTTTGATTGATTTTGTTATAAGTGCCATCTGGATTCCTCCTTGGTTTTATTTTATGTGAGGGCCGGGTCAGGATAAATGCAGAATGCAAAATGCAAAATGCAGAATTGTGGTCGCACCCGACCGTATATATACTTGTCAGACTGTGCCTGCGTAAGTTAGGTTTTATAAAAGAGTGAGAGTGTTGATAATAAAAACAAACCTTAAGGTTTAACTTTAAGTCAGGCGGGTAGAACTTTATTTCTTTATCACTGTAAAAGCGGATAAATTCGGAACGAAGTGACCCGCTATTTTGCATTCTGCATTCTGCATTTTGCATTTTGCATTTTTGCTTCAGCAAACAAAAAAACTCCATCCTCAATGTTTCCATTGGGGATGAAGTTAAACTCCACGGTACCACCCCGATTGAGCGCATAGCGCCCCGCTCGATGCCTTAACGCGGCAAACGTACCTCACGGTCTGCTCGGGAATGTCTTGGGCGGCTTTCTTTCGTAAGGTGCTTCCAGCCTTGGCACCTCTCTCTGGACGGGATTACCGCTTACTCTTTTCCGTCATAGCATTTGTTATATTTAATTAAAGCTTGGGGTTAACGATGTCTCTCCAGTCAAGGTCGCCTCTTTCGAGAGCGTGGATGAGAGCCTCAGCCGTTGCAATGTTTGTGGCAACGGGAATGTTGTGAACGTCACAGAGTCTGAGAAGGCTTGCCGAATCAGGCTCGTGCGACTTGACAGTCAACGGGTCACGGAACATAAGAAGAAGGTCGATTTCGTTACAGGCAATTCTTGCCGCAATCTGCTCCTCGCCGCCCTGATAGCCGCAAAGGAATTTCGTTATCTGCAGACCTGTTGCTTCACTTACCATTTTACCTGTTGTTCCTGTTGCGCAAAGAGAATGCTTACTTAAGGTTCCGCAATAAGCAATGCAGAACTGTGTCATAAGCTCTTTTTTGGCATCGTGTGCAATGAGTGCAATATTCATACGCTCCCGCCTTTCTGTCATTCTTCATCACTCAGGGTGTAGAGTATAATCCGAACCCCGTTTTTTTCGGGCGGATTTCCGTCAACCCTTCGTTAAAATACTCGCAAATCCGACAGGATTTGCTGCGTTTTGTGCCTTGATTTGCCAAAAATCCGTCTCGGAAAAAATCTGACCTTAAAGTGCAAATTCAAGCGGGATTTTTGGGTGATGAGAATGCTGACACTCTGACCCTGATAGCCGAAAAAACGTGAAAATCACACTTTAAGGCGAGGTCAGATCATACTCGTCACCCTAACATAGTAACAAAAATTTTTTTAATTAGCAAGACTTTTTACAGTTTCTAATATAATATTGTCGAAAATGCACAAACTCAGTTGTTAATTTTATAAGGCTAAGCCTATGTACTCTCCGCAGATTCTTTTTGCTATATTCGTAAAGGGAATATAGGATTCCTGACCCTTTTTATAGAAATTTTTGCCCATAGCTCCCTCACGGATTTTACTGTCCTCGGGGATAACGCCTATAAGCTGCACCTGAGTCGAATCTATAACCGCATCAACGTTAAGAAGCTTACCCTTTTTAACGTCCTTTTTCATAACACGGTTGATAACGAGACGGATGTCCTCAAGTCCCCTTCTGAACATTACGTCAGCTGCCGTGCAGGCACTTCTGACACACACAAGGTCGGGAGTTGAAACAACAATGCCTCTGTCGGCAACCATAGCGGCGGTTTCAAGAGGTCTTCCGATACCTGCGGGGGCATCGAGAAGAATAAAATCATACTCATCGTTGAAATTATCTAAAAATTCCTTGAATTTGGGTACGGTAATGCCGTCGTAGGTTGCAGGGCTCGTGATAACACTCACGTCCGCCGAGGGGTACACGGTCTCAAGAGGCTGACAGCGACCCAGAACAGCGTCTCCCCAGTCATAAAGAAGGCTTTCGGTAACGCCTGTAAGAAGGTCAACGCTTCTTAAAACGTCACAGTCAACAACAAGCACCTTCTTGCCCATTTTATAAAGAGCCTTAGCAAGTCCGACGGTTACCGAGGTCTTGCCTACACCGCCCTTACCCGAAGCAATAACGATTTTTTCAGCCATATAAATTCTCCTCTCAGTAGTTAGGGTGCGAATGTAATCCGAACCACGTTTTTTCGGGCGGATTTCCGTCAACTCTTCGTTAAAATACTCGCAAATCCGGCAGGATTTGCTGTGTTTTGTGCCTTGATTTGCCAAAAATCCGTCTCGAAAAAATCTTCGACCTTAAACGCGGATTTTTGCAGGATTTTTGGATGATGAGGCCGACGACAAGCTGCCGCCCTTCTAATCCGAATCGCCGAAAAGCCGTGAAAATTCACGCTTTAAGGCGAGGTTCGAATTACACTCGCCACCCTAAAGCAGAACGTTTTCCTTGACGTCCGATTCTCCCGTGTCCGCAGTTTTGAAATAATATTCCATAATAGCGGAAACAATGGGTGCCGTCGAAACACCGTAGCCCGCACCCTCAACAACAACGCTGACCGCAATTTCGGGGTTTTCATAGGGTGCAAAGCTTATCATAAAGCCGTTATAGGTTTCTGTTTTTTTGCCGTTCACCTTTTTTTCAAGGGTTGTTGTACCCGTTTTTGCGGCAACCCTTACGGGAACGTGCGTAAAGTCGGCGTAGCCCTCGGTACCTACCTTGAGCATACCCTTGTGCACAAGCTCCCAGTTCGCATCGGAAAAGTTTGCCTTTGAAAGAACCTGTGACTCGTTTTCGGTAACGGTAACACTTAAATCCGGGCTTTTTACACTTTTTATAATGCTTGCCTTATATCTTGTTCCCTTGTTTGCAACGGTGGAAACGTAAGAGCAAAGCTGAATGGGGGTGAACTGATTATCGCCGTGACCGATGCCCGCCTGAATGGTAAGACCGGGAGTCCATATTTCACCCTTTGAGGTTCTCAGGGCGACGCTGTCAACGGTACCCGTGCTTTCGTTAAGCTCAATGCCCGTCTTTTCACCGAGACCGAACATTTTGAAATAGCTGTTAAGCTTATCTATTCCTAAAAGACGTGAGGTTTCGTAAAAGAATATGTTGCAGGAGTTGAAAAGTGCATGTACAACGTCCTGTCTGCCGTGGGTGTCGATACAGCCCGGCTGATAGTCCTCGTAATACTTATATATACCTGCACAGGTAATATCCGTGTCGGCGTTGATAACGCCCTCCTCAAGACCTGCCATGGCAACGGCAGGCTTGATGGTCGAACCGGGCATATACGTGCTTCGCAAAGCTCTGTTCCACAAGGGTGTTGCCTCGTCCTTATTGAGCTCAGTTGCATTTTCCGCATAGGTGGAGTTATCGTAGCTCGGATATGATGCCATAGCGAGCACCTCGTTGTTTCTTGTATCCATAACAACAACCGCACCCGACATAGGATAGCCTCTGGTGCTTTTTGTTTCAAGGTCTGCAATACCGTCGGCAAGTGCCTGCTGAGCCACCTTCTGCAAATCGTGTCTGAGGGTTACTATAACCGTATTGCCGTTTACGGGCTCAACTATATAATTCTCGGTTTTGTTGCCCTTTGAGTCAACGGTAATTACCTTTGTTCCGTTTTTGCCTCGCAGCTGATCCTCCATGGTAAGCTCTATGCCGCTCTTTCCCACCTTATCGTTGATGGAATATCCGAGCTCCCTGTAGCTTTCGTATTCGCCCTCGTTTATGGGACCCACCATACCGAGCACGTGAGGTGCTACAGTACCGTCGGGGTAATCTCTTTCGGAGGAAATTTTAAGCTCTACCCCGGGGAAAACGTCACTTTTTTCCATAATGACCGAAACAAGCTCATTTGATACGTCAGAGGCAAACTCATAGCTTCTGCCCGTGTTAAAGCCGTTTTTGACCATTGAATAGTAAACCGAGGCTATTTTTCTCGCATCGCTGACAGAGAAGCCTGAAAGACCGTATCTGTCGCTGAGTGCATTGAAGCAGTCCTCGACCGAAGCGTAGTGATTAAGATGCAGAAAGGCCTCACTTTTAAGATAGGCGATTTCCGTTTCTCTGTCCTCGGAAAAGGCAACGGCACCGTTTACAATTTCAATAGGCAGATTATCATTCCACTCCACCTTGTTTTTGTCGAAAAGACGGATAAGTCCGATAATAATTCTGTTACGGCTTTCGTTATCCCTCGGGAAGCTTTCGTAGTTGAAAACTATTTTGTTGACCTGCTTGTTTGTAACGAGCGGATAGCCGTTTCTGTCAAGAATGTCGCCTCTTATGGCATCAACGGTTACGGTAACCTTTGATACCGATGCCGTCGAATCCTTACGGGAATCAATAATCTGAATTCTGAAAAGATTGAAAGCAAAGGCAAAGAAAACAAGAAAGAAAACAGCGATGACCACCGTATTTCTTTTTTTACCGAGCTTTGAAGACACAGAGGTCACCCCCCTTTCGTAAAAATATGTAAATCAATAGCTTTTACGGCTCTTGCCTGCTGAGGTGAGCTTTAATATAAGCCCCGCAAGGTAATAGTAAAGGAACGTAAAAGCAACGGTATAAAGCGCCGAGGGAAGATAGAAGCCCGTAAGCAGCTCTGCCGCACCCTCGTAGCCTCTCGTAAATATAAAAACAAACCAATATGCCGTATTGACCGCCGTAACGCTGACTGCGGAAAGAATGAGGGCGCTGATTATATTGTTTCTGATAAACCAGGTAACGGCAAAGCCCGAAAAGAAGCCGACCGTCGCAAGAGCAACAGAAAAGAAGCCGTCACCTCTCACCGTGGCAAAGTCCCACAGAGCACCTGCAATAACGCCGAAGGTAAGCCCCGAAATGCTTCTTTCGTACATACCGATGCACACCGTAAGAGGTATAAGCACCATCGCTTTCGCCCCGAAAAGAGCAGGAAGAGCACCCGAGGTGTGCTGAAAAATTGCCGTGAGCCCGACAAGAAGCAAAAACAGGGCTCTTCTTATGTAAATGTCTCTGTTATCTGAAAATCTCATCTGCTCACCGTCCCTTCTGCGAAAGCTGACGCTTCCGAATGAATAATGAATAATGAATAATGAATGATTGACAGAGCCTGAAGGTAAGAGAATCACCCGCACCGTCTGAAGTCAATCTGCGGTGAAGCCGCCCCTGACTACTGACTACTGACTACTGACTACTCAGAAGCCACGCTGACGGAAAAGCTCTTACTCAATAATTTCTTCCACGCCCTGACCCTCAAAGTCCGTTATTACAAAAACGTCCTCAAGGTCCTTGATTCGTGCACCGGGCTCGATAACCGCATAGCCCGAAAGGTCGTATTTATTCTCGCTGACCTCACTTACGGTACCGATAATAAGTCCCTTCGGATAAGTTCCGCCAATGCCCGACGTAACGATAATGCTGCCGGGGGTAACCGCAGTTGTACGGCTCAGACCCGAGAGAATACACTGACCCTTCTGTGAATATTCAGCCGTTGTGGTAACGTAGGCAGTTTCTCTTGACTTACTGTCAAGGGCGCTGATATTAACCTCGGGGTTGAGAATCGATTCAACAACACAGTATGAGGGGTGCACCTTTTTGACAACACCTACAACGTATTTATCATATATAACAGGGTCTCCCGCACTAATGCCGTCGTTAGAGCCCTTATCAAGAATCAGAGAGGAAAACAGATCTGCACTGTCCGTACCGATAACCGATGCTCTTTCAAACTCGAAATCGGGATTTTCCTCCTTGACACCGAGCATTTTTTCATAGCTTTCAAGCTTGTGTGCCATCTCGTTATAATCCACGAGCTGATTTTCGTATTCGGCTATTTTTTTGTTGAGCATCTCGATTTCCTGACGGTAAACCGATGCACTCTCAAAGGAATCCGCAAACCAGTCGATTTTATCGGCAACAAAGGACGCCGCCTTCTGGAAGGGACTGAAAACAGTACCGAATACACTTGTCACGGGTGAAGCGGAGGAATGGGTTGCAACCGCTATAACCGCACCCGTAAGAAGAGCACAGATAACTATGAAGAATATTCTGAATTTCCTGCTTTTTAAAAACTGAAGCATTTATTTCACCAACTTAAATTTTAAATCTTCTTACCGATGTTGCCCAGAGCGTCGGACTCAAGATAGATACCTGTACCGTCGGCAACACAGTCAAGAGGATTATCCGCAACGTTGACGGGCATACCCGTCTCCTCTGAAATGAGTCTGTCAAGACCTCTGAGAAGTGCTCCGCCGCCTGTGAGAGTAATGCCCTGCTCCATAATATCAGCCGAAAGCTCGGGAGGAGTCTTTTCGAGAGTTGCCTTGACAACGTCAAGAATCTGATTGACACAGTCGGAAAGAGCCTCTCTTATCTCTTCACTTGTAACGGTAATGCTCTTGGGAAGACCGTCAACAAGGTTTCTGCCCTTGATTTCCATCTTGCCCTCGCCCTCGTATTCTCTTGCAGAGCCGATCTTAACCTTGATATCCTCGGCAGTTCTGTCACCGACGAGAAGGTTGTATTTCTTTTTGATATACTGTGAAATTGCACTGTCGAAGGAGTCACCTGCCACTCTGATTGAGCGTGAGGTAACAATGTCGCCCAGAGAAATAACCGCAACCTCGGCAGTACCGCCGCCGATGTCAACTATCATACTGCCTATAGCGTCACTTACGGGCAGACCTGCACCGATAGCCGCAGCCATAGGCTCCTCAATAAGTGAAACGTACTTTGCACCTGCCTCAATAGCAACGTCGTGCACGTTTCTTCTTTCAACCTCGGTAACACCCGAGGGGATACATACAACAACCCTTGCCTTTGTAAGGAAGGAGCCGCCCATTGCCTTCTGAATGAACTTCTTGAGCATTTCGCAGGTAATGTCAAAGTCCGCGATAACACCGTCACGAAGAGGGCGCATTGCCGTAATCGAGCCGGGAGTTCTGCCTATCATTTCCTTAGCCTCGGTGCCTACGGCAACAACCCTTGCAGGTCTTGCGCTGACGTTGATTGCAACAACCGAGGGCTCACGTATTACTATGCCCTTACCCTTGACGAAAACAAGAGTATTCGCCGTACCTAAATCTATTCCTATATCCTGTGAAAAAAGCATATCTGTTCTCCTTTCTCATCTGAAAAGCCTCGCCTGAGGACATAATGACACAATTATAGATATATCATTATACCGCAAAAATTTATTTTACTCAATAGTAATATACAAATTTTACACTCTTTTTTTATTTTTACCTGATTTTCGCCGTAAATTCCCTTTACAAACAAGGCTTTGAAGAATTATAATAATCAGGAGTTCAGGTGCAGCTATTATTTAAGAAAAGGAATGATAATTATGAAGGCAACCGTACTTACAGACAACATTGCTCACGGTGAGTGCTGCGGTGAATGGGGTCTTTCAGTTTATATAAGCCATAACGGTAAAAATATAATGCTCGACACGGGCGCATCGGGCAAATTTGCAGAAAATGCAAAAAAGCTCGGCATCGACATCGGAAAAGCAGATTACGGCGTACTCTCTCACGCTCATTACGACCACTCAGACGGTATGAAGGATTTTTTCAGAATCAACAGTAAGGCTGATTTTTACCTCCAGCAGAGCTGCAAGGAAAAATGCTTCGGAAGACGCTTTATTTTTATAAAGTATATAGGCATCAAAAAAGGTATACTTAAAAATAACGCCGACAGAATAAAATTCGTCAGCGGTAAAACAGAGCTTTATGAAAACGCTTACCTTCTCCCCCACTCCACCGAGGGACTCGAAAGCATCGGCAAAAGGGCAGGCATGCTCGTCACGGAAAATGGCAGACTCACCCACGATTCCTTCAGCCACGAGCAGAGCCTTGTGCTTCGCACCGACAAGGGTCTTGTGATATTCAACAGCTGCTCTCACGGCGGAGCCGACAATATCATCAACGAGGTAAAGGATGCCTTCCCCGATGAAAAAATATATGCACTTATCGGAGGCTTTCATCTTTACCGTTCAAAGGAAAATGAGGTAAGAGCTCTCGCTCAAAGAATAAAAGACACCGGCATAGAAAAAATCTGTACCGGTCACTGCACCGGCGACAAGGCCTTCCGCATTCTTAAGGAGGCTCTCGGCGATAAGGCTGAGCAGCTTCACGTCGGACTGGAGATTGAAATATGAGCATAACGGAGTATCTTTTCTCCTTGCAGGATTTATCCTACCGTGACTTTCATGCAAGGCTTATGCCGACGGTCGACAAGGAAAAAATCATCGGCGTCAGAGTGCCGTTTTTACGCAAAAAATCGAAGAAAACAACCAAAGCCGAGGCAGAAGCATTTATGAAGGAGCTCCCTCACCGTTATTATGAGGAAAACAACCTTCACGCCTTTATTATTGCAGAAATAAAGGATTTTGACCTTTGCATAAAGGAGCTTGAATGCTTTCTTCCCTATGTTGACAACTGGGCGACCTGCGACGGCATGAACCCGAAAATTCTCGGTGCAAAGCCCTGTGAGCTGATGATAAAAATAAAGGAGTGGCTTCTGAGCGGCCACACCTATACTGTGAGATTTGCAATCAAATGTCTGATGGATTTTTACCTCGACAGTAATTTTTCCGAGGAGATTTTGGAAATCGTTGCCTCGGTAAAAAGTGAGGAATACTATATCAATATGATGTGCGCATGGTTTTTTGCCACGGCTCTGGCTAAGCAAAAGGACAGCACCCTTCCCTTTTTCACCGAGGGCCGTCTTGACACTTGGGTGCATAACAAGGCAATAAGCAAGGCCTGCGAGAGCTTCAGGGTTGATGATGAAACAAAAATACTTCTTCGTAAGCTCAGAATAAAATAAAAAAGGATGAATGGGGAGGGCGGCTCCCTTGCCGTGCAATCGCAGGATTGCACGGCACTTTTGTTGCCCCGAGGGAAACAAAAGAAGCGGGCGTGAAACGCCCGCTCAGGGAGCCGTGACCCAACCGGCTGCACAGCTTAAAATTTAACACATCCCTCTACCCCGAAGTCGGAGAGCACTCTTACACATTGGGCAACGGGCAGCCCCATAACAGAAAAGTAATCACCTTTTATGCCCTTTACGAGGGCTGCACCGAGACCCTGAATCCCGTATGCTCCTGCTTTATCATCACTTTCACCACTTGCAGCATAGCTTTCAACAGTCGCCTCAGAAAGCTCATAAAACTCAACTGCGGTCACGTTAGCAAAGGTCTCTTTTCTGTCTTTGTCGGCAATACATACCGCAGTTACCACAGTATGCTCTCTTCCCGAAAGGAAGCGGAGCATTTCTTTTGCCTCGTCTCTGCTTTCGGGCTTGCCTAAAATTCTGCCGTCAAGAGCCACCACCGTATCACAGCCGAGGACAACCGCATCGGGGTTTTCTTTGAGGACAGAAAGAGCCTTTCTTTCGGCAAGAAGACAGACCGCCTGCTCGACGGTAAGTCCGTCGGGTATATCCTCCGGAGCATCGGAAGGAATTATTTCAAATTTATAGCCCGCCTTTTCCATAAGCTCACGTCTTCTGGGAGAAGCGGAGGCAACAATAAAGCTTTTCATTTGTTTATCTCCTTAAGTTTTTTCAATGCGCAATTCGGAATGCGCAATGCGAAATTGCGACAATCGGGGGGTGCAAACCGTAAGCTTGTTCCCGCCCCTTTTTCGCTCGAGCCGCTTGACTACCCCTCCGACGGCTACACCGACATCTCTCCTTTTAAGGTAGGCTTGGTGTTTGCAGAACGAGGGGAGTTATCTTTTTCACCTTTATGCTTGATGTGTCTTTCACTCGGGATGCGCTCGAGCCGCTAGGGCTCTTTCTTTTGTCACAACCGACAAAAGAAAGCAAAAACACGCTTTTGGATAAGGAAAGCCGAAGCCCCTTCGCTGAGGTGTTGAGTTTATGTTTTATCAGGCAAAAAGATATATTTATCCATTAAGATATCCGAAGCTTGCGGGCGAACAGTTCTACTCGTCTGCTTTATAGATAATCGGGAGTTTTACGGGGTGCTTTACATATATACTCTATCAAGGAGACCGCTACGCCGTGCCTCTTATATAGGTTGTTAAACTTGTCTAATTATCTCGTCTGCTTCTTATCTGCCGTATATTCTGACAGTCAATAGCCGCTACGGATTCGTTTACGTCAGAAAATGCCTCCGACCTTCTGCAGTTTATACTTCTTCTTCTTCTGCTTTATACTTCACCTTATGCTTTCTACCTATAAAGTGCTTACGTAGAGTATTTATGTACGTATAGCCTTTCTTAAAGCAGTCTCTGATTATTTCTACTCACAATCAAGTAAGGCAGTACATCAAACAAAGCCTTCCCCGCTGCGGAATCAACGGACGCAGGGCGGGTATAACCTGTCGGAAAGGTAGTATATTGCGCACATCTGATTGTCGGGTAAAGGAAGACTGTAGTGCGCTGCCGAGGCTTGTTGATGTAGGCGGACTACAAGTATATTCTGAAAATGACGAGCCGTGTCCAACCCCCCCTAGAGCGTTTTGCATCCTTTGTCGCTCCGGACAAAGGAATTCCCTCTTGCGGTGCCCAAAATCGCCTTTCGGCTTGGAGCGCCGAGCGATTTTGGCCGCTGCGCCATCCTCGCCTCGCTTCATCCGCCACCGGCGGCGCCTCAGTGACGATGCCCTAGCGGCACGAGCGCAGGACGAGTAAAAGGTAGGTAGGATATAGAGGTTAAAAAGATAGACCCTCCCGTCATCCTGCGGATGCCACCCTCCCTTTCAAGGAGGGCAAGAATGAATTGCCTTACGGCATGAATTGATTTCATCATGAATTGCTACGCATGAATTGGCTACGCCATTGGACGCCCAAACGGCGCCATTGCGCATTGCGCATTAAAAAAGCCCTTCCCTCACCATTTTATCAAGCTTCAGAATAAGCGCAACGGTTTTCGCATCACGGATCTCACCGTCAAGCACCATTTTTGCAGCCTTCTCAAGAGGCATCTTTTCAACAGAAAGAAATTCTCCCTCGTCAAGATGCTGAATAACAGGGTGAAGCCCTGTTGCGGCAAAAAGATATATGATTTCACTGCAATATGCAACGGTGGGATAAATCTGTCCCATATCAATAACTCTGTCAGCTCTTACTCCGCACTCCTCTTCTAATTCCCTCAGACCTGCCTCAAGGGGAATCTCACCCTTTTCAAGCTTGCCTGCAGGAAGCTCAATAAGCTCCCTTTTAAAGGGATAACGGAACTGTCTGACAAAGAAAAGCTCCTTATTTTCATCAAGGGCGGCAACACATACTCCACCGCTATGCTCTACAATTTCACGGAATGAGGTTGTTCCGTCCTCGAGCTCAACGTCGTCAACGTGGACGTTTATGATTTTGCCGTCAAAAATATCTTTTCTGTTTAAGGTTTTTTCAGTCATGGAAGGTACCTCCCGGGTATATTTTATTTTTCAGCCTTATATATATTACAAGGTGATAAAAATGAACAGTATTATAAAGCCCGTACCGACAGATTATAACACATATTTATTCTATATAGAAGAGCTTATCAGAGATTTTCCCTTTTTAAATGCAGAAATTCAGGGCAGAACTGCGGTGGGACGGGGTATTTTTTCCCTTTCTCTGGGCAACCGTAAAAATGCGGTGCTGATTGCAGGCGGCTTTTGCGGCAGCGAAATTATGACGGTAAATATGCTTTTACTATTTACCGAAAGCCTTTGCCGATGTGTGAAATACGCAAGACAGCTCTGGGGCGTTGACGTGAAAAGAGCCTTATCACAGCTTGGTGTTACCCTTATACCATGCGTCAACCCTGACGGCTGTGAAATACATATCAAGGGCTTTGAGGGTGCAAAATCCTTAAGGCATTATGCCGCATTGCGTGCCGCCGAGTCAGGCTTTACCGACGGAAATGCAATGGGTGTTGACCTGAAAAAGAACTTCTTTGCCGCCGAGGCTTACGAAAGAAGCATCGCAGGTCAGCACAGAATAAGCGAAGCGGAGACAAAAACTCTCTCACGGCTTTGCAAAAGCAGAGATTTCCGCAGCTGTCTTTCTCTTGAGTGTGGCGACAGGCTTCTTTTACGCCACGGCAACAGACCCCAGAGCGTTATGATGGCAAAAATTCTTGCCGATTCCTGCGGCTGCACCTACAGAGATTCCCATAACAACGAGGGACTTTCCCGATGGTTCAGCGAAAGCTTACATAAGCCCGCCTTTACGTTAAAAGCGGACAAGGGATGTTCTCCCCTGCCCGCTCAGAGCTTATATTATAACTACGCAAGACTTGAAGAAGCGTTGCTTCTGTTCTGTCTTATGTGATTACCAGCCGAAGTAATCGTCAAAGAAGCCCGGCTGAGACGTTGTCTCCTCGTCATCTGAGGGCACAGAGCCCCTATCCTCAACGAGAGTGATGGTAACGTCAAATTCGGTTACCTTATAGGTGCGGCTTTCAATACGGCAGATTGTAAGAGTGAGGGTATCACCGACTGCTCCTGTTTCGATAAGGTCAAGAAGAACACTTGAATTATCCATCTTTTTACCGTTTACGGCGGTGATAAGGTCACCCTCCTGCACGTCTGTACCCTTAAGACTGCTGTCCTCGGCAATGCCTGCAATGACAAGTGAGCCCTGAGGAAGACCCTTGATTGAAACGATGAGGCTGTAAAGCTGATATTCGCTTACGGGTGCATATTCAATACCGAGCTTGGGTCTGTTGGGCACGTAGCCGTGATTGATAAGAGCATCAACAACGGGGATTGCGATTGAGGTGGGAACTGCAAAGCCCATACCTTCAAATTCCGTGCTTGCAATTTTTGATGAGTTTATACCGATTATCTGACCTGCTGAGTTTACAAGCGCACCGCCCGAGTTACCGGGGTTGATGGCCGCATTGTGCTGAATGCAGGTCATTGTATATTTTGAGGTTACGGAGCGGTCGATAGCCGAAACAATACCGTCGGTGATTGAGCCGAAGTATTCTGAGCCGCCGGGGTTACCGATTGCATATATGGGTTCACCGACCTTAAGTGTGGTTGAGTCACCGAATTCCGCAAGGGGAAGACCCGTCTTGTTGACCTTGACAACGCCGATGTCGGTTCTTTCGTCATAGGCTACAAGCTCTGCAGAAATTGTTGTTCCGTCGAGAAGAAGTACAGCAAATTCAACGCCTCTGTCGCTTATAACGTGAGCACAGGTTACTACGTAGGTCCAGCCGTCCTTTTCGCTCATAAGCACACCTGAGCCCTCACCGTAAAGCTTACCGTTCATATAGGTCATAACGCCGACCACGCTGGGTCTTACCTTATCGGCAACGTAAATTGAGTTAGGCACGCTCTTATCGGGATTGGTTGTTGAAACACCCACACTTCCGTCAACCTTACCGCCGTTTTCAGAGTTGTCCTGATTCTGACTGCCTGCAGCAGCAGTGGTTTCACCGGTTGTGTTTGTATCGGGTGCAACGGTATCGTAGTTCATAAAGCCGATTGCAAGACCCGTACCTGCAACAACGATGCATATTGCAATAAGAACCCACATAAGCACGTTTCCGCCCTTTTTGCCTGAAGGAGCAGGCTCAGCGGGTGAAGGGACCGAGGGTGTCTGCTGAGGAGCGGCACCGTAGGGAGGCTGATAGGAATTACGGGAGTAATAATAGCCGCCTGAAGCGGATGAAGCAACGTAAGGATTATAGGTTGCCGTCGGAGTAGGAGTCTCTGTCTCCTTTTTTACATCTTCAGCCCTATAATTTTCAGCATCAGCATATCTGCCTTCACCGTCGGGTGCGGTCACGTTATCGGAAAAGCCGTCCCTTACCTCAGGTGCAAAGCCGTCTGCCTTACCGTCGGAGTTTTCCGGATATTCATTGAAATTATTTTCGTTCATAGTAGTTTGCTCCTTGATTTATAAACTGTAAATAAAGAATATTGGCAATACTTTAAAAAAACTTAAATATCGTTCAAAAACGGGATTTCAAACATAAACTCGGTGTATTCGTCCTTTTTACTGGTTGCATTAATATCACCGTCGTGCATATTTATAATGGTTTTGACGATATAAAGGCCGAGTCCGACGCCCTTTGTGTCAAAGGAGCGGGATTTATCCACCTTATAAAAGCGTTCAAAGACACGTGAGATTTCCTCCTGCTTTATGCCTGCACCGGAGTTGCGGATTCTGACCGTTGTCTTTTCACCGTCGTTTGAGGCATAGAGTTTTATCGTACCGTTTTCAGGGGTAAATTTGACCGCATTGTCAAGAAGGTTGTAAATAACCTGCTGAATAAGGTCTCTGTCACCGCTGAGCTTTACGCTTCCCATTTCCTCAAAGCCTTCTATTGTAATGCGCTTTTCATCAATTCTCTTTTCAAAATTGAGAAGGGTTTCAAAAATCTGTGAGGATACGTCGTATACCTTGGGAGTAAGCTTTATTTCACCCGCCTCGATTTTTGAAAGGTTGAGCATTGAAACAACCATTCTCGAAAGCCTCTTTGCCTCGTTTGAAACGATTGACAGATATTTCTTTTCCTCCTCGGGAGGTATGGTACCGTCAAGGATACCGTCAACAAAGCCTACTATTGAGGTCATAGGTGTTTTTAACTCGTGGGAAACGTTGGCAACGAAGCTTTTTCTCGATTCCTCGGTAACGGCAAGCTCGCTGCCCATCTTATTGAGCGCCCTTGCAAAATCGGCGAAGTCGCCGCCTCGGTAATTCTCGTTTGCCTTGTGCTCAAATTCACCCTTGGCGTAGTGTACGGTAACCTCCTGCATTTCTTCAAGAGGCTTTGTGATACCTCGGGTGATGAAGAATATCATAATTGATACAACCGCAAGGGCAAAAAGAATAGTATAGAAAATAGCCTTCGCTATACCCGATACGTAGGGAAGAAAGCCTGTAACCGCATCCTCAACGGCAAAGACAAGTCCCACAGTCTTACTGCCGGAGACAACGGCAACGCCGACAACAAAGTTGCCCATACCGAACTCGTCCTCGGTGATATAGTCGGTAAAGCCGCCGTCAAGAGCCCTGCTTATATGATCAGCCGAAACCTTCATACCCTTGTGCTCGGAGCAGGTGTCGGCTTTTCCGTTTTTACTGTCGCTGCAGTAAATCACACGGCCGTCGGGGCTTGTAATATAATACTCTGAAAGCGTAGCTCTGTGGGTTATACTGAGCATACCCTCAAGAAGGGCGTCCTTTTCCTCATCTGTCAGGTCAGCGGCAAGATCAAGCTCAAGATAGTTGACCGCTATGTTGTTGGCGTTTCTGGAAAGAGCCTCGGTTTTATCCTGCCACCACTGTGCCGCATTGAAAAGCAGCATGGTAAAGCCGATAAGGATAAAGCCGACGAGCACAACCAATGCAGAAACACCGAAATATTTTCTGAAAAGACTGCCTTTTCTTTTTTTACGGATTTTCTTTTTCATAATAATCTGTCTTTCATAATTAAGTTGGCGAATGTAATAGCCTTCTGAATGCGGATTTCCTACGGTCTGCCTTCATGCACCCGTGTATCCGATTAAATGCCTAACAGGTGTTTTCGTTATAAAAACACCTGTTACTGTTCTGCACAGGGCAGACTCTTTTTATTCCTTTGTTTCGAACTTGTAGCCTACGCCCCATACGGTACGAAGCTCCCACTTATCGGAAACGCCCGTAAGCTTTTCACGAAGACGCTTTACGTGAACGTCAACGGTTCTGCTGTCTCCGTAATAGTCGTAGCCCCAAACCTCGTCAAGAAGCTGGTCTCTTGTGAATACTCTGTTGGCATTCTTTGCAAGGTGGAAGATGAGCTCCATTTCTTTCGGGGGTGTGTCAACCTGAACGCCGTTTACACGAAGCTCATAATTTGTAAGGTTGATGGAAAGCTTATCGTAGTGAACCTCCTTGAGCTCCTCTGCAACGCTTGAAGAGCTGCGGCGTAAAACAGCCTTGATTCTTGCAACGATTTCCTTTGTTTCAAAGGGCTTTACAACGTAGTCGTCGGCACCTAATTCAAGGCCGAGAACTCTGTCGAACACCTCACCCTTTGCAGTAAGCATAATAATGGGAGTTTCGGAAAACTTTCTGATTTCTCTGCAGACCTGCCAGCCGTCAAGCTTGGGAAGCATAATATCGAGAAGCACAAGGCCGGGATTCTCTTCCTTGAAGGCAGCAACGGCACTCATACCGTCGTTGGCAATAACAACCTGATAGTCCTCCTTTTCAAGATATACTCTGAGAAGCTCGCATATGCTGGTATCGTCGTCAACAACAAGAATTTTCTCTTTATTCATAATCGTTTCTCCTTTTTGTTCTTTTTTATAATTATATGGTGTGAAGCTTAAACCTACTTAATTATTATTTACGCTTTTTTAAGAAATATCTTACATTCTTTCGGGAGCATCAACTCTGAGCATATTGAGAATACTCTTCATTGTGTCTCTGACACGAAGGCAAAGGAAAATTCTTGCCTGCATAAGGCTTTCATCCTCAACGCCTACACGGCAGTTGTTATAGAACTTGTGGAAGCAGGTTGCAAGGTCGATAGCATAGTGAGTAACCTTTGCGGGGTCGTAGTTCTTTGCCGCATTGATGATAACGTCGCCGAGGGTTGAAAGGAAGCGGATAAGCTCTCTTTCCTCGGTTGCGGTAAGGAGCATAAGCTCTTCGGCTGTGCAGTCACGGGCGGTTTTGCCATCTGCCTCAAGCTTTGAAATAATACTGCAGATTCTTGCGTGTGCATACTGACAGTAATATACGGGATTCTGTGAGCTCTGCTCAACTGCAAGGTCAAGGTCAAAGTCCATAAGTGAGCCCGGCTCTCTCATATTGAAAAGGAAGCGTACTGCATCGATGGGCACCTCGTTGAGAAGGTCGACAAGAGTGATTGCCTTACCTGTTCTCTTGCTCATTCTTACAACCTCGCCGTCACGTACGAGACGTACAAACTGCATAAGAAGAATATCAAGTCTGTCGGGGTCAATGCCTACAGCCTTCATAGCACCCTTCATTCTTGCAACGTGACCGTGATGGTCTGCGCCCCATACGTCGATAGCCTTATCAAAGCCTCTCTTTTCGAGCTTGTTTCTGTGATAAGCGATATCGGCGGCAAAATAGGTGGGGTTGCCGTTTGCTCTGATAAGAACGTCGTCCTTTAATTCGAGCTTGTCGATATAATCCTGAGTCTTGCCCTGAGCTAAGAGCATCTCGGTCTGTATATCCTTATTCTTATACCAGAGAGCGCCGTCCTTTTCGTAGGTGTGACCGCCCTTTGTGAGAATGTCGATTGTTTCCTTAAGCTCGCCGCCGTTGTGAAGGGTAAGCTCGCTGAACCATAAATCATAATCGATACGGTACTTTGCCATAGCATTTCTCATATTCTCAAGGTTTCTGGGGAGTGCGAACTCAACGAGAGCCTTTCTTCTTTCTGCTTCGCTCTTATCAAGGAAGCTGTTGCCGTATTCTTCAATAAACTCTGCGGCTCTTTCCTTTATATCCTCACCGTGGTAGCTGTCCTCGGGAAGCTCAATATCAACACCTAAAAGCTGCTGATATCTTATATCAAGTGAAAGTGCAAATTTATCAATCTGATTACCTGCATCGTTAACGTAGAATTCTCTTGAAACCTCGTAGCCTGCATAGTCGAGCACCGCTGCAAGACAGTCACCGAGAGCGCCGCCTCTTGCATTACCCATATGCATGGGACCTGTGGGGTTTGCGGAAACGAATTCAACGTTGATTTTCTTTCCCTTGCCGTAATCGCATCTTCCGTAGCTGTCGCCTGCATCTCTGATTTCAAAAAGCACGTCGGCATAGTAGATATCGCAAAGGAAGAAGTTTATGAAGCCGGGACCTGCAATTTCAACCTTTTCAAAATAGGTATCCTCAAGGTCGGTATTTTCCACGATTGCCTCTGCAATCTTTCTCGGGGGAAGACGGAAGGCTCTTGCATTTACCATAGCGGCATTTGTTGAATAGTCGCCGTTCTGTCTGTCTGCGGGCACCTCAACTGAAAACTCCGCCGCATCAGCCTCGGGAAGAAGGCCCTGAGCCTTTGCCTTTTCTATTGCGGCAGCAATTACTGTTCTTATCTGATTCTGTGCTTTGTTGACTGTTACTGACATTTTTTATCCTCTTTTCTGAATATATACGGTTATTGCACGGCGGACGTGCATCTGATTACTGCTTTTTTGTTACTGTGATTTTAAATTCAATTTCACCCGCAGCCTGACCTGAAATATCGGTCAGATAGCTGAAGCAGAGTGTGCCGCCCTGCTCACTCATACGGGATTCCACACTTTTTGTGCTGATACCCACGCTGAAGGAGCCGAAGGGAGCAACGTGGTGAGACAGATGTCTTACACCCTCCTCAATAGTGTAGCAGGAATTGACCGAGGCCTCTCTTCTGACGGTTATAAGTCTGTCATTCTCTACCCTTATCTCGGTAAAAATCTCACCCTCCTCTTCACTCTGCTCAGTATAGCTGAGAATGTAGCTGCTTGCATCAAGGCTGAGATTGGCGTGAGTTGTCATTTCTATTTTATCCGTTTCACCGTCCATTGTCTGTGTAGTGAGAACTGTCACAAGGTAATTGCACTGCATAAAAAAATCCTTTCGCCGAATGAACATAAGTATACATAATGTATAATACCATAACTGATATAAAAAATCAATTTTTTTGTTCATATTTTTCTCTTTTTACTTTACGACGGAAAATATGCGCTGTTGAAGGCGTTTTTTGTTGACATTTATTATCAAAAAAAGCTATAATAAACAGGTTATAATATATTTAGGAGTGTAAATTATGTTTTTATGCTATAAGGACCCCGCTCACATGAGCTATCTCGGCTGGGAAAACGAGGCTCTGCCCTTAGGTAACGGCAGAATCGGCGCCAAGGTTTTCGGCGGCAAGCAGTGCGAGCTTATCCATTTCAACGAAAAAACTCTCTGGTCAGGCGGCAGGGACGTTGAGGGCTTCAACGGCGGTATTGCCGAGGGCGACAAGGGTAAGGCCTTCAGAGAAATACAGGCTCTTCTTGATAAGGGCGAAACCGCAAAGGCAACGTCTGAAATGACAAGGCTTCAGGGTGATATGACAGGCTTCGGTGCTTATCAGAGCTTCTGCAACCTTTACATTCAGCTTGACCATAAGGGTGAAACCGATAAGTATCTGCGTGACCTTGACCTTGATACCGCATCGGCAATGGTCACCTATCATATTGAAAAAAACAGCTATACAAGACACTACTTCGTCTCATACCCCGACAACGTTTTTGTGGGCAGAATCGAAAGTGCCTCAAAGGACGAGGAGGCTGACGCTCCCCTCATCAGCTTTGACGCTTACATCGTTTCAGAGCAGAAGGGCACTCCCCGCGCCGAAGGCAATATGATTTACCTTGAGGGCAACGTTACCGCCAACGACGGTCTCGGCGCAAAAGAGGGCAAGGATAAAAACAGTATGAAATACGGCTGCTGTCTTAAAATCATCACCGACGGCGGTGAGGTAACCGCAACAGATGACGGCAGAATTTCGGTAAAGGACACAAAAAGCGCAGTTTTCGTTATGAGCCTTGCAACGGATTACGTAAACCGCTTCCCCGACTACTGTGACGGAAGCAACCCTCTCGAAAAAGCAACCGATGCCGTCGAGAAGGCAAGTGAATTCACCTTCGCCGAGCTTTACAGAAGACATCTTGAGGATTATCAGCCCATTTATAAGCGTGTAAGCTTCTCTCTCGGTGAGCAGGAATACGTTTACCCCACAAGCTATATGCTTGACCGCTTCTGCAAAAAGCAGGAGTATAAGAGAAACCTTCTCACTCTTCTGTTCCAGTACGGCAGATATCTTCTTATCGCATCCTCAAGAGAGGGCTCTCTCCCTGCCAATCTGCAGGGTATATGGAATGCAAAGAATAATCCTCCCTGGTGCTGTGACTACCACTTCAACATCAACGTTCAGATGAATTACTGGGCGGCTTATACGGCTAACCTTGCCGATATGGCTGTTCCCTTCATCGAATTTGTAAACAGTCTCGTAAAGCCCGGCAGAATCATCGCCCACAAAATGCTCGGCATAGGTGACGGCGACCCCGAAAAGGCTACGGGCTGGATGATACATACAATGGTAAGTCCCCTCGGCTTTGTAGGCCCCGGCAGCAGCTGGAGATGGGGCTGGGCACCCACCAACGGTGCATGGGCTATGCAGAATATATTCGACTACTATCTCTACACCCTCGACGTTAATATGCTCAGAGACAGCATCTTCCCCACAATGGAGGAATGTGTGCTTATGTGGACTCAGCTTCTTTGCGAGGATACAAAGAGCGGCAGGCTTGTCGCTTCACCCGGCTATTCACCCGAGCACGGCCCCGTAAGTGCAGGCAACACCTACGACCAGTCCATTGTATACAATCTTTACGAGGATTATCTCAGGGCCTGTGAGGTGCTTAAGGAAAAGGGCTTCGGCGACTGTGTGAACTCAGAGCTCGCCGACACCGTAAGAGAGCAGATTACACGTCTTAAGCCCGTCAACATCGGCAAATGGGGACAGATAAAGGAATGGTATGAGGAGGATTCCTTCCGCTTCAGAGGTAAGTACAGCCACAGCGTACAGATGAAGCACCGCCACCTTTCACACCTTCTCACCCTCTACCCCTTCAGACAGATTGATACAGATAACAAGGAGCATTACAATGCAGCTCTCACCTCCCTTGAGGACAGAGGCAAGAAGAGCACCGGATGGGGTCTTGCAGTAAGACTTCTTTCCTATGCAAGACTCGGCAGAGGCAACGAATGTGATCAGATTATCACCAACATCATCAAAAAGACTATTCTCAAAAACCTTTTCGGCACCCATCCTCCCTTCCAGATTGACGGCAACTTCGGTTACGTTGCGGGTGTGTGCGAAATGCTCCTTCAGAGCCATAAGGACTATATTGCAATCCTCCCCGCTCTTCCCGATTCCTGGAAGGAGGGTGAAATCTCAGGTCTCAAGGCAAGAGGTAATTTCGAGCTTTCAATGAAATGGGATAACGGCAAGCTCAAGGAGGGCACGGTCAAGGCTCTTTGCGGCGGTGAATGCAGACTCAGCTATGACGGCAAGGCAATCATCGTCTATGACGGTGAAAAGGAAATCGAAGCCACCTTTGAGAACGGCGTAACAAGCTTCACCGCAGAAAAGGATAAGGTATATAAATTCAGCTAAAGGAGAAGCAGTATGAAGAAAATTATTGTAGCAGGTGCGGGTCACGGCGGACTTATCGCCTCATACCATCTTGCAAAAGCAGGCTATGACGTAACCGTTTACGAAAGAAACAAAAGAGACCGTCTCGGTCACGACTGGCACGACTATCTTGATATGACAGCCTTCAGCGGTGCAGGTATTCCCGAGCCCGACGAAAGCTTATACCGTCACGGCGCTCATCAGGCCTTCAGAAACCCCAAGGGCAACGTCAAAATTGAGGTTGAATACAAGGACGATGCAAGGGTTATGGACAGAAAGGAGCTTTACCGCTACATCCTTTCCCTTTGCGATGAGGCAGGTGTAAAATTCCTTTTCGGCACAGAGATTTCAGGTGTGCTTTTCGACAACAGAAAAATCACCGGCCTTAAAATCACAAAGGACGGTGAAGAGGAAAAAGTATATGCCGACCTCGTTATTGATGCGGCGGGTATGTATTCGGTTGTAAGACGTAAGCTTCCCGCCTACTGCGAAATTCAGAGAGAAATCGAAAAGAAGGATATCTTTCACGTTTACAGAGCCTATTATAAAAACAGCGAGCCGGTACACATCGAGCCCTCATATATTATGGACCTTTTCCATATGAACAGACCCGGTCTTGACTGGACTATCTTTGAGGAGGATTACACCGACATTCTTTTAGGCAAATTCGGTGCCGCAGGTGAGCTTACACAGGACGAAATCGACGCCGCCGTCAAAAGCTATAAAAAGGATTATCCCTTTATCAGCGATGAAATTGTCCGTGGCGGAGTTGTAAGAGATATCCCCATTGCAAAGATGCTTCCTATGATAGTTGCAGAGGGCTATGCGGCTGTCGGTGACAGTGCGGCTATGACCATTCCTCTTAACGGCAGCGGTATAGTGCTTAGCATGAAGGCGGGTAAGATTCTCGCAGATACAATCATCGAAAGCGGTAAAACCGACAAAAAATCTCTGTGGAAATATCAGTACAGATACTTCACGACCCTCGCAAAGGATTACATGCTCGTATGTAAGCTCAAGGATTTCTTCACCTTTGTTGACGGAGCTCTCATTGACTATTTCCTTGAGGCGGATATTCTTACCGCAGAGCTTCTTGCCTGCGGCAGCGGTGATATAAACATCCCGACTGAGCAGATTTTCCGCATCATCTCAAAGGCAGGACCTATTCTTAAGCTCACACCCGATATCATCAGAAACTTCAGGACTCTCGTTCATCTTCCTGCGGTTATGAACAATATGCCCGAGGAATACGATGAGGCTAAGGTTAAGGCGTGGGTTGAGACCTATAAAAAGATATAATATTCGGCGGGATTGTTATCCCGCCTTTTTTGTTCTGCTTGAGAGGTGTCAAATGACCACTCTTGAGAGAGAGTGGCATCCGCAGGATGACGGGAGGGTCTATCTTTTTAACCTCTATATCCTACCTCCCTTTCAGGGTGGGCAAGAATGAATTGCCTTCGGCATGAATTGATTTCATCATGAATTGCTACGCATGAATTGGCTACGCCATTGGACGACCAAAGGGCGTTTTTGCGCATTGCGCATTCCGAATTGCGCATTGAAAAAGCGCCCCGAAGGACGCTTTTTTTATTCATCTATGCTCTTGCCCGCAAAGGCATTAAGCTCAAGACCTGCAATGTTTCCGCTGAGGTATTCATAATAGCCCTGTGCACCGACCATTGCCGCATTGTCTCCGCAAAGAGAAAGCTCGGGAAGATAGAGCTTATAATTTTTGCTCTTACACATATCGGTAAGGTCCTTTCTCAGAACGGAGTTCGCCGAAACACCGCCCGCAACAACAAGGGTTTTATATCCGCAGTCCTCCATCGCCCTGAGGGTGTTTTTGCAAAGACAGCCCGATACCGCCTTCTGGAAGGAGGCTCCGAGGTCAGCCTTGTTGATTTCTACGCCCTTCTGTTCGGCATTGTGGATTGTGTTTATAACCGAGGTCTTGAGTCCCGAGAAGGAAAAATCGTAAGGACAATTCTCAACCTTCGGCGTGGGAAATTTATAAGCGGTACAGTCTCCGTCCTTGGCGAGTCTGTCCATATTCAGTCCGCCGGGGTAAGGTATACCCATCGTTCTTGCCGCCTTATCGAGAGCCTCGCCTGCCGCATCGTCACGGGTTCTGCCGATAATCTTAAAGTCGGTATAATCCCTGACCTCGATAATTGCCGTGTTGCCGCCGCTGACGACAAGACACATAAAGGGAGGCTTCAGCTCCTGATGGGTTATGTAATTTGCCGCAATGTGTGACCTGAGATGATGGACGGGAACAAGAGGAAGCCCTGCAGAATATGCAAGTCCCTTGGCATAATTGACACCTACAAGAAGAGCTCCGATAAGACCGGGAGCATAGGTAACTGCGATTGCATCCACATCCGAAAGGCTCATTTCACAGTCTGAAAGCGCCTTGCTGACAACGGAGCTTATAGCCTCAGCATGACGTCTTGATGCTATCTCGGGTACAACACCGCCGTAAATCTTATGCTCCTCAACCTGAGATGCAACAACGCTTGAAAGCACCCTTCTGCCGTCCTCAACAACGCTTGCCGCAGTTTCGTCGCAGGAGGATTCTATAGCTAAAATTTTCATTTATATCACCTTAATTCCTTCGTCATAATAAGTGCGTTTTCCGTCGGTCGGGAATAGAAATTTTTTCTTTCGCCCACGGAAGCAAAGCCCGTTTTTTCATAAAGGGCAATGGCTGAAGCATTACTGACCCTGACCTCAAGTGAGATAAAGGCACAGCCCTCGTCAGCTGCTTTTTTTATACAATGGCTCACAAGAGCCTCACCTATACCTTTTCTACGGAAGGCGGGAAATACCGCCACGTTTGTGATGTAGCATTCATCGAGGATAACGTGCATACCCATATAGCCCGCAGCCTCACCGTCACATTCGCATACGAAAAACCTCGCCTCGTCCTTTGTCAGCTCCGCACGCAGACCCTCTTCACTCCAGGGCTCGGAAAAGCATTCTCTTTCGAGCTGTGCAACGGCACTTATATGCCCGTCACTCATCGGCAGGATATTCACGTCCGTCTCCCCCCTTCCTTCAAATCTTATTATATACTATATTTTTTTCGAAGAAAAGTAAATATTTTTTTGAATATTACATTATTTTTACCTCTTCTTTTACTAATATTTTTAACTTTGTTTCCAATTTGGAAATATTTTACGGTTTTTCCTGATGTATAATTAATTATCCATTAAAGGAGGTAATATTATGAAAAAGTTAATTGCAATTATTCTTTCAGCACTCTGCCTTGCATCATGTCTTGCTGTTCCCGGCTATGCCGCAGGCGGAAATATTGTCGGCGACGTTGTTGAGGACTATATCGGAGTGACAAAAGAGGATGAAATCATTGATGAGATGCAGTACGGCATCCACTACGAGCTTCAGGTTCTCACAACCGTAAAGCTTATGTACTCACCCATGCCCACAATCACCTTCAAGGCACCCACCACGGCAAAGGTTACAACCGACACTCCCCTTTCGGTTGATTACGAATTTGTTTGCTGGCAGCATGCCGAAACAGGCGAGTACTATTATCCCGGCGACACAATCGAGGTTGACGGTATCGTTACTCTCTATGCGGTTTTCGAGGAAAAGGACGATAACCATCCTCAGTTCATCAGATACATCCTTACAGGTCTCGAGGCTCTCAAGCGTCTTCTCAAGAGCTTCCTCAGATTTGACGATGCAATGAACGAAACCGATAAGGAATTTATACCCGTTGAAACCACAGCCGCTTAAGACTGTAGCATCAGACGTTGTATCCTCGTGATGCAACGTCTTTTTTTGTTGATTTTTATTTCTCCGTATGATAAAATAATTAAAAATATTATGGAGTGTGGTAAATATGAAGAATTCTCTCAAGGCTTTAGCCGCCGTCGGTGCTATTTCTGCCGCAATGGGCTACGCCGCCCTCTCTTATGCGGGCGACCTGCTTTTTAAAAGAGGCTGCGTGCCCCCCGAAAGCGTTACAAAAAACGTTGTTAAATGCGACCAGACCCATCTCGGTGACTATCTGCAGAACAATCTCAGGTGGGTTGAGGAATACGGATATGAAAGACATTTCATTGTTTCCGACAGAGGTGAAAGACTCGTCGGCTACCTGCTCAGAGCTAAAGAAGAAAGTAACGTTTACGTTTTTGCCGCCCACGGCTACAGAAGCTACGGCAAAAAGGAATTCAGCGGTGTGGGTCAGTATTATCTGAGCCGCGGCATAAATCTTTTCATTGTCGACCATATTGCCTCGGGTGAAAGCGAGGGCGACTACTGCACCTTCGGTCACAACGAAACAAAGGATTGCCTGAAATGGCTCGACTATATGAACGCTAATTTCGGAAGCGATATAAAGATTATTCTTCACGGTGTTTCAATGGGCTCTGCCACGGTTATGATGATGACCGGCAGCGGTCTTCTTCCGACAAACGTACGTGCAACCGTTGCCGACTGCGGCTTTACCGACGGACCCGAATTTTTTGCATACCGTCTCAGACAGATGAAAATTCCCGCCGCTGACTCAATAGTACAGTCGTGGATTAAAATCAACAGACGCCGCTTAGGCTTTGACCTTAATAACATCAAGCCCGTAATTTCGGTGAAAAATGCAGAAATCCCCATGCTTTTCATCCACGGCGAGACCGACGGACTTGTGCCCTGCTTTATGGTTTATGAGCTTTATGAGGCCTGCGGCAGTAAGGACAAGGAGCTTCTTGTTATCGCTGATGCCGACCACGCCCAGAGCTATAAGGTGGGCAAAGAAAAATACACCGACAGACTCGGTGCATTTATTGATAAGTATGTAATCTGAATGAATTTACTGTGTCATAAATTGCGCATTGTGATTCACTCACCCGACCTCGCTTCACTCAGCCGCCCTCTCTCAGGAGAGGGCTTTTCTTTATGTTCTCTATAGGTTGGAAAGACCTCAAACGTAAGAATAGAGCCTTCTCTTGCAGAGAAGGTGTCACGAAGTGACGGACGAGCCCCGAGAGCCCGCCGCAAAATATATCCGGCGGGGACACCCTCACGGTCAGCGCACCGAAGGACGTCATTGCGCATTGCGCATTCCGAATTGCGCATTAAAAAAGCTCCCCGCAGGGAGCTTTTTTTGTTTTAGCAGCCGCAGTTGTTGCTGCAACCGCAACCGTTACCGCCGAAAAGGCCGCCTTCACCGCCACAGCACATGGATAAGATTAAAAGGATGATGATCCATGAGCAGCAGTTACCGCCGAATAAACCGTTGTTACAAGCCATTGTCTTACCTCCTTTCCTCTTTCATCATCATTATACGTCAAAGGTGAAAGTGTGTTACTGATTTTGTATACACTAATCAGAAACAGGGCAGAATTAACCTTGAAGGATTAAGGAGGTAATACCGTGCAACCCTTTGATAAATCATCCGACCACGGACGTGAGCTTGCCTGCGAGACCTTACCTCCCTTTGATGAAAGGTCAAAAAGTCAGGAGCATACCGACAGATTTGATAATATTGAAATTCCCCGTAAATCGGAGAAAAACGAAGAAACCGTGAGCTAAATTCAAAAATCGACCGTCAGCAAAACCATTTTGACCTTTTTTGACCTTTGAAATACCCGAGGAAATGAATATAATTAAATCAAGGTCAAAGAAAGTCAAAGTCAAAACAGAAAGGAAGTGAGGTCTTGAACTTATCAAACGCTATTGCCCGCATGATAACCGAAATGCTTGAGGAAAAGGATGAGATTGAGATTCAGCGCAATATACTCGCACAGGATTTAGGCTGTGTACCGAGCCAGATAAACTACGTGCTCTCCTCACGCTTCACCCCCGAAAGAGGCTTCATTGTTGAAAGCAAGCGAGGCGGCGGAGGATGTATAAGAATAGTAAGAGTCTGCTCCGACCGCAACACCCTTCTTATGAAGGTAATAGCCTCTGCAGGAGATGCAATAAGTGAAGCGGCGGTTAAAAATCATCTGCTCAACCTCATTTACCACGACCTTATAACAGAAAAGGAGGCGGCACTCATTATTGCCGCAACGGCTGAAAATCACTTCAGACCCCTTCCCACCGATTTCAGAGACGTTATAAGAGCATCCATTTTTAAGCAGATGCTTCTCGCTCTGGAAAATTCAAGATAATTCCACATATATATGTTTTTGTAAAAGTAAAAGGAGGTAACATCAATGTTATGTCAGAACTGTAAGAAAAAGGACGCCACAACCCACATCAAAAGGGTTATAAACGGCGAGGCTACGGAAAGCCATCTTTGTCAGAGCTGTGCTCAGGCTCTCGGAGTGGGCAGCTTCTTTGACGACTTCTCACTCAATCTTCCCGATATTTTCTCAGGATTTTTCGGCGACAGTGCCTTTGCCATCGGAGAAAGCAGACTTGACCGCTGCGAAAAATGCGGCTGCTGCTTTGACGACATCATCAAAAGCGGCAGTGTAGGCTGCTCTGACTGCTACGAAAAGTTTTATCAGAAGCTTCTGCCCTCAATTCAGCGTATTCACGGCAAGGCAAAGCACGCAGGTAAGGTACCCGTCAGAAGTGCCGACGCCCACACGGTAAAGGAAAAAACACCCGAGGAAAAAATCGCCGACCTTCAGAAGGAAATGGACAAGGCGGTGTCGGAGCAGAATTTTGAAAGAGCCGCAATGCTCAGGGATGAAATAAAGAAAATGAAAGGAGAAAACTGATATGGCATGGTATAAAGCAACAGGCAACGAAAGTCCCATAGTCCTCAGCACAAGAGTACGTCTTGCAAGAAACTCAGAGGATTATCCATTTCCCGTACGCCTTGATGCAGATGAAAAATCAAGAGTCTGCACCGCAGTAAAGGAAGCTCTCGCCGATTATAAGGACGACAGCCTCAACTATATTGAAATGGCATCTCTTTCCCCTGCCGAGGCAGTTTCTCTTGCAGAAAAGCACCTTATCAGCCCCGAATTTGCCTATGAAAGAGCAGGCAGAGCCCTCATTCTTTCAGAGGATGAGGATATCAGCATTATGCTTTGTGAGGAGGACCATATCAGAATTCAGGTTATTGCTCCCGGTCTTGCACTTGAGGAGGCCTTCGACAAGGCAGATAAAATCGATTCGGTTATTGAAAAAAAGATTAACTATGCCTTTATGGAGCCCCTCGGTTATCTTACTCAGTGCCCCACCAGTCTCGGTACGGGTATGCGTGCCTCTGTGATGCTTCATCTTCCCGCTCTTACAAGCAAGGGTGCAATGCGCCGTCTTTCAACAACCGTTGCCAAGCTCGGTCTTACTCTCCGAGGCACCTTCGGTGAAAGCAACGAGGGTGTGGGAGATATTTATCAGCTGAGCAATCAGGTAACTCTCGGCATCAGCGAAAAGGCCGCCCTTCAGAATCTTTCGTCCATCGCAATGCAGATTGTAACTCAGGAAAAGCAGGCCCGTGCCGTTCTTGTAAAGGACGAGGATTTTATTGACAAAATCTACCGTTCCTGGGGTATTTTACGCTCAGCCTACAAGCTGTCCTCCCAGGAGCTTTACAACCTTATCTCCTACGTTTCCGTCGGTGCCTGCGAGGGTGTTATCGACGTACCCGTTGACAGACTTATCCGCGCGGTGATTGAATATCAGCCTGCATCGATGAACGTTGCCGAGGGTAAAAAGCTCACACAGAATGAGCGTGATATTTTAAGGGCGCAGAAGGTAAGAGAATTACTCAGCTGAAAAGACGGGCTTTGATGCCCGTCTTTTTCAATTCGCAATGCGGAATGCGCAATGCGCAAGGGCTCCTGACCCGAGCGGTAAATGGAAAAGATTTCCCGCCATTGTGACGGGGTTAAATATCGGCTTAAAAGGGAGGCTTGGTGTTTGCAGAACGAGGGAGGGGCTTCATCTTTTTCACCTTTATGCTTGATGTGTCTTCTACTCGTGTAGCGCTCATGCCGCGCGGGCACTTTCTTTTGTCGGTTGTGACAAAAGAAAGCAAAAACACGCTTTTGGATAAGGAAAGCCGAAGCCCCTTCGCTCAGGTGTTGAGTTTATGTTTTATCAGGCATTAAGATATATTTTTCCATTAAGATATCCAAAGCTTGCGGGCGAACAGTTCTACTCATCTGCTTTATAGATAATCGGGAGTTTTACAGCTCAACTTACTTGTATGCTTAATCAAGGAAACCGCTACCTTTTATCCCCCATCGGACGCCCGAGCCCCCACCATTATCGTCTTCCCGCTAATTTTCCGTTAGTACGCACCGCGCTCACGCTAAAGGGTGATTTACGTAAAAGAATTCCTTTTTGCCTTCTGCAATTATGTTCTATCTTTTACCTTCTACCTATAAAGTGCTTACGTAAAGTATTTATGTACGTATAGCCTTTCTTAAAGCAATCTCTGACTCCTTCTGCTCACAATTAAGTAAAGCAGTACATCAAACAAAGCCTCACCCGCTGCGGAATCAACGGACGCAGGGCGGGGATAACCTGACGGAAAGGTAGAATATTGCGCACATCTGATTGTCGGGTAAAGGAAGACTGTTGTGCGCTGCCGAGGCTTGTTGATGGAGGCGGACTATAAGTATATTCTGAGAATGACGAGCCGTGTCCAACCCCCAAAGGGCATTTTGCTTCCTTTGGTGCTCGACTGAGCCAAAGGAAGTGCCCGCGCGGCACGAGCGCAAGACGAGTGAATGAAAGTAGGATATAAAGGTGAAAAAGTAACCACCTCACCGTTATATCCACAGCACGAGCGGATAAAAAACCGACATAACCCTCCCACCCCTTACGCGGTCCCCTCCCCCTTTCAGGGCGGGCAAGAAAAAGTGGCATGAGCGCAGGACGAGTAAAAGGTAGGTAGGATATATAGGTGAAAAAGATATACCCTCCCGTCATCCTGCGGATGCCACCCTCCCTTTCAAGGAGGGCAAGAATGAATTGCCTTCGGCATGAATTGCTACGCATGAATTGGCTCCGCCATTGGACGCCCAAAGGGCGTCATTGCGCATTGATTACGGCAACGGATACCCCGCCTCACGGTAAATTCTGTACCAGTCCTCTCTCGAAAGAGTCACGTCTGCCGCTTCGGCAACCGCCTTTATCCTTTCAGGCTTTGTCGTACCTACGATGGGCTGAGTCTTTTCAGGCAGTCGGAGAAGCCACGCAATAGCCATACCCGCCTGAGTTACTCCGTACTTTTCACCAAGCTCTGCAAGTGTATTGTTAATATCGGAGAACTTTTCCTCCGTAAGGAAGCAGCTCTTGATAAAGCCCTGCTGAAGAGGTGACCAGGGCTGAACGGTAATCTCATTGAGGCGGCAGTAATCTCTCAGGTAGCCGTCATAGTTTATGCCGTCATTGTTGCAGAGGTTAACGTTTGCACCGCTTGAAATCATTGTTGCATTGGCGATGCTGAGCCTCATCTGATTTATCTTAAGGGGCTGCTCAACGTACTTTTTGAGAAGCTCAATCTGCATAGGGCTGTGATTTGAAACACCGAAGCATTTTACCTTACCCTCTTTTTCAAGCCTTGTGAATGCCTCTGCAACCTCCTCGGGCTCCATAAGCAAATCGGGACGGTGTAAAAGAAGCACGTCAATACAGTCAATGCCGAGTCTTTTAAGCGAGCCCTCAACGGATGAAATAATATGCTCCTTTGAAAAATCGTACATTACACCGGGCACGATTGAGCACTTGGTCTGGATGAGCATCTTGTCACGAAGGCCTTTGTCTCTTGCAAGTGCCTTGCCGAAAACCTTCTCACATCTGCCTCGGCCGTAAATATCGGCGTGGTCAAAGAAGTTTATGCCGCTTTCAAGTGCGGTGTTGATATAGGTGTCCGTCTCCTTATCGGACATATCGGCTATTCTCATACATCCCAACGCAACACGGGATGCCTCGGGAAGATTATCGTAAAGCTTTACATATTTCATAATTTTCTCCTTTTTATTTTATTTATAAGCATTATAGCACCGCAGAGGTGATAAATCAATATCCCTTTAAAACTTGACCTGCCGACTGTTTAGTGATAAAATATAATTGGAAAAATATCGTATAAGGGAGTGACGGCGATGAACAATGACCTTGAAAAAGCAAGAGCGGAGATAGACCGCATTGATAAAGCAATGGCTGAGCTATTTGAAGAAAGAATGAAGGCGGCTCAAAAAATCTGTGCATATAAAAAAGAAAAGGGTCTTCCCGTTTCAGACCCGCAAAGAGAAAAGAAGGTCATCGAAAGAAACTGCGCTCTTATAAAGGATGACGCCGTCAGAGATTATTACGACAGCTTTATAAAAAATCTTATGTCCTTATCCCGCAGATATCAGCACAGTATGCTCACCTCATCCGAGTCAGTCACAATCCGCCTTTTTTCCGAAGGCAGCTATGATATCACTGTCGGAAGAGGTCTTCTCAGGGATGCAGGTCAGCTTTTCGACCTCGACAGAAGAGTTCTTATTGTAACCGATTCGGGCATTCCTGCAGAGTATGTAAAAGTCCTCAGGGAGCAATGCAGTAAGCCCTTTATTTTCACCGCAGAGCAGGGAGAGGCCCTGAAGAATATACATAATTTTGAAAAGCTTCTCACGCTGATGCTCGAAAACAATTTTTCAAGAAGAGACTGTGTGGTTGCTCTCGGCGGAGGCACCGTAGGTGACCTTGCAGGCTTTGCCGCCTCGGCATATATGAGAGGTATCGATTTTTACAATATACCCACTACCCTGCTCTCTCAGATAGATTCCTCAATCGGAGGTAAAACCGCAATAAACCTCGGCGGTGTGAAAAATCCTGTCGGCGCCTTTTATCAGCCCAAGGGAGTGCTTACCGACCCCGACCTTCTTGCGGCTCTGCCCCCAAGACAGCTTTCAAACGGTCTTGCAGAGGCGATAAAAATGTCTCTGACAAGTGACCCCGGGCTTTTTGATATATTTGAAAACGGCTCGGTCGAAAGCAGCATTGACGAAATAATTTTACGCTCGCTGAGCATAAAAAAAACAGTCATCGAGCAGGACGAGCGTGAGTCAGGTGTCAGAAAAATACTTAATTTCGGTCACACAATAGGCCACGCCATAGAAAGCACCGATAACAGCGGGCTTTATCACGGTGAGTGTGTTGCCCTCGGTCTTATACCTATGTGCTCAGAGGATATAAGGGACAGAGTTATTACCGTGCTGAAAAAATGCGGTCTTTATAATCTGCCCGTGCTTGATTTTGATAAAATCGGCAAGGCAATGCTTCACGACAAAAAGGGAGACGGCGGCTCGGTCACCGTAACGCTTGTAAGCAGTATCGGCTCTTATGAATTCAGGACAGTCAGCACCGACGAAATCGTCGCAAGGGCAAAGAGCTGTCTGAAAGGATGATAATGATGAAAAACACCTTCGGTAACAGTATTGCCGTCACACTTTTCGGTGAAAGCCACGGCGAATACATCGGAGCCGTCATAGACGGTCTTGCACCCGGAATCGAAATTGATGAAAAATATATTGAGCATATGCTTTATTTAAGACGCCCCTCGGGAAAAATCTCCACCGCACGCAGAGAAAAAGACTGCTTCAGAATCGTCAGCGGTGCTTATAAGGGCAGAACTACAGGCACTCCCCTCACGGTTCTTATACCCAACGAGGATACGGACAGCAGAAGCTATGAGGAAATCGGCTCGGTTGCCCGACCCTCACACGCCGATTACACCGCCGAATGTAAGTATCACGGCTTTCAGGACGTGAGAGGTGCAGGTCATTTCAGCGGCAGAATAACCGCCGCTCTTGTTGCCGCAGGTGCAATATGTATGAGTGCACTCGAAAAAAAGGGTATTACCGTCGCAACACACATCAAAAGCTGTGCAGGTGTAAAGGACAGAGACTTCTGCGATTACAAAAGTGATGCTCTCGCTCTCAGAAGCAAGGAGCTTGCCGTTCTTGACGGTGAAGCGGAAAAGGCAATAAGGGAAAAAATCTCACTTGCCGCCGAAGAGGGTGACAGCGTGGGCGGAGTTCTTGAAACCGTGATTACAGGCATACCTGCAGGTGTGGGTGAGCCCTGGTTTGACAGCGTAGAGAGCCTTATTTCACATATGATGTTCTCAATCCCTGCGGTAAAGGGTATTGAATTCGGCGCAGGCTTCAGCCTTGCAGATATGAGAGGCAGTCAGGCAAATGACCCCTTCAGAGCCGAAAACGGCCGTATTTATACCGAAACCAACAACAACGGAGGCATCAACGGCGGTATCACAAACGGTATGCCCGTTATTTTCCGTACGGCTATCAAGCCTACACCCACCGTATTTATGCCCCAGCGCACCGTAAACCTCAGAACTAAGGAGGAAATAACCTTCACCCCCTCGGGAAGACATGACCCCGCCGTAATTCACCGTGCGAGAGCCGTGCAGGATGCGGCAACGGCTATAGTTATATGTGATCTTCTCGCAATGAGATACGGTACGGATATATTCACACAGGAAGCAGAGATTTTATGACAGAGTACGGTTGTATAGGTAAAAGGCTTACTCACAGCTTTTCAAAGGAAATTCACGGCAGGCTTGCCGACTATGAATACAGACTCATTGAGCTTGAGGAAAAGGACGTTGAGGTCTTTTTTACAGACAGAAAATTTGCTGCAGTCAACGTAACCATACCCTATAAGCAGACCGTTATGCAGTACCTTGACGAAATAAGCGACACCGCAAAACGTATCGGCGCCGTAAACACCGTGGTTAACAGAAACGGCAGACTTTACGGCTATAACACCGACTATGACGGGATGAAGGCGCTGATTGAAAAAAACGGTATTGATTTAAAAAATAAAAAGGTGCTTATTCTCGGCACGGGAGGCACCTCAGCCACCGCACGTACACTTGCAGAGGATATGGGCGCCCGTCTTATAATAAGCGTCAGCAGAAGCGGAAAAAGCGGCTCCGTCACCTATGAAAATGCCGTAACAGACCATAGGGATGCGGATATTATCATCAACACCACCCCCTCGGGAATGTATCCCGACTGTGCTTCTCAGCCTGTTGATATTGCCGCCTTTGACAAGCTCGAGGGCGTAATCGATGCGGTTTATAACCCTCTTCGAACTCAGCTTGTTCTGAGTGCAGAGGAAAAGGGTATTCCTGCCTGCGGCGGTCTGTATATGCTTACCGTGCAGGCCGTCTGTGCCGCAGAAAAATTCCTCGGCAGAGAGCTTCACCCGGATACTGCCGAAGGGATATACAAGGACCTTCTTTTATCAAAGGAAAGTATAGTGCTCACAGGTATGCCCGGAAGCGGCAAAAGCACCGTGGGAAGACTTCTTCATATTGACACCTTCAGCTTTTTTGATACAGATGAGGAAATAGAAAAACGCTTCGGCAAAGCCCCGAAGGATATAATAGCCGACGACGGTGAGGAGCACTTCCGCCGTATTGAGTCGCAGGTCATAAGGGATATTTCATCTGAGCCCTGCCGTATAATTTCCACCGGCGGCGGTGCAGTGCTCAGAAAAGAAAGCCTTGATGCTTTAAAAAGAAACGGCAGAATCTTTTTTATCGACGCTGACCCGGCAAGGCTTCACCCCGACGAAAGCAGACCTCTTTCCGATACGGCAGAAAAGCTTGCGGAGCTTTATAAAAGCAGAATCGGAATATACAGAAAAACAGCAGAGGTCACTCTGCCCGACGCACCCTCACCCGAAAAGCTTGCAGAGCTTATACTAAGAGCAAGAACGGAGCAGATAAAATGAAAATTTACATTATCAACGGCCCTAACATAAATATGCTCGGCATAAGAGAGCCCGAAATCTACGGCAGAGAAGCCTATGCCGACCTTACGGAAAAAATCCGTAAATACTGTGACAGCAAGGGTATTGAAGCAGAAATCTTTCAGTCAAACCACGAGGGCGTGCTTATCGATATAATTCAGTCCGCCTACGGTAAGGCTGACGGTATAGTTATAAACCCCGGTGCCTACACCCATACGAGCATCGCTCTTCTTGATGCGGTAAAGGCTGTAAATATTCCCACCGTAGAGGTGCATATTTCAGACCCGATGCAAAGAGAGGACTTCAGAAAAATGAGCTACGTCGGGCTCGCCTGCGTAAAAACTATCGCCGGTCACGGCACCGACGGCTATCTTGAGGCCATAAGCTATCTTACAGAGGATAAATAATATGAACGTTTTATTCGAGCCCTTCACCTTAAAGGGAGAAATAAATGCCCCCTCATCAAAAAGCGTCGCACACAGATATCTTATCGGTGCCGCACTCTGCGAGGGCACCTCGGTTATATCAGAGCTTGAATTGTGCGATGATACAAGGGCAACTATCGGCTGTCTGAAGGCTCTCGGTGCAGAAATCACCGAAGAGAAGGGCAGGATAACCGTAAGCTCAGGTGATTTTCTTAAAAGATCTGCCGTCTCTGCCGATTGCAGAGAAAGCGGAAGCACCCTGAGATTTTTAATCCCCCTTGCCCTTTGCAGTGATAAAAAAATAACCTTCAGCGGCAGTAAAAGGCTTTTTGAAAGACCTCTTGACGCTTACGAAGAGCTTTGCAGAGATAATGGCTTTCTTTTTGAAAAAGGAGAGCTCTCTCTCACCCTTCAGGGAAACCTTAAAGGTACGGAATATACCCTCAGAGGCGACGTAAGCAGTCAGTTCGTTTCAGGTCTTATGCTTGCACTTGTTATGCTTAACAGGGACTCGGTTATCAATATTCAGCCCCCCTTTGTCAGCAGACCCTATGCAGAGCTTACCGCCGAAATCTTAAGGCAGTTCGGTGCGGACGTCAGATTTACAGACCCCTGTACCGTTACCGTAAAAAAAGCCGCTCTTCACCCCGTAGAGGTAAAGGCGGATGCCGATTATTCCTCGGCGTCATTTCTCGAGGGCTTTAACCATATCGGCTCGGATATTAAAATAAAGGGACTTAATCCCGACTCCCTTCAGGCTGACAGGGTTTATAAAGAATACTTTGACCTGCTCTCTGAGGCTGCTCCCCGCCTTGACGTTTCCGACTGTCCCGACCTTGCGCCGGTGCTTATTGCTCTTGCCGCACTTAAAAACGGCGCAGTACTCACAGGCACGGACCGTCTTAAGACAAAGGAAAGCGACAGAGCTCTCGCTATGCACGAGGAGCTTAAAAAAATGGGTGGCGGACTTATTTTCGGTAAGGATACCCTTACTGTACCGCCGCAAAGCCTCAGCCGCAGTACAGAACCCCTCTCTTCTCATAATGACCATCGCATAGCCATGGCTCTTTCTCTCATTCTTTCCCGTGTCGGCGGTGAAATTGCGGGAGCCGAGGCAGTAAAAAAGAGCTACCCCGCTTTTTTTGAGGATATAAAAAGGCTGGGAGGCAAAATAACGTTGCAGGAGGAAGTATAAAATGAATATGAACTTCAAACGTAAGCTGCCTATACCTATGGAGGTCAAGGCCGCCTATCCTCTTACAGATGAGCTTGAAGCACTCAAAAAGAGCAGAGATGCCCAAATAAAAGCGGTTTTTGAGGGCAGGGACGACAGATTCATCCTTATCATAGGCCCCTGCTCTGCAGACAGAGACGACAGCGTGCTTGATTATATTTCAAGGCTCAGAGGACTGCAGGATAAGGTTTCGGATAAAATTCTCATTATACCGAGGCTTTACACCAACAAGCCCCGCACAACCGGTGCAGGCTATAAGGGTATGCTCCATCAGCCCGACCCCCACAAGCAGGAGGATATGCTCAAGGGCGTTGTTGCTATAAGAAATCTTCATATAAGGGTTATGCAGGAAACAGGCTTTACCTGTGCGGATGAAATGCTTTACCCTGAAAATCACAGATATATTTCCGACGTGGTTTCATACGTTGCAATCGGTGCAAGGTCCGTTGAGGATCAGCACCACCGCCTTACCGCAAGCGGTCTTTCCATACCCACGGGCATGAAAAATCCCACCTCGGGCGATATTTCGGTAATGATGAATTCCATAACCGCCGCTCAGAGCTCCCACACCTTTATTTACAGAGGCTGGGAGGTTGAAAGTCAGGGTAATCCCCTCGCCCACGCTATTTTAAGAGGCTACGTAAACAAGCACGGTCAGTCAATACCCAACTATCACTACGAGGACCTTGCAGGGCTTTATGAGCAGTATGAGCTTTCGGGTCTTAAAAATCCTGCCGTTATAGTTGATACGAGCCACGCAAACTCCGCAAAGAACTGGGCAGAGCAGCCGGGAATAGCAAAGGATGTGCTTCACAGCTGCCGCAGCTCTGCTGAAATCAGAGGTCTCGTAAAGGGTCTTATGATTGAAAGCTATATTGAGGACGGAGCACAGAAGCCCGACGGATCCGTTTACGGCAAATCCATAACCGACCCCTGCCTCGGCTGGGATAAAACCGAAAGACTTGTTTACGATATAGCAGAGCTTCTGTGAAAACAAAGGCTACAGGATTTATATAAAAAAGCACGGTTGAACACCGTGCTTTTCTGTTTCGGCTTATGCCTCTTTAATTATGTACTTATAAAAGTCAACTGCAGGGGCAAGGGTTTCAACGTCAACGTTTTCGTCAATGCCGTGAACGGAATCAAGCTGCTGCTTATCAATCTTGAAGGGAACGAAACGAAGACAGTTCTTGCAGACCTTACCGAAATATCTGCTGTCTGTTGCCGCATTCATAATATAGGGAACGGGTCTGTATTCGGGGAAGACGCTGTTTACTGCCTTTTCGATGAAGCGGAAGGCGTCGCCCTTGAAATCGGTAATGCCTGACTCAATACCGTCATCGGTGACTACGGTTTCAATATCATACTTCTTTGCAAGTGCGGTGATGGCATCAACGCTTGCCTTTTTACCCTGATGGTGTGAGAAGCGCATATTACCCACAACCCACGCCTGCTGAGGTATTACGTTTGTACCCTCGGAGCCCTTACTCATTGTAAATGCGAGTGTTGTTCTCAGAAGTGCCGCACCTGCAGGTGAAATCATAGGCATAACCTTTTTAAGAACGGGCTTGAAGGCGTTTATGTTACTGCAGGCGGTTTTCATAATACCGCTCATTGTCGGTGAAAAGCGTGAAAGCATCTCCTTGACCGTATCGGACATATAAACGTCGAAGCATTCTGCCTTTTCTGCCTCTGCCATAAACTTGCCAAGACGTACGAGCGGTGTATTCTTACCAGGGGCAGATGCGTGTCCGCCGTTGGATTTTGCAATGAACTTAAGGTCAACGTAGCCCTTTTCACCTACGCCTATCATAGCAAAGGTGCCGTCAGCTCCGCCGATGGGGTCGTAAAGAATCATACCGCCCTCGTCAAGGACCATATAAAACTCGATATTTCTTTTTTCAAGCTCGTCAGCAATAGCCGCACCGCCCTCACCGCCGATTTCCTCGGTGCAGGCTGTTACGAAGTATACGTCTCTTTCGGGAGTATAGCCCTCAGAAATAAGCTCCTCTGCCGCAATGAACATCATAGCCATACCGCCCTTTGTATCAAGGGTGCCTCTGCCCCAAACTCTGCCGTCGGCTATTGCACCCGAGAAGGGAGGATGAGTCCACTCACCGCTTGCCTCAACAACGTCGTGATGATTCATAAGAAGGATGGGCTTTTTTGAGGAATCCTTACCCTTCCATTTAAGAAGAAGGCTTCCGTCAAAGTTTTCAACCTCAACGGTGGAAAAAAGCTTGGGATAGGTCTCACGGAGCACCTCGTGGAAGGCTAAGAATTTATTGATATCCTGATGCTCTCTTGAGGAAATAGTTTCAACCCTTATAAGCTTTGAAAGTATTTCCGCATACTGCATTGATCTGTTGTCGCTCATATTTTTCATCTCCTGAATAAATTATGAATGTATTATATCACAGACAGAGAGTAAAATAAAGTCCTTAGCCGAAATTTGGGCAAAAATACCTTTGCTTAAGGTGACAGCAGATAAAAAGCACAGGATATTTTTTAATTTTTTTCAAAAAAACTATTGACAAGCAGAAAATTGGGGTCTATAATGCTGACATAAACAGCGAACCGATAGGCAGCTGTTTACACTAAATGCGATGAGCAGAAACCAGTAGGTCGGAAAGAATCTGGAGAGAGTTGCCGGTCGGTGCGAGGCAATGAGGGCGTCCTTCACGAATTCATTCTGTTAGCAGTGCACTGAATAAGAGAAATCTTTAGTAGGATGCAACGGGAGTTCCCGTCACAGAACTAAGGTATGTCAGTACCTGAAAAGGCTGTCACCGTGAGATGACAGCGAACTGAGGTGGTACCACGGGATATATTTCTCGTCCTCTGTATTCTTAATCGGGATGCAGAGGGCGTTTTTATTTAACCCTTTACACCCCCCGATCTCATCACGGGCCCGTTACGGGTACTAAAAAGAAAGGGTGTTCATTATGGCACAAAATTACTATCAGAAAGAAATTGAAACAATGTCACGGGAGGAAATGAAGGCTCTTCAGTCCGAAAAGCTCGTAAATCAGGTAAAGAATGTTTATGAAAACGTACCCTATTACAAAAAGCTTATGGACGAAAAGGGTGTAACCCCCGAGGATATCAGGGGTATTGACGACCTTCACAAGCTCCCCTTCCTTTCAAAGGCTGACCTTCGTGACGCTTATCCCTACGGTCTTCTTGCAAAGCCTCTTGATGAATGTGTACGTATTCATTCCACATCAGGCACAACAGGCCGCCGTGTAGTTGCCTTCTACACTCAGCACGACGTTGACCTCTGGGAGGACTGCTGTGCACGTGCTATCATAGCTGCAGGCGGTTCAAATAAGGACGTTTGTCAGGTAGCATACGGCTACGGACTTTTCACAGGCGGTTCGGGTCTTAACGGCGGCTCACACAAGGTAGGCTGTCTCACTCTCCCCATGTCATCAGGTAATACCGACAGACAGATTCAGTTCATGATGGACCTTAATGCAAGCATTCTCTGCTGCACCCCCTCATACGCCGCTTACATCGGTGAAACACTCAGAGAGCAGGGCTACAAGCCCGAGGACATTCCTCTCAAGGCAGGTATTTTCGGTGCAGAGCCCTGGACAGAGGAAATGAGAAGAAGCATCGAAGCAACTCTCGGCATCAAGGCCTACGATATTTACGGTCTTACGGAAACATCAGGTCCGGGCGTCGCCTTCGAATGCAGTGAGCAGACAGGTATGCACGTTAACGAAGACCATTTCTATGCTGAAATTATCGACCCCGACACAGGCGAGGTTCTTCCCGAGGGAAGCAAGGGCGAGCTTGTTTTCACCTCTCTTGACAAGGAGGCATTCCCCCTTCTTCGCTATCGCACCCGTGATATATGTGTGCTTTCCCGTGAGAAATGCTCCTGCGGAAGAACTCTTATCAAAATGGCAAAGCCTATGGGCAGAACAGACGATATGCTCATTATCCGCGGCGTAAACGTATTCCCCAGCCAGATTGAAACAGTTCTTATCAACGAAGGCTACGAGCCCAACTATCAGATAGTTGTTGACAGAAAGAATAACACCGACACCTTCGAGGTAAACGTTGAAATGACACCTGATAAGTTCACCGACAAGGTTGCGGATATCATCGCTATGGAAAAAGCCCTTGCAAATGCTATGAAGATTATGCTCGGCATCAATCCTGCCGTTCATCTTGTTGCACCCAAGAGCATTACAAGAAGTGAAGGCAAGGCAGTACGTGTTATCGATAAGAGAAAGTTAATATAAAAATATAAGAAAAGGAGATTTTGATTATGTCTATCAAGCAGTTAACAGTATTTGTTGAAAATAAGCAGGGCTCTCTTGTTTCAATCACCGGTATACTTTCCAAAAACGATATCAACCTCAGAGCTCTCTCCATTGCGGAAACTCAGGATTTCGGTATGCTCCGTCTCATCGTCAACAACACCGAGGTAGCAGAAAAGGTACTCTCTGAGGCAGGCTATCTTATCAAGGTCAACAATGTTGTAGGCGTTAAAATCGGCGATGCACCCGGCAAGCTTTCCGAGGCACTTCAGGTGCTTGACGAATGTAAAATCAATATGGATTACCTTTACGCCTTTATGTCACGAACAGAAAAGCACGCTTACGTTGTTATCAGAGTTGAGGATACGGCAGCGGCTGAGGCTGCACTCGAAAAGGCCGGCTTCCATATGATTACCGAAGCAGACGTATGTAAGCTTTAAAAAATAATATACAGGAAAAGACAGGGTTTACCGTCGTACTCTAAAGGACAAAAAGAGTTAATGTAGCAAAAACTACATTAACTCTTACTTTTTTTGCACTGTCACTAAAAGTGGTGAGTAAGTGCGCCTTTAACTTTAAGTGATATTCTTTCCTTCGGAAAGAGTGATATTATGCACTTTTCGGCATAGTGATATTGAAATCTTCGATTTTAGTGTTATTTTATTCGCATAAAGCTGTTCGAAGGACAATATCACAATGCGTAGCATTATATAACTGCGAAGCAATATCACTCGCCGAAAGGCGAATAAAACTGCGTGAGTGTCCTCAGGACACCCACGCATTCTCCCTGTCTTTTTTTATTCCCCCGTCCCTTTACGGCAGTATTATTTCTTCTTTCCTCTTCTTCTGTAATCCTCATCGAGGCTTTCCTTCCACTTATTACCGAGAGGAGCGCATTTTCTCACCTGACTTACCGCACAGGCAACAGACTCGTAAAGTATACCCGTACCCTCGGAATCGGCGTTGTAGTTGACGGCTCTTTCCTCGTTTATGCCGTAGTGTCTTGCGGTTTCCACGGCATCAATATTGGCACCGATGAAAAGAAACTCCCAGCCGTATTTGTTTTTCTGACGCTCAATCATTTGCTTTACCTGCTCAGCGGAATAGCGGTTACTTGCATTTTCCATACCGTCGGTGGTTATGACAAACATTGTATGCTCGGGCACGTCCTCTCTTCTTGCATATTTATGAACGTTGCCGATATGATGAATCGCTCCGCCGATGGCATCAACAAGAGCGGTACAGCCTCTTACCGTGTATTCTCTGTCGGTCATGGGCTTTATGTCTGTGAGCCTTACTCTGTCGTGAAGGACCTCGCTGACGTTGTCAAACAGCACCGTTGAAACAAGGCACTCCCCCTTTTCCTTCTTCTGCTTTTCAATCATAGCGTTAAAGCCGCCGATTGTGTCAGCCTCAAGTCCTGCCATTGAGCCGCTTCTGTCAAGGATAAATACTAATTCCGTCATGTTGTTTTTACTGTTTTTCATTTTCTTTGTCTCCTTTTTGATTTTTAAATTGAATTCGTTATATATACTGAGCAGCTCCCCGTCAAGATAGCCCTCTGCAGTCCTTCTGATTTCCTCGGGTATGCCGTAAAATGCCTCTGCAACGGAGCCTGCTATTGCGGCAAGGGTATCGCTGTCACCGCCGAGAGATACGGCGTTTCTTATTGCATCCTCAAAGCTTACCGACTCAAAGAAGGCTTCAAGAGCCTGAGGCACCGAGCCCTGACAGGTTTCGTCAAAGCGGTAAGAGGGTCTGATTTCATCGAGAGTAAAGTCTATTGTGTAATAATGCTTTACGTAATTCTTTATCTGCTCCATTGTTCTGCCCGTGCGGGCAAGATATATCGCTCCCGCTACCGTAACTGCGCCCTTTATTCCCTCGTGGTGGTCGTGAGTCACCTCGGCGGTGATTTCTGCTATTTTTTCTGCCTCACCCAGAGAGGAAGCGTACCAGCCTGCGGGCGAGACCCTCATTGCCGAGCCGTTGCCGTAGCTTCCGTAGGGTTCTTTACGTTTTTCTCTTATCCAATGATAAAAGCGTCCGCCGTAGCCGCAGTCGGGATATTTATTTCCGATTTCGTGCATTGAGTTTATAAGTGTTTTTTTAAAGTCCCCGTAATCCTCAATCCTGTCATACTCATTAAGAGCTCTTGCGACGGCTAAGGTCATAACCGTATCATCGGTAAAGGAGCACTCCGGTGTGAAGAGTGTGAAGCTCTTACTTTTGCGGTTATTGAATTCAAAGCGTGAGCCGACGATATCGCCGATAATTGCACCTGTCATAGTTTTTACCTCCAAAAAAATTAATGGCTGCAAGGTGTGTTTCAACCTTACAACCATAGTATATCGGATTGATTTATTAAATTGGTCGCTTGTCGGGAGACTTTTTGTTTTTGAAAAAAGTCTTGTTTACCAGCTCACAGTATTCCTGATAAGCGAAATACTCTTCAAGCTCTGAAAGGCATTCTGCGATACCGAGATAATACCAACCGTGTTCGTTTTTATCTTTTTGGTTAAATCTGTTCCAGAGCTCATCGCCAATAGAGTTATAATCACGGTAAATAGCTCTGATGTTTGAAAGCTTGTCACCGAGTGTTATCATTTTGATTTCTTCGGGAGCTGACTTGAGGTGGTTGATAGTTTCCTGCTTTCGGATTTTCCAAGTAGATTCAGCTGATAAACCTTCTCGCTTATTCTCACTTTCAGCTGCAACATATTCAGCTACCCTTTCGCCGAATTCTGTTTTTATATCGTCAACGGTTATTGCAGTATCCTCTACTACATCGTGCAAAACCGAAGCCGAAATAATAAATTCATCATCAGTCATAGTACCGACAATCGATGCGGTTTCCAAAGGATGAAGGATGTAGGGAGTTTTCGTGCCTTTTCTGAATTGTCCTTTGTGTGCTTCTGTTGCAAAAATAATTGCACGGTTTAATAATTCACCCATATAATAACCTCCTGAATAAAACAACTTTTCTCAGCATCCCAACAGTACCTGATCAAACTCAAACAGAGCCTCGTTAATTACAAAAATATCGTAAATCTCTTTCTGAATAAAGTAGCGGATAATCTTGTCAAAGGTGAAGGAGCGTGAAAGTGTAAGTCCTGCCGAGGCAAGTAAATCCTGAGCTTCGTCAAGGTCTAACTGCAAGGCTATCGCAAAGGCTACCGCCGTCTGCTTCGAGGGCTTGTATGTGTCGGGATTGCATTTGATTTTTGAAAAGGTCTTTTTGTCAACGTTTGCCTTTTTATAGCACTCAACGTCGGTCATTCCGCTTTCGTCGATAAGGTCAAAAAGCTTGTATGCAAATGACTTATCCATTGACTTCATATATTCCTCAAAGGACATATCACGGACGCTGTTGCTCCTTTTTGCCTTCTGAGTGGGTGCGGGGACAGAGTACTGAGGAGCCATGGCAACAGAACAGTCACATTCCTCTGCCACGGATGGTAAGGGCTCACAACAAACGGCTTTAGACTCTGCCGCTCTGAAGAGTGTGGGGTATTCTATAACGTCGCTGTCTAAAAAGTCGCTGATGTCGTCAAAAAGCTCTCTGCTGAATTCATAAGAGGTACGGTCGTAAACACAAAGGTAAACCGTAAGCTCGTGGTCATAAAGAAATTCGGTGATGACCTCAACGGCAAACCTCAGCACCTTGTCCTTGGGATAGCCGTAAGCACCCGAGGAAATAAGTGGAAAGGCAACGGACTCACAGCCCCTTTCACTTGCGAGCCTGAGAGCCTCGGTATAGCAGGAGCGCAGTATTATACTTTCGCCCCGAAGGCCGCCCTGCCACACGGGACCCGAGGTATGGATAATATACCTTGCATCAAGTCCGAAGGCGGGGGTGATTTTTGCTTCACCGAGACCTAAGGGAGCAACACCTGCACAGTATTCGTCAAGCTCCTTGCCTGCGGCGGTATGAACTGCAAGGTCTACTCCGCTGTAGCCTATCATGTTTTCGTTTGTTGTGTTGACGATAGCGTCAACCTTCATTTTTGTTATGTCCTGACGGATAATCTGAAGGGGCATAGTGTCACCTCGGTTTCTTTTTTTACTTTTACATCATACACCATTTCCGCTTACATTACAAGCACCCTTCTCCCCACAGTCCCGATAAAGGTACTCAGAAAAGCAAATCCCCGACCGTGGGTCAGGGATTAGGCTTGGTTTATTTTTTTCTCTGCTCCTGCCAGAAGCTGACCGCTGAGCTGAACCAGCCCTCAGCAACGGTACCCTTTGCAAGACCTGCACCGTGACCTATACCCTCATACTCCTCTATTCTGTGAGGGACGGAGTGTGTCTTAAGCGCATCTGCAAGCATTTTTGTGTTGACGGTTCCTACCGTATCGTCGGCAGTACCGTACCACGCAAAGGTGGGAGGATAAGCAGAGTTTACGTTCAGTTCAACAGAAAGCCTTTCTGTCATATCCCTGCCCGGATTTTTACCGAGAAGATTGTCTCTCGAGCCCTTGTGTGTATTCTCACCCATTGTTATTACAGGGTAAATGAGTACGATAGCGGCAGGCTTCGGCGTACCCCAATTTTCTGTGCAGTAGCTTGCAACAAGGTGTCCGCCCGCAGAGCTTCCCCATATCGAAAAGCCCTCTGTGTCAAGTCGCCAGGGCTCAGCATTTGCAAAAATCTCTTCAATCGCACACTTTAAATCCTCGTGAGGCTGAGGGTAACGTGCCTTTTCCTTTACGCTGTAATAAACAACGAAGGCGTGAAAGCCCATTTCATTGAGCCTTTCGGCAAAGGGTCTGCCCTCAACAAAGGAGCATACCGCACCGTAGCCTCCGCCGGGGCATATAACCGCAAAGGGATGCCGCTTGCCGTCATTTATAAGATATTTCTTCAGCTCATATTTGTTCGGTCTGTGAAGGTCACGCTGACGCTCGATAAATTCAGAAAAGCTCATAGGTTTATCTCCTTAATCAATACCGTAAAAGCTGACAAGCCTGTCATATTCCCCGTCGCTTATTTTAAGCATTGAGCCGTGACGGGGTCTGAGATGGTCAAGAGAATGCTTTTTCTTATCCACAATCTCAAAATGAATAAGGTCGTCGCTTTCCTGCATAAAATATCCGCCCGACCTGAACTGATCGGCAATGAGAATATATTTGCCCGTGTTTTCATTTTTATAAATGCAGTTACCCTCAAGGGCAGTATCGGCAAGAGAAATCCTGTTGTCCCCGGGCTCAAGGAAGGGTCCCGAGGGACTGTCGGAAACAACGTAGCAAATTCCGTCCTTTTCTCCGTCGGCAACAAAAAGATAGTATTTCCCGTCCTTTTCCTGCATATCGCCGTCAATGGCACAAAGACCGCTTTTCGGTCTGTAAAGCACCTGAGGCTCTGTGGTAAGGGTAGTGAAATCCTTGGTATAGGCGCACCAGATTATCGTATCAAGGTCGCTGTCACGGTTAAGGTGTGACCAATAGATAAGATACTCCCCTCTTTTTTTGTCATAAATAACCTCGGGAGCCCATACACGCACCGCATCACGGGTAGAGGGAAACTGTGTAAAGTCAATTATTCTTTCATTTTCCCAACGAAGAAGGTCGGCACTGTCCCAGACAACCATAGAGTTGTTGTTTGCCCAGCCCTCCTCACTTTTCATATCCGTTGCGATAATATGAAAAAGACCCTCGTTGTCACGGAAGATAAAGGGGTCACGGCAGCATTTTCTGCCGAGGGTCTGATTTATCACGGCTTTGTTGCCGTTAAGTGCTCTGAAATTGTAGCCGTCGGAGGAAAGTGCCAAATGTACTTTCTCCTCATCGGGGGCGTTGCCGACAAAATAGCAGAAAAGATAGTTTGCCATAATAAAGCTCCTTTTTAAAAAACAATCTGCTCATATATTAGCATTTTTAATTATTCTTTTCAAGTAAAAAGTGCCGCACGGGGCAGCACTTCTTTAAAACTCAACTTCCTTACATATTTCGGGAATGATAAACTCGATATCGGGATGATTTTTTGCAACGGTTTTTCTCAGTCTTTCAACGCTTACCTCACGGGTGAGAGGCGGAAAGGCATCGTCAAAATGGTCAACAAGGATTTTTTTCGGATGATATTTTGCTATGAACTTCTTCGTTTTTTCGGGTACGAATACGCTGCCTCCGTTAGCGAGAATGAAAAGGTCGATATCATCGGGATAGGTCTCCGACGGATGCTCACGGAAGGAGCCTGTAAGGAAAATCTTTTTGCCCTCGTTTTCGATTTCAAAGGCAACGATTTCTCCGCCCATAGGCATAGTTCTGTTTGTATAGGCGACCCAGAACAGACGGTGAAGCTTTAAAATACTTCTCGGCACAACGGTGAGAATATATACGGGGTCAAAAACTATGTGTCTGAGTCTGCGGGGACGGATGGTGAAATCACCTATCTTTATCTCATCGTCAGACTCAAAGACTCTTATTCTGTCCTCGTCAACGCCTTTTTTCACGAGGGTTTTCTTCGGTACGCCCGAGCAATAGATAGGAACATTCCCGTCTGCCCTTGCAAGGTCGGGAATAGAATAAATATGGTCAAAATGTCCGTGAGTGACAAGCACCGCATCAAAGCCTGCAAATCCCTCGACGGGGGTGGTATCAATTTTTTTGTTCATACGTACAAAGGGGTCAAAGAGCAGCTTTGTTTTTCCGTCATCAATTCCGATTGTCGCTGTACCGTACCAGGTAATCTTCATATTTACACCTTCTTAATATGTTACGGAACTTTTCTCCACATTCCGTAATCTTATTATACAAAAATACAGCTTTTGTATAATAAATTATGTGTAAATAAACGATGACCTATTTGTAAATGATAGAGCAGAAATACAAAATTCCGATGGGGTCTCAATCAAAAAAAGTTGAATTTCGCCGACTCTTATGATAAAATAAGTCTATCACACACCGAGGAGGATTTCTATGCAGCTTTTACAGCAGATTATTTCTTACCTTGCAATAGCGGCGGCCTTTATTTCATCACTTTTTTCGTGGGGAGGAAAGGAAATGGTACCCTTCAGAAATGACTACACGATTCCCGACAGTATACCTGAATACACAGCAATTTCCACAGACGAGAAAAACGATTGGATGGCAAAATGGATATGGGATAAGGATAACCTTACTCAGAAAAACTGCTGGATGTGTCTGAGTAAAAAGGTTACTCTCAAAAAGGCTCCCGATGAGCTTATTGCGCATATCTCAGCCGATTCAAAATACTGGCTTTACATAAACGGAAAAACCGTTGTTTTTGAGGGTAACGTCAAGCGTGGTCCCGCAAAGGAAAGCGGCTATTATGACAGTATTGATATTGCCCCTTACCTTAAAAAGGGTGAAAACTCAATCTGCGCCCTTGTATGGTACTGGGATAACGAAACAAGCTATTCCTACAGCGGCAGCGGTCAGGGCGGCTTTATTTTCGAGGCGGTAAACGAAGATATCTCAATTCTTTCCGACGGCAGCTGGAAGGCAAAGAGAAACCCTGCTTACGTTGATTCTTCCCTTTATCCCCCTAACTACAGAATTGCCGAATACAGCATCTATTACGATGCAGGTGCGGAAATCGGCAGCTGGACAGACCCCTCCTTTGATACCTCCTTATGGGAAAATGCGACGGAGTACGCCGATTACGGTGAGGCACCCTACGGCAGTCTTTACCCGAGAGGCATCCCCTTCCTCAAGGATTACGGTCTTAAGGATTACGAAAATTCAAAGGATTACGAAGGCTATACGGTAAAAAATATCTTCGGTGAAAAAATAACCGTCGATGTTCCCTATAACGCTCAGCTTACCCCCTATCTCAAGGTTATTGCACCTGCGGGTAAGAAAATTCGCATCACTACCGAAAACACTCTTATCGGTGCGGTTTCAACCACCTACGTAACCAAGGAGGGTGAGCAGGAGTTTGAGGCTCTCGGCTGGTTTAACGGTGAGCATATCACCTATAAAATCCCCTACGGCGTTACGGTCGTATCTCTTAAATACCGTGAAACAGGCTATAACAGCGGGTTCAGCGGCGATTTCAGATGCGACGATGAGTTTATGAATACTCTGTGGCAGAAGTCTCTGCGCACCCTTTACGTCACGATGCGAGACAGCTTTATGGACTGCCCCGACAGAGAAAGAGCCCAATGGTGGGGCGACGTTACAAGTGAAATGATTATGACCATGTATTCAATGGACAGTAACGCCTACCTGCTTTATCAGAAGGGCGTAGAGGCTATGCTTTCACACACCGACGAAAGCAAGGTGCTTCAGACCGTCGTACCCATAAGCGGTGACTATTTCGAGCTTCCCGTTCAGCAGCTCGGCGGTATAGTGGGCTTTATGACCTATTATGATTATACGGGCGACACCGCCTTTATCGAAAGAGTTTACGGACCTGCTCTCGATTACCTTAAGCTTTGGGAAATGGGTGAAAATAATCTTGTCGTTCACCGAAGCGGCTCATGGGATTGGCCCGACTGGGGCAACAAGGCGGATATGACCGCTATAGAAAACGCATGGGTTTACTATGCACTTTCTTCCCTCGAGGAAATGGCAGAGCTTCTCGGAAGGGATAAGGATATTGAGTTTATCACCGAAAGAAAGGCCGCCATCGAAAAGGGCTACGAGGCCCTGTGGACAGAGGCAGGCTATAAGAGCGGTGACGTCAAAAAGCCCGACGACAGAGCAAATGCTCTTGCCGTGCTCACGGGTCTTGCAGATAAGGAAAAATACGGAACGATTCTGAACGTGCTGACAACCACAAAGAATTCGAGCCCCTATATGGAATACTACGTGCTTGAGGCGCTTTGCAAAATGGGTGAATACGAGGCCGCAAGAGACAGAATCAAGGACAGATACACGGATATGGTAAACGAGGATTACTCAACTCTGTGGGAATTCTGGAACTCTTGGCAGGGAACAATGAATCACGCCTGGAGCGGCGGACCTCTGGTTATAATGAGCAAGCACTTTGCAGGTATTGCTCCCCTTGAGGCGGGGTATGAGAGTGTTAAAATCGACCCGCAGTACGGCTTATATGACACACTCAGCTGCACCGTACCCTCTGTAAAGGGCTTAATCACCCTTAATTATGAAAAGACCGACGGAAAATACGTCATTGACCTTACTCTGCCCGAGGGCATAAAGGCGGAAATGAACGTTCCTGACGGTGCAACGGTCAACGTTAATTCAGAGCCTTATTATCAGAACGGTGAATACGTCAGCGGCGACTTCGGCGGTGTGGAGATTGTGGTAAAGTAAAATGAAAAAGGACTGTACATACAGTCCTTTTTTTGTGCGCCGGTTATCCTTGAAAGGTTGGCTCGGTGTTTGCAGAACGAGGGGGGGGCTGTCTTTTTCATCTTTATGTTTGATGTGTCTTCTACTCGTGATGCGCTCGAGCCGCGCGGGCACTTTCTTTTGTCGGTTGTGACAAAAGAAAGCAAAAACACGCTTTTGGATAAGGAAAGCCGAAGCCCCTTCGCTGAGGTGTTGAGTTTATGTTTTATCAGGCAATAAGATGTATTTTCCCATATAAATATCCGAAGCTTGCGGGCGAACAGTTCTACTCGTCTGCTTTATAGATAATCGGGAGTTTTACGGGGTGCTTTACTTGTATGTTCAATTAAGGAAACCG
>JAZNIH010000041.1:0-3766 GCA_045577395.1 Acutalibacteraceae bacterium | reverse complement strand
TAAAACTGTCCGAAGGACAATAACACTGTGCAAAGCACAATAAGAACCTGCCTACGGCAGAACCATGTTATTCGCTTTGCTCATAATAAAACTGCGAAGCAATATCACTCGCCGTATGGCGAATAAAACTGCCGAGTGTCCTTACGAACACTCGGCTATACCGACAGATTTTTATATTTTATTTATCCTCAATACCCGCTAACTGTCTGACGATTTTCTTTAAATTGAAGTTCGGTGCAATAAAGGGGCGTGTAAGCCTTCTGACGGGCTTACTTGCAAGAATAAATGCAAGAGGTACACCCGAGAAGCAGTAAGCGAGAAGTCTCCATTTGTCTGTGAGCACCCTGAGAAGGTCATAATCCTCGTCAAGCTCACGGAGTATAACGATAAGCATACAGTGAAGCACGTAAACGTAAACGGAATGCTTACCGACGTATGAGAAAAAGGTTTTCTTAGTCGGCATCATACCGAGAATGACGAAAAATCCTACAAAGCCCATAAGGTATCTTGAAAATACGTGAGCTAAGGTATCAAGCAGAGTCCATCCCATTTCCTCAGCGATAGCTCTGTAATCGTCGTTAAGGCAGAGAACCTCAAAGTTGATCTCATTCCATTCCCCTCTGAAATTACAGATAACGTAAAGACCCATTGCGCCGAAGATTACGAAGCTCAGAATTCTGAAGGGTATCTTTTTGCAGAAGTCGAATCTTATATCCGCAGTATAGTAGCCGAAAAGGAAGAAGGGATAGAAGGTTACGAGTCTGTGGAAGCCGCCGTAAAGATTATTGAGGCATAAGCCCACAGCAAGAGCCAGTACTATCGAGACCGGGAAAAGCCATTTATGCTTTTTCAGATGTGTGGTTATTATGGTATAAACCGCAACGTTAAGAAAATACCAGAGACCGAAAAGCGGATTGAAATAGCTGAACTTTGACGGTGTCGCCTTAAGCGCAGAAAAGAGCACAAGAAATGCCGTCTGAAAAATGATATAGGGTACAACCATTTTTGATATTACGGTCTGCCAATCCCCTGTATCGACTCTCTTTTTTGCAAATCTGCCCGAAACTATCATAAATACAGGCATATGGAAAATATAGATGAAATTCTGAAGAGCGATAACCCACCAGGTCGTTGTGCTGAAAAGACCGTTTGCGAGATGACCTACAACAACACATATAATAAGAAAGGCCTTGATGTTGTCAAACCAGCTGTCTCTGACAAGCGGGCTGACGGTTTTGTTTTCTGCCATAGCAGAACCTCCTCTGACAGATATTTGATTTCATATTTCTCTTTTATCATTAAGAAGAATTATACACTAAAACGTAGAAATTGTCAAGGTTGACAAAATGTGCATACCGTTGGTATAATTATCGGCAAAGGAAGTGAAAGTATGCACGTACCCCGGAGTCAGAGCCAGCTTATTGAAATCAAGGAGTTTTACGAGGCTCTTGAAGAAAGCAAAATACAGAATCATATTGAGTATAACGTTGAGGATTGGCTTTACGTACCGAATCATTACGGCGAATACCGTTACATACTCGGTACTACGGGTAAGAACCCTCTTATCTGCATCGGAATAAACCCCTCAACCGCCGCTCCCAACGACCTTGACAACACGCTTAAGTCAGTTGAAAGAATCGCTCTCGGAAACGGATATGACAGCTTTATTATGTTCAACGTCTACGCTCAGAGAGCGACAAAGCCCGACGATATGGACGACGAGCTCAATGAGGCTCTTCACCGTGAAAATATGAAGGCCTTTGAGTATATTCTATCTCTTTACGAAAAAGAAAAGCCCTCTGTGTGGGCTGCGTGGGGTACTATAGTTGAAATGAGACCTTATCTGAAGGATTGCCTTCGTGAAATGGTTGATATTTCGATGAAGTACGATTCAAAGTGGTATTCATCAGGTGCGATATCGAAAAAAGGACACCCTCATCATCCCCTTTATCTTCGCAAGGACAGCGGACTTGATGAGTTTGATATGGAATTATATCTGAGCAATGTGTTATAAAGATGAGAAGCATTAAAAGTAGTCATTAGTTAGTAGTCAGTAGTCAGAAACCCCGACACTTCTGTGTCGGGGTAATATTTTATACTGAACACGCCCACAAATTCTTAATCTGACTTTTGATTCTGCTATATTCCCAGCCTTTTTCGGAGTTTTCGTAGCTGTTAGGGTCATTAACCCATATTTTACCCTTTTCATACTTAGTCATAACAATAAAATGTCCCGTTGTTGTAAAATCTCCCGGTCCCATCACACATATTATCGGTATCCCCTGCTCTAACCTTTCAATTATAACACCTTCAACCAGCGGCAGCTCATCGACCTTAAGTCCAAGCTTTTTACCGCCCTCGCTTATGAGTGTCCACAATGAGCCGCAGCCCCTTTGAAAATAGCCGTTACGGATTGCAAAGTCCACAATTTTATCGGGTGACATATTTTCATCCCCCGTAAGATAAAAAGCTACCATCGAAAGACAAACAGGCCCACAACCTGTCAAAGCAACACAATCTCCGCTGTATTCCATATAGCCCCACCGTTTATCCCATTGCATAAAAAGCGGTAGCTCATCAGCATTCAGATGCTCACTCAAATCAACCTCCGACCTTGTACCCTTCAGCTCGTCATAAGATAAAACAAAATCTCTTGCTTCCGGATTATTAAGGTATAAATTCCGTACACCCTCCGGCAGCGACTTAAGATAAGCGAATCTACCCACAGACCACTCCGAATTCTTTAACAGTCCGAGGTTTCCGATATTACAGACAGCAGCAAGAGCAACAGACACGGTTAACACAACAATAAAAATCCTTTTCATAAATAAACCTCCGTTGATTTACCTTATTTTACTAAATCAAGGAAATTTATTTCTTAAGATATCCTTACGATAAGCTGAAGATTTTCTTACATTTCACTGTAGGGCACAAAAAAAGACTCCCACATAAGTGAGAGTCTGATTTTATACATTTGAATTAGTCGTTGATAGCGATAACTACGCCTGAACCAACTGTACGGCCACCTTCACGGATAGCGAAACGAAGACCTTCTTCGATAGCGATTTCTGTGATAAGTGTAACATCCATTTCAACGTTATCACCGGGCATGCACATTTCTGTGCCTTCGGGAAGTGAAATAGTACCTGTAACGTCAGTTGTTCTGAAATAGAACTGAGGACGATAGTTGTTGAAGAAAGGTGTGTGACGGCCGCCTTCATCCTTATTAAGAACGTAAACCTGACCACGGAACTTTGTGTGGGGGTGAATTGAACCGGGCTTAGCAAGAACCTGGCCACGTTCAATTTCTGTTCTCTGGATACCACGAAGAAGAGCACCGATGTTGTCGCCTGCCTCTGCGTAGTCAAGGATCTTTCTGAACATTTCGATACCAGTACATACTGTCTTTCTCTTTTCTTCAGTAAGACCAACGATTTCAAGTTCTTCACCTGTCTTGAGCTGACCTCTTTCAACTCTACCTGTAGCAACAGTACCACGACCTGTGATTGTGAATACGTCTTCTACGGGCATAAGGAAGGGAAGGTCTGCCTTACGATCGGGTGTGGGGATGTAGCTGTCAACTGCAGCCATGAGTTCCCAGATGGGAGCAAGTTCGGGAGCGCTTGTGTCGCCGCCTGTGTATTCGAGAGCCTTGAGAGCTGAACCCTTGATGATGGGTGTATCATCGCCGGGGAATTCATATTCGTCAAGTGTTTCACGGATTTCCATTTCAACGAGTTCAAGAAGTTCTTCGTCGTCAACCTGG
>JAZNIH010000040.1:0-7810 GCA_045577395.1 Acutalibacteraceae bacterium | reverse complement strand
AACTCAGCAGCCTTTTTGGCTACTGAGTTTTGGTGCGAGAGACGGGACTTGAACCCGTACGAGCTGCCCCACACGCCCCTCAAACGTGCGCGTCTGCCGATTCCGCCACTCTCGCATATTCACTTCACTCTCTCGAGTGCTTGTATACTATACCACCGAGAAGATTAAATGTCAATACTTTTTTGAAAAAAATTTAATAAAAAATTCTCCCTGATTGACAGGGAGATTTTTTTAAAGTTCGATCTTTGTTTCCGTGCTGACCGCAGACGATGTTTCAACTGCACCGGCACTGAGCTCGATGTAATAATCAAATTCATCGGGAGAATAGATGAAGAATTCGTCGGTTATCTCAAAATAGCAAAGATAGCTCTGCTGATCTCCCGGAACAATTGACATATTGATTTCAGATTTATCAATAATTGTTCCCGAGGCAACAGTACAGATGTATGCCTTGCCGCCCTGAATAGGATTACTGTCGGGAAGATTGTTGAGCTCAACCACAATCTCCGTGTCACCTTCACTCTGAGGAGTATAGATGACATAATAATCGGTAATGTCGAAATATACTCTGCCTGAGCTGTCGGTTGTACCCGCCTGAGCCTTGGCTTCGGTTGTTGCCTGCTCTGTGGTTTCTGTTTCGGTAGTTGCTTCCTCGGTTGTTTCCGCCTCAGTCGTTTCTTCTTCAGTAGTTTCCGCCTCGGTAGTTTCTTCCTCGGTGGTCTCTTCTTCTGTGGTTTCTTCCTCGGTGGTTTCCGCTTCGGTAGTTTCCTCCTCAGTAGTTTCAGGCTCGGTTGTTACCTGCTCAGTCGTTGTCTGACCGTAATCGGGGTTATAAACGATGTCATCGTCATTTCCCTTTAAAAGATTTACAAATATAACGATAAGCACAACAAGAGCAACCGAAAGTGCACCTATAAGAATATACCACTTTTTATAGTCCTTCTTTTCGGGAAGGTCGTCCTGTTCATCATCTCTGAAGGCTTCGGCAAAAGCCGCCTTATCTCTGTCAGTTACGCTGTCGGCTCCGTCCTTCCTTTTCTGAGACGGCTGACGTACGGGCACATAGTTTACTGGTGCGGGATTTTTTTCTGCTGTTGCTCCTGCAACAAGAACCTTTCTTACATACTCCTCAAGGGCATTTTTCATATCAGCAGGTGAATCGTATCTGTCCTCAGGTCTGAAGGCGGTAGCGGTAAATATAATGTGCGCAAGCTTACTGTCAGCGTTGGCAGGCGAAGGGAACATATCCCCTCTGAGCCTTCTCGTTGCCGCAATTTCCCTGTCCTCAAAGGATATGGGGGCGGGATAAGCGGGAAGGAAGGGCGCTCTGTTGTTATTGAGCACTCTGTAAAGCACCATACCGAGTGAATAAATATCCGAGGATATTATTTCCTGCTCTGTCCCCTTTTCGGGAGCATTGTAAGTGCTCATACCGCTTTTTGTACGGTATTTTCCGTCGATACCAAAATCACCGAGCTTGTAATCGGATTTGCCGTCGAAATAAATATTTTCAGGCTTGATGTTAGGGTGGGTTATTCCCACAAGTCTGAATTCTTCAAGGGCTGTACATATATCCCAGCCTATTTTTACGGCATCCTTATGACGTATACGCTTCTGTCTGATATAGTCGCTCAGAGGTGTGAGAAGCTCGGTAAGGATAAGCACGTAAAAGCAGGAGCTTTCCTTAATCACCTTATAATCTTCAAATTTTACTATATTTTTACTGTTTTTGAAGCTGTACATCCTTTCAATGTTTTCGCAAACAGTTTTTTCGGCATAATCAAGATATTCGTTTACGGTTGCAAACTGCTCCGAATCAAGGGCACGGCTGATTTCTTCATTGCTTCCCGGAAATTTGATAACACGGATTGCTTTATATTGCTTTTCACCGTTTTCCATGCAAAAAGCCCTGTAAACCACAGAGTTCTTACCTTCTGCGGCTTTATCCTCAATATACCATTTACCGAAATAAGGCTCAAGGGACTTGAATTCCTCAGCAGTCATCATATCAGCTCCTTTCTCTTTTATCGTTCTATAATAACATTTATATATGTATTAGTCAAGTATAATACCCGGCACGAAAAAATACAGGTATCGCATCGGATACCTGTACTTGATTTTATTAAAGAGCCTTATAAAGCTTCACCCAGCTGTGAACCTTCTGTGCATCATATTCCTCGGGCATTGACTTATTGACAACGGGAAGAAGCGGGAGAAGCTTGAAGCATTTGATGAGATCGGGAGCCATAGGAGCAAGAGGCAAGGCAACCGATGCAACGTGAAGAAGATAGGAAAGCTCTATCTTAAGGGGGAAGCCGTCCGCAATTGCCATTTTATCGGCGGTAAGAATTTCCTTTTCCATAACGTAGTTGATATCGTCTGTGCCGATGTATGTGAAAAGATTCTTGAAAAGGTCAAGAAGAACGTAATCCTTGCCGAAATCCTGATAGTACTTATACTGATAGGGCCAGAGTGCCTTGATTGTAAGATCCTTATCCTCACATGCAATAACTGTATCGGCAAGAATTTTACCTGCCTTCATACTCAGTGCAATGCCGCTACCTGTAAGAGGAACTGTCATACCTGCGCTGTCACCGACTGCCGCATAGCCGTTTCCGACAATAAGAGGAAGCATTCTGCTGATGGGGATTCTTTCAACACCTGTACCGCCGCGGAGTACCTTGTCACCGATATAGGGGAAATCCTGCTTATACTTAGTAATTGTAGCGTCGATTTCCTCCTGAGTAAGGTCACCGCTGAACTCAAACTTACCGACAATAATATCGATAAAATCCTTGTTTGTGTTCATCCAGTCAATACCGGGCTTATCAAGGTTAAAAAAGGTTACGATATACTGAGGATCGGTAATTTCTCCTGTTTTATTTTCAAGATAGATTCTGTAAACATCAAAAATATTCTGCTTGCTGAATTCGTTTTCAATTCCGAAGTGAGCGGGAAGCTGACTTCTTACGGGAGAGCTCATACCGCAGGCGTCAATAACAAGATCGCCGCTGTAAATGTATGTATTTTCGTCATCAGCAGCGGTAAAGCCCGTAATCCATGCACCTGCTGTAACGGGAGCAATGATTTTCTGACCGAAAATAAGCTTTACGCCTGCCTTTTCGGCATTGTCGATAAGATGTCTGATGAGTATCTTTCTGTCTACGTCAATACGGCAGGCGTCAGGCATTCTTACCTTTGTCTTGCCGTCGGGAGCAACGTAAGCCATTCTGTTTGAGGGCTCATACTCCTCCGGAAGGTCGATGCCTGCATACTCAAAAGTATCTGCGGGCATTGTGTCGTGCCAGTCATAGCCCATGCTCTCGGGCTTGCTTCTTTCAACAACTGTTACGTCATAGCCGTTTTTTGCAAGGCAGATGGCAGCAGTAAGACCGCCGTGACCTGCACCGGCAACTAAGATTTTTTTCATATTTTTCTCCTCTTTCCGTTAATCTTCGGTTTATTAACAATTATATGCCTTTATTAAAAATATGTCAATAAAAATATGCTTATTGTTGAACCGGATAATATTTTGCGAATTTTAAGTCACTCCGTCAAATAATGTAATATTTTATATTGATTTAATATGAAAAAAGATGTAAACTAATAAGGATTTAGTATTTTATTAACTGTAACCAGGGTGAATGCTTTGAAAAAGAAAATTATCAGTTTTATGATACTGTCGGTGATTCTGATTTTTCCCTTGATCAACATTGCGGAAAGCGTAAGTCAGAATGAGGCTGACAGAGCACGTATAACACCTACGGATATTTTACACCAAATATCTCAGGGTGATGTCGGCAACGCTTCAAAAAATATCAAAAAGGCAAAAAAAGAGCTTGCAGAATATAAAGAGTCGGACCGTATAAATGCAATACTCGAATCGGTGGATAAGGATGAGCTTTCTTACAGAAGCATATTCAAAAACACCTTCATCGCAGGCGATTCTCTTATGAACAGTCTTGAGCTTTACAACATACTTAATACAAACAACCTCTGCACTCAGGTAAGTGCAAGTCTTTATCATCTTTCGGATAATCTCCCTGCCATCATATCAGCCAGACCTGATATTCTTATTCTTCACTACGGACTTAATCTCATTGACGGCTCGGCACATCAGCCCGAAAGCTTCATAAGTTTTTACACCGGGCTTTTGTCACAGCTTAAGGACGCTCTGCCCGATACAAGAATAATTGTAAGCAGTATATTCTGTGTTGATACAGACAAAGCCACCGCAAAAAGATTTCAGAGAATAGAAGAATACAATAAGGCACTCCGTGATATGTGCAAAAAGAACGGCGTGGAGTTTCTTGACAATACACCCCTTTTCAAGGATGCGGTCGGCTACTACGCCTACGACGGTATACACCTTAAAAAGGAATTTTATGAAAAGGTATGGCTCAGATATATCGTTAAAGAGAAGGGAGTTTTCTGATGAATAAGCTTATTATAAGGCTCAGCGAGGTTGTCGCCGTAGTATGCCTTGTTGCTTTTATTCTGTTTGTCACCGCAGATGAAAAGGTAAGCACCGCAGACCCTCAGCAGCTTTGCGACAGCGTTATGAGCGTTGCTGACACAGATGAGCTTATTGAAAGAGACCGCCTTTTTATAAAAAAGCAGTATTCGTCCGATGCCTCCGCTTATGAATTTTTCAGCTATTACAGCTCGGATTCGGTAATGGACGTCAGAGAAATACTGATTGTAAAAACAGATAAGAAAAGTGCAGACTTCCTCATAGCCGCCATAGAAAAAGCTCGTGATGAGAAGCAGAAACTTTTCGAGTCCTACGCTCCGGATCAGAGCGGTCTTCTGAAAAAAGCGGCGTTAGTATATGAAAAGGGCTTCCTTATTTATGCAGTCGGTGAAAATTCCGACGAGGTTTTATCGGAATTCAGAAACAATCTGTAATCAGAGGTAAGAATAAATGGTTTTCAGCAGCACAGTTTTTCTCTTTGCTTTTTTCCCGGTTACCATGGCTCTGTATTTCATACCGGTCAGCCTGAAAAACAAGAAAAGAGAGCTTAACAAGAAAAATTTAATATTACTTCTGACAAGTCTTGTCTTTTATGCCTGGGGTGAGCCCGTTTACGTTGTGCTTATGCTTATCAGCATTTTCTTCAACTATGTTATAGGTATTGATATCCACAATTCAAAGGCTGCAGGAAGACAGAAAACGGCAAAGCTGCTCTTTATTTCCGCTGTTTTTTTCAACCTTTTCCTTCTCGGCTTTTTCAAATACTCGGGCTTTATCGTTGAAAATATCAACGGTATTTTCGGCACAGGTCTGCAGAACCGTCAGCTTCCTCTTCCTGTAGGTATATCCTTTTATACCTTCCAGATTCTTTCTTACGTAATAGACGTTTACAAAGGAAAAACAGAAGCACAGAAGCGTTTTGTTCCCTTTGCGGCATATATCACAATGTTCCCTCAGCTTATTGCAGGTCCCATTGTTCAGTATTCCGACATAGAAAAGCAGCTTTGTGACCGAGCGGTATCAAAAGAGCTTTTCTTTGACGGTGTTATGCACTTTGTCAAGGGTCTCGGCAAAAAGGTGCTTTTTGCCAACGTTATAGGCAAGGTTTACACCGATATTCTTGCAACTGATATTTCCGAGCAGTCTATGGCAACCGCCTGGATAGGAATTATATGCTACACTCTTCAGATATACTTTGACTTCAGCGGTTACTCAGATATGGCGGTGGGCCTGGGAAAAATGCTCGGCTTTGAGTTTGTCAGAAACTTCAACTTCCCTTACAGTGCAACCTCTGTAACCGATTTCTGGAGAAGATGGCACATCAGTCTGAGCTCATGGTTCAGAGATTACGTTTACATCCCCCTCGGCGGCAACCGCAAGGGTACTGCAAGAACAATCATAAATATACTTATCGTCTGGGCACTTACGGGCATGTGGCACGGTGCCTCATGGAACTTTATCGCTTGGGGCGGCTTTTACGGTATTCTTCTGATTCTTGAAAAATACGTATTCAGAAGCCTTCTCGAAAAAATTCCCATTGCTGTAAAGCACATTTTGACCATGCTGATTGTTATGACCGGTTGGGTATTCTTTTCTAACGAAAACATATCGGAGGCATTCGGTTATCTTTCTGCGATGCTCGGCACAAACGGCAACCTTTTATGGGATAACACATCCTCCTATCTTGTGCATTCCTACGGATTTGCGATTTTTGTTATGTCTGTTTCCTCCTTCGGCTTCTTTGACAATATTTTCACTTCCTTCAGAAACAGACATCCGGCTTTAAAGGCAGGCTTCTATTTAGCTGTATACGTTCTTTGTGTCGCCTTCCTTCTGAGTGAAACCTACAACCCATTTCTTTATTTCAGATTTTAAAGGAAAATATTTATGAATAACGAAAACGAAAATATTACCTGTGACAATTCCTTGGATGGAAAGTCCCACGGAATCTTATTCACGGCCTCAATAGTAATCTTTGTTTTACTTACTGCAGGAATCGGTGTGCTTTCATTAATTGCTCCCGACAGAGCTTTTTCCGTTTCCGAAAACCGCAGTCTTGCCAAAGCACCTGTACTCAGCATTGAAAATCTTTTTAACGGAAGCTTTATGTCTGAGCTCGAGGATTATCTGTCGGACCAGTTTCCTCTGAGAGACGAAGCAATAGCTCTGAAAACCTCCTTCGACCGTACAACAGGTAAAAGAGAGGAAAACGGCGTTTATATCGGCGAAAACGGCTTTCTTTTTGATTCTCAGACCGAGCCCGATTATGATGATATCAGAATCAAGACAGAGCTCATAAACGATTTTGCAAAGAAATATAAGGGCACGGAGCAACTTGTTGCCATCGTGCCCGAAAGCAGCTATTTTTATTCTGAAAAGCTTCCCTACGGATTGAATTTATCTGACCGTGCAAGACAAACGCAGATTATATATTCCTCTATCAGCGGAAAAAACATCAGGACACTTGATACGGTTACTCCGCTCAGAGAGCTTAAAAACGAGGGCGTTCAGCTTTTTTATAAAACCGACCATCATTGGACTACAGAGGCAGCATACAGGGTGTTTCTCAGCATAGCTGAAGCGTGGAAGCTGTCAGAGGACGTCGAATATGATTTTTACAAGGTATCAGATACCTTTGAGGGAACGCTTTCATCAAAAGCAGGTGTTCACGGAATATACGACACTGTAAGCGTATGTATTCCCCGTACAGAAACAGAAAGCTATATAGTCAACTATGAATCACTCGGTAAAAAGACTGCTTCGCTTTTCTTTGAAGAAAAGCTTAAAGAAAAAAACTGCTATGAGGTTTTCCTCGGCGGCAACTATGACAAGGTATCGATTGAAACCACGGCCGTCAATGAAAAATCTCTGCTTATTATAAAGGATTCGTTTGCCAACTGTATGATACCTATGCTTACACCTCATTTTTCTCAGATTGTTATCGCAGACCCGAGATATATGACGGAAGGCATCGATGCTCTTATGAGTGAATACAATTTCACTCACGTTTTATTCCTTTACAGCACCAACACCTTTTTGCAGGATTCCACGATAATTGACGTTATGAGTGTTACAGAATAAAAAATGCAGTTTTTTTCGCAGAATAACCAAAAAAAATATAAAAAACCATTGAAAAAGGTATTGACATTTGCCTTTTTCAATGGTATAGTATACAAGCACTCGAGAGAGTGAAGTGAATATGCGAGAGTGGCGGAATCGGCAGACGCGCACGTTTGAGGGGCGTGTGGGGCAGCTCGTACGGGTTCAAGTCCCGTCTCTCGCACCATAGTGAGTATTCATAAGGGATTCTCTTGTGAATACTCAATTTTTTTGCTT
>JAZNIH010000039.1:0-9190 GCA_045577395.1 Acutalibacteraceae bacterium | reverse complement strand
CTTGTTATCCCCGAGCTCAACGGCAAGCTTATCGGTTCTGCACAGAGAGTTCCCGTTGCTACCGGTTCAACAACAATCCTTACTGCTGTTGTTAAGGGCGACGACGTAACTGTTGACGGCATCAACGCTGCTATGAAGGCTGGTGCTTCTGTGTCTTTCGGCTACAACGAAGATCCCATCGTTTCTTCTGACGTTATCGGTATGAGATACGGTTCTCTCTTCGATGCTACTCAGACAATGGTTGCTAAGATTGCTGACGGTCTCTATGAAGTTCAGGTTGTTTCCTGGTATGACAACGAAAACTCATACACAAGCCAGATGGTTCGTACAATCAAGTACTTCGCAGAGCTTGCATAAGTTTAAACCGATACAGAATGCTCACACCTCACCGTGTGAGCATTTTTTATTTATTTTTTTCTTCATCGACAAAATTCCCTATATTTCATTTACCACGTGTTGTATTATAAGGTCGAAACAACCACAAGAAATAGTTGTTTTGTAAAAATAAACTGTAAAGGAGCACTAAAGGATGAAATTAAAGAAAAAACTTGTTTTACTGTCATTGCAAATGATTTTGTCGGGCTTTATCGCAGATTGTGTCAAAAAACTTCTGCTCCGCCTTGCTTTTTTAGAGAAAGGTACACCCTACCGTACCGCTTTTTTACTCGACGTTATTCTCTGTAAAGCAAGGCTGTCCTTCAACAATGCCGAAAAAGCATACAACATCCTTCTTTATTATCACACCGAAGGCAGACTGCTCACAGAGCAACAATAAAAAAAGAGGCACTCTTCTCAAAGGAAGAGTGCCACACCTTTTTCAGATTAATAATTTTCCTTACGAACCTCGAAATAGCTCTGAGGATGTGCACAAACAGGGCAGATCTCGGGAGCCTTCTTGCCCATTACGAGATGGCCGCAGTTACGGCATTCCCACATTGTCTCCTCGCTCTTTTCAAATACCTTCTGCATTTCTACGTTTGAAAGAAGTGCACGGTATCTTTCCTCGTGAGTCTTTTCGATAGCTGCTACCATTCTGAACTTTGCTGCAAGCTCGGTAAAGCCTTCCTCGTCAGCTTCCTTTGCAAAACGGTCGTACATATCAGTCCACTCGTAGTTTTCGCCTGCTGCTGCAGCTGCAAGGTTTTCTGCGGTGTTGCCAAGCTCACCGAGAGCCTTGAACCAGAGCTTTGCATGCTCCTTTTCATTGTTTGCAGTTGCTTCAAAAATAGCAGCAATCTGCTGATAGCCTTCCTTCTTTGCTACTGAAGCAAAGTATGTGTACTTATTTCTTGCCTGAGATTCACCTGCAAAGGCTTCCATAAGATTTTTTTCGGTCTTTGAACCTCTGAGTTCCATATTGTTTCCTCCGTTCACATTTTTGTCGGTTTGTAACCAATTTAACTTTACCATTATTTTTGCTTTTTGTCAATTATATTATACCGACTCATTTTAAAGGTTGACAAAAAATTTTTTATGATTATCATTTATTTAAGATAAATTTTAACAACAGGATATTATATAATTAATCATAAAACAAAAAAGGAGGGACAATATGGGTGTTGTAATCGCAATTTCACGCTTCGTACTTCCATCGGTTACGGTTATAATTCTCACAAAGTGCATGCTTTCCCTTCTTCTGGGTCACCCGAAGGAAAAGATTTACGCCTTTGTAACCAATCTTGCCACGGGTGAAAAGCTTCCGCTCAATATGTGGGAAACCTCTGTCGGCAGAAGCCCCACAAGCGATATCTCCGTTCCCGTTATGACCGTTTCCCGCTCCCATGCGGTTATTTCAAGAAGAATCAAGGGCTGGTACATTTACGACCTTGATTCAACCTCAGGCACCTTCGTCAACGGTAAAAAAATTGAAGGCAAAGCAATCCTCAACAGCGGTGACGTCTTTTCTCTCCACGATGTGGAATTCCGCTTTGAGATATTTGACGACCCGGTGCAGAAGGTCGGCAAGCACAGAAAGAATGCGGCCGCTCAGGCTCCCGCACCTGCACCTGTACCTCAGCAGACTGCACCGAGAGTAACACCCAGGCTTATAAACCCCCGTACGGGTGAAGCCTATATTCTCGTAGGAAACTGTGTTTCGGTAGGCTCTGCACCGAGATGTGACATACGTCTTTACGGAATGGGCATATCGAGAAGTCACGCTATGCTTGTGCTTTACGAGGACGGCTGGGCTGTCAACGACAGCAATTCGACCAACGGCACCTATCTCAATATGGGCAGAGTCACCTCGCCCCAGCTTCTTTTCGACGGTGATATCCTCACCTTCGGCAGTGAAAAGCTTATTTTTAAAACAAAACAAAGATAATCGAAGCGGAAGCATATAATCCGCCGACTTAAAAAATACGAAAGGAGATGATACCGTGAAAAGCAAGGCTTCCTTCAGAGAAAAGCTCAGAACAAAATACAGCTACGTTGACAAAAGCTTTATCCTCTTTATTCTTACCCTGTTTCAGGCATTCTCGTTTATTCCCGTCGCATTCAGGGAAAAGGAAGAAATTTTACCGATAAGTCTGCTTGTAGCGGGCTACATCGTCTTTGAGTGGTTTTACGTGCTCTTTATGAGCATTGTGATGAAAAAGGTAAACTTCGAGCTTGAGCTTATCGCTTTTTTCCTCAGCGGAATCGGTATGTGCCTCATAGGCAGCAAGCACGGCTTCAGCGATATGGCAAAGCAGCTCATCTGCGTTATCGCAGGTGTTATCGCCTACGATATCCTGCTGTGGTTTTTAAAGGACGTAAGAAGAGCCATGGCAGTCAGAAATTATATAGGCATCATCGCTCTTATTTTATTTGCCGGCTGCTTCGTTTATATCAGATTCATCGCAAAAACCTATATCAACGGTGCATATAACTGGATTTATATCGGGGGAATTTCCTTCCAGCCCTCGGAGTTCGTAAAAATCGCCTTCATTTTTGTCGGCGGTGCAACCCTTGACAGAATTCTCAAAACAACCAACATCATTCTTTATATTGTATATGCCGTTTCCTGCATAGGCATCCTTTTCCTTATGAAGGATTTCGGTACCGCACTTATATATTTCTTCACCTTTATAGTCATCGCCTATATGCGCTCGGGCGACGTACGTTCAATCCTTTACATACTCGCAGGCGCCCTTCTCGGTGCGGTGATGATTCTGATTTTCCTTCCCCACGTGCTTACAAGGTTTGAAACCTACCGCCACGTATGGGAGGACGTCAACGGCAGAGGCTATCAGCAGACCCGTGTTTTAATATACGCCGTCAGCGGCGGTCTTCGGGGCCTCGGTATCGGCAACGGTCAGCTCAGGGACGTTTACGCCTCCACCTCTGACCTTGTGTTCGGTATGATCTGCGAGGAGCTCGGTATTCTTATTGCCTTTGCTATCGTTATTTCCTTTGCATTTATAGCAGTTTACGCAATCAGATGCTCAAGAAGTGCACCCTCAACCTTTTATTCAATATCAGCCTGTGCGGCGGCGGCAATGCTGCTTTTCCAGACCTGCCTTAATATTTTCGGCATTACGGATATTCTGCCTCTGACAGGTGTGACTCTCCCCTTCATCAGTAAGGGCGGTTCAAGTGTAATAGCCTGCTGGGCTCTGTTCGCCTTTATAAAGGCGGCCGATATCAGAGCCTATCCCAAGCTTTACAAGACCTGAAAGGAGGAAATATGAGACACACAACCAAAAGAACCTACGTCATCTATGCTCTTGTTGCAGTCTTCTTTCTTCTTCTGGGATATATGGGCTTTACCTTTATAACTCAGGGCTCACAATGGGTCACCCACAGAGCAAACGAGCACATATACGAGGGCGGCAGACTTACCGTTGCAGGCACTGTATATGACCGCAACGGAGCAGTTCTCGCTCAGACCAGGGACGGAGAAAGAATATACAACGAAAGCTCCTCCGTAAGAAAAGCGACCCTCCACGCTCTCGGCGACACCTCAGGATACATATCAACAGGTGTACAGACCCTCTACCACGCCAATCTTCTCGGATACAATCTTATCGAGGGCATTTACCCTATTAAAAGCGGCAACGGTGACAGCGATATTGTTCTCACACTTGACTCAACCGTATGTAAAACCGCCTACGAGGCTATGAACGGCAAAAAGGGCACGGTAATAGTATACAACTATAAAACAGGTCAGGTGGTCTGTATGGTTTCCGCACCCACCTATGACCCTCAGAATAAGCCCTCTGCCGAGGAGCTGAATTCGGATAAATATGACGGTGTTTATCTCAACAGAGCCATTTCCGGTGTTTTCACTCCCGGCTCCACCTTCAAGACAGTCACAGCAATAGCCGCTATAGAAAACATACCCGACGTTTTCGAGCGCACCTTTACCTGCAAGGGTAAATACGAAACCAAAAGCGGTACGGTTATCTGCAACGGTACTCACGGTAAGGTGAATTTTGAAAAGGGCTTCAACGTTTCCTGCAACTGTGTTTTTGCAGAGCTTGCCATTGAGCTCGGCTCCGATATAATGACACAGACCGTAAGAAAGCTCGGCCTTACCACACCCGTAACAATCAGCAAGGCAACCACCGTCAGAAGCACCTTTGACGTAAGCAAGGCTGCTGACGTAGATATGGGCTGGGCAGGCATAGGCCAGTACACCACCCTTGTCAATCCTACACAGATGCTTCTTCTTATGGGTGCAATCGCAAACGGCGGCACGGCAATCAACCCCTATCTTGTGGAAAATTCATCCGATATCATAAATTCAAACGGTCAGCAGAGCACGGCGATTAAGCTTTCCGCCGAAACGGCACAGACAATGGTAAGGCTTATGCGCTCAAACGTTGTCAACCACTATTCCGTAAAGAGCTTTCCGAATCTTGAAATGTGCGGAAAAACAGGCACGGCTGAGGTTATGAACAAAAGAAGTCACGCCTGGTTTGTCGGCTTCTCACAGAGAGAGGACTTCCCCTACGCAGTTGTTGTCTGCCTTGAAAACGGAGGTGCAGGCTATAACGACGCTATCCCCGTAGCCAACAAAACTCTTCAGACTCTTCTGAGCTGCGACGGACGTTAAGCCGCTTTACAAAAGAAGCTTTATATGTTAAAATTTAAAAAAATCCACGGCAAAGAAAGGAACGTTTCCTATGAGCGTAACAAAAACTCTTTTTGACACTATGCCCGACGGCAGAGAGGTACACCTTTTCACAATCGAAAACAACAACGGAGTTTCCGCAGGTATCATCACAAGAGGTGCAACTCTTCAGTCCTTCAGCTGTCCCGACATGGACGGTAATATGGGTGACATTATAATGGGCTTTGATAAAATCGAGGACCACATAAAATCAGGCACATATACCGGAAATATCATCGGTCAGTACGCCAACAGAATCTGCGGCGGTAAGTTCACCGTAGCAGGCAAGGAATATCAGGCTACACAAAATGAAAAGGGAAAAACCTGCCTTCACGGCGGCGGTGAATTCAACAATGCTATATGGAAGGCTATCATCATTGACGATGATGCAGTTGAGTTTTCATACAGATCACCCGACGGCACAGAGGGCTTCCCCGGCAACCTCGACGTAACCGTTACCTACGTTCTCACAGACCGTAATGAGCTTGAAATTCACTACAACGCAATCACAGACAGGGAAACCGTTATCAATATGACAAACCACGCTTATTTCAACTTAGGCACAGTAGCAGGCGGTGACGTTCTCGATCACGAGCTTCAGCTTTTCTGCGACTTCTACACACCCACAGACGCCGACAGTATTCCCACCGGTGAGCTCCGTGCGGTAAAGGGTACCGCCTTTGACTTCACAGAGCCCAAGAAAATCGGCAGAGATATCGGTGCAGATGACGAGCAGCTCATTATGTGCCGCGGCTATGACCATAATTTCTGTGTCAACGGTGAAATCGGCAAGCTCCGCCCCGTTGCAAGAGTAACCGATGCAAAGAGCGGAAGAAAGCTTGAGGTTATGAGCGACCTTCCCGGCGTACAGCTTTACACAGGTAACTTCATTGACGGAACTGAAACAGGCAAGGGCGGTGTAGTTCTCAACAAGCATCACGGCTTCTGTCTTGAAACCCAGTATTATCCCGATACACCCAATCACCCCGACTTTCCTCAGTGCACCTTCAAAAAGGGAGAAGCCTTCAGAAGTCTTACTATATTCAAGGTATAAGAAATCAACGAGCCGTCAGACGTCTGACGGCTTTTTTTATTGAACAGAGTTTGTTGACAACTTAACCCGTCAAGTATATACTTAAGTTGGCGAATATAATCCGAAAAGGAGTTTTTTTCGTGAAGCAATATGATATTACAGGTATGTCCTGTGCGGCATGCAGTGCCAGAATTGAAAAGGTCGTCAGCGCCCTTGAGGGTGTCGACAGCTGTGCGGTTTCCCTTCTGACAAATTCAATGACAGTTGAAGGAGCCGTTGAAAACGAGACTGTTATTTCCGCCGTCACAAAAGCAGGCTTCGGCATTGCCGTTGCAGGTAAACAAGTGAAAAGCTCCGCCGAAGATGAAGATATCTTCAAGGACAAGGAGTCTCCCGTTCTTAAGAAAAGACTTCTTCTGTCTCTCGGCTTTCTCGCCTTGCTTATGTATATTTCGATGGGTCATACCATGCTTTCCCTTCCCCTGCCCCCATTTATTGAGAGCAACCCATTTTTAATCGGCATGCTTCAGCTTGTGCTGTCCCTGACCGTAATCATCATCAACCGCAGATTTTTTACAAGCGGTGCAAGAGCCGTTCTGAACAAGGCTCCGAATATGGATACTCTTGTTGCCATGGGCTCGGGTGTTTCGTTTTTATGGAGCGTGTACGAGCTTTGTCTTACGGGATATTATCAGCTTACGGGCAATATAGCCGAAGCGGCACACAGTATTCACGCCTATTATTTTGAGTCGGCAGCAATGATTCTCACTCTGATAACCTTAGGTAAGCTTCTCGAAGCGAAAAGCAAGGGTAAAACCACCGATGCTATCAGATCTCTTATGCAGCTCAAGCCGAAAACCGCAACCCTCATCCGTGACGGTAAAGAGATTACCGTCGATGCCTGTGAGGTCAACATCGGCGACAGCTTCGTTGTCCGCCCCGGAGAAAGCATTCCCGTTGACGGAATAGTAGAAGAGGGTGAAAGTGCCGTAGACGAATCTCATCTTACGGGTGAAAGCATACCTGCAGATAAAAAGGCAGGCGATAAGGTTTCTGCCGCAACGGTAAATCAGTCAGGCTTTCTTAAGTGCCGTGCCACCGCAGTAGGTGAAGACACCTCTCTGTCTCGGATAATAAGACTCGTTACCGTTGCAACCTCCACAAAGGCACCCGTTGCAAAAACCGCCGATAAGGTGTCGGGTATATTTGTTCCTGCGGTAATAATTATTGCTCTTATCACTACCGTTCTGTGGCTCGTTTTCGGAGAAAGCTTCGCCTATGCTCTTGAAAGAGGCATATCCGTGCTTGTAATAAGCTGTCCCTGCGCCTTAGGACTTGCCACCCCCGTTGCCATAACCGTAGCAAGCGGAAACGCCGCAAAAAAGGGCATTCTTTTCAAAACCGCCTCGGCACTTGAGGGCGTAGGAAAAACCGACATAGTTGTCCTCGACAAAACGGGAACCGTAACAACAGGCAGACATAAGGTAACGGATATTATTCCCGTAAATTGCAGTGAGCAGGAGCTTCTCAGACTTGCCGTCACCGCAGAAAGCCGTAGTGAGCATCCCCTCGGCAAGGCCATTGTAAGCTTCGCCGAGGAGCTGTCCGAAGAAAGCAAGCTCACCTCATTTACCGCCATTCCCGGCAAGGGAATTGAGGCCACGCTCTCGGGCAATATATTACGTGCGGGAAAATCCGGATTTATAAGTCAGTATTCTTCTGTCAGTAAGGAGCTTCTCGAAAAAGCAGCAGATCTTTCCTCCCTCGGCAAAACGCCCTTATTCTTTTCCGAAAACGACAGCTTCAAGGGTATTATCGCCGTTGCCGATACAGTAAAGGAGGACAGCGCCGCCGCAGTTGCAAAATTGAAGGAAATGGGCATAAGGGTCGTTATGCTCACAGGAGATAACGGACAGACCGCACGGGAAATCGCAAGGCAGGCAGGAATCGACACGGTTATCTCCGACGTTCTGCCCGAGCATAAGCTTGCCGCCGTGACAGACCTCAAGGCTGAAGGCAGAGTTGCAATGGTCGGTGACGGAATTAACGATGCACCTGCACTTTCCGGCGCAGATACGGGCATCGCAGTAGCCTCGGGCACGGACATCGCAATGGAATCAGCCGACGTTGTGCTTATGAACAGCAGTCTTTCCGCCGTTCCCGAGCTTATAAAGCTCAGCAAAAGAACACTTCGCAACATTCATCAAAATCTTTTCTGGGCCTTCTTTTATAACACTCTCGGAATTCCTCTTGCGGCAGGTCTTTTTATCCCCCTTTTCGGTTGGGAGCTGAACCCTATGTTCGGTGCGGCAGCAATGAGCCTTTCCTCATTCTGTGTTGTTTCAAACGCTCTGAGACTTTCGAGAAAATAAAGCAATTCCCCGTGATTCACTTAAAAATCACGGGGATATTTTTTTTACCGTTTTCTGATTTTTTCAAGCTCGTTACTTATTGCCCATATGCTTTCCTCAGAAAGCACGTGCTCTATTCTGCAGGCATCCTCCGATGCGGTTTCTTCACTTACGCCCAAAGCTCTGAGAAACTCGGTGAGCATCGTATGTCTTTCATAAAGCTTTTTTGCTATTTCCATTCCCGGAGGCAAAAGAGTTATGCTTCCGTCACCCATAACCTCAATATATCCGTTTTCTCTGAGGTTTTTCATAGCAACACTTACGCTGGGCTTTGAATATCCCAGCTCATTTGCTATATCTATAGAACGGCAGGAGCCGTTACGCTTATTCAAGATAAGTATTGTTTCGAGATAATTCTCTGCTGATTCCTGAATCTTCATTTCCGTTTCCTCTGTGTTTTCTTATTTATGCTATTGTACCACACCTCAGACCTTTTTTCAAGTGTCGCAGTAAAGAGTCTAAAGTTTGACCTTTTTCGCATTTATTCAGGAATATAATCTACCTACAACGTAAGTTGGCGGATATAATCCGAAACAGTTTTTTGAATACGGATTTTCGCCGGTCTATTGTTAAAATACTCGTGAATCCGCAAGGATTCACTGCGTTTTGTGCCTCAGACTGACAAAAATCCGTTGTTCAAAAAATCTCCGA
>JAZNIH010000038.1:0-4648 GCA_045577395.1 Acutalibacteraceae bacterium | reverse complement strand
GCGAGGCTTTTGGCAAAAATACGGGGAATTTTCATCGAGAAACAAACACCGCCTTATGGGAAGTCGGCATAACATCCTCTGCTTTTTTTACTGTCACTTTCAGATTGATTTTTTTCTTTTTATGTGTTACATTGTTATAGTAAAGCTACTGAAAGGAGAAACAAAATGAAGAAGACTAAAATTATTTTTTCTGTTATGATTGCAGTGCTTATGCTTGCGGCTTCCACCGCCTTTATGAGTTCTGCCGCTTTTGCTGAAACGGAAAGCTTTTATGCATATGAAGAAATCGCTCTTTCAGATGCCTATACTTCCGCCGACAGCGCAGAAGGCTTTTCATTCTTTTCAAGGGCGGAATTTGACGGCTGCTACGGCAATCAGCTTGAGGGTACGGCCAAGGAGCTGTATGACTCTCTTGCAGATAATTATGTTACTAAGGGAAAAACGGGAGAATACACATATACCTTTAAAGCTCCCTTTACCTTCAGAGCTGCGGTTTCAGGCGGTTCAATCGTAATGAATGACGAGCTCGAGGAGATTGTTCTTGAGCTTCAGCTTTCGTCTCAGGCGGCTATGGATGCCTTTCTTTACGACCACCCTGAGGTTTACTGGCTTAAAATAGCAGGTATATCCTACAGTATATCTGCTTCAGCTAATCCCTCGGGCGGTTATACGGGTATTATCCGATCTGTGAACATGACACCGACGGAGATTTACAGCGGTGCATCGGCAAAAAAATCACAGTATAATACGGCGGTTAATTTTGCTCTGGGTGAAATCACCGTAACCGAAAGCAGAAGAGATACTCTCAAAAGTGTTCACGATTATATCTGCCGTAATGCATGGTATAATCTTGTCAGCGAGCAGAGAGTTCATTCAAGTGAGGCATTTTTCCTTGGTGACGGCGGAGTTGTATGTGAGGGCTATGCGAAAACCTTCAAGGTTATCTGTGACCGCCTTGATATTCCCTGCGTGCTTGTCAGCGGTGATGCAGGCGGACCTCATATGTGGAACTACGTACAGATGGAGGACGGCAAGTGGTATCTTGTTGATGTTACGTGGGATGACCAGGGCAGTAAGATATACGATACATACTTCCTTGCAAACTCAAATACGGTCGGATTTGACGGTGTAGCAATAAGCAGAGAAAGAACCGAGCGTACAGATTTTTCGGGTACAGGTATATTCTCATTTACCTATCCCGAGCTTTCTGCCACAGCATATACTGCTCATACTCATGAATGGGAAAACAGATATACCGTGGACGTTGAGCCTACCTGCACAAAGACGGGAAGCAAGAGCATACATTGTAAGACCTGCTCTGCGAAAAAAAGCATAACGACGGTTTCGGCTACAAACCATCCCGACAGATATGACAGAGACGGTCAGGCATCTACCTGCACAGAGACAGGATACACTGCGGGCGTATATTGCCCCGACTGTAAAAAGTGGCTTTCGGGACATAGTCAGACCCCCGTTGTTCCTCATGAATATAAAGAAACAATTATTCCCGCAACCTTCACCGCTGACGGTGAAATCATTTATAAATGCTCCTGCGGTAAGGTGTCAGAGATACTGACAATTGCAAAAATCGGCTCCGTCACCCTCTCAAATGAAAACTACATCTACGACGGCAAAAACAAGACTCCCAAGGTAACCGTAAAGGATGCTGACGGAAAGACTCTTGTCAAGAATACAGACTATAAGCTTTCCGTTGCCTCGAAGAGAAGCGGCATCGGCAGATATACCGTTAAGGTTACCTTTATCGGTAACTACTCAGGCACAAAGAGTGTTTACTTCTACATCAAGACAGGTAAGCCTGCAACAGTTAAGTCCGCTTCACAGACAACAAGCTCTGTAAAGCTCAGCTGGTCAGCAGTACCCGGTGCTTCAGGCTACACAGTTTATCGTTACAGCTCCTCAAAAAAGACATACGTCAAGGCAGGTACAACTGAAGGTACATCGTTTACAGTAAAGAGTCTCTACGCAGGTACAAAGTACACCTTCCGTGTTGTTTCCTACGGTAAGACAACTGCAGGTAAGGTTTACGACAGCGACAGCTATGCACTTCTCAAGACTGCAACCAAGACAAAGACTCCCGAGCTTACAAAGGTAACCGCATCATCCACAAAGGGTCAGGCAGTTATAACTCACACCAACGTAAGCGGTGAAACAGGATATACAGTTTACTACTCAACCAAGAAGGACAGCGGCTTCAAGAAGTATGCTAACTTCAAGGCTGATACAACAACCTGTAACATCACCGGTCTCACAAGCGGCAAGACCTACTACTTCAAGGTCAGAACATACATCACAACCGACAGCGGCTACGTTTATTCCGCATGGAGTGCAGTAAAGAGTGTAAAGACTAAATAAAAAGAGATACGGAGGTTTATCTCCGATGTATAAACAAAAAAAGAGAGGCTTCGGATCTGTCGGAGCCTCTCTTTTTGCATAATCATTATAGCATATAAATTGATTAAAATCAAGGCTTGAAATCTACGGACAAAAGTATTATACTTAAAAAGAATTTTGGCAGAAAGGAGCGGTACCGTGGCAAGACCGAGATACAAGGAATACCGTGACCCTGATAAAAAAGTTCCGGTTGTAAAAAATATAATCTTTGCCCTGAGGCTTGTGTGGCAGACAGATAAGCGTCTTCTTATCGGCTCATTTATCAATATGAGTGCGGATATGATATTCTCTGTTTTTCTTCAGAACATTCTTTTTCTTAAGGTTCTTCTCGGTATTATCGATTCAAAGGGTGACTTTAAGGAGTTCTTTAAAAGCCTTGTTGCTTTTCTTGTTTTTTCCGTTATAGTCAAGGGTATTAACTGGTGGACGAGCTATATCAAGCAGGTTTCTACAAAGGCGGTTTTAAAGGGCCTTAACAATAAGGTTTTTGACAAGGCGGTAAAGCTTGACGTTTCGTGCTATGAGGATCCTGAATTTTATGATAAGTACCAGAGAGCGACGCAGATTCTTGCATGGGGTATGTTTGATTCGGTATGTGCAAACGTAGCCTCAATATGTGCGGCGTTTATTTCACTTGTTCTTGTTATAGGTACGGTAACCGCCATTGATCCCGTATATATTCTTTTCCTTTTACCCGTTTCTCTCGTTTTCGTTGTGGAAATGTATAAGGGTAAGCTTGTATACAAAAGAGATAAAAAAATGACAACCAACGACCGAATCAAGGCATACGTTCAGAGAACTGTTTTCCTTAAGGATTATTCCAAGGATATGCGTACCTCAAATATTTTCCTTGTTCTTATGGAGCGTTTTGCGGCGGCGATTGAGGGCAATGTAAAAATTCTTAAAAAATACGGTGTGAAGCTTTTCCTTTATAGCTCCTTAAGCTCACTTTTCAGCGATTTTATACCCACCGTAGGCACCTATGCCCTTGCAGGCTATCAGTTTATTTATACCGATAAAATGACGGTTTCTTCGTTTTCCGTGGTGCTTTCGTCAATCAATGCCGTTCAGCACGCGGCAATGCAGGTTGCACAGAGCTTTGAAATGATAAGCAGAGGAGCCTTCTACTTCCAGAATTTACGTGACTTTTTTGAGTATGAGTCCAAGGTAAAGGGCGGTAGCCTTCCCTGCGGTGAATTTGAGTCTCTTGAATTCAGAAACGTTTCCTTCCGCTATCCCTCGGCGAAGAAAAACAGCATTACAAATCTTTCCTTTAAAATCAACAAGGGCGAAACCGTTGCCCTTGTAGGTGTAAACGGTGCGGGTAAGAGTACCGTTGTCAAGCTTCTTTTGCACTTCTATGATGCGACGGAGGGTGAGATACTCTATAACGGAAGAAGCATAAAGGATTATGACCTTGATTCTCTTCGTAACAGCTACGGAGCAGTTTTTCAGGATTACAGGAACTTTGCCGTATCGGTCTTTGAAAATATACTCTGTCACGAGTGCACCGACGAAGAAAAGGTACTCGCCGAAAAAGCACTTAAGCAAAGCGGTATATGGAATAAGATATCTGCACTTGAAAAAGGCGGAGACACGGTGCTGACAAGAGAATTTGAAAATGACGGCATCGGTCTTTCCGGCGGTGAAAACCAGAAGGTTTCAACGGCAAGACTTTTTGCAAAGGATTTTCAGTTCGCCGTTCTCGACGAGCCCTCATCGGCACTTGACCCGATAGCTGAATACAATATGTATCAGAATCTTATTGAGGTTACTAAGGGTAAAACCGTGCTTTACATATCTCACAGACTTTCAAGTGCGGTGCTTTCTGATAAAATCTATGTTTTCGGAGACGGAACAGTAAAAGAAAGCGGAACTCATAATGAGCTTATGGAATTGAACGGCAAATATGCCGAGATGTTTACACTCCAGGCTTCAAGCTACAGAGAAAAAGAAGGGAGTGTGGCTACAATATGAAAAAGCAAAAAATAGAAAAAGGCGTATTTTCCAACCTTTTTTATATGACAAAGGTAATGTTTAAGCTTTCTCCGGGACTTGTTATAGGAGAAATATTTTTCCATATTCTTTGCACATTGCCTGGCAGACTTGTTTCTGTAATAGGTCTTAAATTTGTTATTGATGAAGTAAGCACAGGCGGAAATCCGCAAAGGATTATATTTGGCATCTTCCTTATAATTGCTTTGCTTGTGGGCGGAGATATTCTTAACGCACTTTT
>JAZNIH010000037.1:0-10444 GCA_045577395.1 Acutalibacteraceae bacterium | reverse complement strand
AAACAAAAGCCTTACCCGCTGCGGAATCAACGGACGCAGGGCGGGGATAACCTGACGGAAAGGTAGTATATTGCGCACATCTGATTGTTTGGTAAAGGAAGACTGTTGTGCGCTGCCGAGGCTTGTTGATGGAGGCGGACTATAAGTATATTTTGAAAATGACGAGTTGTGTCCAAACCCCCAAGAGCGTTTTGCATCCTTTGTCGCTCCGGACAAAGGATGTGCCCGCGCGGCATGAGCGCAGGACGAGTAAAAGGTAGGTAGGATATAAAGGTGAGAAAGCAACCATCTCACCTTTATATCCACAGCACGTGTGGATGAAAAAGCAGAGATAACCCTCCCACCGCTTACGCGGTCCCCCCTCCCTTTCAAGGAGGGCAAGAATGAATTGCCTTCGGCATGAATTGATTTCATCATGAATTGCTACGCATGAATTGGCTACGCCATTGCGCATTGCGCATTCCGAATTGCGCATTGATAAGCCTCCGACAAACAAAAACTTCCCCGGGCTGTTACCTTCCCTCTTTGCCGTAACGCTCCTCGGGTTACGCAAAAAAGAGAACAGATAAATCTGCTCTCTTTTACTGTACTATATATTATTTGCCGTTAAACATACGAGTGCTCAACTCTTGCAACCACGTTAATGGTCTTGTCTCTTTCTTTGAACTTAGTTCTGACCGCTTCAAGTATCTGACCGTCTTTAAGACTGATATCTCCGGCCGGAACAACAAGATCAAAAAGAAGATTGGTATGAGTCGGTCCCTTCACCATTCTGAAATCGTGGAAGCCGTAAGTCTCGTTAACCTCTGCTATTACCTCACGAGCCATTTCCTTATATCTATTAACGGTTTCGTCACCCAGCTCAATGGGATCCATATGTATACACACAACCATTCCGAGCTCGTTATAAAGCTCAACCTCTACGTTATCAATCACATCGTGGATTTCTATTATATCCACATCAGCAGGCACTTCAGCGTGCACCGATGCGATACGTCTGCCGGGGCCGTAATCGTGAACAATAAGATCGTGTATTCCCACAATGCTCTCGTTCCTTACAACAATCTCTTCAATTCTTTCAACAAGCTCCTTCGTGGGAGGCTCGCCAAGAAGAGGTCCCATTATGTCTCTGACAATGCCGACACCTGCAAGAGCAATTATTACCGAAACGCCGATACCCATCGCACCGTCAATCATATAAAATCCGGTCATTTCACTGACAATAAGTGCAATCATTGTTGCTCCCGTAGACATGGCGTCATTGATACAGTCCTTCTTGACAGCCTTCATATTGATATTGCCCGTGATACCGTAAAGCACGTGGTTGAAATAAGCAAGTCCGAGCTTCATAAGCACAGCCGCAACAAGTATTACAATATATACGAGGCTGAAATTCATAGGCTGAGGGTCAACGATTTTCTCAAGAGAGCTTTTTGCAAGCTCAAAAGCCATAAGGAATATAAGAAAAGCCACAACAAGAGCTGAAATATATTCCATTCTGCCGTGACCGAAGGGATGCTCCTTATCAACAGGCTTATTTGCAAGCTTTGCACCCGCAACAGAAACAACGTTGGAGCCTGCATCGGACAAATTGTTGACTGCATCGGCAGTAATTGAAACCGAGTTTGTGAGCGATCCGAGAACAAACTTGAAAACACAAAGAATTATATTGCAGACTATGCCTACCGCTCCGCCGATAACACCGTACTGCTCTCTTCTCTTATGCTCATCGGAGTATTTGCCGCTTACGTATCCTTCAACTAATTTTCTGATCATTTTATCACCTGTATTATACTATTATATATATATTGAAACATATGTTAACAGATTCACCCTCGGTTAGTCAACAGTAACACGTAAAAAATATGCCACCTTACAACAAGGTGGCATATGCCGACTTCCCATAAGGCAGCATTTGTTTCTCGATGAAAATTCCCCGTATTTTTGCCAAAAGCCTCGCAAGGCGACAGCCTTGCTGCATTTTATGGCTTCAATACAAGAAATTTTCTTATCTTACGAAACTGCTAAGCACTTTAAAATGAAAATTTTGAGTGCAAGAAAAGGCAAAAACACCCGATAATGCGGACGCATATCGGGTGTTTTTAACGCATTGTTGTGCCAAAAGTTTACATTTTAAAGAAATGCTTCCTTATGGGAAGTTGGCATAAGTAATTTTTTATCTTTCTTCTCTGAAATAATTGAGACCGAGAGATGCGGGAGGCTGATTCTTTTTGCTGCTTCTGATGCTTGTAACAACAAGAACAAGAATTGTTACAACGTAGGGAAGCATTTTGAAAATTTCCTTGTTTTCAAGAGAAACGCCTGTGATGTAGCTGCTTGCAACATAAAGAGCACCGAAAACAAGTGAGCCGATAATACCGAGGTTAGGCTTCCATACCGTAAAGATAACAAGAGCAACAACAAGCCAGCCGATATCGTCAACACAGTATTCCCAGTTACCGTAAAGGTAATCCATAATGAATGAGAGACCGCCGAGACCTGAGATACCGCAGCCGATACAGGTAGCTGCATATCTGTAGGCTGAAACGTTGATACCTGCCGCATCAGCAGTTGCGGGGTTTTCACCGACCGCACGAAGATGAAGACCTACACGGGTACGGTTGAAAACAAAGGTAGTCACAAGAGCGATGATTATAGCAAGGTAAATAAGGATACCGTGTGAAAGGAAGATTTCACCGAACCAGCCGAGATCGTCAGCGATAGGAAGACAAGCGGTGAAATACTTTGTGCCTCTTGTGTAAATAATGCCCGTCTGGTCGATCATGTAATCGGAAACACCGACACCGAAGGTAGTAAGGGCAAGACCGGTAACATTCTGATTAACTCTGAGTGTTACTGTAAGGAAGCTGAAAAGCACACCCATAAGAGCCGCACCGAAAAAGCTGGCAAGCATGGGAAGTAAAACTGCAAGAACAGGATTGATGTTCTTTATGCCTACGGCGGTGAAATAAAGATATTCAACAAAGCAGCCGCAGGAAGCGCCGACACACATAACACCGGGAGTACCGAGGTTAAGATGTCCTGATTTTTCTGTTATTGTTTCACCGGTAGAGCCTAAAAGGAAGGTCATACCGAGACGTATTGTACTGACAAGAAAGGCTAACATTATTTATTCTCCTTTCTGTGCTTGGTGATGGCAATTTTATACTGCAGGAAGAATTCACAACCGATAATGAAGAAGAGAATTATACCTGTGATAATATCTGAAATTGCTGCAGGAATTCCGAAGTCACTTGAAATTTCACTTGCACCCTTCTGAAGGAAAACAATCAGGAATGAGGTTGCTACCATTACAAAGGGGTTGAACTTTGCGAGCCAGGAAACCATAATAGCGGTAAAGCCTCTGCCGCCGACAGTATTGGTATCGATTGTATGATGGATACCACCGACAAGAAGGAGACCTGCCACACCGCAGAGAGCACCGGAAACGATAAGGGTGCGGATAACAACCTTCTTAACGTTGATACCTACGTACTTTGCCGTGTTTACACTTTCACCGACAACTGCGATTTCATAGCCCTGCTTACTGTATTTAAGATAAACGTAAACCGCAACGGTGAGAAGAGCTACGATAATAATGCTCAGCAGATAGGGGTTATCGTTAAGCACGGGGATTCCGTATTCTTCAAGAATTGCAAGCTTACCTGAGCCGCTCTTTACGTTCTTTTTAAGGAAGTAAGCCACGAGCTGAATAGCAACGTAGTTCATCATAAGTGTAAAGAGGGTTTCGTTAGTGTTCCAATGAGCCTTGGCAACAGCAGGAATAACCGCCCATATAATACCGATAGTAATACTTGCCGCTATCATAATGAGCACAAGAAGCCATTGGGGAAGCTTCTGGTCAGCAGGAAGCTTGTCGCCGAGGAAGAACATAACGCTTACAGTTGCAAGACCCGATATAAGCACCTGACCTTCAGCACCGATGTTCCAGAACTTCATTTTAAATGCAGGAGTAACCGCAAGAGATATAGCAAGAAGAACTGCTATGTTCTGTGCAAGGTCCCACATTCTGCCTGAGGAACCGAACGCACCTTCAATCATTGAGGAATAAACCTCAACGGGATTTTTACCTGTAAGAACTGTGATTACAACCGCTGAAAGAAGAAGTGCAACAAGAACGGCCGCAACACGTACACCGAGAGCGGCATACCACGCCATAGGATCTCTTTTTACTATATGAAAAAGCGGCGTGTGGTTTTTCTTTTCTTTTTTAGCCATTCTTAACCCTCCTCTTCCTCTGATTTTACTGAGCCCGTCATAAGCTGACCGAGCTGCTCCTTGGTTGCGGTTCTGGCATCAACGATACCGGTTATTTTACCGCTGTTGATAACCATAATTCTGTCACAAAGCTCAAGAAGAACGTCAAGGTCCTCACCGACAAAGATTACGGCAACGCCTTTTTCCTTCTGACCGTTGAGCAGATTATATATAGTATAGGATGAATTGATATCGAGACCTCTTACGGGGTAGGCCGCCATAAGCACCGTGGGTGAAGCTGCAATTTCACGGCCTACAAGCACCTTCTGAACGTTACCGCCCGAAAGTCTGCGGACGGGAGTCTTTGTGTTGGGAGTTACAACCTGAAGGTCGTCAATAATCTTCTTTGCAAGATTGTAGGGCTCCTTGCGCTTAAGGAAAAGTGATTTACCCTTACGGTAGCTTCTGAGCATCATATTATCCGTGATGTCCATATTGCCCACAAGTCCCATACCGAGTCTGTCCTCGGGAACAAAGGAAAGACGTACACCGAGCTCTCTTATCTGTATAGGTGATTTGTCACGGAGATTCTCTCTTTTTCCGTCCTTGGGATTGTTATAGATAACCTCACCCTGCTGAATCTTCTGAAGACCGGCTATCGCCTCAAGAAGCTCTCTCTGTCCGCTGCCGGAAATGCCTGCAATACCGAGTATTTCACCGGAGCGTGCCTCAAAGGTAACTGAGTCGAGTACCTTTACGCCGTCACGGTTAAAGCAGTCTACATCGTTGAGACTGAGTCTTACCTCATCACCGAGAGGCTCTGTTCTGTTGATGTTAAGGCTGATTTTTTCACCAACCATCATTTCGGTAAGAGATGCCTCGGTGGCTTCAGCGGTATCAATTGTACCAACGTATTCACCCTTGCGAAGCACCGATACTCTGTTTGAGATTTCGAGCACCTCGTTAAGCTTATGGGTGATAATGATAATTGCCTTGCCGTCATCACGCATTTTGCGCATAACGTTGAAAAGCTTTTCGATTTCCTGAGGTGTAAGAACTGCCGTCGGCTCATCGAGAATAAGAATATCGGCACCTCTGTAAAGCACCTTTACGATTTCAACGGTCTGCTTTTCTGAAACAGACATATCACATACTCTTTTTTCAAGGTCGATATTGAAGCCGTACTTATCGGTAAGCTCTTTGATTTTCTTATTTACTTCCGAGAGTTTAAATTTGTTGCCGTCTTTAATACCTAAAACAATGTTTTCACCGGCAGTAAAAACATCAACAAGTTTAAAATGCTGATGGATCATACCGATTTTATAAGAAAACGCATCCTTCGGAGAACGGATAACAGCCTCCTTGCCGTCAACGAAAATCTGACCCTCATCAGGATAATAAATACCTGCAAGCATATTCATAAGGGTCGTTTTACCGCTTCCGTTTTCACCGAGAACAGCAAGAACCTCACCCGAATAGAGTGTAAGATTACAGTTTTTATTCGCAATAACACTGCCGAAGCTTTTTGTTACGTTCTTACATTCCAGAGCAATATTTTTTTGCAATTTCTACACCTCCGATATAGGCAAGTCTGCATCCGCGCAAGGCTGCACCGTGACTTGAGCCAAAAAATAGGCGGAGCAAGGACTCCGCCTATCAAAAGTTTTAAAGATTAATACTTCTCGTTGAGAAGGTTGATGCCGTCGATTCTTGCATCAAAGTAGGGAGCTGAACGGTATTCTGATTCGTGGAAGAAACCGTCTGCAACAGCCTCTGTATCCTTTTCGAATGCAGCGTCTGTGTCAACGTCAGCCATGTATGATGTAACAGCTTCGCCACCGATTGTGAAGTTTTCGGTGTTGAATACGTTGAGTGTGCCTGCCTTGAAGCCTGCGATTGCAGTGTTGATAGCTTCGAGAGTGCCTTCAGCAGCAACGTCGCCGTTGATTTCTGTAAGAACTACTGAGCCTTCTGCGATACCGCCGCACCAGTCAGCAGCAATAGCAACACCTGTGTTTTCACACTTGATGATGTATGCGAAGTAGGGTGCCCAGTCGATTCTTGATGAAACGATGAAGGTTTCGGGGCAAGCCTCGTATGTGCTGCCGTTGTATGAAACGTTGGGAACGCCTGAAGCTTCACAAGCTGAGGGAGCGCCCATTGAGTCAGCGTGCTGGCTGATAAGAACGCACTTGTTAGCGATAAGAGCTTCAGCAGCATTCTTTTCTTCGATTGCATCGTACCATGAGCCTGTGAACTGAACGTCCATTGTTACTGAGGGACATACGCTCTTTGCGCCAAGGTAGAATGATGTGTAACCTGACATAACTTCAGCATATGTGAAAGCACCAACGTAACCGATCTTAGCTTCTTCAGCTGTGATCTTGCCTGCAGCGATCATTTCGTTGAGCTTGAGACCTGCTGCGATACCTGCAAGGTAACGGCCCTGATAGATTGATGCGAATGCGTTGTGGTAGTTAGCAAGGCCTTCTGTGTGAGCCTTTGTACCTGTTGCATGACAGAATTCAACGTCAGCAAATTCCTTTGCAGCCTTGATCATGAAATCCTCGTGACCGAAGGAGTTAGCAAAGATGATGTCGCAGCCCTGTTCTACAAGGTCCTTAGCTGCTTCGTAGCATTCGTTACCTTCAGGAATGTTCTTCTTGATGATAACCTGCTCGTCTGTAAGGCCGAGAGCTTCCTTAGCTGACATTGCACCGTTGATGAAGTTGAGGTCATAGGTTGACTTCTCGTCGTGTAAGCAGATGAAACCGATCTTGAAATCTTCAGCGATTTCGAAATCCTTTTCGATTGTTGCTGCTGCAAGAGGAGAAGCGATAAGACCTGTCTCACCGGCATCTGTGTTTGTAGCGTCTGTGTTTGTCTTGTCCCCGCCGCAAGCTGCAAATGTAAGAAGCATGAGAGCAGCAAGAACAATTGCAAGAAGTTTTTTCATGTTTTTTGCCTCCATGATTTTTATTTTAACCGACTTGCAATCGGTTATTTACTTATCTCTGTGTAAAGGTAACTCCCTTTTCGTCCATTGATTCGACAATGGCAAGCGATTCAACTCTTACACCCTTTTCCATAACTCTTTTGGCGCCGTTCTGGAAGCCCTTTTCGATGGCGATAGCACAGCCGGCAACCTTTGCGCCTGCCTGCTCGCACAGATCAATAAGACCTAAAAGAGCATTACCCTCAGCAAGAAAATCGTCGATGATAAGAACGTTGTCACCTTCACCAAGGAAATTCTTTGACACAATAACCTCGTAATCAACGCCGTGGGTAAAGGAAGCCACTACAGTCTTATAAACGTCAGCGGCAATGTTCTTTGTCTTTGTCTTTTTTGCAAAGAGAACAGGGCAATCAAAAAACTGCGCCGTTATACAAGCTATACCTATACCTGATGCTTCGATGGTAAGAATTTTGTTAACTCCGCAGTCGTTATATAATCTTTTAATCTCCTCACCCATTTTGTTGAGAAGAGCAACGTCAATCTTATGATTAAGGAAAGAATCCACCTTGAGAATATTACCGGGAAAAATCTGTCCGTCTTTAATGATTCTCTCTTCAAGAAGCTTCATACCGGTTCGTCCTCCATAAGTTTAGCATTACTGATTTATTTTAACAAAATACGATGTTTTTTTCAAGTCAGTAACGCTTTAAACTTGCACAAAAAAGAATCTCGTTATTTATATACTTTTACTAAAGCCAATCCGACATCACCGAGGCAAAGTGACAGGTGGTTGATTCTGTTATAAAAACGGCTCCCCGAGGGGAGCCGATTATGATTCAAAGGTGTTCATCAATAAGGTCAGCGGACACGGCAAGCCGTGTCCCTACCGTATCATTTCACGGGGCGGGTAGAAACTCACCGCATTTGAACTGTTCCTCACGATTGCGCATTGCGCATTAAAAAAACCGTCCCAAGGGACGGTTTTTTCTTATTTCTGTTTTGAATATTTGAGTCTGTAAACAACGTTCATAAGCACGCTGTCAAGAGCACCGATAGGCTTTGAGCCGCCGAAGAGCTCGCCTGCAAGAATTGCCTTGCAGTTCTTATCCATAACCATTTCAGCTGCTGATGCCTCGTCCTTGTTGGGACCTACGCAAACTGCGCCGTTATCCTTGAGAAGAAGAGCATTCTTACCCTTGCCGCCAAGCTTCTTTGCAGTCTTCTTTGCAGATTTGACTGTGTAGTTGGGGTCAAACTCCGCACACTTGACTGTAACGCCGACAATCTGAGCGAAGTCGTCAAGAAGAGGCTTTAAGGTCTTGCCGATTTTGGATGCGGCAACGATTGCTTCCTTTTCTGAATGGATGATAGCATTAACGTCCTCACGTCTGTTATAGATAGCCTTGTGAAGGTCAGCCTCTGAGGGGTACTTATCGCCTGTGATAAGCTCGTCACAGCAGGGGCAGAGACCTACGGTTGCAACAACGTTACCCTCCTTATCGGAAAGAACTGCAACGTCATCAATCTTGACACTGTCATAAGCCGTAAGCTTGGGTGAGGGCATTTCGGCTCTCTTCTTAAGGCTTACAATATAATCGTATACGTCTGCGAAGGTGTTTGTTGCCTTATCTGTAAGTGACTCATACTTCTTATAGATATAGTCAGCACAGATTTTTTCAACCTCGTTTGCTACCTTGAAGGCATCGTCATAATCTGTACCGAGACAAACTGCGCCGTGGCTTTTCATAATAACTGCCTTTGAGTCTGAACGCTTGAGAGCAGCAACAACGCCCTCACGGAGCTTACCTGTACCGGGAAGACCGTAGGAGCTGACGGGAATGTTGTCGCCTACGATTTCCTTGCTCTCGCCCTCGATGCCGTTGATGTCACAGCCCATAGCGGAAACGATTGAAGCGTTTGCCTGATGGGTATGAATTACGAAATTAACCTCGGGACGGAGAATGTAGCACTGAGCGTGAAGACCCTTTTCGCTTGAAGGCTTGATATCTCCCTCGTAAGCAAGGTCATAAAGGTTAACTGTAACAATATCGTCGGGAGTAAGAGAGATGTAATCTCTGCCTGAGGGAGTAATAACAAACTGTGTATCGCTGATACGGCAGCTTACGTTACCCCAGGTACGTGCGATAAGACCTGTTTCAACAAGCTTTTTGCCTGCTTCAACAACTATTTTTTTAGCTTCTAAAATATCCATCTGTATCACCTCATAATAAGTTGACACAAGGCAGGCAAAGGCCTGCCCTGCGGATTCTGTTTTAATTATTCAACAACAGCGATGTTTGCGAATACTCTGTCGAAGCGCTCGAGAGCATCGTCGATCATCTCTTCGTTGTAAGCTGCTGACGTGTAAAGTCTTGAGCCTGCAAGAGTTACAAGGCCCTCTGCCATGTAAGCAGCACCCATATGGGTCATTTCAGCCTTACGCTTGCTTGTTTCCTTGATTACGCCGGGAATTTCCCAAGGCTTCATCCAGTCAAGAGCAAAGTGCATTGTAGCAACGGTTTCCATGTGGCATACTGAGCCCTGGTTGAATGCTACGAAGGGAAGGTTGTACTTGTCGATAATGCGGTTAAGACCTGCTGTAAGCCTGTCACCCATCTGACCTGCCTTCTGGCAAGCGTTCTGCTTGTCAATTTCTTCAAGAGTATAGTAACCGGCTACGCAAGAAATGGGAGTAGCAGCCATTGTACCGCCACAGAATGCCTTCTTGATCTTCATGCCGCTTGCATCAAGACCTGCACCCATATACTGCATATACTGCTTCTTACCGCCGATACCGCCAGCACCGGGATAACCGCCTGCGATAACCTTACCGAAGATTGTAAGGTCGGGTTCAACACCGAAGTAACCCTGAGCACCAGCCATACCCATACGGAAGCCTGTAACAACTTCGTCAAAGATGAAGAGTGCGCCATACTTACGGCAAAGTCTTTCAACGCCCTTGTTGAATTCGAAATCAAGAGGACGAGTACCGCTTTCGGGACCGATGGGTTCAATGAATACTGCAGCTGTACCGCCGTTGAGCTGGTTTCTGCGAAGCTTCTTTTCAAGATCGTTAAGGTCGTTGGGGAAGAATTCCTGTGTATCTCTCATAAGACGCATGGGAACGCCGCTTGCCTGTGTGAACTTTGAGCCGGGAACACGGATACCGTAGCCGAGCTGATCTGACCAGCCGTGGTATGCGCCGCCCATCTTGAGGATGTGCTTTTTCTTTGTAGCAAGTCTTGCAACACGGCAAGCTACCATACAAGC
>JAZNIH010000036.1:0-54449 GCA_045577395.1 Acutalibacteraceae bacterium | reverse complement strand
AATGTTACTTTCGCAGAAGGCGAAACAAAAACAATAACACTTAAAAGATAAAAGCAATCCCCTTGGTTAGGAAAATCTTATCAAGGGGATTTTTGTCTTATCTTTTTATAAAAGTAACATATGCAAATCTCGCGCCAAACCTGAACCCTGAAATAAAACTGTCAGAATTACTGATACTTGAAAATTCATTATATGCACAGGTGTAATTTGAAAACAGTTCTTTTTCTGCTTCAGATAGCTTTGAAGTCAGTTTTTCTTCTTTCTTTACAAGCTCACTTAATTTCTTTTTGAGTCTTGGTGTGATTTCAGTAGTGAGCTCTTGCGGTTCAAGATTCCCGTAGAATAATTCTTCTATTATATTTGACATTATGTAATCCTCCGTGTATGAGGAAAAGCTATATAGTACGGTGAATGTGTGTTACCGGAGAATTGAACTTGTGTTATGAACACCCGCACCAGTTAAAGAAGAACTGCTTGAAAGAGCAGTTCTTTTTTGTTTTATTCGGCCGATTGACCCCGGGGGTCAGGCACAGAGCCCGACCGCCGCCGGTGGCGGATGAAGGGAGGGCAATTGTGGCGCAGCGGTCAAAATCGCTCGGCGCTCCAAGCCGGAAAGCGATTTTGGAAACCGCAAGAGGTAGCCGCAGGTTCAAGGTCTCGGCTGTCGCCTCGGTCGGTGCTTCCGTACTATGCACGGAGGTGTTCACAGGACACCCGCACCCTGTCACTCGGATCAGTTAAAAGAGACTATTCGAAAGAATAGTCTCTTTTCTTTTTTTAATCCGTTTGGCATAAGTTTTCAGCACTTTGGCAAATGAGATTAGTTTTTGCATCAAATTTGAATAAGGAATAGTCGATGTTACTTGGTTTTACGGTGCAGAATTCAATGAATGTATATATAATTCAAAACAATTGACAGTAAATTCCTTTAATGATATAATTCAGATTAAAATGTCATACGATATAATCTGCAAGGCATTGGGCGTAAGCTGAATAAAAAAGACGGTGAAAATATGGGAAAATACGTTTATCTTTATGAGCTGGATTCTGTCAGAAAAACTGACGAAGAAATTCTGACGGGTCAGAAGGCCCTTTATAATGAAATAGTAGGTAACGGAAATACGGTTGTCCTTACCTTTAATCAGCTGGTGGATTCCAGAGGCTTCTTTTCCTTGCTTGAGGATGAGACATATTACAACAGTATAATTTCTCTTTTCGAGAAAGGTAAAATCAAAATTTCCCAATACGGAGAAATCAGAACGGTTACTCAGTATCTGCTGAATGCGATTGACGAAGAAAAGCAGTTTATTTATTCGGCGTTACCGTTGAAATTTACTCAGAAAAGGCTTACGGCAATGGTCAGAAGGTGTCTTATGTTTTCTGATTTATCAGAAATTAACGGATACCTTAACGGCGGCTTCAGAAGTGATTCTGAGCTGACGGATTTGTTTATTGAGGTTGCAGACAGCAAGTGTAAGCAGACTGTCTATACTGTCGCAGCTATGCGGGATATTTTGGAAAATCTTTACACGCTGCTTAAAATGATTCTGAGAATAAGTCCGATGCACCACATATATGTTACTCCTAAAAACAGGTCTGAATATAAAGGTCTGAGTTATCACGAAATTCTTAATGCGGCTCTTGAAATTGATAATCAGGGTGAGCCGTTATGGAGCGGAGCTGTCGGTATAATCAGAAAGCTTGATTGCCTCGGAAATGATAACAGGTCTGTATACGTCAGAGAAATATTCAATCGCTATATGTGCGAGGGCAACGGCTTGGAGGACGTGTACAGCTATGCACAGGCTATAGTGAGTCTCTGCTATAACTATTCGTGTGAGGCAAGCATCAGTAATGTTTCAAAGCACTATGATTCTCAGGAAATAGCTTTACCGACGACCGATATGACAAGCTTTGCTTCCGATTTTCTTACAAGGCTCAGTCTTGAGTGGAATGGCGGTAAGGACAGAGATAAGCGCTATCTTAATGATGAGTCAAATGATTTTATAAGATATGTCAGACCTGCAGGATTTCCTGATTTCAGAGAAGCGGTCAGAATATCCGGATATATCAGCGATAAAAGTGTTGCTTCTGAAATCACAAGATATGAGTTCAGAGCTTCCGAAAATAAGAGACGCTATAAAAGAAAAATGCTTCTGGTTATTGCCAAAAGGCTTATGCTTTCTATGGCGTGTGTCGGTATTGCATGCGGACTTGATTTGCTTTTTAACGGCCTACAGGGGATTCTGGAGGGCTTTCTCAATATCAGCACCGAATCAACGGTTCTGAACATAGCCTTTACCGTAATTGAAACCCTTGTTATTATTATTGCGGCCGAGCTGCTGACAACGTTTATATCTTATAGATTCAAAGGCTTCTTGTCGTTGTCAGATGCACTGAGCGGTGTCCTGCATCTTTTCAGAGATGCGGTTGTTATTTGTTTGAAAAAAATGGAAACTTATCATAATCCGAGTGATGCTTCTGTTGATAAAAAGGAAAAATGCAGCACTTATTCTCATATTGATCTTGTAAGACCTAAGCGTATAACAGATTATATCAATACAGTCAACTCCCAGAAGGAGTCTGATATATTTGCAGAATCGGAGGAATATCCGATAGCGGATGTCAATGACAAGAATGTTGTTGACAAGCTTATGCGTAGTGAAGAGCTCTTTATGTATAAGTTCGGTACGGTGTATAAAAGCCGTTACAACACGCTGATGGTGGATCCCGTTATTAACAGAGAGGGCGATATCTATCCCTATGAAAGAATAGTTCCGACTGCAGGTAACGGTGTTGTTACAGTTCCTGTTTATGAGGGTAAATTTATTCTTTTGCATCAGGCAAGACATGCGGTAAGAGCAGTCCAGTACAGCTTCCCGAGAGGCTTTGCCGAGCCGGATGAAAAGCCGGAGGATACTGCGGTCAGGGAATTAGAGGAGGAAATCGGTGCAGAAATTATCGGTTCTCCTGTATTTTTAGGCTCTGTGGCGGCTGACAGCGGCCTGACTTCGTGCAGAGCCAATGTATATGCCGTGAACGTTAAAAGCTATAATGTTGCTCCAGAGAATGAAGGAATAAAATCTGTGCATCTTATCAGTGAGGCGGAATTATGTAATATGATAAAGCAAGGCGACATTGACGACGGATTTACCCTGAGTGCTTATACTCTTTATAAGCAGAGGACGGAAACCGAATAATAAAATACACCGTTACGTTCTGTAACGGTGTATTTGTGCTTTTAAAGCTTGTCCTTGTATCTTTCTGCGGTGATGATGCCGTTATTTACATGCAGCTTACAAATTCGTGCGTTTCTTGCGTCAAAGGCGCTGGCATTTAAACCGTCATCATAATCTCTTGCATGATAAATTGCATACCATTGTCCCTCGTGCTTGATCATCGAATGATGTCCCGTGCCTTCTTCAAACTCGTTTGCTGAAAGAACGGGAGCGTATATATTGTCGGCAGGATACTTTTCGAATTTGATTTTTGTAAGATCGGTTTCATTTGTTTTAGCACGGGCGTAGCTTATATAATATGTAGGCTGTTCAAAGCAGTTGCCCGAATACATCAGATACTGCCAATCACCCTCTTTAAAGTAAAACGCACCTTCGATAGTGTGCCAATGCTGTCCCTTTTTATATCTGTCTCTGCAGTAAATATCTTCATCGAGCGTAGGCTCTACTACAAGCACGGGTTTACCTGCGGGAGTGTAAGGGTCGAGCATTTTGTCAACATAGATACAGGTACCAATTCGTTCTCCCTCGAATCTGTTAGCTGAATAGAAAAGGAAAAGACCGTCTTCGTTTTTAACAATGTGAGAGTCTATTGAAAACGGGTGAAGTATTTGCTTTATGTTTGTGAAGGGGCCGAGAGGGGAGTCGGAAACACTGACGTGCATTGCGCCTCTGTGGCCGCCCTTGTCGGGGGTATCGTTATAGATTTCAATAGAGTTATACATATAAAATTTTCCGACAAGCTCTATAACGCTCGGAGCCCAGAAGGAATCATGACCTTCCATGGTCATAACCTTACCGTAAAACTCCCAGCCTTCAAAAAGATTATCTGAATGATAGGCATAAACCGCATCGTGGCCGGTTACGTATATATAATACCTGCCCTTGCTTTCAATGATATAAGGGTCAGCCTGACCGATATAGTTTTCCTTTTTAACCTCTAAAAGATGCATAAATAAAATCCTTCCTTTTATTTTTCTCCCGCTAAAATAACCTTGCGGTTTTTTATAATGTAATCAATTCCCGATATTACTGTAAGAGCCAGTGAAATATATAGAATCGGTTTTTCGGTAACCTGCAAAAAGCTTATGTTTGCAAGCATTATTATAATCATTACCATCTGAGAAACCGTTTTAGCCTTTCCCCAAAAGGAAGCGGCAACGGTAACGCCGGCTTCAGATGCAACGAGGCGTACACCACTTATGACAAATTCACGTGCTACAATAGCAACAGTTGCCCAGGCGGGAAGCTCGCCTGAAGCAGTCAGGCAAATAAGCGCTGATGTAACAAGGAGCTTGTCAGCTATGGGGTCCATAAATTTACCGAAATTTGTTACCATGTTGTATTTTCTTGCGATTGTTCCGTCAAGCTTGTCTGTAAGTGTTGCAAGACAAAATACTCCGCAGGCAATCAGTCTGCTGTAGGGTATTGAGTCTGTGAGCATAAATATCAAAAATACAGGCACAAGTGCAATTCGGAAAAGTGTAAGCTTATTAGCCGTATTCATAGTTTACCTCATAAATTTTTTTGTATCTTAATTATATCATAAAAACTGTAAAATGTCCATCTTTATTGCAAAAACGATACCCGACAGAAAAATCTGTCGGGTAAAAATTACAGCATATTCTGAATTTCACATATAGGCTCAATGAGACAGCTGTCACAATTTGGAAGCTTGCCGTCAATATTCTTAAGAAGCTTTGAGAATTTAGTAAGCTTGTAGTTTACGCTGAGCTGATATTTGGTTATTAGATCAATTATCTGCTCCTTTTTGTCCTTGTTAAGTCTGACGGTTATGTTTCTGAGTTCTACTGAAACCTCGGATTTGGGTGTGATACCCTTGATGCGGATATAGAGCTTTCCGAACTTCTTTTCTGAGGTGTAACTCGCTTCCTTGCCGTTTACGGTAAGTGTAATTTCACCATCGCTGACGTCTTCAAAAACAAGAGTATAGCTTCTTCTCTTGGGAAGGGTACTGCAGTTACCTTCGGCAGGAGATACCGTGAAGGTAAGGTTTCCGTCTGCTTCGGCGACGGTATATTTGGTTATTGCTGAATTTCCGTCCTTGTAAGCATTGGTTTCACCGTCGTCTTCATAAAGATTAAAGGTGTTATTGCCTCTGAAAATGCGGATTTTCATATCCTCGGGGTTTGAAGAGTTGTTGCTTCTGTCGTCGGCACTCATAGGAATAATGGCGCCTTCCTTGGCAAGAACGGGGATAGATTCAATTCCACGGAACATTTTAATTAATTTGTTGCCGGTGTAAATAGCGCCTGTGTAAATATCCGTCCATCTTCCCTCGGGAAGCCACACCTCAACAGAAGCAAGGTTTGTTTTGGGATTGAGCTTTGATGTGATGGGTGCAACTATCATCTCAGAACCGAAGAAATACTGATTCTTTACCTTGTAGGCTTCTGCATGTTCGGGATAAGCATAATACATCGGCTCACAAAGGGCGAGACAATCCTTGTGAGTGCGGTAATTCATTGCATAAAGATATGGGATAAGAGCATGTCTTTCTCTGAGTGTGTCGACTGCAATTCTTTCGGCTGTATATTCATGCTTCCAGGGCTCCTTGCCCATGAATTCGTTGCTTGTTGAGTGGAGTCTCATAATAGGACTGTAGAGGCCGTACTGAATCCAACGGGTGTAAAGCTCGTCGTCCTTTGAGCCCATCATATGACCGCCTATGTCGTGGCTCCACCATGTGTAGCCTATGTTTGTGGCTGTATTGGTGAAATAAGGCTGGAATTCAAGAGCCTCCCAGCATATTTTGGTATCACCTGAAAAGCCGAGGGGGTAACGGTGTGAGCCGATCTCTGCATATCTTGAAAGGATGAGCGGACGCTTGTTGTCGGCAGCTCTGTCAACAAGAGTGTGATAGTGATTAAGAGCCCAGAGAGGATCGAGGTTTTTGACCTTTGAGTTTTTTCCCTGTTGCCAGTCAATCCACCAGAAGTCAACGCCGTCCTTTTCATAGGGCTTATGAAGAATATTGAAGTAAGCGTCAATATATCTGGGGTCGGTTATATCAAAGGGTACCTTTCTTTTGGTTGCGGGATCAATTCCCATAAACTCGGCAGCCTCTTTGTACATATCTTCGAAAAATCTTACGCCTGAAGCAGGGTGAAGATTCATTGTTACCTTGAGATTCTTTTCGTGAAGCCATCTGAGAAATTCCTTGTAGTCGGGAAAGAGGTCGGTGTTCCAGCTGTAGCCTGTCCAACCGTCACCCTGAAGCAGATTGTCTCCCTTGCCGGGGAGAAGTGATTTTTTGCTGCCGCATTTTCCAAACTTGTTTTTTACATCGACCCAATGCCAGTCCATATCAATGGTAGCAACGGTGAGGGGAATTTCTTTATCGAGAAATTTCTGCATAAGGTCAATATATTCCTGCTGGGTATAAGCCTTATATCTGCTCCACCAGTTGCCAAGGCAGAAGCGGGGGACAAGAGGCACCTCACCGCAAAGCTTGAAGAAGTCGCGTAAAGCGGCTCTGTAGTCATGATTGTAGCAGAAATAATATTCGTCTTTTTCTGTTTTTCTTCTTTCGCCGATTGTTCCGTCTGCATTGAGGATGAGTGAGGATGTGTCATCAACTACGGCAACACCCTCTGTTGACATGATTCCGTTACCGAGGTTGATTGCACCGCTTGTTCCGTCTAATGTACGGTATGTACCTTTAAGGTTACCTTTGTTATATTCAGTGAGATTTTTACCGCCCTTCAATGAAATGCCAATCATTTTTTTGGCGGCGGTATCATATTTGTATATTGTTTTTGTCGTCATGATGATGACGGTGTCGCCGTCTTCGACAACGCGAATCTTAGGTCTGGAAAAGTTTCTGTTGATTACTGTCTGGGTAGGCTCGTCTGTAAAAAGACCATCATTGTCAACCTCAACTCTGAGAAGTCGGTCGGAAAGGACGGAGAGACGCACGTTGTTTTTTATGATAATGTAATCCTCTGAAGTTTTTGAGTCTGAATTCCATTTGAAGGTGTTGACGAAATATTCGGTTGTTGAGCGGTTCATTTTATCTGCATCCTTTCGTTATTTATATTTACATAATACAGTATTAAGAGTGTAATTTCAACTTAGTAATTATTTTTTGTCAAATAGCACAAAAAAAACTGCGGTTTTTCTACACGGAAAAAAGTGATATTATCTGCAAAAAAATGGCAAAAAGATTAAAAATATGTTACAATATGTAAAAATATGTTCCCTAGGAGGGGTATTATGCAACAAAAGAAATATGTTCCTAAAAAAGAGTTGACGTCATTCTGTGTGGCGGGTATGGGTCAGGGTATGATTTATGCTCTTATGTCCAGCTATATCAGTGACTATTATCTGAACGTGCTTCAGCTGGCACCTATGTTTGTTCTTCTCCTTATGCTTCTTGCAAGAGTATGGGATGCAATCAATGACCCTATGATGGGTATGATTGTAGACAGAAGCAATTTTAAAAAGGGAAAGATGAAGCCCTTTATTCTCTTTGCTCTTGTTCCTATCGCAGTTATGACTCTTCTTATGTATCTCAGCCCTGATCTCGATAAAACACAGATGATGGTTTATTCGGCCGTTGTTTATGTTTTATGGGGTATGATTTATACCGTTGGTGACGTTGCCTTCTGGGGCATACCCAATGTTATAACACCGTCATCAACCGAAAGAAGCTCAGTAATTTCAATCAGTAAGATTTTTAATTCCATCGGTTCAGCTGTTCCTGAGGTGCTTTTCCTCGTTATCGGTCTCATTATCGCTGCCTGGGTTGAAAATTCCCCCGAGACAATTGATCCTCTTACTGTTCAGAAGAGAAAGTATCTTCTTATGGCTATCGTTACCGTAGGCCTCGGAACAATACTTTACGCCTTTGTTTTCAAGGTTAAGGAAAGAGTTAAAATTCCCGTTAAAAAGCGTCAGCCCGGTGAGCCCTCGCAGCTCAGCAGAGTTTTCAAGTGTAAGCCCCTTGTTCTTGTTCTTCTTATGGGCGTGCTTTCAAGCGGTCGTTACATGGTGTCTGCCGCTGCAATTCACGTTGCCAGATATGCATTTTATATCGGTCCCGATCTTGCTACTCTTGCAACTGATGCAGAAAGAATTGCTGCTGTTGAAGCAAGTATATCAACAGTTAAAACAGTGTTCCAGATCAGCTCTATTATCGGCCTTTTCGGCGCAACTCTTTTTATGCCGAAGCTTATGAAAAAAATCGACTTCAAGAAGCTTGTTATTGTCAGCTGCCTTGCAGGCTTTGCAGCAAGCATCGTGACAACAATAGTCGGTTGGTTCACAATGAATCTTTACGCTTGTATTCCCTTTATCATCATTTCCTGCATTCCTCTCGGTGTTATCAACACAGTCTGCTTTGCTATGATTTGTGACTGTCTTGATTATATGGAGCTTAAAACAGGCTTCCGTGATAATGCTCTCGGTGCTGCTTGTCAGGGCTTTATCAATAAGATTGGTAACGCATTTGCAACATCAGGTATCGTTGTTATGTATATGGCTATCGGTCTTAAGCCCGAGCAAATGCTTTCCTCAACAGCTGTTGTAGCTGCAACCGAAATGCCTGACAACCTTCGTTTTGCAATGTTCTCACTTGTATCGATTGTTCCCGGTATCAGTATGCTTCTTTGTGCGATTCCTATGTTCTTCTATAAATTAACAAATGATAAGAAGGCGGAAATCGCTCAGGAGCTTGAGACATTAAGAAAAGAACGCGGTATCGAAGTAGCGGATTAATCGTTGGAGGTAATAAATATGTTAACTTATATCAGTCTTGCATTAGGCGCTGTTTTCCTTGTTCTGTTTATGGTTAAATGCCACAAAAAGAGAAGTGTTCTCGGCGTATACATAAAGAGCCTTACAAGCATCTTCTTCCTTCTTACAGGCCTTACTGCAACCTTCTGTAATTCAGATTACCCTGATTTATGGAAGTATTCACTTCCCATTATGATGGGTGGAGTATTCGGCCTTATGGGTGATATTTATCTCGATCAGAAGTGGCTTTATCCCGAGCATAACGATCAGTATCTCAATATGGGATTTATCTCATTCGGAATCGGTCATTTCTTCTATATCGGTGCGATTTATGCTCAGGCAAAATTCACTCTGAAGGATATGCTTATACCGCTTGTAGTCGGCGTTATCGTAACAGTATGTAATCTTATTCTTGAAAAGCCTACAAAGCAGAAGTACGGCAAGTTCTACGCTATTGTAACCTTATACTGTCTTATTCTCGGCACAATGGTCGGCACATCTCTCTGGGCTGCTATCAAGACAGGTCAGGTTGCATACATCGTATATAATGTCGGTGCGGTACTTTTCCTTATTTCAGACATTATTCTTTCACCCATGTATTTTGCAATTAAGCAGGACAGAAACACACCCTTCAACTTTTTTATTAATCACGCAACATATTATATCGGTCAGTTTATGATTGCATTCTCTGTGTTCCTTCTTGAACCTGTTTGCTAATCTATTGATAAAAATACAGTTAAAACTACGGACGGAGACAAACTAATGAAAAACTATTTCCAACGCCTCAGAGAAGGCTGCTCAATTCCCACTTTGATTTTTTGGTGGATTTTCAGAATCCTTATGATTTATGCTTTTATAGCGGGATTTTTTAAAGAAGACTTTGACATTACGGATCCTCTTCAGGTGGGCGCGAATCTGCTTTGTATGTTCCTTTGGGAAATATTTATGCTTTTCCCCGAAAAGAGTACCTTCAGACATGTAACATCCGGCTTCCAGACCTTGTTTATTCCCGGCGTATTTGCCGCTTCATTCGGCGGTAAGTTCCTTAATCTTTATTATGAAAGCCGTTTTCTTGATACGTTCCTTCACGGCTGGGGCGGCTTCCTTTGTGTGTTCTTCGGCTACGAGCTCGCTTGTGCACTTCTTAAAAAGGAAAAGAAAACTGCGCCTATCAGTCTTATACTTTTTGCGGCGGTCGGCTTTTCCTTTATATGTTCAACACTTTGGGAAGTTTTTGAATTTTCCTTTGACCAGTTTTCCTGTGTAACCGGCGGTATCGGAGATTCCCAGCACTGGTGTATGGAGCTTGCAGAGGGTACACCTAAGATCGCAACCCTTTTTGATCCTGTGTATGACGGAATCAAGCAGGTAACCTTGCCTGACGGGTCAATTATAACTCCTTGTAACCGTTGGCCTATAATGGATATAATGGGAGATATGGTACTCAACGTAATCGGTGCAGCTCTCGGTTATTTAGTTTTACTTGTTTATCCCTACAGACACAAGGGTAAGAAGAGTATCAATCTCGAAATCGAGGCTACAGAAAAAGAAGCAGCTACAGTAAAATAAAATAAAATCGTCAGGAGCTTTCGCCGACATCCCATAAGGCAGTATTTGTTTCTCAAACAAAATTCCCTGTATCTTTGTCAAAAGCCTCGCAAGGCGACAGCCTTGCTGCGTTTTGTGGCTTCGATACAAGAAATTTTCAGTTCTTACAAAACTGCGAAGCACTTTAAAATGCGAAAAATCCTATGAGAAAAGACGGAAACCACCGATAACGCTGACGCATATCGGTGGTTTTTAACGCATTATCATGCGGTTAGTTCACATTTTAAAGAAATACTTCCTTATGGGGTGTCGGCGTTAATACCTGTCAATTTGTTTATTCGCTTGCCTGTGTTGTTTCCTCGACCTTATTATAAACAAAATTGCGGACGATTTCCTTGTTTGCTTCTATATCGAAATCAATAACGTAGCTTCCGTTGACACGGCCGTCTCTCCACGTTCCGTCAGCGGGAACCTGCTGCTGAACGATTTCATAGCCGAGATAATTTGCAATAGCATTCAGACCGAGTGTCTTGAGCTCCTTTTTGGAAAGATCGGTAGAAATTTCGGGAAGCACCTGCTCAATAACGGCAAGCATATCGTTATACTTCATTGAGCTTGCCTTTTTAATGATAGCGGAAAGAACCTTTCTCTGACGCATTGTTCTGTAGAAGTCGCTGTCAAGCTTTCTGATACGGCAGTACCAGAGTGCCTCGTAGCCGTTCATATGGTTAGTGCCCTCTGTGATGTTTGTATCAGCTTCCTTGTTCATAAATCTTGCTTCCTTATCGGTAACACCCTCAACGGTAACACCGCCCATAAGGTCAACAAGCTTTTCAAAAGCATAAAAGTCAATCGCAGCATAGTTATGAACGTTTATACCGAAATTATATTCGATAGAATCGATAACGCCCTGAGCGCCACCCTTACCGAAGGAGGCATTTATCTTGTTCTTACCCTCGATAGCAGGGATGTATACATAGCTGTCTCTGAGGAAGGAGGTAAGCTTGATCTGCTCGTTGGCTGAGTCGATGCTCAGAAGAATCATTGTATCTGAACGCTGACCCTTGACTCCCTTTCTGGCGTCACTTCCTATAAGAAGAATATTTTTTACACCTTCGCTTTTGGGAGCATCGTCGGAAAGATACTTATCGTGGACAATAGTAGTATCGTAGTCGAGATTGTCTATCATACCGTCAACAGTAAGATATCCCCATGCGGCAACGCCTGCAACGATAAGGAAAAGAGAAATTGCAACTGCAAGGACAATCTTTTTCTTATTGCTTCTTTTCTTCTGCGGAGGTCTTTTTCCTGATCTGTTCACATTATTCTGTGCGGGCATACGCTTTCCCGAGGGAGTTCTTGACGCTGAGCCGACGGGTGCACCTGAGGGAGTTCTTCTTACGGGAGCTCCTGAGGCAACAGGCCTTATATACGTGCTTCTTGATGCTGCAGGTCTTGCTTCGGCCGACCTTACGGGTGTAACCTTATATTCGGGAGCAATGAAGCCATCCTCGTCATCCTCCTGCTCTGCCCTGCCGCTCGAATAAAGCTCACTCGAGGGGACAGGTCTTCTTGCAGCAGGTCTTTCCTCCGCTTCCGCCTCACCTCCGAAGGATGAAAAGCTTTCATCGTCATCGGCAGCCTTTTCGGAGAAGGACTGAGCGTTACCCTTTCCTTTCTTAAAATCCAAAGAAAACTCCTCGTCAAAATAATCAGCCTTGAGATATTTGTCGGAGTTATCCTGAGCTTCCTTTTTCTTTTTATCTGAAAAATAAATATCGTCCATTATTTACACTCCGTTTTTTAAAAAATGGTTTTTACTATTTTACAACATATCTTTAAAAATCTCAAGCATTTTGCAAAAACTTAATATTTTTATCAAACTTCTTTCCAAATCAGACTTATTACGCATAAAAATTTGACTTTTTGTCATCTTTGTTGTAAAATATATCACCGTGAGTGAGTTGGGCAGTCGCGGGCCAATTTTGGCGTGAGGAAAGTCCGAGCTTCATACAGCAGGGTAACGGTTAACGACCGCCGAGGGCGACCTTAGGGAAAGTGCAACAGAAATAAACCGCCGTTTTTACGGTAAGGATGGAAAGGCGAGGTAAGAGCTCACCGGCATAAAGGAGACTTTATGGCCATGTAAACCCTACCCGAAGCAACACCGACAGGATATAATGCGTCAGCTGGGCGCTAAACCGACGGGTGGCTTGAACCCGTGAGCAATTACGGGTCTAGATAGATGATTGCCTTAAAAGACAGAACTCGGCTTACAGATTCACTCACCTATGCTGCTACGACTGTAGCGGCTTTTTTCTTTTCAAACAGTTGAAATAAAAGGTATTATATTGTATAATTTTCTAAAATATAAAAGGCGGTCAGGCATGGAAAAAGAAATTTTTATTGAGGGTACAATTGAAGGTGTAGTCTATACAAATCCCGAAAACGGCTACAGCGTTATCGATTTAAGCCATGACAATACTCTTGTCACGGCTGTCGGCATTATGCCCTCCTGCAGTGCCGGCGAAAAAATAAAGCTCAGAGGACAATGGGTAAAGCATCCCACCTTCGGCACTCAGTTCAAGGCCTCCGCCTGCGAAAGAAGCATGCCTAAATCTGCCGGTGATATGCTTCGGTATCTTTCCAGCGGAACGATAAAGGGAATCGGTCCTGCGACCGCCGCAAAAATCGTTGAATTGTTCGGCGAGGACACCTTCGACGTTCTTGAAAACCATCCCGAGGAGCTTGCAAAAATCAAGGGCATATCCCACGATAAGGCTCTTGCCATTCAGGAAAGCTTCAAGGGTCAGTTTGCCCTCAGAGAGGTTATGATAGCACTTGAAAGACTCGGACTGAACCCTGCCGAAAGTCTCAACGTATTCAAAATCCTCGGTGTCACCGCTACAGAAAAAATAAATGAAAACCCCTATATTCTCTGCTCTGACAAGGTCGGTATGAGATTTGAAAGAGCAGACGAAATCGCTGCCTCCTTTCCTCGGGAGGTAAACACAATACTCAGAAAAAGAGCAGGCATTCTGCACATTCTCCGCCACAACCTCAGAAACGGGCATACCTGCCTGCCCAGAGAAAAGCTGATGCTCCCCTGCTTCGACCTGCTCGGCACCCCGAGAGAGGAAGCTCAGGAAATTATTGACGATCTTATCACAGACAAGGAAATCATAGAGGAATTCATAAACGATAAAAGCTTCATCTTTCTTCCGTCGGAATATTACGACGAAAAGAAAATAGCCGAGCGTATAAAAATAATGCTCCGCTTCCCTCCCGCAAAGGGAAGGACCTTTGATAAAGACATTGACAAAATTGAGAAAAAAAGAGGCATTAAATTTGAAGAAAAGCAGCGTGAGGCTATCACCACCGCCGTTTCCAAGGGTCTTCTTGTACTTACGGGCGGTCCGGGTACGGGTAAAACCACAACCCTCAACGGTATTCTTGAGCTTTTTGAAAAGCAGAAGCTCCGTGTGCTTCTCGCCGCACCCACCGGCAGAGCCGCTATGCGCATGAGCGAGGTTACAGGACGTCAGGCTAAGACAATCCACCGTCTGCTCGAAACCGAATGGACCGACGGAGACAGACAGCACTTTGCAAGAAATATGGAAAATCCCCTTGAGGCTGATGCAGTTATCGTCGACGAGCTGTCAATGGTTGATACCCATATTTTTGCAAGCCTTCTCGATGCTCTCCCCCTCGGCTGCAGGCTCGTTATGGTCGGTGACTCAGACCAGCTTCCACCCGTCGGTGTCGGAAACGTACTTCAGGATATTATTGAATCGGGACTTCTGCCTGTCGTCTCACTTACCGAGGTTTTCCGTCAGGCCCTCGAAAGCCTTATTGTCACCAATGCACACCGCATTGTCAAGGGTGAATATCCCGACCTTTCAAGGAACGACAACGACTTTTTCTATATGCAAAGAGCCAACGTATATACCTGTGCGGATACGGTGGTTGAGCTTTACTCTCAGCGCCTTCCTGCCGCCTACGGCTATAACCCCACCGAGGACATACAGATTATCACCCCGTCAAGAAAGGGTGAGCTCGGTACTGTAAACCTTAACAAAAGACTTCAGGCTATAATCAACCCATCCTCAAAGGACAAGGACGACTATCAGGTCGGCTCAAAAACCTTCCGTGAGGGTGATAAGGTTATGCAGATAAAAAACAATTACGATATAATGTGGACAAGAGGCAAGGAAACCTCGTCGGGTATTTTCAACGGAGATATAGGAGTCATAACGGCTATTAATCACAACGCCTCCTTTATGAAAATCAATTTTGACGGTCGTATTGCCGTTTATCCCTTTGACAGTATTGCAGAACTTGAGCATGCTTACGCCATAACCGTGCACAAAAGTCAGGGCTCGGAGTTCGAGGCGGTTATTATGCCCGTTTGCTCCTGTATGCCTCAATTAAGCTACCGCAACCTTTTATATACTGCGGTGACAAGAGCCAAGAACAGACTTGTTCTCGTCGGCACACAGAGTCAGATAGAGGCTATGGTTGACAACGATAAGAAAACAAGACGCTATTCAGCTCTCAGGCACTTCCTTCTCAATGAATAATATCGCAGATAAAATAAGGCGTATTTTTATACCGAAAAGATGTGCACTTTGCGGCAGGCTTATCCCCTTTGACGAAAACGAGTGTCTCCTCTGTGCGATCGCAGACTACCGGACACACGAGGATTTCTGTATTCATTGCAATAAGCACCGTTGTATATGCGGCAACGCTCACCGTCTGAAGCTTTCCGTTGCTTTTATTTATTCGGGGAGCATAAGGAGCCGCATTCACCGATATAAATTCGGCAATGAAAAGCTTCACGCAGATTTCTTTGCAAAAGCTCTTCACGACAGTATTATTGATGATTTTGATGCTTATACCTTCGATTACATCACTTTTATTCCGTCAAACGGCAAGAAGCTCTTCGGCTTCAATTCCAGCGAGCTTATAAGCAGACGGCTTGCCCGTCGGCTGCATTGCCCCTGTGCGCCTCTTCTTAAAAGAACACGGCCTACATTAAAGCAGCATCATCTTTCCTACGAAAAAAGAATAACGAATATGAAGGATGCCTTTGCGGTTACAGAGACTGCAGAGCTTAAAGGAAAAACCGTGCTTATATGCGACGACGTCAAGACCACGGGCAGTACACTAAAGGCCGCAGAAGAAGCTCTGCTCAGGGGCGGAGCCGAAAGGGTTTACTGCTGTGCCGTTGCAACACCTGTTTTTGCCGCATCGGATATACTTGACAAAGAGAGTGAAAACCTATAAAATTAATCAGAACTTATAAAAAGGTAGGTGAGATTATGCCCGGACTCAACATAGGAATAGATTTAGGTACTTATTCAATTAAATTTTTCGCTCAGGGTAAGGGTATAATCCTTTCTGAGCAGACTGCCCTTTGCTATGATAATTACAGCGGAAAGACCGTCGCCATAGGAAACGGTGCAGGTGATATGACCGACCGTCTGCCCGACAGTCTTACCTTGAAAAAGCCTATTGAGGGCGGTGTGGTTTCCGACTTCCCCGTTATGACGGAGATTCTTTCCCATTTCATAAAAAAAATATGTAAAAACCGTATTTTCAGACCTAATCTTATTATCAGCGCCCCCTGCTGTGTGACCTCACTTGAGCAGAAAACCGTTATCGAGGCCGCCTGCAGCGCAGGTGCGGGTAAGGTACACATTATAAGTGAGCCTATCGTTTCAGCTATCGGTGCAGGTCTTTCAATCGAGCATCCTCACGGTGTTATGGTTGTGGATATCGGCGCAGGTACAACCGATATAGCCGTTATCACTATGGGAACGGTTGCTTTTTCAACCACGATAAAAACTGCAGGTGATTCCTTCGACGAGGCAATAAGCACCTATCTCAAAAGAGAAAAGGATATTGTCGCAGGTATTCCTACGGTAAGAAAAATAAAGCACTCCCTCGGAAGCGTTGTACCCCGCGACGAGGAAATAGAGATAACCTACTCGGGTAAGGATTATATCACGGGAATGCCCAGACCCTTTTCCATACGCGCAAACGAGACCGTAAGAGTGTTAAAGGAGCCCGTTGACGTTATTTTCTCCGCCATTCTTGAGGTTATGGAGCAGACCCCTCCCGAGCTTTACAGCGATATATGTAACGAGGGTATTCTTCTCACCGGAGGCGGTGCAAGGCTTTACGGTATTGACAGGGAGCTTTCACAAAGACTCGGAATAAAGGTTACCCTTGCCGCCGACAGCGAAAACTGTGCCGCAAAGGGTGCGGGCTACGTGCTTAAGAATATGAAAAAGCTTGAGGATAACGGCTTCTCCTTCCGTTCAAGAGAAAATATGACGGTTTATGCCGAATGATAAAAAAAGTCTGTAGAAATCAATCTACAGACTTTCTTATTTTTATACGGGAAGTGCTGCGGAGCTCGTCATAACCACGGTACCGCTGCTTTTCGTCATTTCTTCAAGCTCCTTAGCGGTATAGAACTCACAGCTGCGAAGCTTCTTTCCGTCTGAGAGACTGTGCTCAATCAACATATAATCGTCAACGGTATAAAGCTTATCATCGATGCATATACCTCTGAAAAATGAGCCGTAATAGCTACCGTGATTTTCGCTCTCATGAAGGAAGCCCTCAACTGAGGAAAGCTTATTATCTGCATAGGTTATTATAGCAAAGCTCTGTATTTCTCCCGAGCGGAAAAGAGTAGAGCTGTAAACCGTTACAGGTATACCGATAATGTTTTTTGCAGGGAAATGTATAAGCGCCTTAGGCTCATAATTAGCCTCGCTGTTGCCGCCCTTGATAACGTATTCATCAAGAATCACGGGCTTTGTCATATCAGAAACATCGAAAAGGGCAATTTTAAGCTTATCAAAATCCGCACCGTCATCGTCACCGCCATAGCCGATACCCATAAGGAGAGTATCGCTCAAGGGATGAAGATAGGTTGAATAGCCGGGCATATAAAGCTCACCGACAACCTTCGGAGCCTTCACATCGGAAAGGTCAACAACAAACAGCGGGTCTGTCTGCTCAAAGGTTATAACATAGGCCTTCTGACCCATAAAGCGTACCGCCTTGACCTGCTCGTCGAGTCCGTCGGTTATGTCGTCAACCTTACCGATTTCACCGAGCTTTTCATCAAGCACGTAAAGAGCACACTTGTTTCTGTATTCCTTAACGTCATAATAGGTTGTCACCGCACGAAGCTTACCCTCAAATTCATCGAAGGAATATTTATCATCGTAGGTGCCTGTAACTTCACCCGTTGCGCTACAGCTTATCTTATCGTTTTCAAGGGCAATTTTTCTTATAAGGGTTTTGTCGGAGGTTCTGCCGTAGTATCTTGTAAGAAGATAAAGATTGCTCTCGCTGCAGTAAATGTCCGAGCTTGAGGTAAGTATGCTCAGAGATTCTGTTTCAGCGTCCTTTTCCTTTGTATCCGTACCGCTTATAACCGTATACACATTTGCCTTTTCATCAAAGTGTACAACCGAGGTGCAGGGAACCTCCTTGCCGTTGATTTCGGGAAGATAATATTCCTCATCCTCCTCGAGAGCCTTCGAGTAATTTGTAACGATATAAAGCTTACCGTCAATCATTCTCGAGGTTAAGAAATATCCGTCCTGAGTAAGAGTACGAAGCTTTTCGGGCTTGCTTTTATCGGAAATATCGTAAATATCCGCCTTGGTTTCGTTATATGCTCCGTAGCCGTAATAAGCACCGTAATATCTGTATCCGTTATCGTTTCCGTTTTCGCTTTCGGCATAAATAACCGTCATTCTGTCACCGCTTACATATATTTCATGAAGTACGGAATTATAGCCTTCTTTTCTGTAAGACAACGAAGAAATCTTCTGCATGGTTTCGGTATCGGTTATTTCGATTGTTTTAAGATTCTTACCCGCAACGTAGATGTATCTGCCGTCATTTTTGACTATATCACCCTCATCGACGGAGTTTTGTGTGTTGGTGCCCGTATAGTTTTTGTCATCGCCTCTGTTTGCCGAGCCGTTTACACTTTCACTTGCGGCATAGGTAGGAGCCATAGCCGAATTCGATCCGGTTGCTGAATCGACCGATTCATCGTCAGCAGTTGCTGCAAAATAGACGTAGCCGTTGCCCTTAAGGCTTACATCGGAGGCACCTATATCTTCAAAATACTTTTTAAGCTGCTCCTCGTTTTCAATGGCAATAACGCCCTTGGCCGGCTCTGCACCGTTTTCGGGGGTGCTTATGCCGGAATGAGAAGCACTGCCTGAGGTCTGCACGGTTGTTTCTTTATCCTGCGCAGTCGGCTTTGTGAGATGATTGCTACCCGCTACAATACCTGCAACAATAATCACCGCAAACACGGCGGCAATAAGCTCTATGCCGAAGCCCTTGCTTTTCTTCTTCGGACTGATGCCCTTCTTTTCTATCTTGTCCGTAAGTGCCTTTGAGGAAAGGCTATCGGGTATGTCGGGTGTATGTGAGAATAGCTCTTCGAGTCTGTTGTCTTTCATAAAAACTCACCTTCCTTAAATTGCTAATAGCTGCCTGAGCTTGTCTGTGGCTCTGCTGATTTTTGAGCGTACGGTTGAGTGTCTTATTCCCGTCAGACTGCTTATTTCCTTTGAGGTATATCCGCAGGAATAATAAAGGATGATAATTTCCTTTTCCTCATCACCGAGCTTTGTCAGAGCATTCTTCAGAGCAATTATTTCGTCGCTGTCCCCTTCAGGTGCGGGAGTCTCGGTCTGAGCACCGTATTCAACAAGGCCGTTGGCGGTCATCTTTTCTCTCTGTGCCCTTTTACACTCGTTATAGAGAATTGTAAAAAGCCAGGATTTGAAGCTTTCCGCCTTTTTCAGCGATGTGATATTCTCAAAGGCTGAAAGCACGGCATTGCTTACCGCTTCCTCGGCGTATGTAGAGCTACCCGTATAATACCAGGCAAAACGGTACATATCCTCACGGTAAATATCATAAAGCTTGCCGAAGGACTGCACGTCACCTTCCTTTGCTCTGATTACAAGGCTTTTAATAAATTCTGAGCTCATAAATTCATCACACCTTTCACCCTATAAGAGATTTTCCGAAGGTCTTTTGTTGCATATATTTTACTAAAAATCCTTGTTTTTTACAATATAAAAGCAGAAAATCGGGAAAAACTATGTCTGAGGTGATTATTATGGAAAGAAAAAAGGCCTTCAGACATTCACACAGAGACAACAAGGCAACAGACAAGAACATCAGCTCGGGTAAATTTCAGAAGAAAAACGAGGATATCCCGACCGATAAGCTCCCTGCTGACATTCAGAGCGACGTGCTCGGCTCATATACGGGTGTACCCGAGGATGCTTTTGAAAAGCCCGTGCAGGATGCGGACGACCTTTAAATAAAGAAAAATCTGACAGAACACACAGCCTGTCAGATTTCTTTTTCAGTTCAATGATGCCGTAGCAAAATTCAGATATGCGGCAAAGGCTACCCAGATTATATACGGTACGTTAAGAAGAGCCGCCTTTTTATCCGCCTTATAAAAGAGCGCCGTCATAAGAATAATCAGAAGAAGCAGGGTGCATATAATACCGAAGCCGCCCCAAAGCCACTCAAAGCGGAAGAAAACTATGCTCCAGCTGAAATTGAAGGCAAGCTGAATCCAATAAACCGTGAGTGCCGCTTTTTTGTTATCGGAAAGAGCATCAGATATACATACACGGTAAGCACTGCAGCCCATAACCGCATAAAGAATTACCCATACAACCGGAAAAAGCCATCCCGGAGGAAGCAAGGGAGGCTGACGGTAAGTTTCAAAAAAGGATGAAAAGCTGCCCGTAAGCAATGCGGAAAGACCGCCGATAAGCTCTGCGCTGATTACGTAGAACAGCAGAGACTGTATGCTGTGCTTTTTCATATCACACCTCGTTGTTTTTTTATTATGATATGAAAAAGGATTTGCTTTTATACGCGGTGAGCCTTATGTTTTTTCATTATATAGCTCCAGCCGCAATCGTATTCGGTGAAGCTGACAAAATCGTCTATATAATCAAGATCACTGCTCAGAAAGGTTATCTCTGCTATTTCACAGGTTTCTCTGTTAACACCTATCATATGCACTTCTTTAGGATAATCAAGATATGTATCGTCACCGTCATTTACAACTCTGAAAACAAAACCCTCTACGGTAAATTCAGCCGACAGATCAACACCGTGATTCAGATCAACTATATCAGTATAAAAGGTATTCTTATCCTCTGTTTCTTTTACCGCTTCGTCAAAATCATCTTCGTTATATTTATAAATAACTGTGGTTGATTCACTGCCGAAAATATTGATAAGATCGTATTCGTAAACATCAGCCTGATAACATTTATTATCGGAAATACTGTAAACTGCATACCAATCGAGTGAGGTGTGTCTGTATTCGGTATGACCGAATAAGCCGATAAAGCCGCATATAAATATAACACCGACTGAAATAATGCAAGGAAAAATATATCTTATAGCAGGCAACCTTCTGATTGAAGCCAAAAGCAGAGAAACCGCAAAAGCACAAAGAGGAAAAAGAATCATAAATACGAATTCGATGAGATAGCCTCTTGCAAGAGAATATATTATATGCGCCGAAGGAACTAAAAGCACAAGTGACGAAAAAATATAAGGCAGTTTGTTTTTCATAAAATCTCTCCTCTTTGTCATTATAGCACATCAGAGAAAAAAATCAACGCCATCTTATTTTTTGTAATAAAAGCTTAAGAAGTTGACACCTGCAGTTTTGATGATGTATAATAAAAGACAGTAAATACAAAGGAGGGCTTGTTTTGATTGACAAAAAGATATACTCCGCTTTTATCTCGTCAAACTTTGAGAAATTACGAGTGGAAAGAAACACGGTTATCGATATTCTTCTCGACTTCCGCATTCTTCCTATCGGTATGGAGCATTTCACCGTTACAACCAACAGCGACTTCAGCGAAATTGAAGAGCTTATAGACGATTCGGACTTCTTTATAATGCTTCTTGGCAGCACCTACGGCTCCTGCGATGAAAATGGTGTTTCATGGACCGAAAGAGAATACAGATACGCCCTTCAGAAAAATAAGCCCATGCTTGTAATTATCTGTCAGGAGCTTGCGGCAAATATGAAGAAGCCCGCAGAAGAGCTGACCAAATCAGAGCTTAATCAGATTGAGCTTTGTAAGGAAATACAGTTCACCCGCACAGTCACCGAGGAATTCACCATAAAAACAATTATCGTTCAGTTCTTTAATACCTTCAACTTTTCTAAATGCACGGGCTGGACAAGAATTGAGGACATCAGCAAGAACGAAGTCGCATTAAAAAAATGGCGTGACGAAAACAGCGTTTTTGACCTTTCGGGTATATGGTATCACGTTCACCTGAGTGATGACGACGAGAATTATATAAGAACGGGTGAAATAAAAATAGAGCAGGATTTTTCACCCGACAGCTACCACGACCTTTACATAAAGGGTAAAAATTACAGTATAAAGTATTACGATACCTCAAGGCAGGATTTCCGTCAGGATGAAATGAAAACCACCGTTTTTGACGGTGATTATACCCTTCAGGATAACGGTGATATTTTCGGAATCTTCAACGCAAGGCGCACCTTCAAGGGCGGCACCTTTGACACCCGTGAAATCAAAAAAGGAACGACCCGCGGCATTCACGATTTCAATATCGACGTTTTTGAAAAAATTACTACACGTATCACCGGTGAATTCCACGATGAGGCACCCTCCCCTAAGCTGGGCAAGATTTTTATTTTCCGTGACAAGAACGAAAGAAACGAATTCCTTCTCGCTCAAAGAGAAGATATTATTGAACAAAGGTAAGGTATATATATGAATTACGAAGCTATTATTGATATTGTAAAGCAGGCAGGTCAGTTTGTTTTTGACGAGGAGCTCAAGAGCAACGTTGACATGAAGGGTGCTTCCGACTACGTAACTGCGGTTGACCTTAAAATAAGCGCCTTCGTTAAGGAAAAGCTCAGGGACCTCACCCCCGACATCGGCTTTATGAGTGAGGAGGAAGAGGGCGAAATTCAGAAAAGACGCTGGATTCTTGACCCTATCGACGGCACCACAAACCTCGTTTACGACTATAACGTAAGCTCTGTTTCCCTTGCCTACTTCGACGGCGAAAAAGTTGATTTCGGTGTGATTTATAACCCCTTCAACAACGATATTTTTATCGCAAAGCGCGGTGAGGGTGCCTACTACAACGGCAAAAGACTCCCCATTGCAAAGGACAGAGAGCTTAAGGAATGTATTATTGAATTCGGCGCAGGCTCAACCAAAAAGCAATATGCCGACGAAAACTTTGACATTGCAAAGGATATTTTCAAAAGCTGCCTTGATTTAAGAAGAATCTGTTCTACTGCTCTTGCGATTGCTTACGTGGCGGCAGGAAAAATCAACGGCTATTTTGAAAGGGTCATCAAGCCCTGGGACTACGCCGCCGCAACACTTTTTCTTGACGAATGCGGATGCAAATACACCGACTGGTACGGTGAAGAAATTCAGTTTGAGCGTCAGAGCAGCTTTATCTGCGGAACCGATAAGGCCTTTGAGCTTATAACCGAAAAAATAAACAAATACCATCAGAAATAAAAGCTGCGGTACCTCCCGACGGAGGTACCGCTTAATTTTTTAATGACCGCTGAACATTATAAGCTTATCGGTAATTTCAAGCTCAACGTCAATCTTTGTAAGGTCACCGTTGAAAAGCACCATCCTTCCGCCCGGCTTTACATAGCCGAGAACAACAGTAGGATTCTTCTCCTCAAGAGTTTCATCAACTGAAGCCTCATAGACTGCTCTTACAAGCTCAGCCGCAGTTGTCTTACCCGGTGTTTTATCAAAATACCTTCTGACCTTTTTGACGTAGATTTCCTTACTGTCACCTATTTCCTTGTCATCATAGGTAAGAATATCAACGTAGAAATCAAACAGGGCTTCCTTTTCACCTATCTGTGTAATCATCTTACTGATATATCTGTTACTGATAACAACGTTGTTTACGCTATAGCTGTTGACAACGTCATGATGCTTCGGGTCGATAATTTCAACAACAAGGTCTATGCTTTCAACGTCAAAATCAGGATTCTTCTTTTTCTTATCGTTGATAATATCCTGCACGTAAACAAGGTTTGCCAGTGCATTCGCATCAATATTCTCGTTAAGTGCCGAATCGTCCGAAAGAATAAGAATACTTGTATCCTCTCTGTTGGCGGAAACGAAGGCATCAATGGTGCTGCAGATAAGGTCCTTGTCATAAATCTCGGCTGCAACGGTCTGAATAACAAAGGGATATTTTTTATAATAATCCATTTTTTCGAGATTGCTTTTGTCATCAATAACAACTACTCTGAGTATCTGCTCGTCGCTGTCTCTGTGTCCCCATTCAAACATAAAGGACTCAAAGCACTTCATAATGTCCTCACAGCGGCTGTTGTGTCCGAGAATAACAATGTTCTTTCTCTCAATCCAATAGCTGCGGTTAAGCTCGACTCTGTAATCCGTATCGGTATTACTGCCCGTCGCATCAATATCACTCTCAGAGCCTGCAGAATAGTAAAAATATTCCTTGCCGTCACTCGTCATCCTTGTAAGAGGAAGAGCCTTATGATGATTTTTTATGTAGCTGCTGATATAGCTGAGCTCATCCTCCACCTTTTCCTCACGGGTATAAAAGGCTGCGCCCTTATTTGAGAAAAGCTCCTTATAGGCAAGATTAAGCTCGGGCATAAGTGAAAACTGTGAAAGAAGATGACCGAGAATCTGATTGATTCTGACAGGTACGATATTACACTTGCCGTCAACCTCTTTATAATCGATAATCTTATCCACAAGCTCTGCAGTCCAGTCATCGGTAATCTCAACAATAATCTTCTGATCATCCGCAGAGGACTGTGCCGCAGTTATATCTGCAACCTGCATAAGCGTTTTTACGGTCTGTGAGTTACCTCTGTGACGGTTGTCAAGAGTCTCCTTGTGCTCAAACTTACAGATGGTATTGTTTATATCATTACCAAGGATAATTATCATTCTTGCCTTGTCGAGTGAAATATCCATAAGCTGCTTCGACGAAAAAATATCCCCCTCACGTACAATTACGGTAACGTTTCTTCTGAAACGGTTTTTCAGAAGATATATTTTTCTGCTTATCGGATTCATATTCCTGCACTTTTCCGCAAGTGCCGCATTTTCCTTGGAAACAGTATCTGCTAGACGCTCGTTGATTTCCTTTTCTATTTCGTTCTTTCTCGAATTCACAAGCACAACTACCTTCTGCTTTGATTCGCAGTATAAAAGGTCGTTGATGATTTCTGAGGCTCTGGTGTTCCAGTTGAGAATTACGGAATGGTCATATATCTTAAGCTTTCTTGAGCCTGCATTTGCACTTTCGATAAAGCCTGAGATGTAATTGGTCAGGTAACCGATAACCGCACCGGTGAAGGTAATCATACCTATAAGCACAACGCAAAGGCATATTATAACGGTTGCAACACCCGTAGTTCCGATGTCGGATACAACCATATCTATACAGCCCGCATCAAGAATCATAGCGATGGTACAGTAGGCAGCCTCGAAAAAGCCCATTTTCTCTGTGCCGGTAACCGCAAAATTACTTATAACAAAGGCCGACGTCAGAAAGAATATCACGTTGAACAGAAAAATTGCAATGACAACCATTCTTCCCGGATTTTTAACGAGCTGTATATTGATATATTCTCTGATTTTTTTCATAGGGTTCCCCCTTTTTTCTTTTTAGATTTCAGATATCCCCGATAAATTTCTTTATCGGGGACAGGAATTAAAGCTTTTTGAGGAAGAAGGCTACGGTGAGCTTATCCTCTCTTATTGAATATGAGTAAGAGGTGTCGAGCCTTACAGAGCTCTTGAGTGAAGCATACTGAACCGCTTCTCTGAATTTTCCGCCGTCAATAAGCTCTGCCGTTGCGGTTTTGAGAACCTCTGCAGAAGCAAATCTGAAGGAAAGGTCAAAAATACCGTTCTTTACACTCTCGCAGACGATTGCTCTGATTCTTTCATAGCTGAAGGAATCGAAGAAAAGGCCGTGACGTCTGTGATAATTACATGCGGTTGCGGTGCACTCAGGTACCGGGAATTCTGCAACAGGTACATGCTCCTCAAGTCTCAGAGCATCCTCGGTAGTAATACAGAAGCAGTCATAGCTGATTGCATCGGTTGTATTCTTATCCTTCTTTGTATCCGAGCCGTCACCCCAGGTAACGTCAAGGTGATAATACTCACCCTCAAGTCTTACAATATTCCATGCGTGAGTGTCGCTTGTAACGTAGATACATTCGATACCGCAGAGATTGAGAAGATACTGCATAGCCTTTGCATAGCCTGCACAGACAGCCTTTTTATTGACAAGCACGCCGTAAACCGACCTTAAATCGTCGGGCTTATCGGCATCGACACTTGTCTTCTTCTGTCTTTCAAGACCGATTGTGTCATAGTCAACAAGTCTGATAATATTTTCGTAAATACGAAGCACAACCTCGTAGTCACTCATAATATCATTTACACAGCTTAAGAAGCCTTCCGCTTCCTTTTCTATCTGTGCCTGTCTCTCCTGTTTTTCCTGCTCGGTGAGACAGTAGACAAGCTCTACTTTATTGACAATATGGGTCTGTGTATCGAAATAGTAGGTTGCACCGTGGCGGAACCAGAATATTTCGGGATGATCTCTGTGGATATAGTCAAATATCTTCTTTACCTGCTCGTCAGTTACCGCAGCACCAAGCTCGGTAACCTCGGGAACGAAATTATTCACCGCATCAAGCAGTATACTGTAAACGTACTTTTCAGCCTCAGTAAGAAGGCTGTAGGCATAGCGTCTGAGCTTCTGTGCATCTCTTTCAATAGGTCCTCTCACGGGCTCGGTGGGTATCTCGCTTACGGAGACGGGTGCAGGTGTTGCGCCCTCGGGTACAGGCGCTTCACCGCCGAGAGGTATAACCCTGAAGTCACCGCAGAACTGCTCGTCAAGAGGCTCTGCGATATTCATAAAGGGAGTAGCCTTTGTGATTACGGTACCTGTTGAGAAGGGATAGTTTGCACGGTAACGCAGGAAGCCTCTGCCGTATTCGTCGTTACGGTAGGTTGTGGCAATCTCCTCACGCTTTGCCGTTGCAGGCTCGTTTATAAGGTACGCATACTGGATTTCTACCCATTTTGCCATACCCTCATAAATTTCAAGACGCATATCCTTGCCGTATCTGCTGACAATTTCCTTGTCGTTCCAGTTGATATACTGCCAGATATGAGTGAGTTCGTGAGCAGTTGTAAGCATTGTAGCCATTCTCGGTGAGCCGTTTTCAATCATAAGGGTAAAGCCGTTCTTATCCTTGATGGCAACACCGATAATTCTCGGGTCGTCCTTCTTGGTGGGGATAAATGCCTTGCCGAGCTTTTTGTGAAGCTTTTTGGAGTTAACCATTTCCACCCTGATGCCTGCATTGATTCTGATGCCGAAGAATGATTCCATATTTCTCTTAACGTCCTCGTAAATCATACGGAATTCATCAACGGATTTTACTGCAGTTCTGCCGCAGTTGAGACATCTGTCTCTGCCGTCGGCAAGGGTTTCATATTCAACACCGAAAATCTCTGTTCCGCAGAAATCGCAATATCTTGCATCTGCCTTGAGAGGATTATATGTAGCTTCAATAAATTCGGCTATCTTTTTACCGTCTCTTGCCTGTCTGAGTGAGCCGGGCTTTGCAACAAAGCCGTCCAGATATCCGAGTGCACCTGCAAGATCGATTGCCGAAGGCTCACAGTCTGAGCCGTAAAGCATATAATAGCCTTCATGATAGGGCTTCTTTTCTATAGAGAATTCAGCCTTATTGGTCTTTCTTTCGTTAGCCGTAACAACACCCGTATTGTCGGGAGCTTCGGTTACGTCGGGAGTATCGGCTGTACTGCCTTCAGTTGAAGCAGGCGCCTCAGCCTCATCAGCTTCTTCGGAGGTCTCTTCCTCTGCATCGGGAGTGATTTCCTTTTCTTCGCTGACAGCTTCTTCCTTCGGCTCTTCACCGACAGGCTCTGCGGGCACCTCCTCGGGAGCTTCTGCCTCGGGAATTACCTCTGCGGGAGCTTCTGCCTCGGGAGCTACCTCTGCGGGAGTCTCTGTCTCAGGTATAGGCTCCTCGGGTACGGGCATCTCAGGCACGGGAGGAATTTCCTCGGGTATATGAGGAGCCTCGGGGGCTTCGCCCTTTTTCTTTTTGGGCTTTCTTTTGAATATACCCTTGATTTTGTCCACGGCTTTTCTGACGGCGTTGCCGGTCTTTGAGGTCTTTTTCGGCTTTTCCTCCTCGGGGAAATCGCCGAACACTATGGGAGGCTTCGGCTCCTCGGGAGGATTGAGACTCTCCTCAAGCTTTTCGTAATGCCAGTCAAGATAGTCGTGAATTATACTGAAAATTCTTTCGATGTTTCTTTCAAAGGCCACGGTAAGACCAAGGTCAAGCTGACTGTCTTCAATGATATAAATCGAGCCGCTGTTTACCGCCTCTCCGGTGAGAGAATAGGTCTGAGGCTTATCCTTGTTATCACCGTCAAGGAAGGATAAGTCTGTCACCGCACTTATGAAGGCCTGATTTTCTGCAAAAATCGTTTTGAAAAGCTCATTCATAAGCAGAGTAACCGTGTAACGGATATTATCTGTAAGCTTACCCTCGGAATCGGGAAGATCAATGCGGATAATTTCCTTATTGCGGTACGTTCTCTTAGGAATACCGCTGTTTTCACCCTCGAAGGCAATCTTTCTTGCGGTTGTGAAATCGTTGTATCTTTCCATACGGTAATAGCCGGGAGTAACGACCTCAATATCCGCAAACTCTCTTACCACCTTAAGACCGTTTATATCCTTGCAGGCACCGATTCTCCGTGAGGGTCTTGAGTCTGAAATGATATATTCACGTATCTGTCTGTATGAGGGTCTGCCGCTGATATGGTCTGCGGCTCTGCGCACAAGCACCTGACCGTCTGCGGTAAGATACTGCATTTCGTAATATTTACCGCCGAAGGTGAAGAACTGACCGGGAAGGTACTTCTGATAAATGTGTCCCGCAAGCTCAGTGCCGAGATAATATTTCTGACCCTTTTCATCCTCTGCAACGTAGCCTGCCGAACGAAGCTCGCTTACACATTCTCTGATAAAGGTATTGTCAGCAATAAAATAGGCGGTAACCATTCTGCCGAGTCTGATATCAAAGGTTTCTTCGGATCTGATAATACTGCGTGTCCATTCTCTGTCACCGATTTTAAGCGACCTTGAATATGTAGCGTGCACAGCAGCCTTATAATCCTCGGGAAGCTCTGCAGCGGCACTTACCTCGGCATAGCAGTTGTAAAGCTCGTACCAGAGCTGCTTTTTAAGGTCAAAGACGGAAATACCGAGAAGTGAAAGCTCCTTTTCAAGAACCTCACCGTTGACGTGACCCGTACTCATCATAAGCACAAGACGAAGTATCGTGTTACGGTTGCTTCGTGTATAGTCGGCAACTATGTTGGGAATTGCCTTGGCATCCGTCTCGAAAATAGAGGCGTTGTCAGCCATATAATCCTTCAGAAGGTACTGAGAGGAAATAACGTTGATAAAGCCCTGAGAGGTTGCTCGGGTTGAGAAATCACGGAGGATTTCAAACATATTGAAGCTTTCGTCTTCGACTGTAAGATAATTGTTCTCCTTAATCTCGGCGCTCCAGAAGTTAGGTGTGGTTACGAACTTTTCATCCATAATCTCCTGACTTGTGGGAAGACCTGCATATTTTGTAAGCTCAAAATAATACTGTCTGTCAATCCAGCGCATATCGGTAACGGGGAAGGCCTCACCGCCGAACCAGCCCGTTGAGGAAACCTGATTTTTAAGTGCGGCAAAGGAAAGCTCCGTACCGAGACCGAGATATCTTGAAATATTTGGTAAAAGTCTGTGGTGGAGATAATCTCCGTCCGCCTCCCAGCACATATATGAAGAGGTACCGAGATGCTTCTTTGTGGCGGAAACCTCGGTAATGCTTGTCATAAGAATATGAGACATAGCATCAACAAGACCGTCACAGTTCTTGTCGCAAAGACAGCAGACAATCTGCTTTTTCTCGTCGGTTCTGCACTTTTTCATAAGAAGATTGAGACCGATCTGAGCGGTGGAGATAAGCTTTGAGGGCTCGATAATCACTACAAAGCCGACGTTTTCAAGAAAGTCTGCATTGGCGTTGTGAAGATCGATATCAAGAACGTCAGAGCGGGTAATAATACCGATATCCGCTTTCTGCTCCTCCTTACCGAGAACCTCAATATTCCACAGGAAGGGAATTTTTGTAACCGACTCTATGCCCTTTTCAAGCCACTGCTTTATGTCATCCTCGATGGCGTGTCTGCCGAGAACGACAAGCACCTTTTTGTGACTGAGCAGCACTCTGTTCATCGGGTAGAAGGCATAGGGAATAAGGTCGTTATAGAAGGGATTGTTGAAAAGTATGCTCTTTCCGTTAAGCATATCAAGTGATGAGCGGAGATAATTATGGTCTATGGGATAGCCCGTTTTGTTAAGTGCGCTCATATACGTGGCAAAGCTGCCGATTTTCTGATCCTCGTTCTTTTCAAGCTCTCTTATTACCTCTTCGGTAGTAACGTCGCTGCTCAGAGCATTGTTTACGCTTGTGTTTTCAGACAGAAGCTTGTCACCGAAAACGGAGCGTAAGAACTTTCTTAAAAGAGAATAGTTTACAACACGGTAAGCGTTTTCGTCCTCACCGAGAATGTCGCTCGAATACTCTCTTTTTGTTGCTCCGTCAAGATAGAAGTAAAGCTCGCCGATAATGATAACACCGAAAACGGGATAGAAAACGGAAACAATCTTTTCCTCAAAGTAAAGGAAACGGCAGGCAACCATAAGTGCGGAGGAAATAAACAGTGCACCGAAGTAGAACACCTGATAAATTCCTCTTGTCTGAACAAAATTTTCCTTAAGACACCACTTGTTCTTTTCGGGGAAGAACTCATAGAAGGCTGAAGCTATCTTTAAATGAAGCTCGGAGCCGGACTTGATAAATCTTGTTATAAGAGCAATACAGAGTCTCTTGAGCACAATGAAAATGCCCATAACAAGCGTGTTGGATATAAAGAATATCCAGAAGTGCAGATTGAGGCTTTCGATAAGTGACTGCACGTAATTTGCAAGCTTTATGAAAAGCTCGCTGATTTTTTCGGGAAGCCACTGTACGTTGGCAAACTCTGCAATCCACGGGGGTATTTTTGCTATGAATTCTATAAGCCAGTCATTAAGATTATCCATCAGGAACATTGCGGCGATAACGTAAACCACCGCAATTACAGGCATAAAAAACTGTCTGCTGCGTTCCGACGTGGGTAAATTTGCATTACGGTTGTAAAAGCTGATAATCACGAAGGGAAGAACTGCCAAAACAACTTTGACAATTGTCAGAATTGTATCAATCATATAACTCCTCCCTTGTAAGTGTTATCTTGTCGATATAATCGACGGAAATTTCAACTATATTTCCTTTAAGAAGGAATTCTATGCTCTTATCCCTTTCGGTGTAGGGCATATCGTATGTATAGTTTTCCATTACGGTGAAATCGAAATGGTAAGGTGCCACATATTCGTCGAAAACATATTCGTCGACATTATACTGGGCTACCATTTCCTTAGCCTGCTCAACCCTGACATCAAGGTCGTGAATATGCTTTTTCATAATATTGAGCTTTCTGTCCTCGCTCTGTCTGAAGCGGTTGAAGACAGAAAATTCTCTCATAACGTTGCAGGCGTGACTGAGATAAATTGAAAACGCCTTCATTGTGCTGTCAATTGAGGTGAGCACACCGCTCATTTCCATATTAAAATGGTAGATTCTGTCCTTAAGACGCTTGCGCATCAGACAGATATAGCAAAATCCGCACAATGCAAAAACTACAATACATGCAAGCACAATAAGAAGTGCATTTTTAATTGTGTCCTCGTAGGCAAAATTTTCAAAAATAAGTGTCACAAAGCCAAACAGATAAGCAGCGATTGCAATAGCCGAAACTGCAAGGGTCTTTTTTCTTGACATACGGCGTCCGATGTTCTTGCGGACCTCTTTATCCGCTTCGTCAAGCCGTCTTGTGTATTTTTCGGTATTGAAAATGCTTTCGGTTGCAGTTTCAATCATCCTCTGCTCCTCTTCAAGAAGTCTGTCACGGATGTCGTCTCTCTGGAATTCGCTCAGCTGCCATATTCTTTCGTCGTCGATAACGCTCTTATCACGGAAATCGTTTTTGACTGCTGTCTTCAGAGAGCGTCTGGGCTCCTTAAGATAACGGATGAATTTTTTGGTTATTTCGGAAACCTGACCGTACCAATACTGCTGTTCGTCCTGCGGGCAATCATTTGCAAGGCCGATTTTCTTGCTTTCGGCCATAAACTCTCCCCTGTCGGGACCTTCTCTGATAATAACAGGAACCGTAACGTCAGATTCAAAAAGCTCGCGTGCCTCATCCTGAGACATACCCTTCTTTTCTCTGAATTCCTGCTGCTTACGGTAAGAGCTCATAAGAATCATTTTTGTCTTTCTGAGCTTTTCGTAATAACGGGCAAAGAGCGTGTTGACCGCTCTTTTATTCATAACTGCATCACTTCTGTACACCTTACCTGCCACAAGCACTCCGTCGGGAGCCTCGTTTTCCGCAAAGCAGGGCACAAGTGAAATAAAGGAAAGATAATCTGTTGTGCTGCGGATGTTGTTTTCATATCTTACGTCAAAGAAAACAAACCGCATTCCGTCGCAATAAATATTATCGTCACAGAAATTACTGTATTCAAGCTCCTCGTGAGCGATTGCCGAGCTTCTGAAAATATCGTCGGCACGCTCTGCATTTCTTTCCGATAAAACGATAACCGACTCAGGCTTTCTTTCAACCTTGGCACCGTTTTCGAATTTTTCGCTAAGAAGCAGATATTTGCTCACTCTTGAGCGGTACTGCTCCACCTCAGAGGCAAGAATACGGTTATCGAAAAGCATTGTGAAATATTCTCTGTCGAGCCTTTCGGAAGCATCAATAAGTCCCTCGGGCCAGATTTCAGCCTCCTCGGGTCTGAGGTTTGCGGGAATACCGTAAAGCCAGAGACCCAGCTTTGTAAGAGGAGTGTTAACTGCTTTTCTGTAATTTTCTGATTTTATGCTTCTGTATTCTCTTATGCGCTCAGCACTTTCAGCTGAAAGAGCATCTATTTCTGAAAGTGCGGCTGCAACTGTTTCCTCATCAGCATTTTCAGCTGCAGCCAGCTCATCAATTTCTTTAAAAACTCTGTTTTCGCCGAAATCCTGAAGCACCTTAACCGAACCGACAACATCGAAGGGATTGCGCTTGTTGATATAGTCCTTGGAAAAGGTTTCCGCCTCCTGCACAACAACAGCACGCCATTTTGACTTTCCTGCAATTATGTTTTCCAATTCGGGCAATGCGTCCTCATAGCTGTCAGCTTCCGTATCCCACAGACATACTGCACAGTCGGGATTGTTCGCAATGATGTCTGTTATATAGGAAAAGTTGCTCTTGACGCCGCCGAAAAAGGATTTTGAACATATAACTACAGTAAACAAATTTATATCACCTCCATGATTTCCGCATCCTTACGGAAATCATCCTTTACGATGCTGTCTTTTATACAAACAGAGCGTCTTGTTCGGTCTGATCGATAAGTGTAAATTCGGGAGCATCTGAAACGTCAAGCTCATCAAGCTTCATAAGAACCTTCTTGCGGATAAGTCTTGTTGCAACGTCGTTGCTGAGAAGATCCTCGGGCTTGTTTTCTTCAACGTATCTGCCGTTGCCCATATAAACTGAGGGACAAGCACAGAAGTTCTTATACATAAGGTTGTAATGCTCAACAACTGAGGATGCAAGTAAGGGTGCAAGGTCATCCTTATTTACAAAGGTGCCGATTTCCTTTTCGAGAATTTCAAAGATAGCGTCAACCATTACGTTAAGCTCTGATTCATCCTTACGGGGAAGTGAATTCCAATAAAGAATGGGAAGCTCAAGAAGTGAAACGGGTGAGCCTGCAAGCTTCTCCTCTGCAAGGATGCTGCGATCCTTAAGGTCGATAAGCATCTTACGGTCGATACGTGCAAGATACTTTGCAAAGCTTGTATCCTCGTAGGAAATGTTGTTTTCCTGCTCCTTCTTACGCTTTTTATCAACTGTATCGTGAATTGAATGAACTGCATAACGGTCAAAGTAAAGTGAATCAAGAACCTCGAAGAGTCTGTCACACTTTGTATGGTTGGAAACGGTGAAGGCTCTTGAGCCGTTTCTGCCGTCGATATATTCGTAAACAAGCTTTTCCTGGTCGTACTTTGAGGTCATTCTCTTTTCAATGATCTTGAATACAAAGCCGTAAATCATAGCCTTATGAATTCTCTTCATAAGCTCACGCTGATATTCCATAGGATCAAGCTCGGGAAGAACTGTGATTGAGTTCCAGCGCTTATCGATATGAGGAGTGATAACGGGATTGAGACGGTTATCGGGACCGATCTTTCTCATATAATCCTGATATGCGGTAAAGTATGTGCCTACCATACCGGGAGCTGAGCAGTTGCCGTCAACACAGTCTGAAAGCTTTGCAGGATCAGCCTGAGGTGAGCAGAGCTTCTGAAGCTGAGTGGGTGTAATGTTGTAAAGTGAACGGTAGAAGCGAAGCTCATACTTGGAAACTGTGTCTGAAGCATAGTCGGGCTTGAAGTATCTGCCGTCAATGCGCATACCCTCGCCGTCTTCCATAAACTTGTTGTAAGCCATTGCATTTACTGCACGCTCTTCTTCAAAGTCCTTACGGATAATGCTGGGACAGGCAAGCTCCTGACCCTTTCTGATAACTGCTGCAAGGTGAGCGTTTCTTTCTCTCATATCAGCAGCCTTCTGCTTGTATTCTTCCTTTATGATTTCGTTGGGTGTGTCAGCTGCCATGCAAAGATACTTGACCTTGTGCTCAAGTCCGCAGGCTCTTACGATATCCATATCAAGGTCGCTTGTTTCCTCAACCATCTTGCGGAACTGCTCAATCATGATTTCGTCAAAGATATCGTCTTCCTTAGCGTCGGAGAATACGTTGTTGCGGATGATGCTTGCCTTCTGAGCGTTGAACTTAACGCCGTTATAGATGCCTGCATAAAGTGTCCACTCATGCTGACCGCCGCTCTGAGGCATTGACTGCTCTCTTGCAAGCATTCTGAGATGCTCGGGGTTGCTGAAGAGGTTGTATTCACAGTTACCGTTCTTGAATTCGATAGCTGCAATAACGGTCTTCTTTTTCTTTGCAAGGCCGAGAACCTTTGCCTCGAACTTGTCATAGAATTCCTCGAATTTGCCGATAAGACGCTCTACAAATGCCTTCATTTCAACGCAGGTGTAGTACATTATGAAGTTGCGGTAATATCTGTCAATGCTGTTTGCATAGCCGGTAAGAAGCTTGTTACAGCTTTCACGGTTACCGTCTGTGCCGCCCTCGTCGCAGGAGATACACATTTCTTCAAGGTTGTGCTCCTTGCCGTGGCCGAATACCTGATACTCGGAAATATCTCTTTCGTCAGATTCGCCGTCCTTCTTTTTACCGTAAAGAGCAACTGTGATTGCTTCTTCAAATGCGGTGTAGCTGGGCTCTCTTTCGCTCAGGTCTGCAAGTCTGTCCTTTAACTTGTAAAGAAGGTAACGCATTGCGTTGGGATGTAAGCCTCTGCCGTCAAGTGACATAAAGTCCTCAAACATATAGTTTTCGGGAGCTCTGTCTGTCATTCTTGTGTTACCGTTGAAGAGACTGTCAACAAATGCGGCAACTGTCTTACGGATAAGTGCGGGGTCAACAAGCTTTTCAGCTGCGCTGATGAAGAAGTATCTTGTCTTGAACTCATCCTTTGTGGCGGCCTTGTTCTTATACTGATCAAAGTCGTTTACGGTTGCAGCAAAGGGAGCCTCATAAATGTTGCTTACCTGAGCTGCTACTGCATTGATATAAGCCTCAACTGCAGGAATGCTGGGAGCCTTGCCGCCGAGCTTCTTGCTTTCCTTGTTATTCTTATATTTGTTGTTCTTACGCTCGATATAATATTCTCTGAGCTTCTTTGAAAGGTCATCTGTACCTGTTTCGATGCCTGAAACAAAGATTTCGCCACGGTCGGGCTCTGTCTTGCCTGTGGGATTGTTGTTGAATTCCTTGAGGTCATCGAAATATTTCTTATCGTAGGTGAGCCAGCCGCCTGCAACGATATCCTTTGAGTCTGCTTCGCTTATCTGGTCACTTGTAAAACCGATAAGCTGCTTTTCCATCCACTCATACGCAACGTAATCTCTGATAAGCTCGTAGGGATAGCGTACAACTGAAGCACCTGCACCGCCGAAACGGTTTCTTGAAAGTTTCTTATCGTCGAGGAATTCCTTATGGATGTTATCCTCCTTACTTGCTGCCTTGGCGCTCATGGGACCGATGAAGAGCTCATAGATGCTGTGAGCAACGTAGTCCTGATACTGATTCATATTTGACATATTGCATACGTTTCCGTCGGTGCGGTCAAAAAGGAAGCAGAAATCGAAGGGTGAGCAGGTAAGCTTATCAACACCGCCTGAAGCGTTGGGAACGTCAATGCTGAGATTAAGGTATCTGCGAAGCTCGGGAATAGCCTCAAAGAAGGGGCGCATCATAAATGCGTTGATTTCCTTGATTGTTGCATAGCCGTTACGCTGTAAGCTGAGTCTTTCACTTGCAGAGGGACCGAAGGTATCCATAACACCGGGCATAATCATAAAGCCACGGATAATAGCTGATGAGTCGGGATAGTTTTCGGCAAGGTAGTTACGGATAAGCATTGCAACGATCATTGCAATACCTGAGCCTGTACCGCCGGCTACTGTTGAAGCAATAGCAATCTTGAGGGTCTGCTTCTTGTCACCGCCGTCCTTATCGTAAAGGTCGTCAATAGCCCTGTAAAGCTTGTTGATGGCACCTGTACGGATAGTAGCGTTAAGAGCAAGTCTTGAAATTGAACGGACCTGACCTGCACCCTCTGAAACGGTCTTGCTGTTGATAATCATATTGTTGGGGAACCACTCTTCACGGGCATCTCTGTCCTGAAGAAGGTAATCTCTGATTGTGCGGGGTGATGAGGTCTGAATCTGTGTGATATTGATATCGTCATCCGCTCTGCCGAGATCGTTTACGTCTGTATCCATGATAACGAAGCGAGCCTTTGAAATATCGTCGTTCTTAGCAAGCTTTGCTACCTTTCTTATAATCTTACCGCCGACACCGCCGACACCTACATAAAGGGAAGCGCCTGCTTTGTTGCTCTTTACTTTTTCTTTACTCATAATTATTCTCCTTTTTTATCTTCTGTTTATATTAAGTGTTCCTTCAAATAAACCGCCCTTGTTTTCGTCCCATGAAACCGCTGAATTGCTGATAATCATGGTTTTTACCTCCTGACCTGCTACGTCGTAAAGCTTTCCGTTTTCGCAGGTATAGGTTACACCGTCAACCGTAAGCTCGCCTATGCCGGAGCAGTTAACGTCAACAACCCTGAAGTTCATTCTTCTGGGCTTGAGCTTTGACATTATCCAGGCATTTCTCATCTTGGGTACAACCTTTGCCTTGCCGCTTACCGGCACCGCTCTTATATCATAGCGTGAAGGCATTTTGAATGAGCCCTTGATGGTTGCGTTCTTGGTGAAATGTCCCTCGCTGATAATTACTCTCTTGGGAAGCACGGGATGAAGAAGCCAGAGAGTAATAAGTGTAAGGATGAGAAGGATTATCAGAAGCCATAACAGATCTATGTACTTCTTTTCAATGGGGATAATTTCAAACTCTGCCGTATCCCCGCCTGTTACGGTCTTACCCTTTTCGGTGGTGTATGAGGCCTGAACGGTGAACTTATAATCACCCGTCGGCTCAAATATTTTCTTTTCCTTTTTTCCGTTTTCGTTGAGTACATCCTCACCCATACTCTTGTTACCGCTGATGTCGATGTAAATTGCAGATTCCTCAAGCACGGTATCGTAGGTATATTCAAGGTCCTCCTCGAATTTAAAGCTGAACTGAACTCTGTCGAGCTGCTCCTTTGTAAGGGGCTGACCCTCAAGAGTGAAGCTTACCTTGATTTTCTTCCATTCGTTGTCAGGCCAATGAGCATAGGAGGAATTCTTCTGAAGCACCTCAGCGGTAGCCTTGAAGGGAATGTTTTCAACAATGAAGTTCAGTCCCTTGAAATCGGGGTTGCCTTCACTTGTGATGGTGAAAACATCAAGATATCTGCCCTCGATGAGAATATCAACGGTTTTACCTGCCTCAAAATTAATGGTACCGCCGTCTTTTTTTCCGTATTCACTGTAGACCTTGTAATCCTCATCGTCGGAGGTCTTATACTTGGTAACAAGTGATTCAATTTCAAGAAGGTCGCTGTCGGTTACGTCCTCGCCGGTAACGCCGTCAATAATTGTTGTTCTGATGGTGTATTCACCCTCAAGCAGCTCCTTCTTGGTGTAATCGACGGGGTTACCGTCGCTGTTTATAAGCTCAACCTTTATGTCAAGATAGGGCTCGTAGAAAATCTGGACTCTGTCAGCGCCTGTGCAGTCAAGGATGTATTCACCCTTTGAGCACTCACCGAAGGTTACAACCTGACCTGCAAGGCTTTTGTCAGGCTCGGCACCTGCAAAGCTTGCACCTGCACTTATGTCGTTCCACTTTCTCTGATCACTGTTGAAGAGCATCTCGACCTTGTCACCCTTTTCGGATGAAAGACCCTTGATTTCCGCATCGGAGCCCTGAGCAAAAACAATGATCTTCTGCATTGACATTTCAAGCTCAAGCTCGCCGTCTTCCTCGTCGTAGCAATCGTCATCAAGAACCGATCTCTGGAAGATTGTGTTACAGATGCTTATAAGGTCCTCCTGAACGTTACCTCTCGAGCCCTTGTTGGAAAAAAGATTCGAGCTCTCGTCGGGGTCAAGCTTACCTGCCGCACCGAAGCCGAGGTACTGTACCTTGATTCCGCTGCTTGTGATGCTTATAAGCTCATCCCTGAGGTTAAAGGTGGGGTTCTCATCGGCAATGGTTTCGTATTCGTCCTTATTTCTCTCGTACTGAGTGAAGCCGCCATCAGTTAAAACGATAAGCCACTTTTCATCAGCAGCTGAGGTCTTGAGATATCTTTCCGCCTCCTTAACCGGAGCAAAGGGTGTTTCCCACGGGTTCGGAGTGTACATATTCTTTATTTTATCAATAGCCTCTTTGCTGGTTATTTCGATACGGTCATAGGAGCCGCCCGTTGTTGTTTTTCCGTCGGTGGTTACCTCCCACATCGGGAAAACGCTGAGCTTATCCTTTGAAAAGTCAAGCATCGAAGCGAATATTTCCATCGCATACTTTGCTCGGCTCCACGCCTCGTTTTTATACATCGAGCCCGAGTTATCGAAAACTACGGCGATGTCATAGGTTTTTTCTGCCTTTGTGGTCTGTGCCGCACCGGCGGTAAAGACCCCACAGCAAAGAGTACCGGTTATAAGAAGCAACGTCAGTATAAGCGACACGGCTCTTATAAGAATTTCAGATTTTTTTCTCATTTTAAACCTCCTTATATTTCCTTTCCTTATGCAATATCAGATTATATGGGAAGCCGAAAGCACTACCGCAAAATATTTTTTTATAAAATGCGGTAAAAAGCTATGCTCCGCTCCCCTTTTAAGGCTCATCATTTTTGCCTGAAAATTGCCGTAAAGCCCTTGGTTGCTGACTTTTTACGACAAGCTTTGACAAAAAAGGGTAAAATAAGACCTATTTTGTACATTTTACTCTTTTGATTCTTTTTTGTCAACTGAAAATACGGCAACCTGAATAAAAAAATTCAGACTGCCGCATATATTTATATATATTTTATTCAATCAGATAAGCTCTTTGATTTTACTGTTGACCTTCTCGCGGGTTTCAAGAAGCCACTGCTCGTTGTGAGGGTAATCTCTGAAGGTGAGAGAGTGCTTACCGCCCTCTTCAATGATGTCAAGACAGGTCTTTTTATCGGAAAGCTTCTCAAGGGTATTGAGTGCCGCCATATCCTGCAGAGCATCGTAAAATACTCTCAGACGAAGTGAGTGGTATGCCGTACCGTCCTGTGCAGGGTAAACAACATAGCTGTCACCCGAGGGGAAGGACTTACCTGCATCGCTTTCGGTGAAGGGATCAACCTTACCCTTTGAAAGACGGGTGAAATAGAAGTTGTAGCCCCACTGTAAAAAGCCCTTGATATCATACTTGAACATCTGATAGCCGATAACTCTTGTTCTGAGTGAGCTGTTGCAGAAAAATCTGTTGGAAACGTAGTGGCTCTTCTGTGCGCTGCAATAATATACCCAGAGATTTTCCACGTTGCCGAGGAACTTATCAATATGGTCGTTTGCAGGAATGGGATTTGAAACTATCTTAAGCTTGTAGAATCTGTAATCCGAAAGAGCATCGACAATCTTATAGCCCCTGAAAAGGCTGTGAATGTACTTGGAGGCTCTGGGATATGAAATGCCCATGGTAAGGTTTGGCTCGTCGCTGACGTGGATGAGCACCTTATCCTTCATGCCTCTGCTTTCAAAGTATTCCTTGAGAGCGTCGGAGAACACCTTAAGGAACGCCTTATATTTCTTTGAGGCAGAACGGGTTTCCCAACCGAAAATACGCTTGTATTCACCGTCAACCACAGCCATAATCTTAGGTGCACATCTTGCGCCCCACTGTGTGAAGAAATGAGCAAGCTCAAAATACTCCACACCGCAACGGTGTGCCATTTCAATCCATCTTGTAAGCTTATCAAAGCCGAAGGTGTATTTACCGTTATTCAGGGTAATGTCAACGAGCTGAACCGTAGGTCTCTCCTTACCCTTTTGTGTATCAAGAGGAGGAGTGAAAATAGGAGTAAGCACACAGTTCATACCGTATTCACGGGCGGTACGAAGGAAGTTTTCAGTAACTCTCCAGTATTCGTCGCTGAAGGCCTCAAAGCCGTAATAAGACATAAGGCAATCGGTGTGGAACCAGCAGGTATATACAAAATCCCTGAAATCGAGCTCTGCGTCAATTATCTCAACGTCTGCCGAAGCAGTTCTGCCGCCCACGGTAACCTCAACGGTATGCTTACCTGCCTGCTTACCGTCGGCGTTGATTTCAACCCAGAGCACGTTTACACCCTTTTTAAGCCTGACCTCACCCTTATTTACGGGGCGGAGAAGGTCGGGATAGTAACCGCTTTTGCTGAATCTGTAATAGTCATCAGCGCCCTTATCCCACATGGGCAAATCAGATCTGATGTGCTCTACAAGGCTTAAATCAAGCTCACCGAGATCACTTTTAACGCTGACCGCATATTCTCCCTCTTCGTCAGCTTCAACAGCCACCTGAAGAGATTTTCTTTCATTTTTAAGAATTGAGAAGCCCTCATAAGCCTCAGAAGGCATTTTGTCCTCATCGTATAATTTTTCCAAAGGTGATAAAACCTTAATATCTTTAATTTCTGCCATAATATCACAACCTCAATTTTTAATAATCAGTCTGCCTTCCTTTTATCGGGAATAAGAAAAATAAACACGAGCGAGCTTAAAAGAAGAAGCATCGGATAGAAAAGGTATCTTATAATTTCAAAAGCCGTAAGCTCACAGCCGAGAGTGCTGACCGCCGAAAGAGCAACGAGAATCTGTGCACCGTAGGGAAGAAAGCCCTGAGCAATACATGAGAAGGTATCAAGGATTGATGCAGTCTTTCTGTTGGAGATGCCGTAATCTGCCGCCATTTCACTTGCGATGGGGTTAGCCATAACAATAGCAACCGTGTTATTGGCAGTTGCAACGTCCATAAGTGCTACAAGAAGACCTATACCGAGCTGACCGCCCTTTCTGCCTCTGAACACCTTACGTATGCCGCTGAGAAGTGCTTCAAAGCCGCCGTTATACTTGATGAGCGCACAAAGTGCCGCAACAAGAATTGCAACCATTGAGGTTTCAAACATACCCGATACGCCCGAGCCCATACCGCTGACAAGACCGGGAAAATCAACCGCTCCGGTAGCAAGCATAACAACGCTGCCTGAAAGAATGCCGATAAGAAGTGTTATAAACACGTTGACACCTGCAACACCGCTTATGAGCACAAGCACGTAGGGAATAATCTGAATCATATCATACTGCTTTTCAATCTTGTCGGGGATTTCCTCACCGAGTGAAACAACAGTAATGAGAATAAGCGTAACTACAGCCGCAGGTACAACAATGGCAAGGTTTGTATAGAATTTATCCTTCATCCTGCAGCCCTGACCGTTACATGCGGCAATGGTTGTATCTGAAATAAAGGAAAGATTATCGCCGAACATAGCACCGCCGACAACCGTACCCACACAAAGAGCAAGAGAGAAGCCCGAGCCCTCGGCTACAGCGGCGGCAATGGGAGTGATGAGTGTAATTGTGCCGACGGAGGTGCCCATAGCGGTTGAAACAAAGCAGCTGACAATAAACAGCACAACAACCGCAAGCCTCGGCGGAGCAACGGAAAGCATAAAGTAGGCTACACTTTCTGCAGCACTTCTGCCTACAACGCCCACAAATATGCCCGCAAGCATAAATATCAGAAGCATTGTAACAATATTTTTATCGCCTATGCCCTGCCCCATTATTTCAAACTTTTTGTCAAGTGAAACTCCGCCGGTCTGGATAACGGCAACAAAAAGCGCCACGAGAAAGGCAACAACTACGGGCACGCTGTAAAAGCCCATAGGGATTTTCATTACGTATTCGAACACTATACCGAGAGTCAGGTATAGTGCCACAAACACTCCGATAGGTAAAAGAGATAATGCTTTGGATTTTTTCATATTTAAACTCACTTTCTCAGATGCTTATAACCGTGCTCAGAGGCTGACTGTTATTGCCCCAGACGTCCTCTGCTGTAACGGTAACTGTATATTCACCCTTTCTGATAAGCAGGAAATCCTCAAAGGTGATGCTTTCGGCTCTTTCGGCAAAGTAATACTCGGAAAAGGCGAAGCTCTTATGTACCTGCTTACCGTTTTTATCAGTAACCTTAAGTCTGTAGCCGAAAATCTCATTATCACCGTCAACGGTTGCCTGAGGAACAGTCACGGTACATTTTTTGCCGCTTACCGATACGCTGAGCTCTGCATCACCGTCAAAAGCAGGCGCAACGGAGGCTTCCTTTCTTACGTCGGGATTGTACTTCTGCTTGTTTTCCTCGGTTACGTTATCGATAAGGAATTCTCTCAGATATACACCTGCATCAACGTCAAGCACCCTTGCAAGCACACGGTTGTCTGCATCAATCTCGATAACGAGTGCCTGAGTCATGCTCTTGTAATTATCGGGGAACTGTCCGTTCTTGCCGTCAACTGCAAGCTCAAAGTATGCAAGTCCGCCGTCATTGATTGCGGTAAAGCTGTCCTGCCATATTGCTCTCGGGTCGTTTGCAGGGAAATGTGAGTGGCCCGAAATATGAATTGCCTGAGGATATTTTTTGAGAACCTCTGTGAATACGGGCAAGCCCCAGCCGTCCTTCTTGCTGCTGCCGTAAACGGTATCCTGCACGTGCTCGTGCTGAAAAACAAATACGGGCTTTGCGGGGTCTGCGGCAACTGCCTCAGCTAAGGCCTCGTCAAGCCACTTAATCTGCTCGTCAGTATACTGCTTGAGAGTATCAGAGCGTGAAATACCGATAAAATGGAAGCCCTTTATAACTCTGTGGAAGTCAGCCTCCTGTCCTGTCATTCCTGTATAGATATTACGTGAAAGGTTCTGGAAGGTGTAGCTGTCGTGATTTTTTGCGACCACGGCAAGTCTTTCGGTGTCCTCACGTATTTCCTTATCTGTTACGGCTGTAAAGGCGGCAAATGAGCCGAGAAAACCGTTATCGGTCAGGTCGCCCGAAAACACAACGGCATCAAGACTGTTATAATCAGAGTCAGCCTCACTGATAGCATAGGACGTTCTGATAAATCTTGCGAGTCTTTCACAGCCCTGATCACCGATTGAGCCTATATGCGTGTCACTTGTGGCAACAAAGCGCATAACGGGTACGAAGCCGTCGTCCGTGCTTGCCGGTGCCTTGAAATCAACCTCAACCATAAAGAAGGGTGATATAGCTATGATAAAGCTTAAAAACCATTTTATAATAAACATATTTCGTCTCCTTTATCCGTTTATTTTATGCTCAAAGACCTTTTCGCCAAGGTCATTGTAGGACTCAATAAAAATACTGTCACCGTCGATTATCATAAGGGATGCAACGTAACGGGGATTGAGATGTCCTCCGTCAATAAATGCGGTAATATCACCGATAAGAGCCTTCTCCGCTTCGTTGTTCTCTCCGACGAGCCTGAGCTTATGCTCGTGACCCGATATCATAAGTCTTGCACCGAGTCTCTTAAGCTCCTTCCAGCCCGCCTCAGAAAGCTCCTTTTCGACGTCGCTGATTTTCCACGAGTGCGAAAGAGCTATGACCTTATCGTTTTCAGTCTCAACACCCTTGAGCCATTCAATCATATCTGCACGGTAGGTGTTGTAGTCTGTCATTCCGCCGTATTCGGGATGAGCGTCATCCTTATCCTCACCGCTGTCAAGCACAACAAAGGTATAGCCGCCCATTTCGGCGGTATAATAAAACTCATCGAGACCGAGGGCATCAAGAAGCTTACCTGCATATTCACCGCGTGTTTCATGGTTGCCTCTGACGTAAAGCACCGGCCTTGTGCCGCCCGAAACATCGCCCGAGAATCTGACAATGTTATTGACAACCTGCATTTCATAGTCTACGCCCGGTGTAGCGTCACCGAGAAGAATAACCGCATCATAATCGCCCACAAAGGATATCGCTGACCTTGCTTTATCAAGGTAGGTATGCCAGTCGGAAATCACAAGGCATCTCATATTCTCCTTTGCAGGGGTGAAGGTATATTCCTCAGAAACAACCTCTGCACCTGTGCGGCTGCCGTAGCTGTACTGCTCAATTACACGTACCGAGCCGACTTTGTAGGTATTGTTATCGAGATGCTCATAAGGCACGCTGATGCTGTGAATTCTGCTGTCGCTGTTAAGTCTGCCGCCGCTCTGGTCGTAAACACGGTAGTCCTTGTTTTTGTAGGTGTACTCAACATAGCCCGTGCCCTCGTCATTGGTGGAAAAAACAATACTGTAGCCCTTGCCTGTATCAAGGACGCTCGGCTTACTGTCAAACTTATAGGGTGTAAGAGGGAAGAGCCTTGAAAGGCCGATAACAGTAACAGTCAGAAGCACCGCAGCGGTAAGAAGCTTTTTTGTCCTTTTGCCCGCAACGGGAAGATAAATCACACTTACGGGTATAAAAGCTATAAAGAATGCATCTGTAAGAGAATTGGTGAAGGCTGAGCTGTAAACCTCCTTTGATTCGGAGAAGTACATACCTAAGCCGAAGGAAAGACCCGCAATAAAGAATATCAGGCTGAAAACGAAGCTGATTACAGTAAAAACGGTATATCCCTTTTTAAGATAAAGAGCACCGTCCCCTGCCTTGATTTCTCTTGTTCTGACTGCTGCAAGAATTCCCGCACCGATGCAGTTTGCAATCATCAGATAAAGAAGAATGAAGGTAAATTTTTCAATACCCGTGGTTATGTCGATAAAAATCCATGTTGCTCTTGAACCGTAATAAAAAACGGGAGCAAGCACGGAAAGCACAAGTGTAATTACTGAAAGTGTCTTTGACTTAAGCAAATGTTTCACTTCAAATCCCCCTTATTCTGATATTGAATCAAAAAATTCCTTAGCCAGCACGTAAGCCTGCTTGCCGTCCTGCGAAATATATGAGGAATGATCGCCGTCTCTGATAATGGCAATTCTGCTTCCCTTTATGCTTTCGTGAATGAAAACTGTATCCGAAAGCCACATAATATCACTTTCACCTGCAACGATATATGCAGGGCAGGTAATTTTTGAAAGAAGCTCCTTATTCATCTGAGGAAGGGTGAGCATCATATCGTTAAGCTTATCGGGCTTAAAAATATTCATAACTCTTACACCCAGAGGGAAATAAGGCTTGAAGGTGTCGGGCGTTGTATTGGCACCGCAGGAAATAAAGCCGCCGAGAAGGTCGGGATAGGTATAAGCAACTGTAAGTGCATTTATACCGCCGTCGCTGTGTCCCATAAGATAAGGCTTTTCAAGCCTCATTTTCTCGATGAATTCCTTTATATCCTTTGCCATAAGGTCATAGGAAATCTCACCCGGGTCACTGCTTTCTCCGTGACATCTGCTTTCGATAACGTAAACCTTATAGTCGTTGGCAAGGTAGGATGCCGCTTCCCTTAGGGAGTTCTTGCTGCCGCCGTTGCCGTGAACAAGAATAAGCGGATATCCCTCATCACCGTAAACCACGTAGTGCATAGTCATTTCCGAAAGAGCAACGTCACCCTCATAAGTGATTTTTTCCACAGACGAGGGAACAGATGAGGTATCAAGAGTTATAAGGTTATGTTTTTCAGATTCGTATCTTACCGTGGTCTTATAGGCACAGACGCCTATCGCCGCCGAAAGAGCAATACAGCCGAGCGACACAAGAATTTTTTTACCTTTTCTCATATTTTTTCTCCTTAGCAGAAACAAAAAACTCTGCAGAATAATCTACAGAGTAATAATATCATATAAATCCGAAAATTTCAATCAGATAAATCCGTGATCTACGTGCTTCCATCTTCCGCCTTCTGTTCTGACAAGAATCCAGTTCCAATAATCATAGGTAGAGCTCTTATTAAGTGTAACGTCCCTGCGATTTTCACCCACATAAAAGCTCGACATCAGTACGATTGCTTCATCGGCACCGTAACGCTCTGCCCATTCCTGACACTCTCTTGTCATCTCGTCGCCTGCATAGTATATTTCAAGAAGATTACAGTCATCCCAGAAAATAAACTCTCTTTTTATCGTGTTGATTGCCGAAGTAATATCAGCCTCAGAGTACATATCCGACGGTACGTCACGTCCCTTTGCATCAGAAACCTTACCGCAGGCACAAAAAGTAAAGAGCAAGGCCGTCAGCAATAAAAAAGTGGTAAGCTTTTTCATATTTCATCCTCCCTTACGGCTTAATTGTATCACCGCAGGAAATAATTATCAACCGTCATCATGGATTGTAAGAAAAACGTAAGAATTACACCTTCATTTTCATAAGTCCGTGTCTGTTGCAGTAAACGTAAAGATATCCTCTGCCGCGGAGCTGCATTCTTGTTTCTGCATTTCCCTCGGGATAAAGCTTTACGAGTCTTACGGTATCGGTGGTTACATAGGCAATAAAGGAAATAAAGTGGCTTTTGCTCATTTCGTGGTGAACGGTGATAAACCTTTCGTCCTCCACGGGCTCGACTGTAACGGTATGGTCAGAATCAGGCTCCTCTGCCTCGAGGGGAGGAAGGGTGATTCCGCAGCAGCTTATAAGAGCCTCACCCGTTGAATGTATAACGTTACCGCAGACAGGACAAACGTAAAGCTTTGAACGCAGAAGATTTGAGGAAACGTTTTTATTTATAACCGTATCCCCGCTCATAAGCTCTGCAACGGAAACACCGAGGGCTTTACACAGAGGCTCGACAAGAGAAATATCGGGCAGGCCCTTTGAGGTTTCCCACTTTGAAACGGTCTTGTCGCTTACGCCTATAATCTCTGCAAGCTGAAGCTGGGTAAGCCCCTTTTCCTCACGGAGTCTTTTTACGGTTTTTGCGGTGACATAAGTGTTCATATTATCAGCTCCCAAAAAAGTCTGAACTTATTATAGCATAAATTCGGATAATCTCAACCTACTTACCGTAGAGAAGCTCCTCAAACTCTGTCAGGATTAACGTCCGTTCTCTTTACGGTAAACATAATGCCTCCACCTAAGGCGGAGACATTTACTGTTATCTGATTATCGGCATTTCAGTCATTCTCAGCTTCGCACAGCCGTAGGGACAAAGCTTAACCGACTGTACATCGGAAATCGCCTTTCTTGATTTCGGCGTGGTTCTGCATATTGATTTATAGGGCCATTTGAGTCCCCAGTCAATTTTTTGCATAGCGGCTCTGACGGTAACGGGAGGCTTTTTCTGTGAGAAGGGTATCTCCCCTATTCCGTTAAATACAACCTCAAATTCATCACCTGCAAAGCCGTAATTCCAATCCGATTCGGGAATAAACTGATAGTCACAGTATGGATATCTGCGTTCTACTCCCCGTTTGGTGTACTCCTTCATTTTCTTTCTGTAGCTTACGGGCACAGAGAAAAGGAGAGAGCCCATTTGCAAAGCATAAAGGTCATTCGGTCTCTTTTTAAGACAGGGTGCCGTGCTGAACTCAAGGTCGATTTCAGTCCTGCCTGCTCCGATTCTGAGCACAACATCCTCTGTTTTCTTATCTTCGCCGTTAACCTTAAGCTCCCTTGCAAAGGAGGGAATACGGATAACGAAATTGAAATCCTTATCCGACTGCACCGTGTAGTGCATTTTATTTTCAAAGGGATAATCGGTTTCAAGCTTTATTGTAACGCCCTTATCCTTAAGCACCGAGGGAAGCATAACTGAATTGATAACCGTGTCTCCGTTATACATAAAGGCAGCAAGCGCAAGCTTGGGCCATCCCTGACTGAAGTTTGCCGTACAGCAGCCGTAATTGGGCTCAAGACCGAAGGTGTGCGCATCGGGTCCGTTTGTACTCCACGGTGCCATAAGCATAGTTTTCTGACAGGCTATCTGATTTACCTGCTGAACGTACTGATGTGTCCACATATCCTCGCTGAGTGTGGCAGGAAGAGCGTTGAAGCCGAGAACCTCAAGGCGTTCTGCCCACTTATTGTCGCCTGTATGAGCAAAAATTTCCTCATAGGAATACATCTGCTCAACAACAGAGCAAAGCTCTGTACCCTTTGAAGGGTCAAGGCCCGAAAGCACCTCGTCACCTGTAAAGCCCTCAAAGGCAGTACCGTTATATTTGTCGAGTATAGTGCGGAGCTTTTCGGCGTTGTCGGTATATTCCTTTCCGAGAAGCTCATAGGAAACAGCCTCACTCTTTAGCATCATAGTCAGATTAACTATGTGGGTTTTCATCTGCCACTTGTGGCTCGGCTTTTCCCAGTCTCCGACGGCGCTGTTATAATCAAAGCCCTGCTCACTTACAATTTCCGCAAGCTCACGTATCCATTTCTCGCCGTATTTTTCATATAAAAAGTTAAGAGATATAAAAGACTCAAACCATCTGAATTTTCCCCATCCGAAAAGCTTTATTTCTCCGCTCTTAAGCAGGTCATAATAGTTTTTCATAACACGGTATATCACGTCGGGAATTTTTTCATCACCCGAGCAGTCGTAGTAAACCTTGAGTGTCTTACAGATGAGCTGAAGAGCCCACGTATCGTATTTTTTTCTCTCTTCCTTTTTGCAGGGACAGATCCAGCCGTCCTCCTGCTGAGCGGAAACAATGGCATCTATATATTTTTTAACGGTTGAAATCATTTCCTCATCCTCAAGAAGATATGCAAGAGGAATAAAGCCGTCAAGCCAATAGGGCACTCTTTCCCAGCCCTCACGTTTACCGCCTATCCATGCACTGTCACGGATGTCGGGCCATATTTTATGAAGATTACCGCTGAGGCCCTCAGCCTGAATTTCAAGCTGACGGCGAAGCCAACCCGAGGGCTTAAGCTCCCCAGAAGTGTAAAAATTCCATTTATTCATATTAAATCAAGACCTTTTTCAGAAGTTTATTCAGCCTTTGCCTGATATGTTACGTCCTCATACTGCATTGTTACCTCTTCACGCTCAAAGCCGGGAAGATTGTACCTGTCGGAGTAGAAGTTATATTTATCGATAGTAAAGCTGCTGTCAGGCTTACAGGTAATCATTGAGCAGCCTCTCTGTGAGCCGAGCTTATCAATGCCCGAATAGGCAAAATAGTCAATACTGTACCCGTAGCTGAAGGTTATTCCCTTGTATTCAAAGGTAGTATTGTTAACGTGGTCGTGACCGTTGAACATCGCCTTTGTCGAGCCAAGCTCAAGCATTTTTTCAAAAAGATCATCCTCACCGTAGCCGCAGCAGACCTGTCTGCCAAGCTCACCTATAATACCTTCACCGTATTTGAAATCCTCTGTATCCTTATATCCGTTGTTGCGGAATTCGTTCCACGCATCATCCATTTCAACAAGAGGAATATGAAAAAATGCAAGAGATTTAACTCTGTCAGCCTTCTTATCAAGCTTCTTGTTTTCAGCGTTCATTCTTTTGATTTCTTTTTCGTACCATACGACCTGATTGGGATGAATGTTGTCATAATTACCCTTTATGGAATCGATAATGTTACTGTTTACGTAATCCTGTGAATCAATTAAAACAAGAGCCTGAGTTATAATTCCCTTGGTGTTTTTAACCTCGATAACGTGGTTGCCGTAGCCGTCAGCATCCTCTGGACCCGCCTGGAAAAGACAGTATTTATAGCTGTCGCTTCCGTAAAGCTCTGCCATAGCCTCTCTGTCATAATAGGAATAGGCCTCTGCATCGTGGTTACCGAAGGTTACGTCCCAGTAAACACCGAGGGATTCCATAAGATTAGCAAAGATTTTTGCACCGCTGTAGTTATTGAAGGTACCTGCTCTATAGGGCACTGGGAAAGCAATATCACCCGTTGCAATAACAAGATCGGGCTTTTCCCTTGTGACCATAAGAGCCACCGCATTAAGTGCTTTTTCGTCAACGTCCTTTGACATAAAACCGCCGCCGATGTGAATATCGGTAAGATGCATAACCTTAAAATCACCGTCGGTTGTGAAATACCAGTATCCGTTTTCATCCTTTTCGGGAGTGAGCTGATTTTCAATTTCAACCTTACTGTATGAGCTGCCCTTACTCAGAAGGCTCTGAACGGTAAAATAGTTTGCCAAGGTGATTGCGATAGCTATAACTGCCACAACGCTTATAAATATAAGCAGTCCTTTTTTTCTTTTCTTCATTTTTGCCAAAATATGACACCCCTTTCAGTTTATATATCTAAAATATCACAATAGTAAGGTCTTTGCAAGAGTAAAAAAAATACAGATACACAAGGTACCTGTATTTTTAAAACTTTTTTCAAAATGAATTTTACTTTCTGAAATGAGATGCACTTATTCGGTTTTCTCTGCCTTTTCTTTGTTTCTGTATTCTTCAATAGTGGAAACAACCTTTTTGTCGTTATAGAAGGTAAAGAAAATAAGAGAAAGAAGGCTGAATACGCCCGCACACACACCGGTAAGCTTAACACCGATAAGGCTTACGGACTCACCTGCGCCCGCACCGATTGCGAGAATGCTTGAAACACCCATCATGGCAATTGCAGATGCAACCTTTTCTATAAAGGTTTTAACAGCAGAGAAGATACCCTCTCTGTTAACGCCGTTTTCTACGCTGTCAAGCTGAATAATATCGGAAATAATCGACTGAGGAAGAATGTTGATTGAAGCAAAAGGAAAGGCAACGATAACACCTACGACAAGGCCGACAATAAGCTCATTACCGGGTGCAAGAGCCGCCAGCTTGTCGCCGAAATAAATAATTCCGAATACAACTGTGAAAACAACACTTGCCGCCACAAGAGGAGTCTTTTTGTTATATTTACGGCTGAGCTTTATGATAAGCGGGAAGAGAGCAATAGCAACAACGATTGCCGTAAGCATAACGAGGAAGGACTGAGACTCGGGTACGTTGAGGAGCATTGTGATATAGTAAAGCATCGCAGTCTGGAAGAAAGCCATTGAAACACCGCTGAAAAGGTCACCTGCGGTAAAAATAACAAAGTTTTTGTTTTTGAAAACAAGGGCAAAGGACTTGAATATTGATTCCTTGGGCTTTGTGTTTTCTTCAACGTAATCCTTTTCGTTAAACGCATAAGCACTTAAAAGAAGACAGGTAATACCGATTGTGGCAAAGACGGTAAATACGGTTCTCCACGCCCAGATAGGTGTAAGACCTGCTTTTTTAAGCATATCAACAAAAAGAGTTGCGGCATACATAAATGAGCTTGAGCCCATAAAGAATGCGGTACTGATTCCGTAATAGCCTACTCTGACCTTTGTATCGGGGATAATTTCGGGAACAAGAGCATTTCTTGGGATGAAGTAGAAGGTATAGGCAGTATAATAAACAATAAGGAAGAAGCCGACCCAGATTGCATTTGCAACGCTGCCCTCTTTAAAAGGTGCAAAGAAGATAAGAAGCACAGATGCGGCGTAAGGAATTGCCGCATAGCGCAGGAAGGGCATTCTTCTGCCCGCCTTGTGGGTACATTTATCTGAAAGAGAAGCTACAAGAGGGTCTGTCACGGCGTCAATAACCTTACCGATAGCAGTTATAAGCGCCATAATTGTAATAAAGCCCAGAAGCTTATTATCAGGCAGAAGCATGGGAAGACCGCTTTTTGCGGTGGGCTGGAAGAAATAAAGAAGATAGTTACTGATCATACCGGTAAAAAGACCCTTTGCAATATCAGCAAGGCAATAACGGTACATTTTTCTTTTCGGAAGAACCTTTGACATAATTATTTCCTTTCAAATACAGATTTTTTTGACTCAGAAGCATTTAATTCTGTGCCGAGTATTTCTTCAAAGCTTGTTTATATACCTTATAAAGCATAACAATAAGCTTCAGATTTCAGTATTATACTACAAAAGAACACTTATTTCAATAGAAATCCTGAAGGATTAAAAACTAAAGAGATGGATGTCAGGGGTGAGAGAAAAAAAGGTCAGCGGATTAAAATTATGAGTGCTGAATTATTTTTTTATGCCTTTATAAATATAGTAAGGCTTTGAGAAAATATATTGACCTTCATTTTGAGCTGATTGCAAATTGCTGATAAACTCATTGTATTCCTCAGTCTTGAGCGCACCTGTGTTTTCTTTGTAAAGCCAAGCAATATCCACACTTAAATCATAACCGAAAGTACCTTCTTTATATTCAGTTTCAACAACATTGTAAACACTAACATAGCTTTCAAACAATTCTCTCTTATTGAAAAAGCCGTACATCCTCCTGCCAATCCAGCTGTCAAGGTCATCCATCCAAGGTTGCTTCGTTACCGCATAGGCGTGAACAGCTTTTGAAATAAGCTCCTTGTTTTCGCCGTTATATACAACACTGTCCCAATCACAGTTTACACAAATAACAACTCCGCCCGGCTTTAATATTCTATGAATCTCATTAACCAAAAAAGCTTTATCTGACACACATTCAAACATATCCTTTGTAAATACAAAATCGAAGGTGTTATCAGCGAATTTAAGTTTCTTCGAGCAATTCATAACTTTAAGTTTAATCGGATTTTTATATTTAACATTTTTGAAGCCTTTGTCGGTAATATCCACACCGATAGCTGATTTGATTTTGTCAGGGAAAGCATCCTGAAAACCTAACAAAAAAGATGCGTCACGACACCCTAAGTCTGCAATTACGGCATTATCAGGTAAACTCATTTGTTCTAAAATAACTTTATTTAATGATGAATATTTAACATTGCTCATATTAATCAACCTCCAAAATATAAAAAAATACTGCTAATAGCTATATGCCATTAACAGTAATATAAAAGGTAAACTTTTCCCTATCACTCTATCAGGCACACAGCAATTTAAGCCTGTACCTAACACAAGATACAAGCTATCTTCGTCTGCGTCGGATAGAAATAAAGAACATTACGTTTTTCCTCCAATTAAAGCTTTAATTGATTATAACATAAATATAAAAAAATGCAAGAGTGCCATACAATTATATATAAAGGACAAACCCGAACGCTTCAACAGTTAACAGCCGCGTACATCTGTATAGTTACGGTGGAACAGTGTGAGAGGACTGTTGGGTGACAAGAAAAAAAGACACAGACCCCCGATTGGGTATCTGTGTTTTTTGTGTTCTCACCCCGATTTTGAACCTCAAGTTCTAATCTACCAATGTCTTAAAATATACATTTCGTCTTTATCACATGGTGACGACATCGCATTTACTGCATTGCTGTCTAAATTGTAGATACCTGAATACACTTCTTGAATTTCATTTTCCTCATCATAAGCCAAAAAGCAGTCAACCTCTTTATGCAAAGAAATCTCAACGGTATCACCATTAATATTGGTATATTTATCAATATATGATGCAACATATTCGTCTGCTTTTTGATATGCATTGTCAAAAGACTCAGCTTTGATTCTTAATATTTGCTCTTCATATAATACCTGAGGCATTTTACTGTTAACAACATATTTAAAAATCAATTTAACACCAAATATTTGACCATTCATAACCTCACCTCTATGACTTAATTATATACATTTTATATAATAAAAGTCAATAACTGCATCATAGGTTCGAGTCCTATTAGTCCTAAAAGGGATTCATCAGAACCAAAACTATGATTTCAAAGATAAAAATAAAGAAAACCCTTGAAAAATCAAGGGGTTTAATATGGGGTTCAAAAAAGGAACCCAATCATGGCGCCTCAAACAGGACTCGACTCTAGCGCGACCTGCGCGCTTCGGTCATTCGCGGCTCTCGATGTCCACCGGACATCGATTCACTACCGCTCCTACTTCTCGTCCTGTATTTTACGTATATTCACAAAAATATAAAACACCAATCACAAGGATTGGTGTTTTATATTTGGCGCCTCAAACAGGACTCGAACCTGTGACACCGCGGTTAACAGCCGCGTGCTCTACCGACTGAGCTATTAAGGCATTTGATTTAGTTTATGCTTTTTACTTTACGTTATGCATAAACTTTTAAAGAGTTGTACCACC
>JAZNIH010000035.1:0-17515 GCA_045577395.1 Acutalibacteraceae bacterium | reverse complement strand
ATGTACCGCCGCAGGCAATGATACGGTCAAATGAAAGATAGTCGTTGAGATTCTTTGCATTTACACCGCCTGTAGGCATCCACTTTGCAGCCTGATAGGAAGTCGGATCGTAGCCATGTCGTTCTGTGAGCCAAGGAGTTGTAGTTAACACTTGTCTTCCTAAGACCGCTTGGCCTCCGACTTATGTACCGCCGCAGGCAATGATACGGTCAAATGAAAGATAGTCGTTGAGATTCTTTGCATTTACACCGCCTGTAGGCATCCACTTAGCAGCCTGATAGGGGCCTGCAAGAGCCTTGAGCTTAGCCACACCGCCGTTTGCTTCTGCGGGGAAGAACTTGATGTTGGTAAGGCCCATACTCATAGCCTGCTCCATTTCGCCGGGAGTAGCCGCACCGGGCATCATAGGAATACCGAGTGACTTGATGTATGCGATCATTTCGGGGTTGAAGCCGGGGGTAACGATGAACTTTGCACCTGCTGCCACAGCTCTGTCAGCCTGTTCTTTTGTAAGCACTGTGCCTGCACCGACAAGTACATCGGGACACTCTGCAGTGATTCTTCTGATTGATTCTTCGGCTGCAGCAGTTCTGAAGGTGATTTCAGCAGCAGGAAGACCGCCTTCGCTGAGAGCCTTTGCAAGAGGCACTGCCTTGTCGGCATCATCAATAGCCACAACGGGAATGATACCTAATTCATAAATTGTCTTGAACATATCCATTTTATTTCATCTCCTGAAAAGATTTAAAGTCATTGAGTACGCCCTCGCCGGGCAGGCATTCTTTTTCCTGACGCGGAAAAAGAATCAAAAACGCGTTGTTATTTATTATACACCGCTATATGATGAGAAGCCGCCGTCAACGGGAAGCACAACACCTGTAATAAAGCCTGCTGCATCGTTGTTGATAAGGAAAAGAAGTGCACCGTCAAGCTCATGAGCCTCACCGAAACGACCCATAGGAGTAGCAGCAAGAATCTTGTCTGTACGGGGTGTGGGTGAACCGTCGGGATTCCACAGAAGTGCTGCATTCTGCTTGGTTGAGAAGAAGCCGGGAGCAATAGCGTTTACTCTGATGCCCTCTTTTGAGAAGTGAACGGCAAGCCACTGAGTAAAGTTTGAAATAGCGGCCTTGGCACCTGAATAAGCGGGTATCTTTGTAAGGGGTGTGAAAGCATTCATCGATGAGATGTTGATGATATTGCAGCCCTCTCTGCCGAGCATCTGCTTTGCAAAAGCCTGAGTGGGAATAAGAGTACCGAGGAAGTTGAGGTTGAATACGAAGGAAACTCCGTCTGCATCAAGGTTGAAGAAGTTTTTGCAGTCCTCGTCGATATCTCCCGAGAAATAATACTCCTTATCGGTTGTGGCTCTTGCATTGTTGCCGCCTGCACCGTTTATAAGAATATCACACTTGCCGAAGTCCTTTTCGACCTCCTCTGCGATTGCGTTACATATATCCTTATCGAGTACGTTACACTTATAAGCCTTTGCAATGCCGCCCTCTGCGGTGATTTCATCTGCAAATGCCCTTGCTGCTTCTTCGTTAAGGTCAAGAAGAGCTACCTTTGCGCCTGCTCTTGCAAGTGTTTTTGCAAAGCCCGAGCAAAGCACTCCGCCTGCACCCGTTACAACGGCAACCTTGCCGTTAAGGTCGGTATTGAGTACATTTTTAATCATAGCAGTTTCCTCCTTATTTATTTGCCTTTTCGCAGGCCTCAAAAAGACCGTTGATATATGCTGCACCGAGGGCTCTGTCATAAAGTCCGTAGCCGGGTCTGCCTGTTTCGCCCCATATCATTCTGCCGTGGTCGGGACGCACATAGCCGTCAAAGCCGGTTTCAACAAGTGCCTTGACGACCTCATACATATCGATGCTGCCGCACTTTGATATGTGTCCGCTTTCCTCAAAGGAGCCGTCATCCATAATAAGAATGTTACGGATGTGCATAAAAGCAATTCTGTCCATGGCGCTGTATTTTCTTACCATCTTAACTACATCGTTTGTTTTTGCACAGCCGAGTGAGCCTGTGCAAAGGCAGAGTGAGTTTGCGGGAGAATCAACAATCTTAAGGAAACGGTCAAGGTTTTCTTCGTTGGTGATGATTCTGGGAAGACCGAAAATGGGGTACGGAGGATCATCGGGATGGATAGCCATCCTTACACCGCACTCCTCTGCGACAGGGATAACCTTCTTAAGGAAGTATTCGAGGTTTTCCCAAAGGCCCTCTTCACCGATAACTGCATATTTTCTGAAAAGGTCCTTGATTTCATCCTTGGTGTAGCTTGCATCCCAGCCGGGAAGGTCGATATCGTCAACAAGGGGGTCAAGCCCCTTCATCTGCTCCCAGTACATAACAAGGCTTGTTGAGCCGTCGGGAGCTTCCTTGTCGAGCTGCGTTCTTGTCCAGTCGAAAACGGGCATAAAGTTATAGGTTACACACTTGATGCCGTATTTAGCACAGCGGCGGATGTTTTCGCAGTAAACCTCGATGAGCTCGTCTCTGTTGTCTGAGCCTAATTTGATATCCTCTGAAACGGGAATTGATTCAACAACATCGAATACGAGTCCGTTTTTTTCGCATTCCTTAACCATCTTTTCGATAGATTCCTCGGGCCAAACCTTGCCCGGCTTAACCTCATAAACTGCAGAAACGATTGAATGCATATTGGGAATCTGACTGATGTACTTTAATGATACCGGGTCATCATAGCCGTACCATCTGAATGACATTTTCATATTACTTCCTCCAGACTGAAAAATCTTTTTGCATTACCGTAGGAAATGTCACTGACGATTTTTCCTAAGGTATTTATATCATCGGGATATTCTCCCTTTTCCACCCATTCCCCTATCAGGCCGCAGAGGATACGGCGGAAATATTCGTGTCTTGTGTAGCTTAAAAAGCTTCTTGAGTCGGTAAGCATACCGACAAAGTTACCTAAAAGTCCGAGAGAGGCAAGGCTCTTCATCTGCTCGCGCATACCGTTCATTGTGTCGTTAAACCACCAGGCTGAGCCGTGCTGAATTGTGCCGGGGTAGCCCTCCTGCTGAAATGCTCCCAAAAGGGTATCGATAAAGCTGTTATCCCCACTGTCGAGACTGTAAAGAATTGTGCGGGGAAGCTCATCCTTAAGATACATAGCGTCAAGAAGCCTTGCAAGAGCTACCGAGCCGTTGTGAGGACCGATAACGTCGAAGCCTGTGTCGGGGCCGAGCTTGCGGAACATCCTTGTGTTGGGGTTTCTCATACAGTTATAATGGAGCTGCATAGCCCATCCGAGTCTCTTGTATTCTGAAGCACAGAAGAGGATAAGCTCTGTCTGCACTGCGGCAAGCTCCTTATCGCTTACCTTCTCACCGCCGAGAGCCTTACCGAGTACGGCATCAAGCTCTGCTTCACTCATAAGCTCGTAAACGGGGAAGTTGAGACCGTGGTCACTTGCCTTACAGCCGCAGGCATCAAAAAACTCTATTCTCTTTCCGAGTGCCTGCTTAAGTGTGGCAACGGATTTGATTTCAACACCCGAAGCCTTTTCCAAAGCCTTGATATAGTCGGTGTAGCCATCCATATTGAGATTCAGTGCTTTATCAGGTCTGAAGGAGGGCGCAACAACCGCCTTAAGCTTACCCTCTTCTCTTATTTTCTGATGCCATTCAAGTGAATCGATAGGGTCGTCGGTGGTACCGATAAAGGCAACGTTACTCTTTTCGATAATGCTGCGGACACTCATACCGCCCTCGCTGAGCTTCTTTTCGGTGAGATTCCACACCTCTTCGGCAGTATCCGCATTGAGTATACCCTCGTAGCCGAAGTATCTCTTAAGCTCAAAGTGGCACCAATGGTACATAGGATTTCCGATTGCCTTGGGAAGAAGCGATGCAAATTTAAGGAACTTTTCCTTTGCGGGCTTATCCCCTGTTATATAGTCCTCACTTATACCCTCAGAGCGCATGAGACGCCATTTATAATGGTCACCGCCGAGCCAGAGCTCAGTTATGTTGGTGAATTTCTTATCCTCATAAATTTCCTTGGGGCTTACGTGACAGTGATAGTCGATTATGGGCAGATTTTCACTGAATTCGTGATAAAGCCTCTTTGCCGTTTCGTTATACAGAAGAAAATCCTCGGTCATAAAGCCTGTCAATATATTCACTCCTTTTCACAAGGCGACACACAGTCACCCTATTATACATTATTTAGTTTATCACATTTTATTAACAATGAAAATAGTGAAAATTGCTTGACTCATTGTTATTCTTGCTGTATGCTTATCGGGTAACGGTTACTTTTATTTTAAGGGTGCTGTGTAGGGAATAGGGATTAGGGATTAGTTTTTAACTGTCATATTGTTATATAACTGCTTCTTACGTTCCTTTACACAAGAAATTTAACAATGCCCGTAGGGCATTCTCTAGTCCCTATTCCCTAATCCCCAGTCCCTATTCCCTATAACCCCCTATTCAAAAACAGGAGGCAAATTACTATGCAGATATTCGACCCTCGCCAAAGCATGTCCAGCAATAAATTTGAGATATTCCATTATTCCGATGCGAAGTTTGAAGGTGTGCCCGTACATCAGCACGACTTCTATGAGGTTTATTTTTTCATTGGCGGCAATGTGGAATACAGTGTTGAAGGCAACAGCTATAGCCTGAAAAGCGGCGATATTCTTCTCATAAACCCTCTTGAGCTTCACCAGCCGAGAATTTCTCCCCACCAACGTGAATATGAGCGAATAGTTTTATGGATAAACAAAAATTATCTTGCAGACCTTTGCACTAATGAGGTCAGCCTCACACGGTGCTTTGATAACAGTAACCCCAACCACTCAAACCTTTTAAGACTTACCCTTAAAGAGCAGGAGCTTCTTTACAGCCGACTCACCGAGCTTCTTAAAGAAAGCAGTGAAGATAACTACGGCAGTGAAATCGCCTGTCAGGCCATACTCACCCGCTTTCTTGTGGAAATCAACCGTCTTACCTTTATAAGAGAGTCCTCTCCCGTCACAGAAGCAAAAACATCCCCTTTAATATCTTCGGTTCTTGACTATATAAACATTCACTATTGCGAAAAATTATCTCTCGACAAAATTGCAGAGGAATTTTTTGTCAGCAAATATTACCTTTCCCACGCCTTTAACATGGCGGTCGGCACAAGCCCCCACCGTTACATCACCCTCAAAAGGCTCATCAACGCCAAGCAGATGATGTCAAGCGGAATAAAGCCTACCACCGCCGCCGCAAACTGCGGATTTAACGATTATGCAGGCTTTTACAGAGCCTTCCTTGCCGAGTACGGAGTTACACCTGCCGAATACGTAAAAAACAGAAAATGAAAAAAATCCCGAAGCTTCACCTCACAGTAAGGCTTCGGGATTGCTTTTACTTTATATATTCCGAAAGGAAGCGCTCGACGGTTATCCAGTAAAGCTCTCCGTCGGTGCCCGCTGAGTTGGCGTGCTCCGCCCCCTCAACAACAAGCTTTTCTTTTTTTGCAGAGCAGCTTCCATAAAGCTTTTCCATCATTTCAAAGGGAACGTATCTGTCCTCACTGCCGTGGATAAACAGAGTAGGTGTCACACTTCTTTTAACCGCTTCAATACAGCTCGCAGCTCTGAAATCATATCCGCCGTCAAGCTGACAAAGGAAGCTCGCACAGTCAACGATAGGAAAGGACGGAGCCCACGGAACTGCATATCTTACGGCACTTCCGATTTCATTATAAACATCGGTATAGGCGCAGTCTGAAATCACCGCCTTAACGCAATCGGGCAAATCCGATTCTCCGCTTGTAAAAAGCACCGTTCCCGCACCCATCGAAAGGCCGAAAATCACGACCTCAGCATCGGGAATATCCTCGGTAATCAGGTTTATCCACCCGATGATATCTCTTTTTTCGATATATCCCATGCCTATGATTTCACCGTCACTTGTGCCGTGACACCGAGCATCGGGAGCAAAAACGGAATAGCCCATATCATAAAACCTCTTTGCATAATAGGACATACCTGCGCCGTCACCGTCATAGCCGTGACAGACAAGGGCAATTCTGTTTTTTCCGTCGGGATTTTCAACGTAATATCCGTGAAGACGGAGTCCGTCCTCAGAAGCGGTATACAGCTCTGTGCTCTCTCTTTCAAGCCAGTTTTTATCACCGTCAGAAGCGGTAACAGAAGCGCCGTGCCTTTTAAGCCCCGCACCGTATATCACACCGCCGACCGCAAAGACAAAAACCGTATTTGCAGCTAAAAGAATGCACAGTATTTTTATAGCTCTTTTTATAATTTTTTTACCCATATTTTTATAATCACTATCCGTATTTTCAGTATTTATATATGCTTCTTTGACCGGTAAAAGCATCGGAGCGGCAACAACCGCTCCGATCGGAATTTTTATTCAATAGCTTCAAGACGCTGACGGAATTCTTCAATCTTTTCCTTTGAATAGATCTTTGAAAGAACTACCATACCCATGTTGGGTGTGAAGCCCATTGTAAGAGCAAGGTTCTTCATGGGGTGATTCATAATCTCAGGGCAAAGATCGTTAACGATTTCCATAACCTGAGGATCCTTCATAAGTACGCTGAATTTTGTGTCGAATGAATACTTTGACATAATTTTATCTCCTTTAAAATGTATTTATACCCTAACAGAGGCCACTCAACAGAGCGTCTGCTGTTATTTCATCTGCTGACCGAAGGCAATACCCTTTTCGAGTGCCTTCATATTCATTTCAAGAATTTCAGGCTTCTTTTCCTTGAATTTTTCTTCAAGGCTCTGAACGAAAATCTCTTTGCTTACAACCTTTGTCGCACCGATAAGCACACCGATGATAACAACGTTTGCCACCTTGATTGAGCCGACCTCAAGAGCAATATCGTCAACGGGTACTGCTATTGTGCTGACGCCCTCACGTGCAATATCGGAGGTAACAAGGCTTGAGTTGGCGATAAGTCTTCCGCCCTGCTTTACGCTGTCGGCAAATTTATTGTATGCCTGCTCATTGAGAGCAACAAGGTTATCGCAGTTTTTAGTCAGAGGAGAAACGATTTCGCCGTCACTTATGATAACCGTACATTTTGCGCTGCCGCCTCTCTGCTCGGGACCGTATTCGGGAAGGAAGGTGGCGTGCTTACCCATATCAATAGCGGCATGAGCGAGCATTATACCTGCTGACATAATACCCTGTCCGCCTGAGCCGGAAAATACGAAGGACTGTTTCATTATTCCTGCACCTCCACATCTTTATAAACACCGGGCTTGAAATAGGGAATGGTGTTGGTATCCATATAGTCAAGGGTCTTGAGAGGGCTCATACCCCAGTTTGTGGGACAGTTTGTAAGAAGCTCGATGAAGGTAAAGCCCTTGCCCTCAAGCTGATACTGAAATGCCTTCTTTATTCCCTTTTTGGCATCCATAACACCCTTGGGAGTGTTGAGTGCATATCTTGCAACAAAGGCAGGTGCCTTAAGCACGGAAATGAGCTCGCACATCTGAAGAGGATAGCCTGTTGAAGCCGCATCTCTGCCGAAGGGGGTTGTTGTTGATTTCTGACCGATAAGTGTTGTAGGAGCCATCTGACCGCCGGTCATACCGTAGGTCTGATTATTTGCAAATATAACGGTGAAATTTTCGCCTCTGTTGGCTGCAGACATAATTTCTGCAAGACCGATAGCGGCAAGGTCACCGTCGCCCTGATAGGTGAAAACAAGTCTGTCGGGCATACATCTTTTTATACCTGTTGCAACTGCGGGAGCTCTGCCGTGAGCGGCACCGATATCATCCCCTGCCCATGAATAAAGATTAAGGGCGGAGCATCCGACGGAAACAACGTTGACAGCATTCTTTTCCTGCTCAAGCTCACCGATTACGTCGGCTACAAGTCTTGTTGCAAGAGCATGAAGACAACCGGGACAATAGCCCGTTGACATAGGCATAAGTGATTTTGGTCTCTTATATTCGGGCATATTATTCTCCTCCCTTCACGATTTCTGCTATTGCATTATATACACCTTCATCATCAAGAAGCATACCGCCCGAGCGTCCGTATTCGTGTACGGGGCAGCGTCCCTTGACCTGAAGCTCGATATCATCCCTCATCTGTGCAGGGATGGTCATTTCAACGTCGATTATTCCCTTTACCTTTGTGTAGTCAAGGTTATCAAGGCTTGCCTTGGGGAAGGGATAAAGCGTGATAGGTCTTACCATACCTACCTTATAGCCCTCCTGACGAAGATTGTTGATTGCTTCCTTTGCAACTCTTGCCGCAATACCGTAAGCAACAACAACGTACTCTGCGTCCTCAAGAAGATATTCCTCAACCTTTACGTCCATCATTTCCCACATCTTATAGCTCATACCCTTGAACTTGTTGAGCATTTCAAGAGCCATTTCGGGAAGAATGGGAGTAATCATATGGGTATCGTCTCTGCCGCTTCTTCTGGAAAGGTCCCAGTCCTCGGTATTTTCATAGGTAAGCTCCTTCATTTCGGGAAGCTCAACCTCTTCCATAATAGCACCGAGGCAGCCGTCCATAAGAATGAGAACGGGGTTTCTGTCTCTTTCGGCATATTCCCAAGCGTTATAGGTAAGGTCAACTGCCTCCTGAAGTGTTGCGGGAGCAAAAACCATAGTGCGGAAGCCGCCGTGACCGAGAGCCTTTGTAGCCTGAAGATAATCGGACTGTGCGGGCTGAATCGAGCCGAGACCGGGGCCGCCTCTTGAAATATTAACGATAACTGCGGGAAGCTGAGCCGAGGCAAGATAAGAGATACCCTCAGCCTTAAGGCTGATGCCCGGGCCTGATGAGCTTGTCATTGATCTTGTACCTGTTGCGGCAGCACCGTAAACCATATTGATTGATGCTACCTCGCTTTCACCCTGAACGAAGGCACCGCCCACCTCGGGAAGTCGCCATGAAAGATATTCGGGAATTTCATTCTGCGGTGTGATGGGATAGCCTGCAAAGAAGCGGCAGCCGCCTCTTACGGCAGCCTCGGCAATAGCTTCACAGCCCTTCATAAATCTTTTTTCCATTTTACCTTAACCTCCCATCAATCCTTTTTAGCCACTTCGATAGCGGCTTCGGGACACATAAGAGCACATATTGCGCAACCGTTACATACACTCTCATCAATCTGTACGGGATAAAAATGACCCTTTTCGGATCTCTGCTTACCCATTTCGAGGATATGCTTGGGGCAGAACTTTATACAGTATCCGCAGCCCTTGCAGAATAAGCTGTTAATAGTTACCATTGCTTTTTCATTCTCCTTTATATTGGAATTTGAAATTAACAGATCAATTATATCACGTTCTGTTTTATTTGTAAATGTACACCTTAAAACAAAATGTAATAATTTCAATAACGGCTGACCTTAACGCTAAGGCCAGCCCTTGATATTCAGATATTATCCTTACCCCGATGTTATACAACCTTACCCTCAGTCCTTGCCTTTTCAGGATCTGCGGCTGTAAGCTTCATAAAGTCAATTTTCATAAGCGGAGTCTGAGGAAGCTCGTCCATATAAACTATATCTCTGGGTACGTAGAACTTTGAGAATTCCTTTTCGAGAGTGGTGCGGATTTTTTCACCCAGAGCCTCCTTATCCGTATTCTTATCGTGAAGTGATACGTAAAGTCTTACCATCGAGCGCTCATTTTCCCAGCCCTGAACTGCACAGCATTCGTCAACCTCTGCAAACTCGCCTACAACTCTTTCAATATCTGTGGGATATACGTTGTAGCCTGCAATAATGATAAGTCTCTTCTTTCTGCCGGAGAAATAGAAGAAGCCGTCATCATCCTGATAACCGAGGTCGCCCGAAAGCACCCACTTGGTACCGTTTTCATCGGTATAAAGTCCGTAATCGTCAGCCTCACCCTCGGCGTAATAGCCTGCCATAATCGTGGGGCCTGAAATTGCAAATTCACCTACGGTTCCGTTAGACACCTGCTTGTGGTCGTCATCCCATATCTGCACTGTTACACCGCGTATAGCCTTACCGATGGAGCCGCGCTTATGCTCAGTGCCGGTATTGGTTGTGCAGACTGAGCCGATTTCGGTCAGACCGTAGCCCTGAAGAAGTCTGCCTGTTGCTCCCCACTTTTCAAAGTAGGAATTGAATTCATCGATAAAGCCGTCGGAAATATCGTCACCGCCGCAGAACATAAGACGTACATTTTTGAGGTGAGGACCGTCAAAGTTTTTATCCTTCATAAGCTTCTGGAACATGAGAGGAATACCGCCGAAGCCGATAACGTTGAATCTTTTCATAAGACTGACGAAAATTCTTGAATCGAACTGCATCATAGGTATGATACAGGCACTGTTGCACATAGCCATATGCACTGCAAGGCAAAGACCGAAGCAATGGAAGAGAGGAAGAACGATAACCTCATATTCCTTGCCGGGCTCGTGAACCTCGTCGATATCTGAAACTCGCCATGTAAGCTCGTTGACAGCTCTGCTTGTGAGCTTGATTGTCTTGCTTTTTCCTGTTGTGCCGCCGCCATTGAGATAGACAGCGATATCGTCTGCGTTTTCCTTAACAGCCTCAGGGTAGTGCTGCATAATAAGTGCATCCTTATAGTATGTAGCTCTCTTATACTGAGGATAAATCTTTTTGATAAGCCCTTCGGCAAATTTACATCCGAATCTCTTATAGCCGTCGGAGTAGTCGGAGCTGTTGCAAACAAGGCAAGGGAGACCGCTTTCGTTGATAACATCGATGTGATCCTTAACAAGAAGGTCGAGAACCATAACACCCTTTGAGTGAACAAGCTCAATTTGCTCCTTAAGATAGTCGGGACCCATAAGAGGATGAACAAAGGACGCGATAACACCTATTTTGTTAAGAGCATAAAAGGCTATAACGCTCTGCATTGTTGTGGGCATAAAGATTGTATATACGTCGCCCTTTTTAAGTCCTAATTCCTTTTGGAAATATGCAGCGAGATTATCGATATCTCTGAGAATTTTTGAACGGCGGTAATCAATGCCGAAATGGTTCATCATATTTACGTCCTCAAAACGGCCCGTACAATACTCAAGATATTCGTAACAGTTCAAATTATTCGGTGCAGGTAACATAAAGATCTCCATCCTTTATATAATAAATTTTAACTACAAGCATTTGCCTTGTGAAACACTAATCATTAACAGTTTACCTGTTACAATTAAAAATCTGAACAACAAATCCATCGAAAAGTGTTGAATTGTAAAAAAATCACCACTTTTATCATATATGTCTATTATACTACAGTCAAAAAATGCTGTGTTAACTCTTTTATTATTTTTAGTAAACAAACCGTTACAGGTTTACCGTTAGTTCATTATATATCAAATTTTTATTCATAAACATTAAAAACTGTTGATTTTATCCAACTCTTTCACTATGGTATCCGCAAAAAAAGCAGACAGCCTGAGCCGTCTGCTATCTTGTTTTTTATTTACAGTTTTTGTCAAATGCAGGGTTGAAGGCATAGAAGTTCTTTTCGTTCAGCTTATCCGTTGCAAGTCTGAGACCCTCACCGAAGCGCTGATAGTGTACGATTTCTCTTTCACGAAGGAACCTGATTACGTCGCACACATCGGGGTCATCAATAAGACGGAGAATATTATCGTAGGTTGTTCTTGCCTTCTGCTCTGCTGCCATATCCTCGTGCAGGTCGGTGATAATGTCGCCCTTACTCTGCAGATACGCCGCAGTAAAGGGTACGCCCGCCGCACTCGAGGGATAAACGCCCGTTGTATGGTCAACGAAGTAGGCATCGAAGCCGCACTTTTTAATCTCCTCGTTGGAAAGGTTTTTCGTCAGCTGATAGACGAGGGTGCCTATCATCTCGAGGTGCCCGAGCTCCTCCACGCCGATGTCTGTAAGAAGACCCTGTAATTTAGGGTCGGGCATCGAAAAGCGCTGACTCAGATAGCGAAGCGAGGCACCCAGCTCGCCGTCGGGTCCGCCGTACTGCGAAATTATGATTTTCGCATAGGTCGGGTTGCATTTTTTGATGTTTATAGGGTACTGAAGTATTTTTTCATATTGGAACATCAGCAGTCACCTCCGCAGTTTACCCAAGGAAAGGGTGTTTCTGCCCAGAGGCAGTCATCGTCGTGCATTGAAGTAAGCGGTCCGTATTTGCATTCGTATTCCTTGAGAAGCTCTGCATACTTGTGCTTATACTTTTCGCAAAGCTCTCTGCTTACGCAGTCACAGCCGTGTGTATCCTCATAAAGATGAAGGTCCCACAGGGCAAAGCGCACTGCCATAAGTCTGCATTTTAAACTGTTTGTGTTCATCATCTGCAGCACCCCATTGTAAAGGGCTTATCAAGGCACGGAAAAAGAGTACCTCTTGCGAGTGCTTTATCGCACTCATATACCTCTATTCTGCCCTGAAAGGGTACGTAGGCCATAGCGAGAGACGTATTATCGGGGAAGGCGGAAATCGTGCTTCCCTTACAACCGCAGCTGCAATCGCAGGCCATGTTTCTCATCTGATGCTGCATAGGATAACCACAGGAATTATTATTCAACGGTATCTCCCCTTTTTGATTGTTTTCATAGTTCACAGAACTACTGTTAACATAGTATGCGAAAAAACCGAAAGGGTGATTTTACTCCTTTTGTCAGCCTGACGGCCGTCACCTTCCTCAGGGAGGAAGGCAAAAAAAGGCTCCCCTTTCAGGGGAGCCGAGGCTTAACTTTTACTTTTTGTCAATCATAGTACCGTCTCCTGATTGACGTAAGCAATTTCATATTTAAGATTTAAACTATCAAATACTGCATAAACACAATATACATTGTCAAGTTTAATACCGTCATCATAATAGCCGTATAAATCTTTTAAGATTCCTTGTCTGTAAGCTACTATCCATTTAGATATTTCATATTCGTCCGTCTCAACTCTGACAAGAATTTCTTCATCATTATCATTTAATTTATAAAACGCTACAGACTCAACAGTGTTTTCAGTAATTTCAGGAAAAACCAAATCACTTCGGTAGTATACTCCACCATACGGCCTCAACAAATCATTGTAGTCGCACCAAAGAAACAGCCTTCTGTCATCACCCTGATAACCATACACATTATACTCATTAAAAGTACTGTCCAAATAACCACACATATAACGAGTTATTGGTTTTTCATCAATTTCCGAATTAACACTATATTTACTTAAATAATCCAGTTTAGCATAGTTATAACCATTATAGGAAAAATACACCTCATCTCCATTTTCGTTGGATAAAGAATGCTCCAATTCTTTTGCTCCAAAGCATGGCTGTTCCGTTAAAATAAGCACATTTATCGAAATAGATATTGCCATAAATAAGATAATTATTACAAAAAATAAAATTTTAACTATTTTATTTTTTAGGAGTAATTTTTTCATTTCTACACCTCTTCTTTAATTTCATTAAAAACTTGAGATGGCGTAATCAAAGAAGACAGGGAAGAAGACAATAGACGGTTCTATGTCTTTGCTTCTAACCGTCAATCTGCAGAAGCTCTCCGTCAGCCTGACGGCTGCCACCTCTCATAAGAGAGGCAAGCAACCTTAATTTTTACTTTTCATCTGAAGAAAGAGAACTGTCGGCTGTGTTCCTTTGATGAACCCCTCAGACGGCGTTGCCGCCAGCTCCCCTTTCAGGGGAGCCGAGGCTTAACTTTTACTTTTCATCTGAAGACGGAGAACTGTCCCCTGCCTTTTCCCTTTTTCTTTTACAAATTCTGCCATATAATAAATCGAAGATACTAAATCTACAATAATAACAAGTAAAATATAAAAAGAAACTATCAACCATTCCTCTAAATCATCTTGTGGAATATTAATCAACAAAAAATACATTATGAAAAAAGAGAACACTGTATTTATAATCTTGAAAAAGTTATTCCTAATACAATACTTGTTATATGATAAAACAATGCACAATGGGAAAGCAGCAATTAACAACAAGCTAATTAATGCAATAATAGAATTAATCTCCATACATTTAAAATAAAGATACGGCATCAGATAACACATATAAAACATCAATGTGGTGTACAGAATGATGAACCCTAATATTTTTTTCAAAATATATTTCATTTCCTGCCTCCTAAACTATAAAGACAGGAGACGGTTCTATGTCTTTGCTTCTAACCGTCAACCTGTTGCTTTCAACCACATATTACCACCTGGTTTTTTGCTTGTCAAGAATCGTTTTTTATATTAAGAAAATCTTAAGAACTTTTCCGGTAACACACAGGACAGTTCTGCGCCTTTATCTCTGAATTATTGTTCAGAGAAGCTGAGACTCAGCTTTCAGCTTTCGTCCGAACAAAGGGAACAGCCCTTGTCTTTTTGCTTCCCCTTGATTAAACAAACGAAATAATGTATAATCAACTCACTATATTTTTTCAGGAGCCTTCTATGTTTTCACGTGTATATATCGAAATAACAAACGTCTGCAATATGAGCTGCTCGTTCTGTCACGGTCACAGCCGTGCGGGCAGATTTATGTCACCCGACGAATTCAGAGAAATCCTTGATAAGCTCGGTGGCAAAACGAAATACATATATTATCATCTTATGGGTGAGCCTCTGCTTCATCCCCTTCTTCCCGATTTTATCAGAGAGGCCTCAGAAAAAGGCTACCGCTCGGTAATAACCACCAACGGCACCCTTCTCCCGGAAACGGGCAAGGCGCTTATTGACTCGGGCGTATATAAGGTAAACGTATCCCTTCACAGCTTTGAAGAGAATAATCCCGAGGCGCAGGAGGCTTATCTTAAAGAGGTTATCGGCTTTGCCGACACCGCATCAGAAAAGGGTATAATCGTTGTTCTCAGGCTCTGGAATAACGGCTTTGACGAGGGCAGAAACGACACCGTTCTGAAGCTTTTACGCACCTGCCTTGACGGCGAATGGGCAGAAAACACCCGAGGTCTCCGTATAAGAGACAAGCTTCACATTGAATGGGGCGACAGATTCCAATGGCCCGATAAAAATGCCGACATACAGGGCGAAGAGGTCTTCTGCTACGGTCTTCGTGACCATTTCGGAATTCTTTGCGACGGTACGGTTGTCCCCTGCTGCCTTGACAGTAACGGCGAAATTGCCCTGGGTAACATTCTCAAGGAAGATATTGACGGAATCCTCACCTCTCCCCTTGCACAGAGCATATGCGAGGGCTTCAGCAAGCGAAGAGCCGTTCACGAGCTGTGCCGCCGCTGCGGTTATGCTCAACGCTTTGTATAAAGCTATGCTACAATTCAGATTATGCAACATAAACAAAATGTTATAGGTTATTTTGTGCAAAATACTTTGAAAATACTTGTCATAATTAGTCATTATTTAAGTTGACTTTTACCTACTGCGGGAATATAATATCAAGGCTTAATAAAGTATATTCTTATCAAAAGAAGGTATTGTTATGGAATCAAACATTATGCACACCCTTCTCGGCATCTCCATCGCCCTTATGGCAGGTCTTTTTATGTCGAGAGTTGTAAAGCCCCTTAAGCTTCCCGCAGTTACCGGCTACCTCGTTGCAGGTATTCTTATCGGTCCCTACTGTCTCGGTCTTTTAGGCGTTCCGGGCATCGGCTTCACAAGTCACGAGGAGGTAAGCGCCCTCAGCTTTTTCAACGATATTGCTCTCGGCTTCATTGCCTTTGCAATCGGTGACGAATTCCGTCTCTCACAGCTTAAGAAAACAGGTAAGGCTGCAACGGTTATCGGTATAATACAGGCCTTTGTTGCAACGCTCCTTGTTGATGCGGCTCTCATCGGGCTTCATTTCATTCTCGGTGAGGATAAGCTTCCTCTTTCAACGGCTATCATTCTCGGTGCTATTGCTTCAGCTACCGCACCCGCCGCAACGCTTATGGTTGTAAAGCAGTATAAAGCAAAGGGTAAGCTTACCGACCTTCTTCTTCCCATAGTTGCTCTTGACGACGCTGTAGGTCTCATCATCTTCGCAGTTTCCTTCGGCATTGCAAAGGCTATGAAAAACGGTGAATTCAATCTCGTTTCAATCATCGTTGATCCCATCGTCGAAATCGTCGGCTCACTTGTTATCGGTGCAATCATCGGCGCAGGTCTTTCCTTCGCAGAAAAGTTCTTCCATTCAAGAAGCAAGAGACAGGCTATTGTTGTTACCGTTATCATCTTTGCAGTTGCAGTATCAAAAATGCACTGGACTGTCGGCGGTGTTCACATCGGCTTCTCTCCCCTTCTCGTTTGTATGATGCTCGGCACCGTATTCTGCAATATGTGTGATTTCTCTGCAAACCTTATGGAAAAGACCGACCGTTGGACTGCTCCCCTTTTCATTCTCTTCTTTGTACTCAGCGGCTCAGAGCTTGAGTTTGAGGTTTTCAAGGATCCCGCAGTCATCGGCATCGGCGTTGTATACATCATCTTCCGCTCACTGGGTAAATACTTCGGAACAGGCTTCAGCGCAAAGCTTGTTAAATGTGAGCCCAATATTCAGAAGTACCTCGGTATCACACTTCTTCCTCAGGCAGGCGTTGCTTTGGGTATGTCAATCACCGTACTCAACAGCGGCTTCGGCGAGGAAGGTATTATGATAAGAAACATCGTCCTCTTCGGCGTGCTTATATATGAGCTTTTCGGTCCTGCAATGACAAAGATTGCTCTTACCAAGGCAGGAGATATCAGACCCAAGGAGCATAAGGAAAAGGTTGCTCTCGAAAAGGGTCGAGGCGAACATTGATAAAAAACCCGACGGATAGGCCGAGTGTTCGTAAGGACACTCGGCAGTTTTATTCGCCATACGGCGAGTGGTATTGCTTCGCAGTTATATAATGCTACGCATTGTGTTATTGTCCTTCGGACAGTTTTAAGCGAATAAAATAACACTGAAGCCGTAAGGCTTCAATATCACTTTTGATTTATCAAAAATATCACTGCAAATTTTAATTTGCAATATCACTGATACTAACCGAAAAAACTTATTTCAGAAAATAGTAATTGTTTTTAAAGTATATAACCCACTATGACACTTTCAGTACAAAAGTGTCTGTTTTTTATCAAAAAAATGTGAGACACCTTATAAAAAGCGTCTCACAGCTGTATGGATATTTGTTTTTTGTCCTTAGCAACCCCGCCCATATTCCGTCGGGTTTTTTAAATGCAGAATGCAGAATTGCGACGGACAGTTCAAAAGCCATAAGGGTTTACCCGCCGAGGCGAGTAGGATGAAAGAGGGTTGGCCTCTCCGTCAGACGCTTCGCACCTGCCACCTTTTTCTCCGAAAACGGGCACCCTATTGTCGCTTTGCGACATTTTCCCTGACAGAGTAATTACCTTTCAGGAGAGGCTGCTAATTCCCGGCCCCTAATCCCTTAAAAAAGGTCACCGACGAGGGAGACACTTCGTAAAGAAGTTGTCTCTCTTGTTTTTTATTCCACCAAAACAAATGACACTTTACACAAAGATTGTGAAAGTGTCATAGTGGGTTACATACTTTGAGATAGGTAATATTTGCCGAAAATAAAGAATA
>JAZNIH010000034.1:0-3868 GCA_045577395.1 Acutalibacteraceae bacterium | reverse complement strand
CAATACGGTGAGGTTACACTTGTAGAAGGGGAATTGTATAGTCTTATTGTGTAGTTAATTTATCAAAAAGTATGATATTTCCCTTGTTGCCATTTTAAGCTATAAACACAAAAAAAGACAAGTTTCGACAGAAACTTGTCTTTTTTTATCCAATCCGAAGGATTGGTATATCATCACGCGTCAGCGTGTATATCATCAACACGGCATAGCCGTGTTGTATCTCATCACACCGAAGGTGTGCATTCTGTCGGCTTGATGATATACAACCTCTTCGAGGTTGATGATATGCAATTCCTGCGGAATTGATGATATACAAGGCTTCGCCTTGATTTTTTTAGGCTGCTTTGATATAATCAGTTCGACAAATAGGAATTTGTGGGGATAATTGAGATGATTGTTTTAATTACGGGAGCATCGCATACAGGCAAAACGGCACTTGCTCAAAAATTGCTTGAAAAATATAAATATCCATATCTATCGATAGACCATCTGTAAATGGGCTTAATTCGTAGCGGTAATACAGAGCTTACTCCTATGAGTGATGATAATGATTTGACCGCATACTTATGGCCTATCGTCCGTGAAATGATAAAAACCGCTATTGAAAACAAGCAGAACTTAATTGTCGAAGGTTGCTATATTCCATTCGATTGGCAGAAGGACTTTGACTCCAAATATCTTGAAAGCATCAAATATTACTGTCTGGTAATGAGTGAGGAGTATATCAAAAATCACTTTGCTGACATAAAGAAATATGCAACTGTTATTGAAAACCGTTTGGAGGATGAATGGTGCACAATGGAGAGTGTGTTGGCAGATAATGCAGAAATATTAGCCCTCGCAAAGAAGTATGATGTGAACTATATACTTATTGGAGATAAGTACGAAATCAATATTGAGTTATAACGATAACTTCCAATTTATCGAACTGACAAGCAACTGATAGTTGCTTGTTCAATAAAACATTCAGTGATAAAATAACACTGAGGTGATAACAATATGGAATCTAAAGATATTATTCTTGAATTGAGAACTAAAAAAGGAATGCCGCAAGAAGAACTTGCAGAAAAAGTGTTCGTGACCCGTCAGGCAGTGTCTCGTTGGGAAAATGGTGAAACTATACCTAACACAGAAACATTAAAACTATTGTCAAGACTATTTGATGTTTCAATCAATACGCTCCTTGGATCACCAAGGCAGCTTGTTTGTGAGTGCTGCGGTATGCCCATTGATGATAGTAATGTCAGCCACGAAAAAGATGGAGTTTTTAACGAGGATTACTGCAAGTGGTGCTATGCAGACGGAGAATATACCCTTGACTTTTTTGAGAAATATAGGGAACTCGGCGGAAAAGAAAAGTTTGAAGAGTTCAAGCGGCAGCTTATCCACGAATTTAATACCCTGCTTCATATTGAGGGGTTACCTAAGGTTGAAAACCTTAATGTTTTGTCGGGGAGTTTTATCAATCTGGAATACCGGCTCCCGAACGGCCAAAGTGTAAAATTTCTTGATGATAATGCTACCTATCTTGGCAGTCAGCTTGAATGTGAATTCGGTGGCAACCGTTGTTTCGGTATTGCCGCTAATATGGATTTTTTACTCGTTTGCACTTATGAAGAAAACGGTGAAAATCCGGAATTGGTTATTTACAAAAAGCGATAGGTAAATTCCAATTTGTCGAGCTGTTGATAAATTAAGCAGTAAACACAAAACCGCCTTGTTTCGACAAGTCGGTTTTTTTCATTTATGTCCGAAGAAAACAACTTCGTTATGAGTGAAGGAGGCGCTTTATTATACTTCTTGAAGCTACTGTGAAAAAAGCAGGTTGATTTTCAGATCTCTTCCGATAAAAGCGGTATACATTATAAAAGATAACAAATCTGCAATACTTAAAATCATGCGTGATATTGACATGTACAGTTTTATGTGTTAACATTCTATTAATAATATTTTGTATGCTGAAAGGTTGTGTAATGAATGAAAAAAGTTGTTTCTGTTTTTCTTTCTGTTCTTCTCGTCTTTTCCATGATTGCTCCGGCTGCTTCGGCAACCTCTGAGGAAAATCTCCCGATAATTTATATCCGCGGCAACGGAGAGACAATTTATGACGGAGACGGTAATACTCTTTCGCTCGGAATTGCCGATCTTTTCTCAAATGTTGCCAACGGTGATTTTGACAAGCAGACAGTTGTTGAAACCTGTGCCAACATTATGCTTCCCTTCCTCACCGAAGGTCTTCTCTTTGATGAATGGGACAGATACGGTAAAGCGGTTTACGAAGAGCTCAAGCCTATATTCAAGGGCTCCGAGATTGACGAAAACGGAAACCCCAAAAACGGAAGCGGTATTGCTCAGTCACGTATCGACGAGTCCAATGCTGAAGCTAAACGGGATACTGTAAATTACGGCCTTTACGATTACAATTTTATGTATGACTGGAGACTTTCTCCCTATGACCATGTTGACCGACTTCATCAGTATGTGCTCGACGTGCTTGACACAACCGATAAAAAGCAGGTAAATATTCACGTAGCCTGTCTTGGCGGCGGTCTTGTTATGGCATATCTTGAAAAATACGGTGACCACGGCCACGTTAAGAATATCATGCTCAATGAGGTGCTTTCAAACGGCGCAACAATTATCAGCAAGACCTTCAGCGGTCAGATTGAATTCGATGCAAAGCAGGTTGAAAGATATCTTGCCCAGATGAAGTACTGCTCTGAAATCGGTATGCCCGGCGGATTCGGTCTGAGCGATCTGATTGATGAAATTGTTTTTAAAACTATAGATCTTTTTAATCAGGTGACAGTAACAGATAAGGTGCTCGACGGTGTTGAGGATTTATATGCCAAGCTTTATCAGGCTCTTATGCCCGCAGTCTGTCATGCTACCGGTGTTGCAACTGTTGTAAATTACTGGACATGCGTAAGCGAGGAGGATTTTGACAAAGCCCTTAATCTTATTTACGGCAAGCCCGGCTCTCAGCTCAGAACACAGTATGCAGGACTTGTTGATAAGATTATATATTACAGAGAGCATTGTACCTCAAAGCTTGATGAGATATACGAAAAGTGTGAAAACGAGTACGGAATCCATATCGGTGTTGTTGCAAGATACGGATATGTCAATCCGCCCTTAACAAAGAATGCAGACGAGCTCTCGGACTTCCTTGTAGGTCTTAAGGATGCAACTATGGGCGCAACCTGTGCAAAGGTCGGCAGTACACTTTCCGATGAGTACATTTCCGCCAGAGTCAAGGAAGGTAAGGGAGCATACATTTCACCTGACCGTCAGGTGGATTTATCAACAGCTCTTTATCCTGACAGAACGTGGGTTATCAAGAACGCCCATCACAGCTTTGTCAACGTGAGCGATAATATAACGCTTTCCTTCCTTAACGGAACAAAATATTCGATCCACTCCGAAGGTGCATATCCTCAGTTCAGCGTATTTTTTGAAACCGAGGGAAGACTTGAACCTATGACAGCTGAGAATTGTGCAGACTATCAATGGATTTCTCTTCCTGTTGAGAAGCCTACAACTCAGACAAGACTTGCTTCCTTTATCCGTTTCTTTGCGATGATTTTCAATTTCCTTGCAAGACTGTTTAAGGGTGAAATAACTCTTGCAGGTAACAAATAAGCGTTCCCTTACCGAAAAAATATATAACGATTACTGCTGAAATGTGCAGTAAAAATAAAAATCCCGTTCATATAGCCGAGTGTTCGTAAGGACACTCGGCAGTTTTATTCGCCTTACGGCGAGTGATATTGCTTCGCAGTTTTATTATGAGCAAAGCGAATAACAAGGTTCTGCCGTAGGCAGGTTCTTATTGTGCTTTGCACAGTGTTATTGTCCTTCGGACAGT
>JAZNIH010000033.1:0-2163 GCA_045577395.1 Acutalibacteraceae bacterium | reverse complement strand
AAGTGTTATTGTTTTTGTTTCGCCTTCTGCGAAAGTAACATTTTGCTCTTCACCGCCATAGACACTGACTTTAATTGTCTGTGCCTTGTCACTTGTAACGGTAATTTTAACAGTTTCAGAGGTCCATTCAAGGTCAACCTCTGCATTTGTTCTTGCTCGAAGACCTTCAATACTGCCTTCACTCCATTCATCGGGAAGGGCGGGCAATGCTTCAATCACACCGTCATTGGAGTAAAGGAGCATTTCGTCGATAATACCGATTGTGCCTATACTTGTGTCAGTGCAGAATACGCCCCAACCGTCGTGGGTATTGTGGTCGGTCATCATTGATGTGTAATAGATATTGTCAGCCATAAGAGCCATAAGGGAGTTGTAGCAGGAATCTGCATTCTTGAGCCTTGCGGCAACAAGAGCCTTATGTACCCAGCCGTGGGATGCGATATCGTCTTCGCCTTCGTTTTCTCTGTTACGGTTTTCGATAGCCTGATTGCAGGCATCTACAAGTGCCTGATTATCCTGTGTTTCGAATGCAGGCCATGCGGGATAGAGGTGGCTTATGTGACGGTGCTTGTTGTTTTCCTGATATTCCTTCATCGCCCACTCACACAGAGCGCCGCTTTCATCATACTTGTATTCGGGAAGAACTTTCATAAGGTTTTCCCATTTTGCTATTCTTTCCTCGTACCCTGCCGATTTTATAACCTTTTCCATTTCAATAGTCATTCTCAGACCGTCTTTTGCAGCGGCAATATCCATAGTTGAGTTTGCCGTGATGGTTGAGTCATAATCACCGAGAGGATAGTTTTCGGGTGAATAGGATGGAATGATAAGATATTTTTCGCCCTCAAGAAGTTCTGTCTTGCCTTCCTCGTATCTTGCGTTACCGTCGGTGTCCGTGAAATATTCGGGAGTACAAATCTGTTCCCAGAAGTTTGCCTGCTTTGTAAGAAGAGGCAGAAGAATATCCTTTTCAAGGTCGAGCTTTTCGCCGCCATATTCAATTGTTCTGTTACCGTAGCACTGCCAAAATTCGTAGATAGGAAGAAGCATCCAGGAAGCCCCTGCATTCCAATATTGGAACGGGTACCAACGGCTGTATTCAACCATCATAGCTCTGTCACCGTCGGTGTTGACAGGCACCTGAATGGCATCGGTCATACCGTAGGTCTTGGCGGCATTTTCTTCCCAGTCGGGAATCTGCTTGAGGACAAACTTAATATAGCTTTCGCCTGCGGCGTAAATGTTGCCCGTGTTCATACCTGAGGACAGGAGATTTACATTGGCATCCATTGTGTAAATGCCTCTCCAACCAGAGTTCCATTCGCCCTGCCATATACCGCAAAGACGTGGGAAGGAAGTACCTGCACAGCAAATCTGTGCATATCTGCCCTGATTATAGGCTCTTTCCACAAGAGTGGGAAGAAGGGTTTCGCTGTTCTGCTGAAAAGCGATGAGATGCTCATTTGCCACTTCTTCATAGCCGTCACTGCCAAGATTAAACTTAACTGTATTAAAGAGAGCGGACTGCTTTTCAGCATGAGGTGCAAGAGCCTTTTCATAGCTGAACTTACCGTCAACGGTGTACTTTTCGGCAACGGCTGTAGTGTAAGCGTTAAGCTCGTCTAAAAGAGCATAGCTTTCTGCATCCTTAAAGTCCTCAAACTTACCCATATCAAAGGTACGGTCAGACTTTGTGATAAGATAAACCTCACTTGCTCCTGAAATCTTGATAGCCGCATTCTGCTCTTTCGCTACATTTTCACTATCGTTTGTGCTGTCGAGAACCACTCTTTCCTTTTCACCGCCGACAGCAATAACCTTGGTAAAGCCGCACCAGCCGCCGTCCTTAAGTTCACTTCCTTCGTATGATGGATAGTGTGCTATATGTGCGATATATGTAGCATCATCATCGACAAGCTTTTTATACTGCATATTCTTTTCGTCGCCTGCTCCCCAGCCTCTGAGAGACCAGCAGTCGGCAAGAGAAATGGTCATATTGATTTTTGCACCGAGGCTTGACTTTGTAATTTTTGTGATTGTAACATTGTCCTCTCTTGAAGAGAAGGTCAGTCTTTCCCATCTGCCGAGAATATCGGTGTACTTGACGCCGAGCTCTGCAGTTTCATAGTCTGTCCAGCGGATATAGTCATAATAGGGAAGCTT
>JAZNIH010000032.1:0-21431 GCA_045577395.1 Acutalibacteraceae bacterium | reverse complement strand
GAATATGCGAGAGTGGCGGAATCGGCAGACGCGCACGTTTGAGGGGCGTGTGGGGCAGCTCGTACGGGTTCAAGTCCCGTCTCTCGCACCATAGTGAGTATTCATAAGGGATTCTCTTGTGAATACTCAATTTTTTTGCTTAAAATAGAGTTTAGTATATGATTTGATAGTTTTTTATATATCGTCGCATTCCTTTTGGAGTGCGACTTTTGGTTTATCTTTATACGGGTTTTAGGGCTGTCCCTAACAAGTGGAATTTGTATGCACAAATTCAATGCTTGCAAAGACTTGTATGTTTCTCGCTTCGTATAGATTTATACAATAAGAGTATTCACAAAGCTTTTGAACTGTGAATACTCCATTTTTTATTTTTTGCTAAACTATTGCAACAAGCTAAATAATTGTGATATACTAAACGTGCTACACAAAACCGAATAAATGATATGGAATGGTATTTTCTTTTATGGGGATACTATATCTTTGCGTACGTTATTTTTGAATTTTGCAAAACTGCAAATTCCACAGATAACGTGCGATGATTTGTCATTCCCATTTATCTGGTTTTGTGTAGCGACAATCGGAGTTTGCGTTTTCGGTGCGTTAACTTCGGTTGGCGCACTTTTTTATTTTGCGGAGATAAAGAAGTGAACTGTTTTGTGGGTGTTCATAAATTTCCGCAAATAATGTACAAAAGGATGATTAAATTGAAAAAAATTATCGCATTATTTTTAGTTGCAATCTTGTGCGTTTCTTTTGTTGCTTGTGGTAAAACACCAAGTAATCAAAGTGTAGATTCTCAAACTAACAATTCAAGCACAACAAAAAAAGAAACTGTAATTGCAGATAACGAAAGCTATAAAATCACTATTATTGATAGAAGTTTCAAAAAAGAAAGTGGCAATTCAGATGTAGAAGTTCCTACCTTAACAATGATCATCGAAAATAAAACTACACTTGACTTAGAATTTATTTTTAATAGTGTAAGCATCAATGGCTTTTCTGTTGATGTTCATCACAATCCAGAAAACGGCATTTCCACTTGGCCTGTAATTGTGAATGCGGAGAAGAAAACAAAGTTCAATTTAGCTATGCTAACCGATACAATCGCTAATGTTGATGAAATTGTTGATTTTGAAGCTACACTTACTGTTAACCAAATTTTAGAAATGTCTCAATACTATGACAAATCTGAAAAAGTAATATCTTTCGAACAAGTTGAAATAAAAGCAAAATAACCTGCATAAAGTCAATTAAAATCTTATTTAATCATTGTATTACTCTCTTCATAACACATAGTACCTTTATGAACAATAACAATCCCTTATGAGCACCCGCACCAAGACTCAGTAGCCAAAAGGCTGCTGAGTTGTTTTTTATCTGAACCTTAAGAACAGAACAAGGGACTTGAAGCCTTTTATAGTTATTCATCAACAACTTGACAAAAAAAGTATTTAATTGTAAAATCTCTATGCAGGATATTAAATTCAACAGAGGTTAGAGTTATGTTTAAGAGATTAACTGCTATAATTATAAGTATCATTATATTCTCAGCAAGTTTTTTTGCGGCTGATTACTCAATCAAATCCGATTATATTTATAAAAATCTTTCATACGGCAGTCACGAAAGACAGGTTCTTGATCTGTATTTGCCGACCGACTGTGACGGTGAGGTCGGTCTTATTCTTTATATTCACGGCGGAGGCTGGATTGCCGGCGACAAGGACGTCTATTATAAGGATTTAAAAAGAATGGCAAATGAATCCGGATACGTTGCCGCCGCTATTAACTACAGATATCTTTCAGAGGATGTCGATATGTTTGATATTGCAGATGATATTCAGGCGGCTGTATTGAAAATAAAAGAAACTGCCGCTAATCAGAATATCGCTGTAAACAAAATGCTTCTCACAGGAGGCTCGGCAGGTGCTCATCTTTCGATGTTCTACGCATATTCAAGAGCCGACTCCTCCCCCATCAGGCCTGCGGCTGTTGTCAGCTACTGCGGACCTACGGATTTCACGGACAAGGGATATTTCCACAACTGTGATTTAGGCGACCCTGCCTCTGTTTCTCAGCTGTTCTCATACGCTTGCGGCAAAAGCTTTACATACCCGGACACAGACGGTGTAATTGATGCTTTAAAGGCTGTTTCTCCCCTTTTCTACGTCAATGAGACAACCGTTCCCACGGTTATAAACCACGGCGAGGTTGACACCGTTGTGCCCTATTCAAACGCTACCGCAATTATAGAGAAATTTGAGGAATTCGGTGTTGAGTATGAGTTCAACAGCTACCCCGACTCAGGACACGGTCTTGACAATAACGAAACAAATCAGAAAATTGCCGATGAGCTTTTCTGCAAATACATAACTCTCTATCTCGGAGAAGAAAGATAAACGAGGTGTTACAATGAATAAGGTTACCATAATCGGAACAGGAAGTGTCGGCTCTACAATCGCCTACACACTTACCGCAGCAGGCATCGCAACAGAAATCGTTATGATTGACGTAAACATCAAAAAAGCAATGGGTGAGGCTCTCGATATCCGTCAGGGTACCCCCTTCTGCTCTCCTTGTTCAGTTTACGCGGGAAGCTATGCTGATGCCAAGGGCTCAGATATTGTAATTATCACATCAGGTGTAGCAAGAAAGCCCGGCCAGACAAGACTTGACCTTGCACAGACCAACGTAGACATTCTTAAAAGCATCATTCCTCAGATTACAAAATACGCTCCCGATGCTACTTACGTTATTGTCAGCAACCCTGTTGATATTCTCACCTATACCTTCTGTAAGTGCTCCGGAATCCCCGAGGAAAGAATTATCGGCTCAGGCACTATTCTTGACACCGCAAGACTCAGAAGCCGCCTTGCCGAGCATTTTTCAATCAGCCAGCAGAACGTTCACGCCTACGTACTCGGTGAACACGGCGACTCCTCAGTAATTCCCTGGTCTATTGCAAATATTTCAAACGTTCACGTCACCGATTATGCGAACTCTTTCGTAAGAACAGGCATCGTTGTTCCGCCCGAGCTTAACCTTGATGAAATCGAGGAATACGTAAGAAAATCCGGTGCAAGAGTAATAGAAAGAAAGGGCGCAACCTATTATGCCGTTTCTCTTTCGGTATGTCACATCTGTAAAAGCCTTCTCAGCGGTATTGACACCACAATGACAGTTTCAACAATGCTTCACGGTGAATACGGAATCGACGACGTATGTATGAGCCTTCTCAACGTTGTCGGCCATAACGGTGCTCACAGCAAAATTCTAGTCCCCTTTAACGATGCAGAAATCTGGGCACTTCATAAGAGTGCCGAAAGCCTCAAGAATATTATCAGACAGACAAATATTTAATCGGATATAAAAATTTAACGGGCAGTACCGAATCGGTACTGCCCGTATTTTATCTTAGCCGTAAATAGGACCGTAGGTCTGGCATGCTCTGTAGTCTGCACTCTGACTGTCTTCTGTGCCGAAGGCTGCCCATGAGTGGGGACGGAAGATTCTGTCCTCGGGTACATTGTGCATATTAACGGGAATACGGAGCATTGATGCGAGAGTAATAAGATCGTCACCAACGTGTCCATAAACTGTTACGCCGTGATTTGCACCCCAGTTAGCCATTACTGAGTATACATCCTTAAATGCGCCCTCACCTGTAAGATTGGGAGCAAACCATGTTGTAGGCCATGAGTAGTCCGTTCTCTTATCGATTGTTTCGTGTGCATTATCGGGAAGGTCAACTGTGTAGCCCTCTGCAATCTGCATAACGGGGCCGATGCCGTCGATAATGTTTACACGAAGCATTGTAACGGGCATTTCTGCCTTACAACGGAAGTGGCTTGAGAATCCGCCGCCTCTGAAGTATTCGTAGTTAGCTCTGCACCAGTCGGTGTTTTCAAGACAAGCCTTGATATCAGCCTCTGTCATATCCCAGAAGGGCTTCATACAGCCTTCACCCTTGTCGTTCTTAGCGGCACCGTTGCCGTCAAGTGCGGTTGCACCTGAGTTGATAAGATGGATAAAGCCGTTCTTTGCCTTGCCTTCGGGCTTGTAGCCTGTAACTCTTTCACAAGCATCGGGGCTCCAGTATGTACGAACATCGTGGAAGCAGGGTGCGCTACCTGTAACAAGTGTACCGAGCATCATTGAAACACCGTTGAGGGTGTCGTTCTCTGTTGCGAAGGGTGTAGGAGCCTTGGGTCCGTTCCAGTCGAAGGTTGAAGCCATAATTGCTTCTGTGAAGTCTGCATTGGGAAGCCAGTCTGTCCAGTTTCTCTGACCCTGGAAGCCGCCTGCTACAGCGTTCTTACCGAGTGCCTCCTCGTGCCAGCCGAGCTCGTCAAGCTTCTTGTTACCGTAAAGGATATCCTTAACGATGATTGAGAACTTAGCAATGAATTCCCAGTCCTTATCAGCGGGAACAACCTTGGACTTTCTGATGATTTCGGGAAGCTCCTTACCTGCGTTTACATCAAAGCCTTCTTTACAGTTTGCCTTGATCCATGCGAGAGCCTTCTCGTACTCATCCTTATCGTAAATTTCAAGGGTGATTCTTCTGATGATATCACTCATATCAACCCATTCAGCACGGATGCCGAAGTATTTCTGGAACATTGCTGCGTCACAGTAGCTGCCTGCAATACCCATTGAAATACCGCCGAGGTTAACGTATGCCTTGTTTTTCATCCAGCCTACTGCTATTGATGCTCTTGCAAAGCGGAGAATCTTTTCAGCAACGTCCTCGGGAATTGTTCTGTCGTCCATATCCTGAACGTTTCTGCCGTAGATGGAGAATGCGGGAAGTCCCTTCTGTGCATAAGCTGCAAGTACTGCTGCAAGATATACAGCACCGGGTCTTTCTGTACCGTTGAAGCCCCATACCGCCTTGATTGTGTTGGGATTCATATCGAAGGTCTCAGAGCCGTAGCACCAGCAGGGAGTTACGGTAAGTGTTGCAACAACGTTCTGTGTTGAGAACTGATCCTCACACTTTGCAGCCTCTGCGCCGCCGCCGATTGTTGTATCTGAGATAACACACTGTACGGGAGTACCATCGGGATATCTGAGATTTTCGCTGATAAGCTTTGCAGCTGCTTCAGCCATGCCCATTGTCTGAGCTTCGAGGCTTTCTCTTACTCCGCCCCAGCGTCCGTCAATTGTGGGTCTGATACCAATTCTGGGATATAACATATTTATTTCTCCTTTATCATTTTTTTATAATTTCACAGAAGCGTCTGAAGGCTTCGTCCCAATCGGAGGTGTGTACCCCTTCATATTTCTTGACCTTTTCTGTTTCTGCAATAATTTTTCTGCCTTGTGATATTGTTTCAATCTCACCTAAAGCTATAAGCTGAAGCACGATATTGCCGAGCGCCGTAGCTTCAACCGGACCTGCAATAACGGGAATTCCTAAGCTTTCCGATGCAAGCTCACAAAGGAAGCCGTCCTTTGTACCGCCGCCCATAAGGTGAAGCACGTCGAATTTTTTGCCTGTGCATTCCCCTATTTGCTCAAGAGCAAGTCGGTATTTGAGAGCAAGACTTTCATAGATACATCTTACAAGCTGACCGATTGTATCGGGTACGGGCTGATTTGTCTTTTCACAATACGCCCTGATTTTATCGGGAAGCTTGCCGTGGGCTGAAAGCTCGGGAGCATCGGGATCAATGAAGCTTCTGAACTTTTCACTCTCTCTCGCAAGCATTTCAAGCTCGTTATAGCTATACTTACGGTCGGTTATTGCAAGGTCGCGTCTTGTTTCCTGAATAAGCCACAGACCGCTGATATTCTTGAGGAAATTAATTTTTCCGTTTGCTCCCATTTCATTGGAAAGCTCAAGAGCATTACTCATCTGTGTCATCACGGGCTCGTCAAGCTCGCAGCCGATAAGTGACCATGTACCGCAGGAAAGGAAAGCCGCATTTTCATTCTCGGAAGGCATAGCCGCTACTGCACACTGAGTATCGTGGCCCGCAACACTTATTACGGGGATACCTTTATAGCTGCCGTTTACGGTTGCACTTTCCTTTATGGGCGCAAAGAGATCTTCCTTTATTCCGAAGGCATCAAGCACCTTTTTGCTCCAGCACTTTTCCTTCATATCGAGCATCTGTGAGGTTGATGCAATAGTCATCTCGCAGACCTTTTCGCCCGTAAGAAGATATGCAAATAAATCAGGCATAAACAGAAGCTTATCTGCCTTTTCAAGATTATCGTCGCTTATGAGCTGAAAAAGGGTATTGATATTCATTATCTGATTTCCTGTTTCAGCATATATCTCATCAGCGCTGAGCTTTTCAAAAGCCTTGCTGAGAGCGTCCTTTGTTCTTTCGTCACGGTAATGATAAGGCTGATGAAGAAGCTTACCATCCTTATCGAGAAGACCGTAGTCAACGCCCCACGTATCAAAGGCAAGAGAATCGATGTCCCCTGCTTTTTCGATTGCCTGCTTAATCTCGGATAAAATCATATCCACATCGTGACAGGTATGTCCGTCCACGGTAAGAGGGATGTTGTCAAAGCGGTGAATTTCCTCGTACTTTATCTCTTTTCCGTCGAAAACAGCCTTGATTGCTCTGCCGGTTGATGCGCCGAAGTCAAATGCTAATACTGTTTTCATTTGACCACGCCCTTCTTAAGAAGAATGTTTGCATAAATTGCCTTTTCACCTGTTGCGATGATAAGATAAGCATCCTTTGCTCTTTCATAGAAGGCAAAGCGCTCAGTATAGTCTACCGCATGGTGCTCAGGCTCGTATTTGTTGAGGATTTCCTCATAGGTACCCCATATTTCGGGAGTGCCGCAGGTGTCACCGGGTACAACCTCCATAAGTGCTACCGGCTTTTCCGTATATGTATCAAGAGGGATGAGCTTAAGAATCGCATCAAGAATTTCGGGAACGCCGTGACCGTCGGCACGGATAACGATTGAATTCTTACCTACACTGTGGCATGGAAAATTGCCGTCAGCAATTACAAGCTCGTCGCCGTGTCCCATCTCAGCAAGAGCCTTAAGAAGCTCAGGTGAAATCAGAGGTGATATTCCTTTCAGCATAACGTCACCCCTCAGTCCTTTTTGTGAAGCATCTCATCGTCCGGATTATATACCTTATAGCCGGGATGACGGCCTGTTACTCTGTAATAGCCGCGAAGGTCGATAAGCTTCTGTATATTATCTCTGCTGATATCGTGGCTTCCGCCGAGAATAACTGCATTGATTGTAATCTTTGCCCAGAGCTCAAGGCTTTCCATTCTGTAAAAAGCAGTAATAACGTCGCTGCCTACTGCAAGAGCGCCGTGATTTTCAAGAAGCATTACGTCGTGCTCCTCAAGATAAGGCTCGATTGAATCGGGAACCTCTGAGGTTGAGGGAGTTCCGTAGGGAGTAAGAGGAACTGCACCGATAACAGCAACGTCCTCAATCATATTGTACATATCCATTGCCTTATGTGCAACCGCAAAGCCTGTTGCTCCGGGAGGATGGGCGTGAATAACGCTGAAAACGTCCTCTCTCTTGTCATAGCAGCGAAGGTGCATCTTGATTTCGCTTGAAGGACGGTAGCCCTCCTGAGCCTCAAGAATATTGCCGTTCTTATCAAGAATGATAAGCTTATCGGGAGTGATAAATGACTTGCTGATGCCTGTGGGTGTTGCAACAATTCTTCCGTCGGGAAGCTTTGCACTCACGTTGCCGTCGTTAGCGGCAACCCAGCCGAGCTGCCACATTTTATGACAGACGTCGCAAATCTGTTCTTTGATTTGTTCAAGTGTATTCATATGAATTCTCCTTTACACAATTATTCAAATTAAGTATATCAAATATATTGCCTTATTTCAATACAATACCGACAATAAATTAGTACAAATGTAAGTATATCAGGGGTTGATTTTATATCTGCACCGATGTATAATATTCCCGAACTGAATTAAGAGGTGATAAATTTGATTTACAAGGATTTTAAAGGCAAAAAGCTTTCCGCTCTCGGTATGGGCTGTATGAGACTGCCCACAAAAGGCATAGACCTTATCATTGATGAAAAGAAAACCGCTGAAATGGTTGAATTCGCCCTTAATAACGGCATCAACTATTTCGATACCGCCTACGGCTACCACGGCGGAAAATCAGAGCCCGTTATGGGTAAAATTCTCAGCAGATATCCTCGTGAAAGCTATTATCTTGCAACAAAATTCCCCGGATATTCAAAGCTCAATATGGGTAAGGCTGATAAGATTTTTGAAAAACAGCTAAATCGCCTTAAAACAGATTATTTTGACTTTTATCTTGTTCACACCGTATGTGAATCAAACATTGACGATTATCTCAACAGAGAAAAGTACGGTGACGTCGACTATCTTATCAGAATGAAGGCTGAAGGCCGAATCAAGCATCTCGGCTTTTCTACCCACGGCAATCTTGACACCTTACGCCGTTTTCTTGAGGCTTACGGTGAGCATATGGAATTCTGTCAGATTCAGCTCAACTATCTTGACTGGCAAGGACAGAATGCAAAGGCTCAGGTTGAAATGGTAAGAGAATACAATATCCCTGTCTGGGTTATGGAGCCCGTGAGAGGAGGAAAGCTTGCAAGCCTCGACAAAAAATATGAGGATATGCTCCGCTCGCTCCGTCCCGAAGAGAAAATTCCTGCATGGGCATTCAGATTTATTCAGACGGTTCCCGACGTTGTTGTTACCCTCTCGGGTATGTCAAACTATGACCAGCTTAAGGAAAACATAGAAACCTTCTGCGAGGATAAACCCCTTGACACCGCCGAATGGAATACAGTTTTAAAAATTGCCGATATGATCAACGAAAGAAAGGCTCTCCCCTGCACGGCCTGCCGTTACTGCACAGAGTACTGCCCTAAAAAGATTGACATTCCCGCCGTTCTTTCACTTTACAACAAGCATTGCTTCGGTGATGATGAATACGATGCCACAAAGGATATTGAGGCCATCAGCGAGGGCAGCCTCCCCTCCGACTGCATAGGCTGCAAGGCCTGCGAAAAGGTTTGTCCTCAGAAGATTGCAATTTCAGGTGCAATGAGTGACTTTGCTTCAAGACTCTGATATGGAAAAGGATATGCTCAGAGCCGTCGGGCTCATAAAAAACGAAGGCTTCACAATGGCTGCAGTCAGAGGCGATAAGGTTATCTCAGACCAACGCCGCGGCGTACAGCCCCTGCTGACTCTTATTGATGAAAGCGTATCTCTCAAGGGCTTTTCTGTCGCCGACAAGGTAATCGGCAGAGCTGCCGCATTTCTTTACGTGCTTCTTGAGGCTGAAAGAGTATATGCTCTGACGGTCAGCAAGACCGCCCTTGAGGTGTTCCGGGAATACGGAATTTCAGTAAGCTTTGAGAATGAAGCAGAAATGATAAGAAACAGAGATAACACGGGACGGTGCCCTATGGAGCAGGCAGTTCTCGGTACGAACTCACCCGAAGAGGCTCTCGTTCTGATAAGAAAAAAGCTTGATGAGCTTAAAAAAATCTGTCGGCTAATGGGCAAGGTTGCTAAGGACAGATAAAATTATTGGGAGACACTTTGTGATGAAGTGCTCCCAATTTTTTATATAAAAAGTGACACTTTCGGCTCGAAAGTGTCATAGTGGGTTATATACTCTAAAGGCAATTACGCCAAAGTGAAAATATTTTCTTCGGTGAGTATTAAGTGATATTGCAAATTAAAATTTGCAGTTATATTTTTGATAAATCAAAAGTGATATTGAAGCCTTGCGGCTTCAGTGTTATTTTATTCGCCGAAAACTGCCGAAGGCAATATCACTTGTCGCAAGACAAATATCACTGCGAAGCAATAAAACTCGCCGAAAGGCGAATAAAACTGCGGAGTGTCCTTACAAACACTCCGCTAATCCGACAGATTTATTATTTATTCAACCGTTACGGTACAGTAAGCCTCCTTGCCGTTCCACGTACGGGCAAATATCAGAGCAGTACCGACGCCTACAGCCGTTGCCTTACCGTTACTGTCAACGCTTACAACCGCATCTGAGCTTGACGACCAGATAACAGTTACGTCCGTTGCATCAAGAGGAAGAACAACCGCATCGAACTGATACTCCTCACCTACGCTGAGGCTGAGCTTGTTTTTGCTTATATGAATTTCTTCGGGTGCCTTGCTTACGGTTACAACACATTCGTCTGAAAGACCCGAATCCTCTGAGGTTACCGTAATGGTTACCTGACCCTGCTCGTGATAAGTAATGTAGCCGTCCTTATCAACGGTTGCGATTCTTTCGTCCGATGAGGTGAAGGTTACCTTTTTGTTATATGCGTCTGCAGGTGTGATTGTGTAATTAAGCTGATGACACATACCTGTATATGCACCGTTGAAGCTCTTCATTTCAAAGCTGATGCCTTCAACGGGCTGAACAACGAGAATCTCAATCGTTGCTGTTTTTTCAGTAAGGTCTGAAATAGCAGTAACGGTTGCCGTACCTGCTCCTACACCCTTTACGATACCTGTTTCACGCTCTACGGTGAGAATATTGGGATCGGAAGAAACAAACACAAACCTCTCATCGTGATTTGCGGGATTTGCTTCAACCTCGATCTGACCCGATGCTCCCTTGCTCAGAGCCATGCTTGCAAAGGTGAGTCTGAAATCATCCACGGGTCTGGGAACAGTAACAACACAAACTGCAGTATGCTGACCGTAGGTGCTTGTACAGATAATGCTTGCAGTACCGGGGGCTACGGGAGTAACAACACCGTTTGCATCAACAGTAGCAACGCTTTCATCAGAAGAGCTGAAGGTTACGTCCTTATACGTTGCATTGGAGGGTGAAACAATAGCGTTGAGAGTCTCTGTCTTGCCGAGAAGAACTCTTGCTTCGGTCTTGTTGAGGTCTACTGCCGTTACGGGCTCGATAACCGTTACCTCACAGATTGCAAAGGCCTCGCTATTGTCAGCGGCGGTTGCCTTTACGGTAACTGTGCCTGACTTTTCCTTAGCGGTAACAATACCGTTTTCTACAGAAGCAATACTGTCATCGGAGGATGTCCAGATGAGCTCGCTTTCTGTTGTATTTTCGGGAGAAGCCTCTGCGGTGAGAGTAAAGGTCTCACCCTTATCGATTGCGATGCTGCTTTCATTAAGAGTAACTGCATCAATACCGATGCCTACTGTTACAAAGCAGAAATCTGCATATCCTCCGTCCTCGCTGGAAACGCTGATGATCACCGTACCCTTTCTTAAAGGAGTAACTACACCGTTATCTACTGTTGCAACGGTTGTATCGCTTGACTTCCAGAAGAGTGTTGTATTTGTAGCATCGTCCGGGTTAACTCTTGCGGTAAGAGTAAACTCTCTGCCCACATAAGCCTTTACGCTGCGGCTGCTTATTTCAACCGAGTCAACGTGTCTTAAAACGTTAATCTTACATTCTGCGGTTTTGCCTGTATCCTCTGTTTTTGCAGTAATTACGGCAGTACCTGTTGAAACTGCAGTAACGGTACCGTCCTCAACTGTCGCTACAGAGATATCTGAGCTTTCCCAGATTATGCTTTTATTTGTTGCATCATCGGGAAGAACTGTAGCTGTGAGAGTGAGAGTATCGCCGCAGTAGATTTCTGCTTCGTTTTTGTCAAGAGTGATTTCCTCACTTCTAACCTCAACGTTAATCTCACACTCGGCAAATACATCCTCGAGGTCAGTTTTTACTGTTACGGTAGCCTTACCTGCACCTACAGCTGTCACGAGACCGTTTTCATCAACGGTTGCGACCGCTTCATCGGAGGAAACAAAGGTAAGCTCTCTTTCTGTTGCATCATCGGGAAGAATAACCGTGCTGAGCTGATAAGTCTCGCCCTTGAGAACTGTTACGCTTTCCTGTGCAAATTCAATTGAAGAAATGTATCTTATAACCTTAACCTTACATTCAGCCTTGATTTCTTCGTTCTCGGCTGATTTTACGGTGATAACTGCCTCGCCTGTCTTAAGTGCAGTAATAACGCCGTCCGCTACTGTAAGAATCTCTTCATCTGAGGAGGTCCATATTACATCCTTATTATATGCCTCTGCGGGAAGCACGCTTGCAGTAAGAGTAAATACGTCGTCAACTGAAACAGTCTTTTCTGTTTCGCTGATTTCGATACCCTCAGCCTGCTTGCGGATTTCAACGGTGATATCCTTTGTTGCTCTGCCGTCGGTTGTGGTTACGGTAATAACTGCCTCACCTGCACCGATTGCGGTAACTACACCGTTTTCGTCAACTGCTGCGATGCTTTCATCAGAGGAGCTGAAAACTACGCTCTTATCGGTTGTTTCCTCGGGAAGAACGTAAACAGTTACGTTGCCCGTCTCGCCTACCCAGAGATATTCCTTATCGAAGGAAAGATCAATGCTCTGCGCCATACGGATTACCGTTACCTTACACTCAGCCTTGATTTCTTCGTTCTCGGCTGATTTTACGGTGATAACTGCTTCACCTGTCTTAAGTGCAGTAATAACGCCGTCCGCTACTGTAAGAATCTCTTCGTCTGATGAGGTCCATATTACATCTTTATTATATGCCTCTGCGGGAAGCACATTTGCGGTAAAAGTGAATACGTCGTCAACTGAAACAGTCTTTTCTGTTTCGCTGATTTCGATACCTTCAACCTGCTTGCGCACCTCGAGCTGAACAAAGTCAACCGCTCTGCCGTCAACCGTCTTTGCGGTAATTGTTACTGTGCCTGCACCGATTGCGGTCACTACACCGTTTTCGTCAACTACTGCAACACTTTCGTCAGAGGATTTAAAGCTTACTCTCTTATCGGTTGTATCTTCGGGAAGAACTGTTACTGAAGCTGTTCCGCTTTCACCTACCCAGAGATATTCCTTATCGAAGGAAAGCTCAATGCTCTGAGCCATACGGATTACCGTTACCTTACACTCAGCCTTAATTTCTTCGTTCTCGGCTGATTTTACGGTGATAACTGCTTCACCTGTCTTAAGTGCGGTAACAGTTCCGTTATCTACTGTAAGAATCTCTTCATCTGATGAAGTCCATATTACATCTTTATTATATGCCTCTGCGGGAAGCACGCTTGCAGTAAGAGTAAATACGTCGTCAACGGAAACCGTCTTTTCTGTTTCGCTGATTTCGATGCCCTCAGCCTGCTTGCGGACTTCAACGGTGATATCCTTTGTTGCTCTGCCGTCGGTTGTAGTTACGGTGATAACTGCCTCACCTGCACCGATTGCGGTAACTACACCGTTTTCGTCAACTGCTGCAACACTTTCGTCAGAGGAGCTGAAAACTACGCTCTTATCGGTTGTATCCTCGGGAAGAACGTTAACAGTTACGTTGCCCGTCTCGCCTACCCAGAGATATTCCTTATCGAAGGAAAGCTCTATGCTCTGAGCCATACGGATTACCGTTACCTTACACTCAGCCTTGATTTCTTCGTTCTCGGCTGATTTTACGGTGATAACTGCTTCACCTGTCTTAAGTGCGGTAACAGTTCCGTCTTCTACTTTGATGACTTCTTCGTCTGATGATGTCCATATTACATCTTTATTATATGCCTCTGCAGGAAGCACGCTTGCGGTAAGAGTAAATACGTCGTCAACGGAAACAGTCTTTTCTGTTTCGCTGATTTCGATACCCTCAGCCTGCTTGCGGACTTCAACGGTGATATCCTTTGTTGCTCTGCCGTCGGTTGTAGTTACGGTGATAACTGCCTCACCTGCACCGATTGCGGTAACAACACCGTTTTCGTCAACTGCTGCAATGCTTTCATCAGAGGAGCTGAAAACTACGCTCGTATCATTGGGGTCAGCGGGAATAAAGGTAACCTCTACGTTTCCGCTTTCACCGACCCAGAGATATTCCTTATCAAAGGAAAGCTCTATACTGTCAACAACTCTGATAACCTCAACGGCAATCTGAGCCTTGATTTCGGGATTATCAACCGAGCTTACGGTAATAACAGTCTCACCCTTTGAAACCGCCGTGATAATTCCGTTCTTATCAACTGTAGCAATTGCTTCGTCAGCACTTTCAAATCTTACAGACGTATCGTAAGCATCATTGGGAAGCACGCTTGCGGTAACCTCTTTGCTTTCGCCCTCAATAAGAGAAACGGCATTCTCGGAAACCTCAATATCTTCAACAGCAAGTACAACATTTACCTTACAGAAATCAATAAACCTTCCGTCAACTGCTGTTACCGTGACATAGGTTTCACCCTTGCTGCGGGCTGTGAAGTGACCCTCGGAATCAACTGCACCGATAAGGCCGTTTGAAACCTTCCAGATTACCTCCTGATTGCTTGCATTTGCGGGGCTTATGACCGCTCTGAAGTCGTATTCATCACCCTTATAGAGAGTGAGCTTGCTTTCTCTGATTTCTACGTTTGTTACGGGCTCAATAACCGTAATGAGACATTCTGACCTTGCATCGCCCATTTCAGCCTTTACGGTAACCGTTGACTGACCGGGAGCAAGAGCCTCAAAATTACCCTCGGCATCAATGCTTACTATGCTTTCGTCGCTGCTCTCAAAGGTAATATTCTTATTGAAGCTGTCTTCAGGAAGCACGTTAACGCTGATTTTACCCGACTCACCTCTTAATACGGTGATTTCTTCGGGCATTTCAAGCTTTTCGGGAGCCTGAAGGCAGGTAAGAACACAGCTGTCAGTAAAGCCGCCGTCAACTGTTGTTACGGTAATTTCGGCAGTACCGGCCTTGTGAATACTGATAATACCTGCTGAATTTACGGAGGCCACCTCGGGTGCTGATGAAGACCATGTAAGAAGCTGATTTGTTGCATCGGAGGGAGAAACCTTAGCATTAAGGGTAACCTCTTTTCCGACAAATACGGTGTCCTCTTCCTTTTCAAGGCTTACGCCTGTTACGGGCTCGAGAACAGTAACGTAGCAGATACCTGTCTTGCCGTTATCCTTTGCGGTTACGGTAACTGTTGCAGTACCGCCCATAAGACCGATAACAAGGCCGTTCTGGTCAACAAATACAACTGAGGGATCTGAGCTTGTTATTTCATAGCTCTTATCTGAAGCATCGGCGGGAAGCACGTTAACCTGAAGTGTGCCCTGCTTACCCTTTTCGATATCGAGTCTTGTTGTGTTAAATCCGATTGACGTTACGTGCTGCTTTACGGTCACGGTACAGGTTGCGGTATATCCGCCCTCAGAGGTGGTCGCAGTAATAACTGCCGTACCCGCCTTGATACCCGTTACAACACCCGTGGAGGAAACCTTTGCAACAGATACGTTGGAGGAATTCCACTTAACGCCCTGATTATATGCACCCTCGGGAAGAACGGTTGCCTTGATTTCTGAGGCTTCACCGGTATATACGGTAAGAGTATCCTTATCAAGACCGATACCCTCAACGGACTGACGTACGGTCACCTTACAGGTTGCCTTAAGACCGTTTTCCGCAGTTGCGGTAACTGTTGCAACACCTGCTGACTTACCGGTGATAAGACCCTTACTGCTTACAGTAAGAACCGTGGGATCGCTTACTGTCCAGGTTACGTCCCTTACGGTTGCATCATCGGGAAGAACCGTAGCCTTGAGCTGATAAAGGTCATCGACGTATATTGTTTTGCTTGTCGCATTAAGCTTGATTGATTCAACGGGCTTTCTTACCTCAATCTTACAGGTTGCCTTGTGTGCGCCGTCAGATGTTTTTACGGTAATGGTTACGCTGCCGGGGGCAAGAGGAGTAACCTTACCGCTTGTGGAAACGGTAGCTATATTCTTATTGCTTGAAGACCATGTCACAGCCTTGTTTGTAGCATCGGTGGGGAATACGGTAGCCTTAAGCGTAAGTGTGTTACCGAGATAAAGCACCTTGCTTGTATAATTGAGTGAAACACCTGTTACCTTCTTAAGGACTGTTACGGTACATGTCTTTGTAAAGGAGCCGTCAACAGTCTTACATGTGATTTTTGCAGTACCCTGAGACTTACCTGTTACAACACCTGAGGATGAAACGGTCGCAACGGTCTTATCGCTTGAAGACCATTTTACAGAGGTATTGCTTGCATTTGAGGGAAGCACGGTTGCCTTGAGAGTAGCCTTTTCGTCAACCTCAAGACTGAGCGTTGAGGAGGAAAGCTTCACACCTGTCACAGGCTGTATAACAAGAACGTCACAGGTTGCGGTAAAGCCGCCGTCGGTGCTCTTTGCAGTAATTGTTGCGAAGCCGGGACCCTTTGCGGTAACTACACCCTTGGAGTCAACGTCGGCAACGTCATAGTTGCTTGAGGACCACTTTGCAGTTTTGATGCCTGCATCCTCGGGAATGAAAATGGGAGTAATTGTGGTTGTGTTGCCCACGTCCATTGTAATACTTGCCTTGTTGAGGGTCATTCCCGTTACGGGACGTACAACAGTAACTGTACATGCCGCAGTAATTTCACTGTTATTGTTTGAAACAGCGGTAATTGTAACCTTACCGGGCTTGATGCCGCGGACAACGCCGTCAGCATCAACGGTCGCAACAGCCTTGTTGCTTGAAACCCATAAAACCTTGGAGTCTGTTGCGTTTGCGGGCACAACGGTGGCGGTAATAGCCTTGACTCCGCCCTCCTTGACAGTCACCTTTGTCGGTGAAAGAGTAAGACCTGTTACGGGCTGAGTTACCGTAATCTTACAGGTGGTCTTTACCGCGCCGTCACCTGAGGTACAGGTAAGAGTTGCCGTGCCGGGGCCTACGCCCTTGATGAGACCCTTTGAGCTTACCGTGAACACACTCTTGTTGCTTGAGGACCACTTGACCGTTGTGTCTGAAACCGTTGCCGGTGTAAGAGTTGCGCTGAACTGCTTTGTTGCGCCCACGTCAAGGGTAATGCTTGCATAGTTGAGTGAAACGCCCGTAGCAAGCTGAACGACCTCAACTGTACAGGAGGCCTGGAAGGCACCGTCGGCAGTAGTGGCATAAACGACCGCTGTACCTCTTGTACGGCCGGTAATCTGACCTGCCTCGTTTACGGTTACAACGTTTGTGTTGCTTGACTGCCAGATAACTGTTCTGTTTGTTGCATCAGAGGGTGAAACAGTAGCAGAAAGAAGTCTGCTTTCACCTCTGGGGAGCTTTATGCTTTCAGCACCGATTGTGATACCGGTTACGGGGATATAAACGTTGATGTCGCAGGTTGCGGTGTAAAGACCGTCAACGGTTGTAGCGGTAATGGTACAGTTACCTGCACCTACTGCATTTACAACACCGTTGGAGGATACTCTTGCAACCTCCTCATCGGTGCTGTCCCACATAACCTCCTTGTTGGTTGCATTAGTGGGAAGAACGTTAGCCACAATAGTTTTTGACTTACCCTTTGCAAGACTGATGCTTGCGGCATTGAGTCTGATGCCTGTTACGGGCTGAGTTACGGTTACCTTACATTCTCTTACAAAGTTTCCGTCATCGGTTGTAGCGGAAACAATAGCGGTACCTGCTGCCTTACCCTTGATAAGACCTGTCTGTGAAACTGAAACAACAGAGCTGTTGCTTGTTCTCCATGTGATGGCCTTGTTACTTGCATTTGAGGGATATACGGTAGCAAGGAAGGTATAGTATTCACCCACGTCAAGTGAAAGGGTGGATTTATCAAGAGTAAGACCCGTTACGGGGATCTTGGAATATACGGTCACGTTGCAGGTTGCAACAAATCCGCCGTCCTCACTTTTTGCGGTAACGACTGCCTTACCCTCACCTACTGCGGTGATTTCACCTGTCTGTGAAACTCTGACAACGAGGTCGTTGCTTGTGGCATAGGTAACGTTGCGGTTGGTTGCCGTTGCGGGAAGCACGGATGCCTTGTTTGTTATAACCTGACCGAGATAAAGGCTTTCAACCTCAGAAGCGAAGGAAATACCGGTTGCACTTTCAAGAACTGTGATTGTACATGTTGCGGTTTTTCCGCCGTCCTTTGTCTTACAGGTAATTACACACGTACCGCCTGCAATACCGGTAACGATGCCGTTTTCATCAACCGTTGCAACAGACGTATCCGATGAGGTCCAGCTTACGTCCTTTACGGTTGCATCTGCGGGGCTGATAGTGGGAACAAGCGTAACAGTCTTATCCTTCCAAATTTTTGAGGTTGTATAGTTAAGTGAAACGCCCGTTGTCTTGATAAGAACGGAAACAACGCAGGTTGCAACAATTCCGCCGTCATCCGCAACGCAGGTGATAGTTGTCTGTCCCTCGCTCTTACCGGTTACAACGCCGTTCTGATTAACGGTAGCAACAGAGGTATCGGAGGATGACCAGGTTACCTTCTTGTTTGAGGCGTATTCGGGAACAAAGGTAGCGCTTACGGTTGCGGTTTCTCCGACGTAAACGTTCTTTGTCTTGGGCAGTACAAGGTCCTCGAGAGGCTGTAAAACGGTAACAATACAGTTATCGTATTTTTCTGTACCGTCGATAGCCATAGCCTTGATAACTACCGTGCCGGGATATTTTGCGGTAACAAGACCGTTCTTGTCAACCGTTGCAATCTTTGTGTCGCCTGAGCTCCACTGAACATCCTTGTATGAGGTGCCGTCAACTGCGAGAACGGTAGCAGAAAGCTGATAGTGACCGGGCACCTTGAGGGTAAGCTCGTTTTTATTGAGAGTAACGAGTGATGCCATTTCCGAAACACGGACAAAACCGGTTACCCTGATATTTGTTCCGTCCTGTGTGGTAGCGGTGATATAGCAGGTGCCGAGTGACTGAGGATAAAGAACGCCGTTATAGTCAACCTTACATACGGTTGTGTCGCTTGACGTCCATGTAAGCACCTGATTGCCTGCATCTGCAGGGGTAATTGTTGTCTTGAATCTTTCACCTGAGGTGTTGAGAGTAAGCACCTTGGTTTCCTCTGCAAAGGTAAGTGAAGAAATCAGAGGCTTTACAACAACCGTAAAGGTTTTGCTGATATCGGAGCCGTCGGTGGTAGCAAAGGTGACCTCAACACGCCCCGCCTTGAGAGCCTTGAGCTCAGCAGTAGCGATACCGGTTACGTTTGTACCCTTGTCGGTGATTTTAAGAATGCTGTCATCCGAGCAGGTCCATTCAAGCTTTTTATTGCTTGCATTTGAGGGAAGAACAACAACGTTGAAGTCTCTTGTTTCGTTAACTGTAAGATTTATTGTGGAAGAGGTAGTAAGCTCGGCAGAAGAGAGAGAATTTACGGGAATTGTTTCATTGACCCTGACAGTACAGACTGCGGTATAAATTTCGCCGCCGCTTGTTGCGGTTACGGTTACGGTGGTTTCACCCTTTCTGATACCCGTTACGTTACCGCTTGCATCAACTGCTGCAACCGAGGTATTGTTGCTCTTGTAGGTATAGCTGACCTTGTCTGTAGGAAGAGCAGCCTCATCCTTACCGTAAGCGATGACGCCGATAGCAGCCTTATCACCCTCGAAAACCTCGATGGTTGACTTTTCGAGTCTGATACCGCCGAGAGGGTTGAGAATGTTAACGGTGCATACTGCCTGATATCCGTTTGAGGACACAATAACGTTAACCGGCTCTGCGGCATACTTTTTCACTGTTACCTCACCGTTCTGTGTTACTGAAACGGCTTCCTCGTTATCCGACTCCCATACTACAGGGTCTGCAGCCTCAGCAGGAGTAAGAATAGCTCTGAGGGTAAACTTATTGCCCACAGCTGCGGTATAGGTTGTCTCGTTAAGAACAATACCGAGGGTGTGGTATTCGAGTGCGTCAATTTCATTTTTAAGATTCTGAGCGCAGGTATCGATATAGCTCTGCTGGAAGCCTTCGGGATTCTGCATAACCTGAACGGCAATCTCAAAGTACAGTCTGAGACGCTCGGTATCACGGTATCTGTACCACTCGCTTTCATCAGGCACCGACGATATCGCCTGCTCCAGATTTTCAATGTTGACCGCTCCGACCTCGATGCCGAAGTAGTCAGCCACCGGCATAGCGGGAACAGTTCCCACCGCCAGCAGAACACACATAAGTAACGCCAATACTCTCTTCTTCATTTTCATTACCTCGTTTTTCTAAAAATTTCGTTTTTATGTATTATATATACTAAATATTCGGATTAAACGCCCATTTTAGCGGTATCATTATAATGGAAATGTCAACCTATGTCAACCGATGTTACAGAATGTGTTGAAAAAGTTTACAAATTATGATAAAATCAATTGAAATCGTGAATGACCTATTAACAGACACCCCGAAAGAAAGGCTGAATAATTGTGAAAAAATTTATCTCATGGAACGTTAACGGAATAAGAGCCTGTGTAACAAAAGGCTTCCTCGATTCCTTCGCTGAGCTTAATGCGGATATATTCTGTCTGCAGGAAACAAAGCTTCAGGAGGGTCAGATTGATATGCCCCTGGAGGGCTACCGCCAGTATTGGAACTACGCCGAAAAGAAGGGCTATTCAGGTACGGCAATCTTTACAAAGGAAGAGCCGATAAGCGTCAGATACGGTATGAATATTCCCGAGCACGACACCGAAGGAAGGCTTATAACACTTGAGTTTGAGGACTTTTTCTTTGTAACCTGCTACACCCCCAACGCTCAGGACGGGCTCAAGAGAATCGACTACCGTATGAGGTGGGAGGACGCCTTCAGAGAATACCTTCTTGAGCTTGACAAAAGCAAGCCTGTAATAGTTTGCGGAGACCTCAACGTCGCCCATAATGAGATTGACCTTAAGAACCCGAAAAGCAACCGTGGCAACGCCGGCTTCTCCGACGAAGAGAGAGGAAAATTTTCACAATTACTTGATTCAGGCTTCACTGACTCCTTCAGATATTTATACCCCGACCTTGAGAGCGCCTACTCCTGGTGGAGCTACCGTTTTCAGGCAAGAGCCAAGAATGCAGGCTGGCGTATTGACTATTTCTTAGTCTCGGAAAGAATCAAAGAGCAGATAAAGGAAGCAAAGATTCACAGTGAGATTTTCGGCTCGGACCATTGTCCTGTAGAGCTTGTGCTCGGGTAATTCGAAAAGAGAAATTCCGATAAAAAGCGGGCAGAGGATGACCTCTGCCCTTGATTTTGTTTTTGACAAAAGCTTACGACGATAGTGTAATCCCTCTCATATGGGAGTGTGTCAAACGGTTTCACACTCCATAAAATTTTATTTCGGAGGGCGGAAAAATGAAAAATTCTCGCAGCTTTATTGGCTCTTGTAATGTTAGCCTCCTTTGCAGCATGCGGCGCAACAGCATTCAGCATTTACGAATAATTCTCTGTGCTGATCTTCACACAGATCTGTTCTTATGCCAACTTCCCATAAGGAAGTATTTCTTTAAAATATGAACTAACCGCCCAATAATGCGTTAAAAACACCCGATATGCGTCAGCATTATCGGGTGTTTTTGCCTTTTCTTGCACTCAAAATTTTCATTTTAAAGTGCTTCGCAGTTTCGTAAGATAAGAAAATTTCTTGTATTGAAGCCATAAAATGCAG
>JAZNIH010000031.1:0-2994 GCA_045577395.1 Acutalibacteraceae bacterium | reverse complement strand
AAACAAAAGCCTTACCCGCTGCGGAATCAACGGACGCAGGGCGGGGATAACCTGACGGAAAGGTAGTATATTGCGCACATCTGATTGTTTGGTAAAGGAAGACTGTTGTGCGCTGCCGAGGCTTGTTGATGGAGGCGGACTGACGGTATATTTTGAAAATGACGAGCCGTGTCCAACCCCCCAAGAGCGCTTTGCATCCTTTGTCGCTCCGGACAAAGGATGTGCCCTAGCGGCATGAGCGCAAGACGAGTAAAAGGGAGGTAGGATATAAAGGTGAGAAAGATAGACCCCTCGTGATAAGTAGTAAGGAGTAAGGGAAACGCCCTGCGGGCGTTTGTGATTCACTCACCCGACTTCGCTCCGCTCAGCCACCCTCCCTCAAGAGAGGGCTTCAATGCCTTTCGGGGCGGACGAGGATGAATTGACTATGCCATTGCGCATTGCGCATTGAAAATTCCCTATACAATTATATATCAAAATAAACAAAAAAATTTGGCATTATGTGGAATTTGTTTTTCTGTGCTTTTTTATTTGTAAATCAGTAGATTTTTTTGTCTGAATGTGGTATTATTTTGTAGTATGGATTATTATGAGTAGTTATATATAAAACTGCTCATAACTCTACAAACTTATACGGAAAAACCGTTAAAGGAGGATAAAAGTCAATGCTTAAGAAAATCAGCACAATCCCGTTCAAAGACACCGCTGAACAGGCAGCAAAGCTTGATGCAGTCATCGCTGAATGCACACCCGACGTGAGCAAGCTTATGCACGTTATGCAGGAAGCTCAGGCCATCTACGGCTACCTTCCCTTTGAGGTTCAGCAGAAAATTACCGACGGTATGAAGGTACCCCTTGAAAAGGTTTACGGCGTAGCAACCTTCTACGCACAGTTTGCACTTTCACCCAAGGGTCAGTATGCTATCTCCGTTTGTCTCGGTACTGCATGCTACGTTAAGGGCGCTCAGGAAATTCTTGACGAGCTCTCAGCTCAGCTCGGTATCGGTGCAGAAGAGTGTACTGAAGACGGTAAGTTCTCACTTACTGCATGCCGTTGTATCGGTGCCTGCGGTCTTGCCCCCGTTATCACAGTAAACGATGACGTTTACGGCAAAATCACCGCAGCTGACGTTGCAGGCATTCTTGCTAAATACAAGGACTGATGAGAGAGCTTTCGCTGAACGTGCTTGACATAGCCCAGAACTCTATCTCGGCCAACGCCTCTTTAATCGAAATCGAGGTTAAGCAAAGCACGGCGGATAATGAGCTTCTTATCGGCATTTACGACAACGGTAAGGGTATGACAAAAGAACAGGTGCAGTCAGTTATTGACCCCTTCTTCACAACCCGCACCACCAGAAAGGTTGGCCTCGGTATTCCCCTTTTCAAGATGGCGGCTGAAATGACAGGCGGCTCCCTTGAAATTGAAAGTGAGGTCGGCAAGGGCACGAGGGTACGTGCCACCTTTAAAACCGACCACGTGGATTTTACTCCTATAGGCGACCTTACCTCGACTGTCGTAATTCTTATCACGATGAATTTACATACGGACTTTCTTTACAGAAGAGGTCTTGACGAAAAGGAATTCACTGTGGACACAAGACAGCTTAAGGAAATTCTCGGGGATGTACCCCTGAACGAGACAAGTATAGTAAGCTGGCTTACGGACTTTATAAACGAAAACACAAAACAACTCACGGAGGTGTAAATACAAATGAAATCACTTGAAGAACTTATGGCTCTCAGAGATGCTGCAAAGCGTAATATGACAACACGTGACGGCTCAACAGAGGCTACAAGAATCGTAGTAGGTATGGCTACCTGCGGTATCGCTGCAGGCGCAAGACCCGTTATGAACAAGTTTGTTGAGGAAATCACAAAGCGTAACATTCAGCACGTAACAGTTGCACAGACCGGCTGTATCGGTATGTGTCAGTATGAGCCCATTGCAGAGGTAATGGTTCCCGGTAAGGAAAAGGTTACCTATGTTCAGCTCACAGAGGAAAAGGTTGCAAAGATTATCGTTGAACACATCGTTAACGGCAATCCCGTTGCAGAATACACAATCGGCGCTATAAAGGAATAAGGAGGAAACGTAATGTATCGTTCACACGTGCTTGTTTGCGGCGGTACCGGCTGTACCTCCTCAAACTCACAGAAAATTATTGAAACAATGGAAGCTGAGCTCAAGGCAAAGGGTCTTGAAAACGAGGTTCAGGTAATCCGTACAGGCTGCTTCGGTCTTTGCGCACTCGGCCCCATCATGATCGTATATCCCGAAGGCTGCTTCTATTCAGAGGTTAAGGTTGAGGACGTTCCCGAAATCGTTGAGGAGCATCTTCTCAAGGGACGTATGGTTAAGCGTCTTCTTTACACCGAAACAGTTACTCCCACAGAAATCAAGGGTCTTAACGACACTAATTTCTATAAGACTCAGAACAGAGTTGCTCTTAAGAACTGCGGTGTTATCAATCCCGAGGATATCAATGAATATATCGCATACGACGGCTATCAGGCTCTTGCAAAGTGTCTTACAGAGCTCACTCCCGAGCAGGTAATTCAGATCGTCAAGGATTCAGGTCTTCGCGGCCGTGGTGGCGGCGGATTCCCCACAGGTCTCAAGTGGAGCTTTACTGCTGCTAACAAGGCTGATCAGAAGTACGTTGTATGTAACGCTGACGAAGGTGACCCGGGCGCATTTATGGACCGTTCAGTTCTTGAAGGTGACCCCCACTGTATCATCGAAGCAATGGCTATCTGCGGCTATGCTACAGGCGCTACAGAGGGCTACGTTTACGTACGTGCCGAGTACCCCATCGCTGTTGCACGTCTTCAGATTGCTATCAATCAGGCTAAGGAGCTCGGTCTTCTCGGTAAGAACATCTTCGGCTCAGGCTTCGATTTCGATCTTCACATCAAGCTCGGTGCAGGCGCATTCGTTTGCGGTGAGGAAACTGCTCTTATGACATCAATCGAGGGTAACCGCGGTGAGCC
>JAZNIH010000030.1:0-15734 GCA_045577395.1 Acutalibacteraceae bacterium | reverse complement strand
GCAGAAGTAGAAGTATAAACTGCAGAAGGTCGGAGGCATTCTCTGACGTAAACGAATCCGTAGCGGCTATTGACTGTCAGAATATACGGCAGATAAGAAGCAGACGAGTAAATTAGACAAGTTTAACAACCTATATAAGAGGCACGGCGTAGCGGTCTCTTAATTAAGCATACAAGTAATCTGAGCTGTAAAACTCCCGATTATCTGCAAAGCAGATGAGTAGAACTGTTCGCCCGCAAGCTTCGGATATTTATATGGAAAAATATATCTTATTGCTTGATAAAACATAGACTCAACACCTGAGCGAAGGGGCTTCGGCTTTCTTTATCCAAAAGCGTGTTTTTGCTTTCTTTTGTCACAACCGACAAAAGAAAGTGCCCGCGCGGCATGAGCGCATCCCGAGTTAAAGTAAAGTAGGATATAAAGATGAAAAAGATAAAGCCCCCCTCGTTCTGCAAACACCAAGCCTCCCTTGAAAGGGGAGGTGGCGGCGTAGCCGTCGGAGGGGTAGCCCCAGCGGCTCGAGCGCATCACGAGAAAAAGACACATCAAACATAAAGGTGAAAAAGATAACCCTCCATTTTGTGGAGGGTAAAAAACAACTCGGGTGAGGAAAAAGACATTCTCTGACTACTGACAACAAAAAAAGGGCTGTAAAAACAGCCCCTTTTTTACATAACATATTGTGTAAACACAAATATAATTCCGAGGATAAAGGTTATTGAATATCTTTCAAGATAGGCACCTGCCGCCATAATAAGAAGGCCGGGAGTGTAAATAATCTTCTGAAGGATATTTCCTTTTTTATAGGTCTTTTCCAGCATATTCAGAGCATCCTCGACTGAGGGGAAAAGATTTGAGGCGAGTGAAAGAGCAAACCACATACAAAGAGTACTCGAGATTACGCCGACGGTGCCTGTGGGTCTGAAAAAGAAGGGGAAGGTTGCAAGAAGCAAGGCACCGATTGAATTAAAGAAAAGAGGTACAAAGCCGATTGCAAAAGCGCCGGAGGGACTTTCAACAAGCTCGTGGTCGATGTGTGAGCTCATTTCGTCGTCTCTTATATATCTGTTATCCTCAACGGCGGTTTTTGTTATTCTGCAGATTATCTGCTCCCACATACATCTGACGTAGGCGCCGGGGAAGGTGATGTATTTTGATACTATATATAAAAAGGTCATGCTATGTCGCCTCCTTTGTCTGTAAGAGCTTCTGCTATTGTGATTTCTCCGTCCTTATATTTTTCTACAAGACTGCTGAGCTTGTGGCCTGCATTTTCCATCATTGATTTTGCCCATTCATAGGTTTCGGTGTCACCGTTATAAAGGGCGGCAAGTGCATAAAGATTTACCGTTGAGGTTGTGAAGGTGCCGCTGTAATAGCTGCCGTAATAATTAACGGATGAATAAAGCTGATCCATTGCCTCAAGAGCCATACTGCCCTCGCCTGTAAGAAGATAGGTGATTGCCTGACAGTAAAGGTAATCCATATTATATATACCGCACTCATTGGCGAGTGTGCCGCAGAGCTCTGCCATTTCTGCTGTAAGCTCCTTCATCTTTTCGGTGTCGGGTGTTTCAAGGAAGCGGTAATAATTGAAATAAGCGGAATAGATATCAACGTTCTGACTGTTTGTTTTCATCATTCTGTCAAAGCATTCGTCGGCAACGTCCTTTCTGCCGGTGATTGCAGCGTAGCGGCAAAGGGTTGTGATGTGTGAATTTTCATCCTTGCCGTATTTCTTATCAATTTCGTTGATGAATTCAAAAAGCTCCTCGTCGGTATAATCTGCCATGGTCATAAAATCAAAGGTATAAATATCAACGATAAAGTCGGCGTAAAGCTTGTTGCCCTTTTCGTCGGCTTCATCCTTGAGGGCGGCAGTTTCCTTTATAAGGCTTTCAAAATCATAGCCTGATTCAGAAGCATTGGCTGTAATAAGCTCCTGAATTTTGCTGTAGGTAGCATTATAAAGCTCATTGCTTTCGAGTATTTTTCTGTATTTTGCATTCCAGGGAAGCTTAAGCTCGAAATCGGTATAATGGTTTTCGATAAGCTCTGCCGCATAGGTGTAAGCACCCATTCTGTCATAGCAGTCGATTGTATGCTTTACGGCGATGCCCGAAATATTGTTCTTGCCCTCGACGGCGGTAAGATATTTTGAGTAGCCGTTGACTGCCGAAACAATACGGTTTTCCGTGTAAGCCTCAAAGCCCGAGAAGAAATACTCAAAGGACATATCCTGAGGATTATTAAGATTGATAACCGAGGTCATTGATGAATAAAGAGCCGCAAAAAAGGCAACGGCCATAATAAGGCAGGTCAGAATACCTCTTTTTCTTATGGGGTATTTTTTCATTGCCTCGTAGCACTCGTTGCAGTAGTCTCTGCCGTCGGTAAATTCACTTTCGGGCTTTTCCTCTTCACAGCACTCGCAAAGCTTAAGCGCTTCCTCCTCCTGCTCGGTCTCTTCTTCATCCTCTTCGATGTCCTCGAGAGACTGGATAAGCTCGCCCTCATCAGAAAAATGCTCACTTTCCTTTTTAAGAGTCTCCTCAAAAAGAGCTCTCACCTCTTCAAGCTCATCGTAAAGCTCAGCCTGAGGATTCTTTTCCTCAATTTCTTCAGGCTCCTGAGCTGTCTCCTCCTTTTCGGGGAGATTTTCGTTTTCGTAGATTTCGTTGTCCTTTGTTTCCAAAAAAATCAACTCCTTTGTTATGGGTGTAATGTATTTTAATTGTTTATTGTAATTATACCGTGTTCAGTATAAATTTTCTTAAAAGGCAGAAGTGTCAGTCTCTCAGGGAGTAGACGCAGCCGCAATAGTTCTGTCTGTAAAGCTTATGCTCCCTTGACAGCTCGATTGACCTTTTGTAGCCGTTTTTCTTTTTGAAATCCGAGGGCAGGTGGCTTACGCCGTATTTTTCTGCAAGCTCCTCGCCGATTTCGTTTATTTTTTCCGCATTTTTGAGGGGACTTATCGTAAGGGTCGTGGTGAAAAAGTCAAAGCCCAGCTCCTTGGCTCTTTTTGCCGTTTCTTCAAGCCGCAGTCTGTAGCACAGCAAGCAGCGTTCTCCCCCCTCCTTCTCCTTTTCAAAGCCTCTTACGGCAGAATAGAATTCCTCGGGCTCAAAGCTTCCCTCAATAACAGAGACGGGATTTTTGTAGTCGCTTTCGGCTATCAGTCTTCTGATTTCCTCTACTCTATGGGTATATTCCTCAGCGGGATGTATGTTAGGGTTATAGCAGAAAACCGTAACGCTGAAATACTGCGAAAGATATTCAAGGCAGTAGCTGCTGCAGGGTGCACAGCAGGCATGAAGCAAAAGCCTCGGGACTATGCCCTTTTTTTCGTTTTCTGCAATGAGGCTGTCAAGCTCCTTCTGATAATTACGCATAAAAGAAAGCTTTCCTTTCAATAATATTGACGGGCTTATTCTAACACAGTTTTATTTGACGGTCAAGACGGTGAAAAAAATGTGAACGCCCTCATATTAACGAAATTGTAACTTTGTGTTGATTTTTTGTATCGGAAAGGTTATAATGGATGCAATATGACAAGAAAGGAGCTTTGACATGGCAGAACAAGTAAAAAAAGACAAGCTTAATGTCAAAAAAACCATACTTACAGGCTTCGGCTTCCTTGCTACCTCAATAGCATGGGCTATCTATGACCCCTACATCACAAAAATTCTTAACAAGATTCTTTCTGAGAGTGAATTTATCACAAAGCTCAGTACCGACCTTGCAAAGGCAATTCCCTGGATCGGCGCATTCGCAGAATCTCAGGGTGAAAGCACGGTAAGTGCAACCGGCGGCTTCACTCTCGTTCCCCTTTTCATCGGTATCATTATGACCTTCGATAACATCTTCGGTGTTATCTTCCAGCCCACCTTCGGTAAGCTTTCCGACAACTGTCACTCAAAGCTCGGTAAGCGCCGTCCCTTTATCGTAGGCTGTGCACCCATTTCAGCAATTCTCTTTACACTTATCCCCATTGTGGCGCTGAATTCTCCCAAGAATCTCCAGCTTCCCCTCACAATGGTAACCGTTATTCTTTTTGTTTTCTCAATGTCACTCTGGAGAGCACCCGTTGTTGCTCTTATGCCCGACCTTACTCCTCCTCACCTTCGCTCAGAGGGTAACGCCATCATCAACCTTATGGGCGGTATCGGCTCGGCAGTGGGTATGGTCGCAGGCACAATCGGTATCGCACTCTGCACACTTTGTGCAGGCTACAGCAAAGCAGAAATCAAGGCAGACGAAACCGTTTCCTTCCCCTATGTATTCATCGTCGGCTCACTCGTTATGATTATCGGCATGCTCGTGCTTCTCTTCTTTGTTAAGGAAGAGGATACAAGCATTGTTCTCAAGGGCGAAGCAAATCAGTACGCCGACCAGAAGGCTCTCAAGGCGGCTCAGAAGGCAGAGGCTAAGAAAAAGAAGGCAGAGCTCAAGGCTATTAAGCTCACCAAGGGCGAAAAGAAGAGCCTTGCATTTATGCTCGGCACACTTTTCTTCCTTTTCTGCGCATCAAACGCTATTACAACCTTCTTCTCACTCTTCGCTCAGGAAATCCTTCACATGATTACCTCAGAGGCAACCTTCATCATGCTCATCTTTGCAGTATGCTCAGGTGTTGCCGCTATCCCTGCAGGTAAAATGGGCAAGAAGATCGGAAGAAAGAAGACCATCATTGCCGGCCTTTCGGTCTTCCTTGCAGCTTTTGTTGTATTCTTTGGCGTATTTGTAGGCATGCTCGGCAGCAAGGGTCTTGCAATCAAGGATTATGTTACCGTTAACAATGCTTATATTGTTATTGATGAAAATATCAATGAATACAATGCAGACAGAAGTAATGAGGCTCAGCTCAACGGCACAAAGCTTTCAGACGACGAGGTTCTTTCAATCGAAGGCTATCTCGCATATAAGAACGGCGAAGGCACCGCTGCAGCATCTGCAGCCGCAGTAACCGAATCAGACGTAAATGCTGATGCAGCAGTAATCAATGTTGCCGCATATGAAAAGTATGACGCTTATCTTATCGAAACCAAGGGTGAGGGCGTTTATACTGACCTTGTTGCAGTTGCAAATAATATCCTCGGCACAGAAACAGACTCCTTTGAGGTTGCTCTCGGCGCAATCGTTGACACGGTCAACAGTGTTACCGCAATTCTCAGAGTTCTTATCTATCCCGTTCTTATTCTCGGCGGTGCAGCAAATATGTTCATCACCGTAAATACCCTTCCCCTCGTTCTTGAAATCGGCGGTATTGAAAAGGTCGGTACCTTCACAGGCTACTACTACACCGCTACCTTCTCAGCACAGATTGCTTCTCCCATCGTTTACGGCTTTATCAGAATGTTTGCAGGAACCTATATGTCGCTGTTCTATTACAGCCCCGTTATGTTCCTTCTCGCAATCATCCTTATCCTGTTCGTTAAGCACGGTGAGGCCGTACCTCAGGAAATCATCGACAAGATCGAGGAAGAAAACGACTAAAAAAAGCTCCCTTCGGGGAGCTTTTTTAAATTCGGAATTCGGAATTCGGAATTCGGAATTGCGACCGACAGTTCGGTAACGGTAAGGCTGTACCCGCCCCGTGAGTCAATTCATGCAACAAAGTGCCTTAAGTAAAAGAATGCCTTTTTACCTTCTGCGGGGTGTGGGGTAAGGTTGCGTTTAAAAGCCTGACTACTGTTCGTTGCCGCAGGCAACCCCGATTCCCGATTCCTAAATCCCCGCTCTCTCTTGTAAAACCCATAAAACTATGCTATAATAATTCTCAATAAAAAAACAACGGAGAGTACGGTATGGAGAAAAGAATTTTTATCAGTCATTCGAGCAAGGATTCGGAAACCGCAACCATAATTTGTGACGCTCTTGAAAGCAACGGTATGAAATGCTGGATTGCACCCAGAGATATTCCCTACGGTAAGGAATGGGCCGGTGAAATCTCAAAGGCTATTATGAATTCCTCGGCATTTCTTTTCCTTTCAAGCGGCAACTCAAACCAATCGGGTCAGGTCAGCCGTGAAATTCAGCTTGCAATTGAAAATCAGGTGCCTATTATCCCCATACGGCTTGACGGCTCTGAATACAGCGATACCAACAAGTATTATCTTGCAACAATTCATTGTATGTTCCAGTACGATGCTTCCAGAGTGGCAAAGCTTGTAAGCGATATTGAAAAGGCTGTGCCTAAAACTGAGGAGGAAAAAGAGGAAGAGAAAAGAAATAAAAAGGAAGATAATCCCAAAAAGGACCGTTACGGTCTGAAGCTTACCTTTTCTGTTATCTGGTGCTGGCTTTGTGCCGTTGCCGCCGCCTATCTTGCTGTTTTTTCCGGTTTCGCTTCAGCGATAAAGATTATCGGGGCTGTTGCTGCGGTTGTAATCGGCTTTATCCCTCTGTTTGTTTTCAGAAAAAAGGCTCTGAAGGCATTTAAAATCAACAAAACCACGGCAGGCGGTATCCTTGCCCTTGCCCTTGTCGGAGTTATCGGCATAGGAGCAGGCTCGGTTGCTCTTGAGAATTATATCTGGTACTCAGATTTAGAGTATAAGTATCACATTACTCTTACTGCTCCCGATAATATGACTGCCGCAGAGTTTAAATTTGCGTCGGAAACCGTTAAAAGCAGACTTGATATTGTTGCCGACGGTCAAAGATATTCCTATAAGGCTGAGGGCGATGCGGTTGATCTTATAATCCCCTTTGAGATTTTCGGCGAGCTTACCGCAACGGATATGCTCAAGTGCTACGTTTCAAGAGCCGCAAGGCTTTATCTTACAACAACCGATTATGCGGATGAGGCTCCCGACCCTGCGGTGGTTGAGGTCACTCCCGCAGATGTTGAGTCTGTACAGCTTTTGAAGGGTAAGATTCCCGGTGAGCCTGAGGTTGACGAAAAGGACGTTCAGGACGTTAACAATTATGAGTACATAGAAATTGTTCTCAAAAAGGATTTCTACAAGGCAAACAAGAAGGCTCTTGAAGCCTACGGTGACAGAATTGTCTTTGCACAGGACAAGGTAGAGATTTCCGATGCCTATTATTACTTCGACACCTTCAAGGGTGAAAAGGACGGAGTTTATTATATCGTAAACAACGACAGACACCCCACACTCAACGAGGTGCTTGTGAACAATATTACCAACGAGCATCCTTCCGCAAGCCTTAACGTTAATATTGACGTAGCGGCTGACTGGGAAAAGAGAGACGAGGGTGCAGCCTTCGGTAAAAATCAGGTTGAATACAAGGAAATGGACGGCGAGACCGTTTCGGTAAGCTTCAGAGGCTCGGAGTACAGCAACATTACCGAGGGAAGCTGGCTTGATACCGTTGCATCCTTCAAAAAGAGACTTGATTGCTTCGGTGAGCCCTATGCTCTCGGCTACGGCATCAACGACCCCTACCTTATTGTTGTAAGAATGTCCCCCGACAAGCTCAACAACGGAATTCTTACAACTCTTTGCGCATCGGACGTTGCCTTTATCGCAGGCTATACCGAGGCACGTGTTCCCATTTCGTACAGTAAGGATAAATACGTTGAGCTTACTGAAAAGGACGGTACGCCCGTTATTACTGTCAAGGCTCTTAACGATGATGATAAGACGCTTTATGGCAAGCTCCGTGAGGCGGCTGAGCTTGCAGGCAAGGATGAAATATATCTTGCCGAAAGAACTGAGAGGACACCCCTTCTCAGAGCAGGGCTTACAGAGGAGGACGGCTTTACCTTTACCTGCCTTGAGGGCAAGGAGGATAACAGCAGCTGGCTTCCCGCTCTTGCCCTTGCGGTTTATGAGCACAAGCTTGACGTTTACCTCACTCTTGAATCCTACTCCTTCAGCGAAAAGGACAGAGAATTCAGTAACGTTTTCCTCGATGAAGAAACACGAAAGACTATAGAGGATACCTATTCCGTAAGATTTATTGAGGAAATCGGAGGAAATCTCAGAATCGGCTTTGACTTTTCCGTTGACGAAAATCTTCCTCAGAATATGATCACAGCCTCAAAGAAGCTTTATGAGCTTATTGATTTTGAAAACAGCTCCTACGATCAGGTTTCGCTTTATTTCATCAATGAGCAGGGTGAGGAAAGAGCAAGAGTATTCTTTGCAAAGCATTTTGAATACATATATTCAACCGATGATTTCAAGACGGGCTATCCCTACCTTTACGGTATTTTCACGGGCGGAAGAATAGAGAGAGACCATCAGGCCTTCCTTGCGCTTATTGCAGAGGATGAATTCTTCCAAGGCCTCAACAAATCTGACGAGGGCAGACTTTTCTTTGATTAAAATTAAATATTTTAAGGTGTCGTAGCTGTAGCTTACGGCACCTTTTTGTTTGTTGACGGGAAAAATGCAAAACAATATCCCACATTAAGGGGTGTTAATAGGTGAATTTTCACAAAAGATTCAGGGTGGATTTTATAAACTTGTAACAGAATAACAAAAAACTATTGAATTCTATAGATATTAGTGCTATTATGGAATATGTGTAGAACTATCTTTTTTTAAGAGAGGTGTTATAATGGCAGAAAAGAAACCAAAAGGCGACGAGGTCGCTCTTTATCTGTTTCATCAGGGCAACAATATGAAGGCCTATGAATATATGGGCGCTCACCGTGTTGACAGCAAGCTTTTCTCCTTCCGTGTCTGGGCACCCCACGCTAAGGCGGTCAGTGTTATCGGTGACTTTAACGGCTGGGACGAAGGCAAGGGCGTTATGACAAAAATCAACGATGCGGGTATGTGGGAATGCTATCTTGAGGGCGTAAAGCAGTATGACTGCTATAAGTTCCTCGTAACTGCACCCTCAGGCAAGAAAACCGCAAAGTGCGACCCCTATGCCTTCCACTCGCAGACAAGACCCGAAACAGCCTCTAAGATTTATGAGCTCGGCTCATATAAATGGAAGGACAGTAAGTGGCTGACGGAAAAGGCAGATAAAAACGTTTACGAATCTCCGATGAACATCTACGAGGTCCACGCCGGCTCATGGAAAATTCACGAGGACGGCAACCCCTATTCATACAGAGATCTTGCAGAAAGCCTTATCCCCTACGTAAAGGATATGGGATATACCCACATTGAGCTTATGCCTCTTAGTGAGTACCCCTTTGACGGCTCATGGGGATATCAGGTTACAGGATATTTTGCCGCAACCTCACGCTACGGTACTCCCGACGACCTTATGTACTTTGTCGACAAGTGCCATCAGAACGGTATTTCCGTTATTCTCGACTGGGTGCCTGCTCACTTCCCCAAGGATGAGCACGGACTTGCCGAATTTGACGGTGAAGCCTGCTATGAATACAAGGATCCGAAAAAGGGAGAGCACAAGGACTGGGGTACAAAGATTTTCGACTTCGGAAGAAACGAGGTCATTTCCTTCCTTACCTCATCGGCCGCCTTCTGGATGGATAAATATCATGTTGACGGTCTTCGTGTGGATGCCGTCGCTTCAATGCTTTATCTGGACTACGGCAGAAAGGACGGCGAATGGATTGCCAACAAATACGGCGGCAACGAAAACCTCGAGGCTGTTGAATTCCTCAAGAAGCTCAACTCGGGCATATTCAGAGAGTTTAAAAATCCCCTTATGATTGCCGAAGAAAGCACTGCCTGGCCTCTTGTGACAAAGCCCACGGATATCGGCGGCCTCGGCTTCAACTTCAAATGGAATATGGGCTGGATGAATGACGCCCTGAGATATTTCTCGATGGACGGTCTTTCAAGAAAGTATAACCATAATCTTCTCACCTTCTCCTTCTTCTATGCTTTTTCCGAAAACTTTATCCTTCCCATTTCACACGATGAGGTTGTTCACGGTAAGTGCTCCCTTATCGGTAAGATGCCGGGAGAATATGAGGATAAGTTCAGAGGTATACGCTCATTCTTAGGCTATCTTATGGCCCACCCGGGTAAAAAGCTTACCTTTATGGGCCAGGAATTCGGACAGTTTATTGAATGGAAGTATGACAGTGAGCTTGACTGGCTGCTTTTAGGCTATGAAAAGCACCGTCAGCTTAAGGAATACGTAAAGAAGCTTAACCACATCTACCTTAAAAATCCCGCCTTCTGGGAAATCGATTATAGCTGGGAGGGCTTCAAGTGGCTTGTAAGTGACGATAATCAGAACAGTGTTATCGCATTCGCAAGAAGAGACAAAAACGGCAACGAGCTTGTGGCAGTATGTAATCTCACACCGGTTATGAGAGAGAAATATTCCTTCGGTGTGGAAAGAGAGGGCGTTTATGAGGTTATCCTTTCCTCAGATGCAGCCGAATTCGGCGGTGAGGGTAAGGGCAGCAAAAGAGCAACCTCAAAGAAGGTGCCTATGCACGGCTTTGATAACAGCATCACTCTTGATTTACCCGGCTTCAGCTTCACTCTTCTTAAGTACAAGCCCAAGAAGAAGTCAGTAGCCGGTGGTCGGTAGTCACGTGCTGCCGTGGGACGAAAAGGCAAAGTGCTACCCGCGGAAAGTGCGGACAACCAATGGTCGCCCTACCGATTTTGATAAAAAATAACTTAACATAAAAACTATAAACAGGAGGAAAACAAAATGGTCAAAAAAACAGAATGTCTCGCAATGCTTCTTGCAGGCGGACAGGGCAGCAGACTCGGCATACTTACAAAAAATATAGCAAAGCCTGCCGTTCCTTACGGCGGTAAATACCGTATAATCGATTTCCCGCTTTCAAACTGCATCAACTCAGGTATTGAAACTGTGGGTATTCTTACTCAGTATCAGCCCCTTGAGCTCAACGATTACATCGGCAACGGTCAGCCCTGGGATCTTGACCGTTCCTACGGCGGTGTACACATTCTTTCACCCTATCAGCAGATAAAGGGAACAGAATGGTACAAGGGCACTGCAAACGCAATTTATCAGAACATCAACTTCATCGACAGATACAACCCCGAATATGTTGCCGTTCTTTCAGGTGACCATATCTATAAGATGGATTACAACAAGATGCTCCGCTTCCACAAGGAAAAGGATGCCGCCTGCACAATCGCTATGCTTGAGGTACCCTGGGAAGAGGCATCACGCTTCGGCCTTATGTTTGTAAATGACGACGGCTCAATCACAGACTTTGAAGAAAAGCCCAAGAACCCCAGAAGCAACAAGGCTTCAATGGGTGTTTACATCTTTACATGGAGCAAGCTTCGTCAGTACCTTATCGACGACGAAGCAAACCCCGAATCACACAACGACTTCGGTCACAACGTTATTCCCGCTATGCATCAGGCAGGCGAGAGAATGTTTGCATATAAGTTCGACGGCTACTGGAAGGACGTAGGTACAATCGAAAGCCTCTGGGAGGCAAACCTTGACCTTCTCAATCCCAAGGTAGACCTTGACCTTTCCGATGACAGCTGGAGAATCTATTCAAGAAATCCCGTTGCTCCTCCCCACTTCATTGACAAGAATGCAAAGGTTGAAAACTCAATGATCGGCGAGGGCTGCTATATTGCAGGTGAGGTTGATTATTCAATCCTCTTCTCAAACGTAAACGTCGAAGAGGGCGCAACCGTTAAATATTCAATCGTTATGCCCGGCACAACAATCAAAAAGGGCGCAGTTGTTGAATATGCAATCGTTGCAGAAAATGCAGTCATCGAGGCAGACGCCCACGTCGGCGAAAGCCCTGAGGCTATTGAAAATCTTGAAAGCTGGGGCGTAACCGTTATCGGTGAAAAGGTAACAATCGGCAACGGTGCAACAGTCAAAGCAAAAGAAATGATTGACACTGATATAGAGGGGGTTAAATAATGTACGCATCAAACGTTTTAGGTATCGTTTATTCAAACGCTTACGATGAATATTTAAGCGAGCTCACAAGTGTACGTACTATGGGCTCAGTACCCTTTGCAGGCAGATACAGACTTATCGACTTCGTGCTTTCCAACATGGTTAACAGCGGTATCGGTAAGGTCGGCGTAAGCACAAAGGCAAACTTCCAGTCACTTATGGACCATCTCGGCTCAGGCAAGCCCTGGGACCTTTCAAGAAAAAGAGACGGTCTGACCTTCCTTCCTCCCTTCAACACAACCTATTCCGACGGATACATCGGCAGACTTGCCGCTCTCAAGGGCATCAACGAATATATTTCAAAGTCAGACAAGGACTACGTTCTTCTTGCTGACTGTAACGTAGTATGTAACCTTGACTACACCAGAATTATCGACGGTCACATCGACTCAGGTGCAGATATCACAATCGCCTACAAGAGAGGTATTGCTCCCAAGCTTCACAACACAATGAGCTTTGAATTCGACGGTGAAAGAATCACAGCCGTAAGCGTGGGCGAGACCTCAGATACCGCCTGTGACTATTCACTCAACATTATCGTTATGTCAAGAGCTCTTCTTCTTCAGCTCATCCGTGAGGCTGCAACCCTCGGCTACAAGAGCTTTGAGAGAGATATTATTGCCGCAAAGGCAAAGGCTCTCAACATCAGAGGACAGAAGATTGATTCATATGCAAAGACCATCGATTCACTTCAGAGCTACTACGATATCAGCATGCAGCTTCTCTCAGGTGAATACAGAGATCTTTTCGCAGCAACAAAGCCCGTCTATACAAAGGAAAGAGACGATATGCCTGCAATCTACGGCGTATGCTCAAACGCATCGGGCTCACTCGTATCCGACGGCTGTATCATCAAGGGTACTGTTGAAAACTCAATTCTTTCAAGAGGCGTTTACGTTGCCGAAGGCGCAGTTGTTAAAAATTCAATCCTTATGCAGGACTGCTACATCAGCGCAAATGCAAAGGTAAACTGTGCTATCCTTGATAAGAACGTTGTAATCAAGCCCGCTCGTGAAATCAGCGGCGCAGAGACTTATCCGATTTACGTAGGTAAGAATATTACGGTTTAATGCTTCAGCAGAAATTGGCAAGCGGGTAAGAGTAAATTTTGTGTATTTTCGCGGGTACACCCCTCAGTCAGCTACGCTGACAGCTCCCCTTTCAAGGGAGCCGAGAATACGAAACCGTTTATTGATAATTTAACTTGCCTGCCCTGAAAGGGAAGGGGGACCGCGTTAGCGGTGGAAGGGTTATTCCTATTACTCACTAATCCCTTAACATCCGTCTCGAAAGGAAAAAATAAAATGAAAGTATTATATGTAACAAGTGAAGCCCTGCCCTTTATGGCCAGCGGCGGTCTGGGTGATGTTGCAGGCTCACTCCCCCAGGCATTAAGAAAAAGACTCATCGGCTGCAGAGTGGTTATGCCGATGTATGACACAATCAAGCAGGAGCTTAAGGATAAGATGACCTTCATCACTAACATTTCCGTTCCCGTTGCATGGAGAAGACAGTATTGCGGTATTTTCCAGGCAAAGCATGAGGGTGTTATCTATTACTTCATCGATAATCAGTATTATTTCAAGAGAGATACTATCTACGGTCACTATGACGATGCAGAAAGATTTACCTTCTTTGCACGTGCCGTGCTTGAGATTCTCCCCGTAATCGACTTCAAGCCCGACATTATCCATTGCAACGACTGGCAGAGCGCACTTACACCCGTATTCTATTCAGCATTTTACAGCAAGGATCCCTGGTATTACGGCATCAAGACCGTATTCACCATTCACAACATTCAGTACCAGGGCACCTACGGTATGGAGCTTGTAGGAGATGTTATCGGTCTTACTCCCGATACAGCAGGTCTTGTTGAGTATGACGGCGACGTTAACTTTATGAAGGGTGCTATTGAATGTGCCAATAAGGTAACAACCGTTTCTCCCTCTTATGCAAACGAAATTCTTGATCCTTGGTACAGCCACGGACTTGACACAATTCTCCATGACCGTCAGTGGAAGCTTCAGGGTATCCTCAACGGTATTGACGTTATCAACTACGATCCCGAAACCGACAAGGCTATTGCAAAGAATTATACTGTCAAGGATGTAAAGAAGGGCAAGGCAATCTGTAAGGCTGACCTTCAGAAGGAGCTCGGTCTCCCCCAGAGAGCAGACGTACCCGTAATCGGTCTTGTATCAAGACTTGTTTCCCACAAGGGACTTGATCTTATCAAGGGTATTCTTGATGAGCTTCTTTACACAACTGACGTGCAGTTTGCTATCGTCGGCTCAGGCGACTGGCAGTACGAAAACTTCTTTAAGGAAATGGCTGCAAAGTACCCCGAAAAGATGGGCGTAAAGATAGGCTTTATCCCCGCTCTTGCAAGAAAGGTTTATGCCGGCTCTGACCTCTTCCTTATGCCCTCAAAGAGTGAGCCCTGCGGACTTTCACAGATGGTAGCTCTCCGTTACGGTACTGTTCCCATTGTCCGTGAGACAGGCGGTCTTCGTGACTCAATTACAGACAGCGGCGACGGCGAGGGTAACGGCTTCACCTTTAAGACCTACAATGCCCACGATATGTTCGGTGCAATCAGACGAGGTCTTGATGCTTATGCCAACGGAGAATATTGGGATACACTCGTAAACCGTGCAATCGAATGTGATTTCAGCTGGGGCAAGAGTGCAAGCGAATATATCAAGATGTACAAGCAGGTTATTGCTGAATAAAAAAAGCTCCCTTCGGGGAGCTTTTTTAATGCACCGCAGGTGCAATTCATGACGCAGTCAATTCATGCGTAGCAATTCATGATGAAATCAATTCATGCCGAAGGCAATTCATTCTTGCCCTCCTTGAAAGGCATTGAAGCCCTCTCTTGAGAGAGGGTGGCTGAGCGGAATACAATGTGCAATTCGGAATGCGCAATGCGCAAAAACGCCCTTTGGGCGTCCAATGGCGTAGCCAATTCATGCGAAGCAATTCATGATGAAATCAATTCATGCCGTAAGGCAATTCATTCTTGCCCTCCTTGAAAGGGAGGGGGGACCGCGTAAGCGGTGGGAGGGTTATCTCTGTTTTTTACCCGCTCGTGCTGTGGATATAACGGTGAGGTGGGTACTTTCTCACCTATATATCCTACCTTCCTTTACTCGTCTTGCGCTCATGCCGCGATTTACCTTGGCTCCCTTGAAAGGAAATTCCCCTGTTAGGTAATTCCCTCTGTTAGAGGGAGTGTCACGAAGTGACGAGGGTGTGCCCGTTTGCGGAGCAAAAAATGTCTGCGAAGCAGACAAAAGGGTGCCCGTTTCCGGAGGAAAAGCTGGATTTTGCGAAGCAAAAGACTGAGGGGTCTATCTTTTTAACCTATATATCCTACCTTCCTTTACTCGTCCTGCGCTCATGCCGCTAGGGCACATCCTTTGTCCGGAGCGACAAAGGATGCAAAACGCTCTGGGGGGTATAGACACGGCTCGTCATTCTCAGAATATACCTATAGTCCGCCTACATCAACAAGCCTCGGCAGCGCACTACAGTCTTCCTTTACCCGACAATCAGATGTGCGCAATATACTACCTTTCCGACAGGTTATACCCGCCCTGCGTCCGTTGATTCCGCAGCGGGGAAGGTCTTTGTTTGATGTACTGCCTTACTTAATTGTGAGTAGAAGGAGTCAGAGACTGCTTTAAGAAAGGCTATACGTACATAAATACTCTACGTAAGCACTTTATAGGTAGAAAGCATAAGGTGAAGTATAATTTGCAGAAGGTCGGAGGCATTCTCTGACGTAAATGAATCCGTAGCGGCTATTGACTGTCAGAATATACGGCAGATAAGAAGCAGACGAGTAAATTAGACAAGTTTAACAACCTATATAAGAGGCACGGCGTAGCGGTCTCCTTGAT
>JAZNIH010000029.1:0-11500 GCA_045577395.1 Acutalibacteraceae bacterium | reverse complement strand
GGAATGTATCTCTCGTTTGTTTCGGGATCAAAGTAATCAAGGCTCTTGCCTGATGTGTTGATGTGCTGAGTAAGGTCATAGTCTGTTCTGTCAGCAACGCCCCAAAGCTCGCCCCAGCCGAAGGGGAAGAGGTATTCGAAGTCTGTTGTAGCCTTTGAATAGAAGCAAAGCTCTTCGGGATCATGGTCACGAAGACGAAGATTTTCTTCCTTAATGCCTAATGAATAGAGCCAGTCACGGCAGAAGCCACGCCAATATTCAAACCATTCAAGGTCTGTGCCGGGCTTGCAGAAGAATTCAAGCTCCATCTGTTCAAACTCACGTACACGGAAAATGAAGTTACCGGGAGTGATTTCGTTACGGAAGGACTTACCTATCTGAGCAACGCCGAAGGGTACCTTTCTTCTTGTTGTTCTCTGAATGTTTGCGAAGTTAACGAAGATACCCTGTGCAGTTTCGGGACGGAGATAGATTTCGTTCTTGCTGTCCTCTGTTACGCCCTGGAAGGTCTTGAACATAAGGTTGAACTGACGGATATCGGTAAAGTTATGTGCACCGCAGTCGGGGCAGGGGATGTTCTTTTCGTTGATGTAGTCGGTCATTTCCTGATTTGACCAGCCTGCAACGTTTGTGCCGTCAAAGCTTTCGATAAGGTTGTCGGCTCTGTGACGTGTCTTACATTCCTTACAGTCCATAAGGGGGTCGGAGAAGCCGCCGAGATGACCTGAAGCAACCCATGTCTGAGGATTCATAAGAATAGCTGAGTCAAGACCTACGTTGTAGGGATTTTCCTGAACGAACTTCTTGAGCCATGCCTTTTTGATGTTGTTCTTGAGCTCAACGCCGAGAGGGCCGTAGTCCCAAGTGTTTGCAAGACCGCCGTAGATTTCGCTGCCGGGGTAAACGAAGCCTCTGCCTTTACAGAGAGCAACGAGCTTTTCCATTGTTTTTTCAGTGTTTTTAAGCATTGTTAAAAACCTCCTTCTTTGATGCTGTTTGCCGTTGGTTTACGTCAAACGCCGAATATCTGAAACAGATGCCTATTATAATAATGTATACAGAGAAAAAAGTCAAGCAAAAAGAAAAAATATGAAGAAGTCCTGCGAAAACCCGAAAAAGTGAGCATAAGAGAGAATAAGAGAGAAAAAAGGAGAATAAGAGAGCTTGCGGAAAAGCTAAATTCAAAAATTGAAATACTTTTAATATGAAATCGCTCTTAATCGGCTAAAAAAGAACATTGACGGAACAAGGTATATAATATATAATAAAGCCATACTGATTCAGTAAATAATATAAAGGAGGCAGCTATATGGGACGAATGGAAATACTGTGGCTTGCGGCTTGCATAATTTTCTTTGCCGTTGAAGCCATAACCCCGAGTCTTGTTTCGATCTGGTTCGGCTTCGGTGCACTCGCATCGCTTATCGTAACTGCTGTCGGCGGAAAGCTCTGGCTTCAGATTGCGGTTTTCCTTGCGGTGTCCGGCGTTACCCTTGTTGCCACGAGACCTCTTGCTAAAAAATACCTTGATAAAAAGCACGAGGCAACCAATTTTGATATGGTTATCGGCAAAACTGCAGTTGTCACCGAAGAGGTTGACAACCTTTCCTCAAAGGGTGCCGTTAACTGTATGGGCAAGGAATGGTCGGCAAGAGCTGATGCCGGAGAAAAAATCCCCGAGGGAGCAGAGGTTACTGTTCTTAAAATCGAGGGAGTAAAGCTTATTGTAAAACCGACGGAGTAACCGTCAGAAAAAATATTAAATCAAAGGAGAAACACTATGGAATTTTTACTTATCCCTATTGCATTAATCATTCTTATTGTTCTTGCAACAAATATCAAGGTCGTTCAGCAGGCAAGAGCCGTTGTTGTTGAAAGACTCGGCGCTTATCAGGAGACCTGGGGCGTAGGTCTTCACATCAAAATTCCCTTTATTGACAGAATTGCAAAGACCGTATCCCTTAAGGAGCAGGTTGTTGACTTCCCGCCTCAGCCCGTTATCACAAAGGATAACGTAACAATGCAGATTGACACCGTTATCTATTTTGCAATCACAGACCCCAAGCTTTACACCTACGGTGTTGAGCATCCTCTCACAGCTATTGAAAACCTCACCGCTACAACTCTGCGTAACATCATCGGTGAGCTTGAGCTTGACCAGACTCTTACCTCACGTGATATCATCAATACAAAGATGCGCGGTATTCTCGACGATGCAACAGACCCCTGGGGCATCAAGATCAACCGTGTTGAATTAAAGAACATCCTTCCTCCCAGAGAGATTCAGGATGCCATGGAAAAGCAGATGAAGGCAGAGCGTGAGCGCCGTGAATCAATCCTCAAGGCAGAGGGTGAAAAGAAGTCGGCCATCCTTCTTGCAGAAGGTGAAAAGGAATCAGCCGTTCTTCGTGCTGACGCTGAAAAGCAGGCACAGATTCTTAAGGCTGAGGGTGAGGCTGAGGCTATCATCAAGGTTCAGCAGGCTACCGCCGAGGGTATCCGCCTCTTAAGAGAAGCAAACGCATCCGAAGAGGTTATCAAGATCAAGGCTCTCGAGGCCTTTGCAGCTGCCGCAGACGGCAAGGCAACAAAGATCATCATCCCCTCAGAGATTCAGTCTCTTGCAGGTCTTGCAACCTCATTCAAGGAAGTAATTTCCGAATAATCCCGACGGACCGGTACAAAAATGTGCCGGTCTTTTTTTTTAAGGAGAACAAAAAATGGAAAACGATACATATAACACACAAAACAGCAAAAAAACGATGCCGGGCTTTATTATTATGGCAATTACGGCTCTTATAGCCTTTATTTTTGCTGACATTGAATCGGTTTTTGTTTACGGCCTTAACTCAATTATCTATTCAATAGACGGCGCAGTAAGCGAAATATTTAATAACATAGCAACAGCATTCAGCAATATAGCCTCCATCGTCATAACCGTGGCAATACTCAGCTTTGGCGGATACTTATACAAAAAAAGCTTCAAGGGCTCAATTATGTTTTTAGGCTGCTACTGCTTCGGTGCTGACATCAGCTACGTTGTCAGAAGTCTTATCGGGGGTGTGGCGTATACACGCTTCGGCGACATTCATGGCGCACCCTATATTGTTATGATTGCTTCCTCGGTTGTAATTACGGCTCTTGTTTCCTCGCTTCTGATATTCTTTGCCGATAAGGCAGAGAAAAAGGCGGCTTTGTTACCCGAGCCCGCACCTCTTTACGATGCTTACGGCAACCCGATGCCCCTTATTAAAAAGAAGGGCTTCACCGTTAAGAAGGTTGCAATCTTTGGCGCAGCGACCGCTCTTTGCGACATCGTATGCTCTTTTATATACACGACAATATGGGATATGCTTGAAGGTCCGGAATACGATTATGCTACCGCTCTGGCGGCGTCTCAGTTTGCAAGTGTGATTACAGCCTCGGTCTGTGTCATCGTTTTCATCCTTTGTGCCCTTCTTATAGGCAAAAAGGTTCCCGATATTCTTAAGCTTGCAGGCTGTCTTGCTCTGGGCGGATATCTTTCTTCGGTAATAAAAGCAGCCCTTTCGGTTATCAGCAACTCACTCATAACGGTAATAAGCGTCGAAAATTACAGCCTGCTTAATATGGTGTTCTCCCTCGTTGCAACAATTCTTACCGTTGTTTTTGGCGTAGTTATTGCATTGGTGCTTTCAAAAAGAAAGGACTTCACGGAGGAATAAAAAATGGAAAATAATATGAATTATACCTACGGAGCGCCTCAGACTCCGTTAAATAACGGGGCAGGGTATTACGCTCCTCCCGCACAGAAGAAAAAGGGCTTTCCGGGTATGCTTCTGCTTATTATTGCGGCTATAGGCGGCTCGATGCCCGACTCTCTCGGTACAACAGTTGTCAATATGCTTGTGCCTGTTTTCAACGAGGTTGAGAACATTTCCGTTTTGTCGACAGCTCTGCAGTCTGCGGTTGACTCTGTCGGCTGTATATTTCTTATGGCAATAGTGGGCGGCGCCGGCTATCTGTGGTCAAAGAGCCTCAGAGGTGCCCTTAAATTTCTCGCCTGCTGGAAGGCAGCCACATTGCTGTCAAATGCGGCAGGAAATATTCTTTTCGGTATAGTGTGGATGATTTTTGGCAAAAACATAAATGCAACTATGGGCATCATCCTTTCGGCCGTAAGCTATGTCAGCATAGCATTTGAAATAGCCTTTCTCTGCCTTTTCTTTGCATTTTTTGAAAGGCTCGAGAAAAAGGAGATCTCAAAAAGTACTCCCGTGCCCTTTGCTTACGAGGGCTTTGCTCCCGCACCTGAAAAGAAGAGCTTCAACATACTCAATACGGTTATTACCGTTGTTGCAACCTCTGTCATTTCTTATCTGATAAGCCTTTCAGTGCTTCCTTTAGTCGGAAAGCTCCTTTCTCACAGCACGCATATGTACAGTGCGGTTCAGTATTTTACAGGCTCCGGAAACAAAATACTTACGCTTCTTTGCCTTGTCGGTCTTTCCTTCCTTCTGACAAAAAGTGCAAAAAGTGCGGTCAGCATCTGCGGTGTTTATGCACTTTCAAATCTCCTTGTCGGTGCGGCTACGGCATTCATCCGCTTTGTGTTTATACTTATCACGGGCAGCTTCACCTCCGGTGCATACGTCACCTTCAATTTTGTTTTAAACATCTGCGGAATTATACTTACTGCCGTAATTGCGATGCTTGCGGTGTCCCTGTTTTCAAAGAAAAAGGATTTTGCACAGTAAAAAACATAATATAAGCTTTCATACGGAAGATGTCTTCCGTATGTTTTTTTATGCTATTTGACCAAAATACTGCAAATAATAAGACTGAAACGGGTTAAAACACAATTTAGTAAAGAAAATAACAAAAACAGTTGAAATTTTGACAAAAATTAGTTATTATATTAAATAGCGAAGATTTTTGTTTAAACTATTTTAATAATATATTTATGGGGTGATAATTTGAAAGTACAATTCACAGAAACTATCCTTCGTGACGCTAACCAGTCCCTTATCGCCACAAGAATGGGCTTCGAGGAATTTGAAAAAATTCTTCCCGAGCTTGATAAGGCAGGATACTACTCACTTGAATGCTGGGGCGGTGCAACCTTCGACTCATGCCTTCGTTATCTCAGCGAGGATCCCTGGGAAAGACTCAGAAAAATCAGAAAGGCCTGTCCCAACACAAAGCTTCAGATGCTTCTCAGAGGACAGAACCTTTTAGGCTATAAGCACTATCCCGATGACGTTGTACGTGCCTTCATCAGAAAGAGCGTAGAAAACGGCATCGATATTATCCGTATCTTCGACGCTCTCAATGACCTTCGTAATATTGAGGTTGCCGTTGATGAGACTCTCAAGTGCGGTGCACATCCCTCAGGTACAATCTGCTACACACTTTCTCCCATTCATTCACTTGAAAAGTATGTTGAGCTTGCAAAGGATATGGAAAAGATGGGCGTAAAGTCAATCTGCATCAAGGATATGGCAGGTATCATGGGTCCCCAGGAGGCATATGACCTTGTAAAGGCTATCAAGGCTGAGGTAAAGCTTCCCCTTGTTGTTCATACTCACTCAACCACAGGTCTCGGCGCACTTACTCTTCAGAAGGCTGTTGAAGCAGGCGCAGATGTTATCGACACGGCTATCTCATGCTTCTCGGGCGGCACATCACAGCCCCCCACGGAAACACTTGCTTATTCCTTCAGGCAGCAGGGCTACGACGTTGACCTTAATATGGATACACTCAAGAAGATAAACGATTTCTTCAAGCCCGTAAGAGCAAAGACTCTCGAAAGCGGTCTTCTCAACCCCGTTGTTCTTGCAACAGATACAGACGCACTTTCATATCAGGTTCCCGGAGGTATGCTTTCAAACCTTGTTGCTCAGCTTACAGCTGCAGGCAAGCTTGATAAGTTTGAAGAGGTGCTTCTCGAGGTGCCCAGAGTACGTGAGGACTTAGGTTATCCTCCTCTTGTTACTCCCATGAGCCAGATGGTCGGCGTTCAGGCAACACAGAACGTGCTCGCAGGCGAACGCTACAAGAACGTTTCAAAGGAAATCAAGAACTATTTCTTCGGCTTCTACGGCAAGGCTCCCGGTGAGGTTAATGCCGAGCTTGCAAAGAAGATTCTCGGCGACGAGCAGCCCGTAACCTGCCGTTTTGCAGATACCCTTGAGCCTTATATGGAAAAGGCAAAGGCTGAAATCGGTGACAAGGCAAAGAGCGAGGAGGACGTGCTTTCCTACATCGCATTCCCCGCTCAGGCAGAGGCATTCTTTGATAAGCGTGACGAGAAGGCAAGAAACACCTTCAGATATACAATCAGAGAAGTATAAGGAGGCAGAACGATGTTTGATTTTCTTTTTGCATCCGTTGCCGTTATCGGCGGTGCTGACGGTCCGACAGCAGTTACCGTAAGCGGCAGTCTCCCTCTTCCTGCAATTTTTATTTCGGCTTTAGCAGTTATATTCATCGCTTACGTTTATATAATGAAGGCGGTCAACGCTAAAAAGCCCGCAGCTCCCGTTGAAGCTCCTGCACCCGCAGCAGCTCCTGCACCTGCAGCAGCTCCTGCACCCGTTGCAGCTCCCGTTTACACAGGCCCCGTTCTCGAGGGCGTAGAGGAAAAGGAAGCGGCAGTTATTATGGCTATCGTTTCAGATAAGACGGGTATTCCCCTTGAAAGACTTAAATTTGAATCAATCAGACTTACGGAGGATAAATAATATGAAATACGTAGTTAATTTAAACGGTAAAAATTACGAGGTTGAGGTTACAGAGCAGGAAGCAGTTGTAACCAACGTAACAACCGCAGCCGCAGCACCCGTTGCAGCTCCCGCTCCCGTTGCAGCTCCTGCACCTGCAGCAGCACCCGCACCCGTTGCTCAGACAGCATCATCAGACGGCACAACAATTCCTTCACCCATGCCCGGCTCAATCATCAGCGTTGCAGTTTCAGTCGGTCAGGCAGTTAAGGCAGGCGACCTTCTTATCGTGCTTGAGGCTATGAAAATGGAAAACGACATCGTTGCTCCCTGCGACGGCGTTGTTAAGCAGATTCTTGCTACAAAGGGCGCAACAGTAAATACTGACGAAATCCTTATGGTTATCTGATAACGGAGGAATAAAAAATGGCAGATTTACTTTCAAACTTTGCTACCCTTGAGTGGAGGCAGGTTGCTATGTGGGCGATAGGCGCACTGCTTATCTACCTTGCAGTCAAAAAGGAAATGGAGCCTTCACTCCTTCTTCCCATGGGCTTCGGCGCAATACTTATCAACCTTCCCAACTCAGGTGCTCAGCATATTATTGACGTTCTCTTCCGCTTCGGTATCGACAACGAGTTCGGCGAAATAATGCCCCTTGTTCTTTTTATCGGTATCGGTGCAATGATTGACTTCACACCGCTTCTGACCAATCCGAAGCTTATGCTTTTCGGTGCGGCGGCACAGTTCGGTATCTTCTTTACCCTTTGCCTTGCACGTCTTGTAGGCTTTGACCTTAACGACGCCGCTTCAATCGGTATTATCGGTGCTGCTGACGGTCCGACAGCTATTGCTGTTTCAATGGAGCTTGATTCAAAGTACGTCGGCGCAATTATGGTTGCCGCATATTCCTACATGGCTCTCGTTCCTCTTATTCAGCCTTTCATTATCAAGCTTTGCACAACAAAGAAGGAACGCCTTATCCGTATGGATAACACACAGGGTAAGCAGCCTTCAAAGCTTACAAAGATTCTGTTCCCCATCGTTGTTACAATTATTGTAGGTCTTGTTGCTCCCGATGCGGTTGCTCTTATCGGCTTCCTTATGTTCGGTAACCTTATCCGTGAATGCGGTGTGCTCAACTCTCTTTCGGAAACAGCACAGAAGGTTCTTGCAAACCTTATCACAATCTTCCTCGGTATTACAATTGCCGCACGTATGCGTGCTGAGGAATTCCTTACCTTTGACACACTTCTCATCATCGGTCTCGGTCTTTTCGCATTCATCTTCGATACCTTCGCGGGTGTTATGCTCGCAAAGCTTATGAACCTTGTTTCAAGGAAGAAGATCAATCCCATGATCGGTGCCGCAGGTATTTCTGCATTCCCCATGGCAGCACGTGTTGTTCATAAGATGGGTCTTGATGAGGATAATCAGAACTTCCTTCTTATGCACTCAATCGGTGTTAACGTTTCAGGTCAGATTGCTTCCGTTATCGCAGGCGGTCTCATCCTTTCATTCTTCAGATAATAGAGGAGGTATAAAAAATGAATTTTGCTATTGATTTTCCTGCTTTTGTTGATTCTCTTCAGTATATGGGCAAGGGTATGCTCGGCATTTTCGTCGTAACCTCAGTTATCGTTATTTTTGTTAACGCTCTTAACAACCTTCCCGAGAAGAAAAACAAATAAACGTTCAAGGGGCTGTCGGCTTCCGATGGCCCTTCTTTTTTACAATTCCTCAAAGGAGTGACAAAAATGTTTGATTCATTAAAAATGCCTTTGCCTGAAGCTCTGGCAGTTGCACTTATCGGTCTTGTTACCGTTATTACGGTTCTGGCGGTAATAGCCTGTCTTATCCTTCTTGTTTCAAAGGCTATCAGAGCTATTGAGTCTGCAGTTTCAAAAAAGTCTGAAGAGACGGCTGTTGAGACAGTTGCGGTGCCTTCACCTGTTGCTTCAGCTCCTGTTCATACAGGTCCCGTGCTTGAAAACGTGGATGATAAGGAAGCGGCGGTTATTATGGCTATCGTTTCAGACAAGAGCGGTATTCCTCTCGAAAGACTTAATTTCAGATCGATAAAGCTCATCGGTGATGAAAAGAAAGGAGAAGTAAAATGATAAAGGACGTTCTTATCGGCTTATGGGAAGCTTCGGGCTTCCATGCACTTTTTTTAGATGACGGCACATTCCTGTGGCAGAATCTTGTGATGATTCTCGTTTCCTTCGTGCTTCTCTATTTCGCAATCGCAAAAAAGTGTGAGCCCCTTCTTCTTGTACCCATCGCCTTCGGTATTCTTCTTGCAAATCTTCCCGGCGCAGGACTTATGGATGACCCCACAGGTCTTATGGATACCTCAAACCTTGTCGAGGGTGCCCATTGGTATGATACGGGTGTGCTCAGGCTCATATATGCGGGTGTTAAGTCCGGTCTTTTCCCATGTATAATTTTCCTTGGCATCGGATGTATGACCGACTTCGGACCTCTTCTTTCAAACCCCGTTTCCCTTCTTCTTGGTGCGGCGGCACAGCTTGGCATCTACGTTGCCTTTGTTGTTGCAATACTTTTAGGCTTTGCCCCTGAAGAAGCGGCTTCAATCGCTATCATCGGCGGCGCAGACGGACCTACGGCTATCTTCCTTACAGGTAAGCTTGCATCACATCTTTTAGGTCCCATCGCCGTTGCTGCATATTCCTATATGGCACTTATTCCCTTCATTCAGCCTCCCATTATGAAGGCACTTACAACCGAAAAGGAGCGCAAGGTTGAAATGAAGCAGCTGCGCAAGGTTTCAAAGGTGGAAAAAATCGTTTTCCCTGTTGTTGTTCTTGTTATCTGCGCATTTATTCTTCCTTCTGTTGCACCTCTTCTCGGCTTCCTTATGCTCGGTAACCTTTTCAAGGAGTGCGGCGTTGTTGACAGACTTTCAGATACGGCACAGAATGCTCTTATGAACATCGTTACAATTATGCTCGGTCTTACAGTAGGTGCAACAACCAACGGACAGACCTTCCTTAAGGCTGAAACCCTCAAGATTGTTTTCCTCGGACTTGCGGCCTTCTGCTTCTCGACCGTAGGCGGACTTCTTCTCGGTAAGGTGCTTTACATTGTTACCGGTGGCAAGGTCAATCCGCTCATCGGCTCAGCAGGTGTTTCTGCGGTTCCCATGGCAGCCCGTGTTGCTCAGAATGAAGGCAGAAAGTACAACCCCAAGAACTTCCTTCTCATGCACGCTATGGGTCCCAATGTTGCAGGTGTTATCGGCTCTGCAGTTGCTGCGGGCTTCCTTCTTGCAATGTTCGGTCCAAAATAAAAATAAGCTGAATGCTGTATATTTATAAGGTTGTAAATATACAGCATTTTTCTATTAGGAAATAATGGCGTCAAAAGTTATTAACAAGATGTTAATAATTAATTTATACTGTTGACTAAATTTGACACAAATGTTACAGTTATGTTGTAGTGCAACACTACTTTTGATTTTGTATATTTTTCGTTTTCATAGTTACCTCATTCAAATTACTGCAAAATGACCGATGCGAAAGCATCGGTCATTTTGCACTTAGTATAATCCGTATGAATAAATAACCGCAGTATGCAAACAATATTACAGAAACAACTTTGAAAGGGGAATGACCGTGACAGAAAACGAAACAACGGAGCTTCTTAGAAAAACTCAGTCAGGAGCAAGAACAGCAATAAACTCAATCAAGGAGGTGCTTGATGACGTAGAAAGTGCGGCACTTCGTGATGAGCTGGTAAATTATCTCAACAAGCACGAATATATTGACAATGAAATTGAGGCTATCCTGAACAAATCGGGGCAGGAGGGGAAGGATCCTTCGGTTATGGCGAGGATGATGTCCTGGATGAAAATCAACGTGCGTATGCTTGAAAGTCCCAAGGACAAAACCGTTGCAAAGCTTATGCTTGAGGGCTGCAATATGGGCATAAGTCAGCTCAGCGGATATCTCAACAACGACAGGAATGCCGACTCACGCTCAAGAGAGATTGCCGAAAGGCTTCTGAGTACCGAAGAGGAAATGGGTGTTATGCTCAGAAAATATCTGTAAAAGGGCAATAAAAAAAGCCCCCTTCGGGACTGCACGGAAAAATATGCCTGAAATAGAAATAACCCCCGGACCGATGTTTCTTCACACATCTTTTCTGGTCGGGGGGTTATTCCTGTTCACTCTTGATATCTAACATCTTTTTATCCTCTCTTTCTACAGATTGGAGACCCTTTTTCTTTCCTTGCCTTCTGTTTAAATTTTCTCTATATCTTCAGCAAAGAAATGAAGGTCTGTTTTTCGCTTCTCTTAAGGTTAAGCTTTCAGTAAAAAGTTTTTTGGTTTATCTTTCTTACTTTTTTTGGTTTCGGTAATTTTGGTTGATTTTTTAATTTCCTTATTTAACCTTTAAAAAGAAGCTTTCGGTTATTACCTGTTCATTGGTATCACCTTTCCCTTTCTGTGACTATAATATAACATAAAAAAACGGTATTTGCAATATCCAAAATGTACAAAGTTGACTTAAGTTTTTAACATAAAAAGTAGAATTTATGTAAGTTTACTAAAAACTGTTGACTTTGCCCTTAAAATTTGATATGATGGATATGTTGGGCGGTCTGTACGCTCTTTTTTTATGCCTTTCGCTTATTAAGTTGGCGAATGTAATCCGAAACAGTTTTTTGAACGAGGATTTCCGCCAATCTTTTGTTAAAATACTCGTGAATCCAAAAGGATTCACTGTGTTTTGTGCCTCAGCTTGACAAAAATCCTCTGTTCAAAAAATCTTCG